>CAUJIH010000047.1 GCA_963205275.1 Verrucomicrobiota bacterium | reverse complement strand
CGCCGCTCTTGTGTGAAGTGAAGAGTCCGAGAATCTTTCCTCCCAGCGTCTTGCCTGCTTCCTCGGATTCGATTCCGGCGAGAGCTTCGGACTTCGCCTTTTCCCACGCAGGAGCAAAACCCGGAGCCGCGATCATCATCGATTTTTCAGCCCGAGCATAGATTTCCAATTCTCTCGTGAGTGCTGCAGGGCTTCCGCTCACAGCCTGAAGTTCCTTGACTTTGATCCGCAGATTCTCATTCTGCTGCTTTAAAGATTCTTTTTCCTTCTTCAGGTCGGCAAGATTATCTGCTTCGATCTCCAGTTTGTCGGAGATATGTCCCTTCAGCTTCTTCAGTTCTCGCTTCGTCTTCCAGTGTGACTGCATCGACAGAACACAGAAAACGAATCCGAGAATAAAGCCCCAGAAAAACCAATGAGTGAGAACCGCCTTTACGAATTCCATAACGCGTAACGGTAAGACCGAACCGCGTCCTGTAAACAGAAGATGAAAGCTCGTCCAGAAAATTACTTAGTTCTGTCGCGAGAAGATTTTCTGAGCACCCATCAATTCATTTGCAATGCCCACCAATCTGCGGGTTCATTTCCCACCGATGGAAGAAAACCCCTTTCGCGAAGCTGATCTGAGCATTCGCAATTATCCTGAACCCTGCATCCTCGTCATCTTCGGAGCGACGGGCGATCTGACGCACCGTAAACTCGTCCCCGCTCTGTACAATCTCGCGGCGACGGGCGATCTGCCTGCCGGATTGCGCGTGGTGGGCTTTGCTCGCAGGGAGAAAACAGACGAGGAATTTCGCGCAGATTTGGAAAAACTGAATCGCGAGGTCTCACGCCAGGGACACAATGACGACCTGTGGGCACAGTTCTCTCAAAGTATCAGCTACCACCAGAGTGAGTTCGGCGATCAGGCGGGCTATCTCAGTTTAAAGAAGAAACTTGATGCGATGGAGAAGGCTGGAGCCAGCCCGAATCGCTTGTTTTACCTCGCCTCTGCTCCGGAATTTTTTGACGATATCCTGCTTCACTTACGTCAGTCAGGCCTGAATCACTCGAAGAACGGATGGGCGCGAGCGGTCGTAGAAAAGCCTTTCGGCACGGATCTGGCGACGGCTCAGCAGTTGAACCAGGTGGTGAATGATACCTTCGCTGAGGCACACACTTACCGCATCGATCACTACCTAGGCAAGGAAACGGCACAGAACATCATGGTGCTGCGCTTCGCGAATCATCTTTTCGAGGTTCTGTGGAGCAATCGCTTCATCGATCACGTCCAGATTACCTGTGCAGAGCACTTGGGGATGGAGGGGGGACGCGGTGGCTACTATGACAAGGCCGGTGCTTTGCGCGACATGGTGCAGAATCACTTGCTGCAACTCCTCAGCCTAGTGGCGATGGAGCCACCTGCCGATTTGTCCGCCGACGGAGTGCGCGACGAAAAGGTAAAAGTGCTGAAGTGCTTGCGTGGATTTCGCAACGTGGAGGATGTGGCGGAGAATGTGGTGCGTGCGCAGTATACCGCCGGGACAGTGAACGGCGTGGAGGTGCCCGGCTACAGGCGCGAGGACAGGGTGAATCCCGGCTCCATGACTGAGAGCTTCGTCGCTCTGCGTGTGATGATCGACAACTGGCGCTGGGCGGGTGTTCCCTTTTATGTTCGCATGGGAAAGCGGCTCGCACGCAAGGGGACGGAGATTTCTATCCACTTCAAACAGGCTCCTCGCGTACTGTTCAATGCCTCGCCCGGAGCAGAGGAATTGCCTGGCAATGTTCTCGTCATCCGCATTCAACCGAATGAGGGAATCTCGCTCGGGATACGCTCCAAACGCCCCGGTCCGGCAGCGATGCTTCAGCCGGTGAAGATGGACTTTCTCTACCAGACCAGTTTCGGTGCGAATAGTCCGGAGGCCTATGAGAGACTGCTGCTCGACGCGATGGCGGGCGATGCGACGCTCTTTGCTCGCAAGGACGAGGTCGAATATGCATGGCGTTACATCGACCAAATTGAAAATGCTTGGCAGAAGTCGACGAATCCACCCAAGATGGCCGAGTATCCCGCCGGATCGTGGGGTCCCCGCGAAGCCGATGAGCTACTCCGTCGCCACGGGCATGAGTGGAGGCGGCTCTGAGCAGCGGAGATGACTGATTGGATAGATTTCTGAAAAATCCGAGGCAAGGTGCTTGACCGGATCGACGGATTTTGACACCCTGCGTTCATGCGGGCTCGGAATCCAGTGCTGAGAATCAGTCGTCAATGCATTGGCCGATCCGCATTCTCCTTACTGGAGTTACTGGCAGTCATCGCGGTGATATCGATGCTGCTGGCTTTGGCAGTGCCGAATATTGTCCCGCTAGCTCCTTCGCGGAGGGCCTCCGCCCATGAACTGACATCATTTCTCATTCGGGCACGAGCCGAGGCAGTCGCGATGGGAGAGGAGCGCGCTGTTGGCTTCACTGGTGAGACATCGACTCGCTTGGCTTGCCGAGCCTATGCGCTTTTTCGTCTCCAAGGCGCGGAAGAGTCGGACGATGGGATCGAAAAGCCCGCCGAGTTCCGCCGTTCTTCAACATGGCGACGACTTCCAGAAGGAACGATCTTCGCGAAGGGGAGGGATCATGATCTCAGCCCCGGAGAGGAGATCAAGACGGTTCACGATTTCCCGTGGCCAGATGGTTTTTCAGTCGCAGCGGGAGACGGAGAGGAGCGTGAGACGATCCCTACACATTGTCTAATTTTCGGAGCGGACGGAGGCGTGAAGACTCCGGCTTTCGCTGATGCGGATGCCTTGTTGATGGGTATCGCGGAAGGTTATTACGACTCGAGGACGGGAGAACGGTTTTTTACGGGGAATCGGACAGGAGTCGATGGGCGTCAGTTGCCAGTCGTGACGTGGGTGGAGGTGTTTTGGAAGACTGGATTCATTCGTGTGCTCAACGAGGGATGAACTATCGGGTGCGATCAAAGAATCTCAGGTGTCATAGCAGGGGCTATTCTCTCGTGGAGGTCGCGATTTCCACAGGGATTGTTTCGGCAGTGGCCTTGCCTCTCTTGGCTCTGTTGGCGAGCAGTCACTCGATGCAATCTCTTGCTCGCGATCAGGACAACGCAGCTCGGATCGCAATGAAGGCAGTCGAGGGGATCGTCGTCGGGAAAGATGGGACGCTCGAGATCGGGTTTGCGGAAGAGACTCTCATATTGCTCACGAATTTGACGAAGGGAGACTCCAGAGCCTGTTTTTCCTTCGATGCAGACGGTTACTTTTTGAATCAGGTCGATGTATCCGCCTGGGAATCGGGAAGTGGTCTCCCTCGTGAGGCTTTTTACCTGCTGCAGATCGAACTGAGCATATCGGAATCGACGAATTCCCTGATGGATGTCAATCTCAGCGTGGCCCAACCTGCGCAAGCCGCTGAAAGCGTGAGATCTGAAGAGCAATTCGTAACTAGGATTCGGGTGCGATGAAGGGGACGAAGCATTCGTGCGAGTCTGTGGCAGGGCAGAAAGGGACGAGTCTCGTCGAACTACTGGCAGCCATGGGAGTTCTCTCGATCCTTATCTACGCTCTTTCGGCCATGCTTTCAGTTGCCCTAGCGTCCTTTCGCAACGGGACAGATGGGAGCGAGTCTTCCTCGGGTGTGAGGTTGATTCTGGAGTTCATGGAGCGGGATCTCAGCGCCCATTGCTCTGTGCGCACCGTCGGAACCGCGAGGCTACCACCAAGAAGTAGTCCGGTACAGCGGGAGTTTTTTGAAAACCGCTTTTTTCTTCCCTTCGAAGTGAATCGCAGGGAAGGAACAGGCTCTCTGAACAAGCGCAGCTTTGCAAATGCGGCTCCGGAGTTTAGTTCGCTCGCTTTTGCGAGAGAAGCCGGTGGGAATACGACCTCAGCGGCGGGGACTACTGCTCTCGTGGGCTACTACGTAGCATATGCGAAGAATGATCCAATTCATCCGCAGAGTAGGGCTGGCATGAAGCTGTTTCGCCACTTTCGGCCCGGCGGACATCCATCTGCAGAGGGGTATGCAGATGGGATTCTTCGATTTGTGTCGGGACAAATCGATGATGGATGGGCGGAAAACTCGATGAAGGAAGGACTTCCTCTTGATGGAATAAATCCAGCAGCAGTGCGAAACGGACATTTTGGAAATGGGAAATTCCCATTTCTATTCTCTCGTCGTTTGGTTCCGGTTGAGGATGCCCGAAAATCGAAGACAGATCGGGTCCGCTCCATCGTTCATCCATGGCCTAATGGAGCGATTTCGGAAAGATTGATCGCCCCACCGCCCGACTTTCATCCGTCGCATGGCTCGGCTCAGGACTGGTCCGACCCGGCAAATCCGATTCATGAAATTGTATTTCCGGATGACGTGGTGTGTGAGCGTGTTGTACGATTTGAACTGACCCCCTATCGACGGGTGGAATTGCCGAACGGGAGGACTCGTCTGATCAGCGCGCGGGAACTGAATCGAAATGTAGTGGGCTCGCAGGGAGATGAGTGGCCGGCTCTCGTCGCTCCAGATGTCATTGATCTGGTGATCGGCACGATCTCTCAGGAGATCGCTGCAAGCCTTACGCGATACGAAGACTGGGTCGTCGATTGGGCGAAGGCAGGTGCCGGAGGTCTCAATCCGACAGAGGAACGTATTGTACGAAACTGTCGCGAAAAGAGGATACGTCTCACCTTACCAAAAAGGATTCGATGAGAAAGGCTCGTGGAACTTCTCCATCTTCTCGCTCCGGCGTAGCATTGCTCCTGACTCTCATTCTCGTGTCAGCGCTCGCTCTGATCGTGATTTTCCTGCTCTCCCTCTCTCGCAATGAGGTGGAGATCACGAGGCCTATCAGTGCATCTGTGCGAGCTAAGCTAGCGGAGGAAGCTGCCTTTGCCACCGCGCTAGCTAGGCTAAGTCCTCTGGTCGCGAATGACGATTACTTCGTGACCATGGTTCGGGGCGGAACGGGAGCGTCGGGAAAGGATCGCTACACCTTTCTAACGACACCTTCGCATGAGACCCTCACTCACACGCCGCTGTTTGCCGGAGGTAATACTCAGA
This sequence comes from Verrucomicrobiota bacterium, assembly GCA_963205275.1. Taxonomy (GTDB): domain Bacteria; phylum Verrucomicrobiota; class Verrucomicrobiia; order Verrucomicrobiales; family DEV007; genus Arctic95D-9. The sequence continues at coordinate 101,345 of CAUJIH010000047.1, read as the reverse complement.
CAAGTGCTATGCCCAATTTCGACGCAATCGAAACGAGCGCCCTCGCAGATCAGTCTCTGGCAGCGCCGGTGGTGGAGTTCCTGGGGAGTACACGGCGGGATTTGATTGAACTGCCGCCACTCAGTGAACTGGATGCCCAAGGATCTGTCATCACCGAATTGTCCACTCCGGAACTGGGAATCGAAGAGCTGTCTCCTCCATCGGATTCACACTCTCCCTGGGGCGCTCGTTTTACCTATTGGATTGAGGACCTCGAAGGCTATCCAAATCGAGATGCCGTATCGATCACTGCGAACGAGGCATCCACCGCTGCGATCATGACCGGATATCGGGCGAGAGATTCTCGTGTGGGAAATCCGAAGGCATTTCCACTATCGTCTACATCGGGGACTTTGTATCGCTTCCCGTCAGTCCTACGAGGACAAAGTTTTACGAATCAGATCGTTCCGGGATTATCGACTCGCGAGATCGTTCTTCAGTCATGGCCACTTCTTGGGAATGAGAAGGGAAAGCATCCATTTGATTTCGCGAGCAGCTCTCCTGATGCGAATCGCAGTCGTTTCGCATATGGTTTATCTCCCTATCGAGCGATTCCCATGATTCCTTATGGTCATGGGTATGTGGATGAGGGGAAATCTCGATACAATCTGAATACGCTGGTGGCAGAGAGGGATCTGAAGATCGCCGACCTAGTTTCGAGAAATCTTCCGAGATATGAAGACAGAAAGGGAGGTTTCCCGCCGGATGAGAGCTATCTGGGGACACTCGCGGCGAACGTGATCGATTACGTAGACGAGGATGGAAAGCCCTCGTTGCCATCAAATACGAAAAATGCCAAGGATCGAAAATTTCGAGGTGTAGACGCCTACTGCCCGGTAAACGAGTTTTTTGTTCGATTCCGATACATCGGCTACAAGGTGCAGGATAAGTCGGATCTCATTATTTTCGAAGCGACTCCGTATGCAGAATTCTGGAATCCATTCGATCAGGGGGTAGCGATGTCGAATGTTCGGCTCCGATTTCGTTTCCTAGATTCGCTGAAATTTCAGGCAAATTCTAAGTGGTACGAAATCCCGGACTCGACTCGAGTCTCGGACGAGGCCTTTCCTACCTCTGGCGGAATTTCGGTCTCTGTTCCTCCGGGTCACTATGAGATCGTGCAGTTCGGTGCGATTCGATGGGAGATTCTCATTCCTCGCCCGCCTCTTGTGGCTTTTCCAGTGATCCAGGATCTACGCGGGGTAACGAATGCGTCCGTGCGGGCGCAGTATGAGTTGTTTCTCGGCGACGATCTCGTGGATCGATGTGGCCGCGCCGATCCTGGGGATCTCCCGAGCAAGCCCCGCCATGGATTTTTCTTTGCGCGCCAGCCGTCGGTGATGCAGTCGGGAGAATCATTTATGCGTTTGGCGATACCGAACCTATCCGCCGAAGAATTTGGAGCCGCCCCGACGCCGGTTGGTTCTCATTTAGGTGATCCGTGGATGCCTTGGTTTTCCCGTACCACAGCCGAGAACTCACTCTATCGGCTCCGCGCATCGCCAGGATACAGGAATTTTGACTCGGACAAAGTTACCTCTTCCAGACCCGATCTACTGAAAGACCAGGTTCGCGTCCGTGACTGGCCGGACCGAGGATACGATTCGTCCCATCCTCGACAGTCTCCAAAAAGTGACGAGGAAACTCCTGAACTCTTCCGGCGTCCAGTCAATCCGGAGGAGGCAGCCTTTGCTCCGTGGCGACTCTCTCAGCTCGGGCGATTCTTTTCCGTGACTGAACTGGGACATATTCATGATCCTGTGATGTGGATTCCGAAACCGGAGAATATCGAGAGCGATTTCTCCGTTACCCAGCCGCTAACCCACCACTACGACACCTTGCGAGAAACTTCCTTGAAGAGCCTCCCGATCACCGCACAGCCGGGCAAGAGCTGGGGTGGGGGAAATACGCTACGCATCGGACGCCCCGAGCATGCCCTCTTTGACAGGCCGGGGATGCGAGCGAGTCAGTGGCTCGATCTGTTTCACACTGGATATCCGGGTACGAATCTGCGATCAGCAGCGGGAAATGATGCAGCGCTCTATCTTCACTACGATCCCGACATCCACCGCCCGCCACCCACAGCATCTGACCCTGTAAGGTCGGCGATGAAACCCTATTCACTCGTCTATGATGCCGACCTCAATGCCCAAGGAGCCTATGCTCTCATCTACGGACAGATGAATCTGAACACAGTTCCGACACGGTTTGAAGTCGAAACGCTCCTCCGAGGGCCGTCGGTTTCCAGTGATCTTCGTATTACAAAGAATCGTTTCGATACACCCGAATACGAGCGCGAGGGATCGCGTGAATTCGTGCGCAGTGCCATCCGAGAGGAAGCAATCCCGGAAATCGCAGACGGTTTGATCGCAGCTCGCCCGTTTTATAGTCCGTCTCATCTCGCACGAGTTTTTTCTGAACTTCTTCGACGACATGAGGCCCTACCCGAGCACCACAATGACGCCGAAGCTGAGGAGCCTTTCGCCCGACTCTTTCACGCGACCACACTCTCGAGCCGTCATTTTCGGATTCACACGGCTGCCGAAGTATTCCATCGGACCACAGGAGAGGTCGTCGCCCGGCGACACTGTATCCGCGATGTGTTTGCACGCCCGATTCGGGATTCTACAGGACGGATCGAGCGCGTCCAGATGGAGGTTTTTTCTACACGCGAACCCTGAAACTACGATGTCTGCCCGCATTTCATTGATCCTGCTCTCGCTCTGCGTTATTTCTTCTCATGATGCCTTGGCTCAGTCGTCTCACCCGGAAGTTGGGTATGTCAGGATACTGAATCTCATCACTCTCTCTGAACCCAGCTATGTCGCTATGGGAGAATTGATCCTGAACGACGGAGAACCGCTTTCCATCGGTGATAATTCCGGAATCATAGCCATTTTTCCTGGGAATCATTCGCTCGAGATTCGGAATGCGACTGCGACTCCGAAGGTATTTCGTATGGAGTTGAAGGTTGAGTCCGGAAAAGTGCTCACCGTAACCAGCTACGATGCTGCTACGGATCAGTCGGCAGGGGCATTGGGGCCATCGCGCATTCGGTGTCATCTCATGTCCGAGGAGGCGACGAAGTCTGATTCCGAGCCCCGTCTGTCCCTAGTCTCCTTTTTGAAATCTCCTCTAATTCAGGTGAATGTGTCAGGGCATCTTGTCACACTCTCGCCGCAACAGGAGTATCAAGCCCCCGTGATCGACGGGAAAGAGATTCGTGTCAGCGTTCAGAATCAGCTTCTTGAGACATGGAGAGCGGAGAAGTCCATTCATTATCTCGCGTTCCTCTATCGAGAATCTAAGACGGAAAGGCTGAAAATCGCTCTTCTAGAAAACAGAGCACTGCGACCGGATGCACCGATTGCGAGCGAGAACTCGACTGCGCCATAGGATTGTCAGCCCACCTTCCCAGCGGTCATCCCTTGGATCGCGGCGATTGCACGCACACTGTCAGCCGTCGCACGGACATTGTGAACCCGAAAAATATCCACTCGTGCCACCAGTCCGCGCACGAGGCAGGCGATCGTCCCTGCATCGCGATCCTTCGGCTCGGGGAGATCGAGGACGTCACCCACCACAGTTTTGCGGGAGATGGGTAAAAGTACCGGCAGCCCGTAGTGCTGCAGACGTTCGAGATCACGATAGATCGCGAGATTGTCATCGCACTGTTTGGCGAAGTCGATGCCGGGATCAAGGATGAGACTGTTCTCTCCCAAGCCAGCTCGGCGGGCACGGCGGATTCGATCATCGAAAAAGGCCTCCAACTCACTCCAGATGTCCGAGTATCGCTGATGTGTATGAGCTTCCTTCGGCTGCCCGACCGTGTGCATGAGCAAGAGGGAGGCTCCGTATTCAAAGCACAGACGAGCGTTGGCGTCGTCCACTAAGCCACCGATGTCGTTGAGCAGATGCACCTGCCCGGTTCGTAGCACCGCTTCTGCTACTTCTGGACGCCAGGTATTGACGGACAGCAGAGGAGGCCAGATCTGGAGGGAATCCCTCGGACGCAACTCCTCGCACAGAGTGCCGAAACTGTCGAGAAAAGGCAGAAGTCGGGCGATCTCCTCCCGGACCCCGATGGCAGAGCGATTGGTGCGGGCGCTCTCAGCCCCGACGTCGATCAGATCTGCTCCGGCGGTGATCATCCGCCGGGCGCTTGCCAAGGCAGATTGCACATCCAGCGTCCCATCACCAGAAAAGGAGTCGTCATTAATATTGACGATTCCCATCACTCGGGGGAAGGCTTTGAGCAGATCCCTCATTTCGACTCGTTTCCCTCACGGGATTCTTTTCCTATCTTGCCAAATTTCTTCGAAAAGAGGCAACGAAAAACGAGGAAAATTTCGAGGGACTCGATGCTTTGAGGTGAAATCACCTCTGTAGAACTCCGAATCTATGCTTCGCAGGCTCCCACGCACATCTTCGACCGACTGAAATCCTGTGCCGCATTCGTGCTGTGCTGGTAGTAGAGCGACTTCACTCCGAGCTGCCAGGCGTAGATGATCAGGGCGTTAATGTGACGTGCCTTCGTCTGTGGGTTGATCATCAGATTGAGCGACTGTCCCTGGTCGATGAATGCCTGGCGAGCACCTGCCTGCTCGATGATCGCGGCAGGATCGATCTCTGAAAAGGTTTTGAACACTTCGCGCTCGTTCTCACTGAGGAAATCTAGGTGCTGGACGCTCCCATCGTGATCCCGTATCGAATTCCACACACTCGGAGTATCACGGCCGTAGGAATTCAGAACTTCCTGCAATTTTAGATTGCGGATACTGACCTTCGCCTTTGCCAGGTCTTTCACGTAGCAGTTAGACCAGATCGGCTCGATACTCTGAGACGCCTGTCCGATAATAAAGGCAGAGGAGGTGGTGGGAGCGACGGCTGTGAGAGTGGTATTCCGCCGCCCGTATCCTTTCAGAATCTCCGGTTCTCCGAAACGCTGGGCGAGGTCTTTTGATGCCTCTAGAGCCTGAGTCTGAATCGTCTTGAACGCTTGGACATTCAGACGTGCGGCCTCTCGGCTGGCGAAGGGAAGCATCTTTGACTGGAGATACGAGTGCCACCCGAAGGCCCCCAGTCCCAGAGCACGATTGCTCACGGCGAAGTCGTAGGCCCGTTTCATGAAGGAGAATCCCTGCCGTTGCGTGATGTCGCTGCTGTCGCGCATCGCTTCCAACTTAGCGATAAAATCGGACATGACTGCGTCGAGAAAATACACCATCAGCTCGACTGCTCTCGTGTTCTTCCACTCGTCATAATAGAGGAGATTCATCGAGGAAAGATCACATACGAAGGACCATTCATCGTTCGTCGGCAGGAAAATCTCACTACACAGATTGCTGTGTCGAATTTTTAGTCCTTTGTCCTTGTAGACATCCACCGTATCGCGATTCGCCGTGTCTTCGAAGAACACATAGGGATAGCCCATTTCGCTCCTTCGTTGCAGAACTCGTGACCAGATTTCGCGCTTTCCCCTGTCGCCTTCGATCATCTCCTTCATGAACTGATCCGGCACGGTGACAGCCGTGGTCATGATCTGGATGGGATTTCCTTCGGTCCCGATCTCTAGAAACTCCTCGATATCCGGATGGGTGATGGGCAGATATGCGGCGAAGGATCCCCGACGGGTATTTCCCTGGCTAACTACGTTGAGCAGGCCCTCGAAGAGCTGCATGAAGTGAACGGCTCCTGATGAGGTCCCGTTATTCGTAATCAGGGAGCCACGACCGCGCAGATGACCGAAGTATCCGCCGGTGCCTCCACCGAACTTGCTCATCATTCCTACTTCTGCCTGGGCTGCGAGGATCTGCGACATGCTGTCGCCGATGTCCACCGAAAAGCAACTGATCGGCAGTCCGCGTCCCAAGCCAAAATTGGCCCAGATCGGCGTAGACAAGGAATAGTATCCTTTGGCGGCATAATCGTAGAACTGGGAGGCAAAGCCCTCGATTTTTAGATGATTCTCGGCGATTTGGCAGATCTCCCAGAGGCGATCCTCCGGCTCCACGCCAGGGAGGACATAGCCACGATTCATGAATTGTCGGCTGAGATCCGTCAGCCACGTAACTTTCGTGTCGGGTCGAGTGTTCATGGATGGGTAAAAGTCGTGTGATCAGTGATGTGATCCGGATGAGTCATGGGCACCACAGACTGATCAAAAGTTGGGTCGCTGCTTTGCTTAAAATAGATCGTCAGCCGTGATGCTCTTTGATCGCTTGTTGTAATTGGTGGAGCGCTTGACAAAAAAGTCGCCGTGCTTGGTTCCGATCACCTCGTCGTCAAACCATTCCGTTTTCGCGATTTGTTCTGCATCCGTCGGCAGAATGGCCTCATATCCGATGCGCTCTAGCGATTGGTTTAGACGATTTTTTACGAACTCTAGAACGACTGATTTGGGTAGAAAGTCCAGTTCCCCAGCTTCGAAAATCCAGTCGAGCACCTTTTCCTCGCTCTCGCAGGCCAGTCGGCAGGCTTCAAAGACTTCTTGTTTCAAGTCCTCGTCAAACCAATCCGGATTCTCCTTTCGAATCAGATTGATGAGATCGATTCCGAAAAGACCGTGAATTTGCTCTTCCTTGGAAGTCGCCTCAATCGCGTTGGAGATTCCTTTGAATGTATTTCTAAATTTATTGAAAGACATGATGATCAGGAATTGGGAAAACAGCGACACGTGTTCAATGAACAGGGAAAACAAGAGAATCGCCTTGGTGTATTCCCGATTGTCCACGTTTCCTGCGAAATCTGAATGCAGCGTGAGATAGCGGATTCGATTCCGGATGGCGGGGACATCGATGACTCCTTCAAATCCGCGATTCAGCCCGAGAATTTCCAGCAGATGGGAATAGGCATCGCTGTGCCGGACTTCACTCTCGGCGAAGGTGAAACCGACAGCTCCGATTTCTGGTTTCGGCAGTCGTTTGAACAGATCGCCCCAGAAGGTTTTGACGCTGACTTCGATTTGAGCGATCGCCAACATCGCGTTTTTCATCGCACTTCTTTCGACATCCGTCGTGTTCACTTTGAAGTCATGCACATCGCTGGTGTAGTTGAATTCGTGATGCACCCAATAGGAGCTGCGAATCGCTTCCTTGTATTCGATAAGCTCTGGATATTCGTAGGGTTTCAGATTGACACGCTTTTTGAAAATATCGCGTTTGCGCATCTGCATTCGGTGATCGCGATACAGGATGTAAGCTTTCGCCACGTCCGTGAAATTGCTGGTCATCAACACCTCTTCGACGATGTCCTGAATTTCCTCTACCTCGGGCGTGTAGGGGGCGCTTCCGTGTTTAGCCTTTCGATTATCAATCAGCATCACCACCTTTCCCGAGATCATCGCCGCGTCGAAGGGATCACCGTGCGAGACTTCTTGCATGGCTTTCAGAATCGCATTCGTGATCTTTTGCTGGTCGAATGAAACTTCCTCGCCATCCCGCTTTTTCACCTTGAGTTCCAGATTCGATAGAGGCGGTGGGGCATCGATATCGAGATAGAATAGGCCGTTCCGCGTCTTTGTGAGATCGATATTCCCGATCGAGGCGCGATAGGCCTTATGCGCAGCGAAGTTCGCGGGAAAGGAGTGGAATTTCTCCTGATAAGCTTCGATGGCGGCGCTCCTGTCGGTTAATAGCTCGGCCTTGCTCTGAAGATAGACTCCCTGCAGATCATCACCGCGAATCCACACGTTTAGGCTGACTTTGGGATCGCGCTCGATATTTCGAGAGTGCTGGGCATCCTCTGCGGAGAACCAGTACACATATTCTTCGTCAAAGGCGAAATGGAGCACGGAGGCCCAAGGTGTTCCCTGTTTGTTAACGGTGGCTAGATTGGCGACGGGTATGTCCGAGAGAATTTCCCGGATTTGTGAGCTTAAATTGTTCGTGGCATTCATGAGTTGAGTGGTGAAATCGAAGAATGAAAGAGGGGTGTAGTGAGGTGGTGTTTGGTCTCACTTCTTCCGGGAGTGTCGTAAGGGGACAAAAATCGTGGAACTCGAATTCGTCTGAGTGAACGCGAGACGAAAGAATGGCATGCCTGAGCCTCGGAAGACTGTCGGGAAGAGGTGTCCGAGAGCTTCGTCTGAAGTCACTGAATTTGACGATGTCATTGATTGTGCATGTTGGTTACGAACACACGAGGGGGAGTCCGTGCTTCATGCACATGACGATCTCTAGTGGATTCTTTTTCGCGAAGAACTGTCAGATCGCTCTAGGTCTAATGACCCACAGCCATCCATGACAAGGATGCGGGAACGCAAGTATTCGGACTTCCAACTCTGGCTCGCCCCGCCTTCACCGCCACAGAAGTGACGATTGGCATCGTGAGGTTCGCAATTGGTTACCGCAGCGCGACTGTTCAGGATTTTCACCAGATTCCATAACGCCCCGTAGACTGTCGAGGTCAGACTAGCGAGGCTATGAAGATGAGGCAAGTTAAAAGTTCCGGGATTCCAGACTTTTAACGCGACCTTGTTCTGATTTGATCCCACAAGAAGTGGAATCCATCCTCTCTTTTTCTCGTGAAAGCGATTGCGCTTGGTTCCTGCTTCCGCGATACAAGGGAGCGCATGGAAGAATCCGGTATCCCCTCATGAAGCCTTTGTCTCAAATTCCGTCTGACCTCGTCTCTCTGGCGGATTATGAACGTCTCGCCCCGAATTTTCTCCAGCCTGATCGCTGGGCTTATCTATCGGGAGGGGCGATGGATGAATGTGGATTACGAAAAAATGTCGAGTCGTATCGTCACTGGGAAATCGTGCCTCGTGTTCTGACTGACATGACCGGGGCGGAGGTTTCGACCAATGTCGCTGGACAGAGGCTATTACACCCCGTTCTAATCGCCCCTATGGCCGCGCATCGCCTGTTTCATGAAGAGGGAGAGCGGGCGACTGTGGCTGGAGCTGGGGTGATGGGAGCTGGAGTAGTCCTGAGCTGCCGCGCCAGTGTCGCTGTGGAGGAAATTCCTCGTGAACCAGAGGCTCCTTTGTGGTTCCAGCTTTATGTGAGGAAGGACCGTAACTTTATGGAAAAGCTAGTGCGTCGTTTGGAGGCAGCGGGATGCGATGGGCTGGTGGTGACAGTGGATGCTCCGATCAGTGGCATTCGCAATCGACAGGATCGAGCCGGTTTTTCTTTTCCCCAGGAAATCGGTGCTCCAAACATGATTGGCGAACCTGATTGGCCGAATGTCGAGTCAGCGCTCGACCCTCGTTACCTCGCAGAACTACCGAGCTGGGAGGATATCGAATGGCTGCGCGGAATTACCTCAATGCCGCTTTGGCTCAAAGGAGTCCTGACTCGTGAGGATGCTCGGAGAGCACTGGACTCAGGAGCGAATGGGATCATCGTGTCAAATCATGGGGGGCGAACAATCGATGATTTGCCGACTCCTCTCAATGTTCTGCCGGAGATCGTAGCCGCGGTGGCAGGGCGAGCGGGAGTCATTATGGACGGGGGAATCCGTCGAGGCACGGATGTTTTCATCGCTCTAGCGCTCGGGGCGGATGCTGTGATGGTCGGACGTCCGGCGCTCTGGGGATTATCCGTGGCAGGTGCACTTGGGGTGGCTCATGTCATGCGGATTCTTCTGCACGAGATAGAGGTGACGATGCTCCTAGCTGGGTGTCGAAGCATCGCAGAGATCCGAGGACGAGTGCGAGAAGTTCGTTAGGAATCATCGAAAGTAACAGCCTTTAACCCCGATGTTTCTTAGTGAACGAAGCTTCAGAAAAAAAATTCTGCTAATACAGCGATTTTTCGTCAGACTTCGCCTGAATCTCAAGGCTTCGCTTCACCGTCGGAGGCGATTCGGAATGCAATCTACACGAATACACTCGGGTGACTTTCCGTCCGAAGAAGAAAGGCATCAGGAGGGCGGTGCTCGAAGTGCGAAGCACTGCTCCTACGGTGAAGGTCGCGCTCTCGGGGAAAGGACTGCCTAAGCCACCGGCAAAAAAGAAGAAAAAGTGATTCATATCTCTTTTTCATCTCCTTCCCTTCTTGCGCCTGACAAAAGGATTTCGCAATCCGGGAATCCGTGTAATTTATCCCCTCATACCGTCGTCTTTGGCAGAAGTCGGTAACAGACATACGACACACTATTCCGTATTATGCAGATTTCCTTGATCCCACCGTTGATGAAAATCCTCCGGCCGCTGCTGTTTCCCGCCCTCTTGGTTATCGCCGCTACTTTTCGGATTCCGAGCGTTCAGGCTCAGTCAGAGACGCAGTATGGCGACCTAGCTCTGCGGATCGTTACGATGCTGGAGGATGAGCACTTCCTGCGCCAGCGCTTCGACGACAAGATGTCCGAGCGTACGCTCCAAGGCTATCTGGAGTTCTTGGATTTCAGTCGTGTTTACTTCACTAAGGAAGACGTAGATGGTTTCCGAGAAAAATATCTTCACATGATCGACGATCAGGTTCGCAAAGGTGGGATTCCCGCCGCCTTCGATATTTTTTCCGTCTATGAAGAGCGCGTCCGTGACCGGGTGGAGTTGGCAAAGAAGCTCGCGGTCCCAGACTCTTTCAATTACGATTCAAATCAAACCGTTGAGATTTCCCGTAAGACTTCTCCTTGGGCGGCCGCCGGAACCGAACACGACCAGCTTTGGCACAACCTAGTGGAAGGTGATCTGATTCGAGAAAAACTATTGCTTGAAGCCTTGGCGAAAAAGGCAGCAGAAGAAGCAGAAAAAGCGAAAAAGGCAGGAAAAGAGCCAACGCCGGAGAAGGAAACCTCAGAGTCGAAGAAGTCGATCTATCAAAAAGTGTCGGATCGCTATGATCGTATTCTGAAGCGCGTTAAAGAGAATACGACAGAGGACGTGGGTTCGCTGTTTATTAAAGCGATCGCCGGAGCGTACGATCCACACTCAGAGTACTTCCCACAGCAGCAGTACGATAACTTCAAAATCGGGATGAATAAATCCCTCACTGGAATCGGAGCGATGCTACAAAAGGACGAAAGCGAAGGTGGAGCGACAATTGAAGGACTGGTCGTCGGGGGGCCAGCTGCGAAAGGTGGCAAGCTCGACGTAAAAGATCGCGTGATCGGTGTGGCTCAAGGGTCCGACGGAGAGTTCGTCGATGTAGTGGAAATGAAGCTCTCCGATATCGTCGATCTGATCCGAGGAGAGATCGGGACGATCGTGAAACTGAAGCTCGTCCCGATGGGCAAGCCTGGTGAAATCAAGCTGGTTGAAATCAAGCGCGATAAGATTGATCTAAAAGACAGTCTGGCGACTGCTGATCTCATCATTACGAAAGACTCTTCTGGAGCGGAACAGAAACTGGGCTGGATCACTCTGCCCTCTTTTTACGCAGATATGGATGGCGGGCAAACCAGCACGACAGCAGATGTCCGGCGTCTGCTGGTGCGCTTGACCATCGAAGGAATTAACGGACTGGTAATCGACTTACGTGATAACGGAGGAGGCTCGCTCGAGGAGGCGATCAATATGACAGGCCTCTTTATTCGTAAGGGGCCAGTCGTGCAGTCTATTGATTGGCGGGGAAATCGCGATCAAAAATTCTCTCGAAATGGGGAGGCTGTTTATGGGGGGCCTCTGATCGTCCTGATTAATAAGGCGAGTGCGTCGGCTTCTGAAATTTTCGCCGCTGCTCTTCAGGACTACGGGCGATCCGTCACCGTAGGGGATGAATCGACCTTTGGAAAAGGGACAGTTCAGCAATTGCGTCCGGTGATGGCTAAGAAACTCTCTCTGCCCTTCCTGTCCAGTCCGAATGAGCAGGAGGGTGCCCTTAAGCTGACGATCCAGACCTTTTACAGGATCAACGGTCACTCAACCCAGAGGCATGGAGTCGTACCTGAAATTCACGTTCCTTCCATGCTCGATGTGGCGGAAGTGGGTGAGGCCTATCTGCCGAATGCACTCTTAGTGGATCCGATTGAGCCGAGCCGTTACGCTCCGTTCTTTGATCGCCCCATCGATTACGAAACCCTACGAGCCGCCTCAGATCAGCGAGTGAATCATGGACGAGATTTCAAGTACATCCTCCAGGACATCAATGAGGAGAAAGAGCGCTTGAAGAAAAATACGATCTCTCTGAATCTCGCCGAGCGGAATGCGGATAATGCAAAGGCCGAGCAGGAAAACGAAGCTCGAAAGAAGGATCAGACAGAATACTTCGCATCCGTCCGCGTTGCCGAAAAGGGCTTGTTCACCGTCTATAAGCTGACGCAGGATAATGTCTTAGCCGAAAAGCTAGTGCTCCGAGAGGATTTGTCCGAGGAGCAACTGAGCGGCATGTCTCGTGGAAAGCACGAGGATGAGGATGAGGCAGACAAGGCACTCGAATATCCCCATAAGCTGGATCCCTATGTCCGAGAGACGCTGAGAATTCTTCAGGATCTGATCGCAGTCAACAAGACTGGAAAGCCGGTGAATATCTCTGAGGCTGCTCAGCCAATCGCTCCGGCTGTCGTAAAGCCCGCCGACGCGGTGAGCAATCCACAGGCCAATTGACGACTTCGCTGACGGATGGCTTGATCGAGGCCTGAACGTCAGTAAACAAAACGAAATTCAAGAACCCTGTAAGGTTTTCGATTCCTCGCTTGTCTCTACTGGAAACCAATTGCATCTTTATTCATCATGGAAGCTTCCACTATCAATCCCACCACTCTCGATAAAGCGCGTGAGCTTTGCTCCTTTATTCTCGAATCTGACGAATATCGCGACAGCGCGTCCAAGATCGAAACATTTTTTGAAAATCCGAGTGCGCAAAATGCCTACCGCAGCTTTACAGATCTCGGCGAGTCCCTTCATTACAAGCAGAGCGCCGGGAAACTTACGCAGGAGGACATCGACGGATATGAGGCTGCACACGCTTCTCTTCGTGAGAACGCTGTGACGGCCGATTTTCTCGATGCCGAAGCCTCACTCAACTCGATTGCATCACTCGTGACCAAGATGGTGAAAAAGTCACTGGAACTGGGACGAGTTCCGGAAATCGACGAGCTTTCCTCCGGCGGTTGTTGCGGAGGTGGCTGCGGTTGCGGCCATTGATTAGCTTCTCCGGAAGCGATAACGCTCGGATCTGTTTCGTCAATCGTTCGAATGAGATATTACTCATTCGATTGGTTGTGCTTTTCTGATGATCATGCCGTTGCCGATCATTGCCGTGACGATGGGAGATCCTGCGGGAGTCGGACCTGAAGTCTGCCTTCAACTCTTGGAAAACCCTGAAGTTCGAGAGTTTGCGATCCCAGTAATCTTCGGTGATGCTGAGATTCTAAGGGCGTGTTCCGAGAAGTCGGGATGGCTTCCTCCGCACCGCGTAATCGCTGAGGAGGACTGGGAGGGTGAACGAGCCTCACTATCCGAGCCTACCGTGCTGGATTTAAAAGGCTTCGATGACACGGATTTCGTGCCAGGATTACCAACAGCTCGCACGGGAGCTGCTGCGTTTCGCTACATTACAGCATCGATCCAGCACGCACTATCGGGATCTGTGGCGGCTGTGGCCACGGCCCCGTTGAACAAGGAGGCACTACATGCATCAGGAGTCCTGTATCCGGGGCATACGGAGATTTTTACCGAAATGTCGGGTGCCGCACGGTCCTGTATGCTGCAATACAGTGACGAAGTGCGAGCTAGTTTCGTCACTGTCCACGTCGGATACCACGAGGTCCCGAATCTACTCACCAAAGAGCGTATTCTGGAAGTGATAGAACTCACCGCTGATGCGATGCGTCGGATTCGTGGCACAGAGCCGAAACTCTGCGTACTGGGACTCAATCCGCACGCGGGAGAGCATGGTCTATTCGGAAATTTTGAAGAAGAGAGACTCATCGCTCCGGCAGTTGCCGCCGCTCGCGAGGCTGGACTGATCATTGAAGGCCCGATTCCGCCAGATACCGCTTTTGTTCCGGAAAAGCGTAGAGCCGTGGACGCCTTCATCTGCATGTACCATGATCAGGGGCATATTCCTCTGAAGGCTCTGGCGTTTGATACCGCTGTCAACACGACTCTAGGGCTACCGATGATCCGGACCAGTGTAGATCACGGAACAGCGTGCGATATCGCCTGGCAGGGAAAGGCCAGAGGCAGCAGCCTTTTCGAGGCAGTGCGAATGGCTGCCAAGCTTGCACGGCCGTAGTTTCCGAGGAGTCACTCTACTTTCTAAAGAAGGGAAGTCTTGAGAGAGTCCACCCGATCAGGAGCCCCATCGGCAGGAATAAAAGCAGATTCCAAAAGGGCATGATGACTAAATTAATGGCCGCAGTGGATGAGTTCGGGTGTAGAAATACCGAGTCAAAGGTGAGCACGTCCATGAACAAAGGCAGGATCGCTCCGCAGGTGGGGATCAGGCTTTGGTGGATGCGGAACAGGAGGAGGCCACTCACTAGATAGGGTAGGCAAGTCCCCAGTAACAGCAGCACGGAGAAGACAGAAATCCCTCCATTGAGCTCGAAAGCCTGAACGTAGACCGCCAGAAGAAGACCGAGAGCGACCGCGCTCAGGCCAACTTTTTTCATAAGACTCAGATTTCCTTTCGCTTACTGTGCGAAAGGACTGGTGGCAAACTTGAAGAAGTCCGCCTTCGCTGCGTCGATTGAGGCATTGGGGCCGACGAGCTTGAGAAAGACGTCACCTTTTTCACTGGTAAGGATTGCGGCGAGCATCGTGTAATTTTCCTTGGGTTCCTGGGGACCCGAGAAACGAGCAGCGCCCATCGTGTCTTGATAGGTGCCTTTCAGAGTCACGAAAATCACTTTTCTTCCTTTGAACTCCTTCTCCTCGATTTTCGATTCAGGCGATCCCACGAATTGTGTCATCCAACGATCAATATTGGCTTGAACTCCACCACCACCCGTGGGGCCAAAGAAAAAGAGGACGAGTTCCACGCCCGCCTGATTCTTGTCTTCGAACTCGTAAAGAAACTGACCGGCTCGCATCGGACTACTGGTCTGCTGACGCAGCCAAGGTTTGTCATAACGAAAGGTAAATTCACTCACTTCGATCGTCTCCTCGGCAGAGAGGAAGGAAACTGAAGTGAGGAGGAGCGCCGCAGCGAGGAAGGACAGGGTGAATTTCATCGCGGGAGAGTATCGCAGATGAATGCTTCTTTCAAACTCGGAAACGTACCTTTGAGGGGAGTTTTTTGTGTCGCTCTTTTGCGCTTACGATGGAATTTCGCTGGTTTTTCTGGAATTGGGTACGGCGGGAATATCGATGTTTCTCGGTACAACCTTTTCAGGGTTCGCGAGATACGGTGAATCGTACTCCGGAGGATGGATTCTTTTTGAGTAGAAACTGAGGGCGTTTTGCAAAGTCGGCGGACAGGGAGTTGGCGCGTTCGGGGTTGATCCCGCCTGCATGGGCATGGAGAAGCCAGCGAAACTGCAGAAATTCATCCTTCTTGATAATGAGGTCTTTTTCGAAACAAGGCGACGAGCACATCCAGCCGTCCTCTCGCACATGCCAGGCGGAAGGGTAGCTGGAATTTCCCGGATGATCGAAATACGTGATTCCTTCAGTCACGAGCCGTCGCTCCGCACCTGTCCCCGCCCACACAGGGCCGGAGTAATCCATCCAACGCGCCTTTTGTCCAAAGATGGCCTTTTCTCCGATCAGGCCCTCGCTGTTCACGAGTTCTCCCCCGCCGAATCGATGGCTGATCGACTTCGTTACGCGGACGGCTAGGAGGCCAAAGTTGGTGCGCTCCAGAGTGACCGACTCGCGTCCGCTCGCTGCTCGGAGGGTGGTCTGGATTTCCAGAAACTGTTCGCCATTTTCTCCCGGAATCGCGGCGACGATGAGTTCCTGAGTCATGAGTTCCGTCTCTTTTTCGTCGAACCAGCCGAGTTCGACGGCCATTCGGCTTTCCTGGTCGCCATCCTCATAGGCGAACCACTGTTTCTGACGAATCCTTGCTCCCGTGTCGTTCGCCCAAAAGTTCACCCCATCGACCTTGTTGTGGGCGAACCAGATGGAATCGTGATGATCGTGATCGGGAGCGCCTGGATGCCCCATTCGAGTGAGAGACGTGCCAGAGGGACCCATAAAAGGGAAGAAAAATGGTCGTGGTTCGGCGGGATCGTGATGCCAGCGCAGTGTTTCAACTCCATCGCAGAGAAAGACAGTCTGATGCGACGGAAGAGGCAAAACTTCGCAGCGGCTCCCTTTCCAGTTTTGACTCGATTCCGAAGAAGGCTCGGCGGAATCGAGCGAATGCAGCGAAAATAGAGAGAGGCAAAGGAAGATGAGCGCTGGAGTCTTCATCTAAAGTGCGTGTAATTGATCAGGATTACTCGCGTTAATCAATCACGAAATTCCCGAATTTGCTTCTCGCACTGGAGGAAATCATTGGATGTCGCGGCTGTGATTAGCAATAGGTTCCAAGGCAAGGAGGAATCAGATCTCTAGGTGCTCCGCGTAGGCATCCGCTTCATCGTGCCTGAAAGCGAGAAGGACCTTCTCGCCGTTGTTCGGGACATCCCACCGTGGAGAATCACGCCTTGCTCTGCCAGATTTTCTCCTTTTCTGCTTCGCAATCGGCTTCCAAGCCCGCTTTTTCACGAACTAACTGGACCTTGAGTTCCTCGAATTCGCCGTATCGCCCTTCTTGAATCGCCTTCGTCATCAGTCCGTTGAGAAAAATTTCCCTTTCGGCAATCTTTGCTTTGAATTTTTCCGTGATCGTCGCCAACTCGGCACGTTGCTCGTCTGTGAGCTTCCGTGGGGGTTCGGTTTGCCCGAATCTCTCCATTGCTCGTTCGTAGGCGCTTTTCATCGGAAGGGGGGGGAGAACTGGTTCGATTTAGGCTGGTTCAGCTTCCGCTTCCGCCGCAAACTGAAGTTCTGGCGTCTTCTCTATTAGATCAGTCAGCTCCGACCATCCGCCCGACTTCTGCCCCTGGAAGATATGCAGATAAATGCGCACAACCTCTGGATCTGTGTCGCCGAGCAGTTCCTTGACCGTCTTTTCTAGCTTCTCTGGATCGAGCGTATCTGGCAGATCCTCTGCAGCACCAGTTTCATCGTGCTCGACTCCGAGCCCGTCGAGGAAGCGATTGAGCAGTGAGGTGTGCGCCTTGAGTAGCCACAATTGTAGCATCTGAGTGGCAACTTCCGCTGAACCCCGCATCCGCACATTTTTGAGGATCCAGTCGATCTGATCGCTCGCCGGCTTTCGCTGAATAATGATGGGACGCAGTTTACGATTCGTTGCGATAGAACGGATCGTCGCCTTGTAGACCTCGCGTTGCTCGTCTCGAAGATACTGGACGATCGCGAGTGCCGTTTCCGGCTTCATTTGCTGGAAGAGTTTATATGCCGGTTTCATGGAAAGAGGATAAACTGTAAGATGGTTCGAATTGTAAAATCGACCTTCGTTCTTTATTAAGGAACTTAAAGCATCAATGTTCTCAAGTGACATTTTCTCTTTGAATTCATTTTTATCGCGACGGAGTGACTTGATCATAACTCCTGAGACGATGCAGTAATCAGCTAACGCTCCATGTCCCAGTCATACGCATTTTTCGACCTCGATCACACGCTTCTGCCTCATGACACGCAGGCTTTGTTCTGTAATTTCGTATTGCGACGAGAAGGGTGGAGACGGATTTGGCTTCTTTGGTTTCTGCCCTGTCTCCCTTGGGCGGGAGCGAAAATTCTCAGTCTTCGCACCATGAAACGCCTGTATCTCGGCTATCTGATCGGAATGCGACGCGAAACCCTAGAAGCCTACGTCGAGGAGTTCGTGAAGACCGACTTCACCGCCGCGTTACATTCGGAGCTACTAGAGGAAATCGCCCGTCACCGGAGCGAAGGACGCATATTGGTGCTCAATAGTGCGAGTCCCGAGCTTTATCTCCACGCCATCGGCAAGCATCTGGGATTTGACTACGTCATCGGAACGAAAGTCGAGATGTTTTCACGTCAACCTTGGCTACCCGTGATCATCGGTCCAAATAATAAAGAGGAGGAAAAGCTCATCGCGATGCGAAAGCGAGGAATCATTCCTGAGTCTACAGAACCGCTGCCAGATTCCTGGGCTTATTCAGATAGTTCAGCCGATCTTCCCTTATTGCAGCTCGCAGAGCATCCAGTCATGGTGCACCCGAGTCCGCGACTCGCTGCTGTCGGACAGGAGCGGGGATGGCCTACTCTCCGTCCTTCTCGCCCCTATCGCAATCGACGAGAAGGCATCATCGCCGCATGCCTCCAGACCCTCGGTCTCTATCGAGTTCCGAAGATGGCTCAATCTGAAAATGCTTAGAGTTGTGTCGAGAGTGAGCGAGAAACAGAGATGAGTGAAGTCCTCCGAAAAGTTCAATCGCCATGAATCCGTGATGGCGAAGGATTCGGAAAGAGTGCAGAATCTCGGTGGATGTCATGAAGATTCGTAATTTCAGTCTCGTTGTTGCTTCGTTCGCTCTCGCCTGTGCCTCTGCTCTGTATTCATCCGAGCCAGAGCTACTTACATTCTCAGGTGGGGAGGGTGTTGGGAAGGGAAAGAAAATCGTTTTTGTGGCTGGTGATGAGGAATACCGCAGCGAAGAAGCTCTGCCGACTCTAGCGAAGATTCTCAGTCGCCGACATGGATTCGATTCGACTGTCTTGTTTTCCATCGACCCCGAGGGTGGCTTCATCAATCCGAATTACCTGAAAAACATTCCCGGCATGACGGCTCTGGCGGATGCGGATTTGCTGGTCATCTTCACTCGATTCCGTGATCTCCCTCCCGAACAAATCGCTCCGATTACGGAATTTCTGAATGCCGGAAAGCCTGTGATCGGGATTCGCACGGCGACTCACGCCTTCGCAGGAGATGACATGAAAGCCGGAGAATGGACCTATGGCGACTGGAAGAATGGAGGCTTCGGAATGAAGATTCTCGGCGAAACTTGGGTTTCTCATCACGGGGCGCACAAGAAGGAAGGCACGCGAGGGGTGATCGAAGAGGCGAATGCCACTCATCCGATTTTGCGCGGAGTGAAGAACATCTTCGGTCCTACGGATGTTTATACGGTGAAAGATCTGACCGCACAGGATACGGTGCTCGTTCGGGGGCAGGTGACGGAATCGCTCGATCCTTCATCGGGTCCAGTGAGCGGAGACAAAAATCAGCAGCCGCTGCAACCCACCGCTTGGTTGCACGAATACACATCCCCTGACGGTGCGAAGTCGGGTCGCTCTTTTTGCACCACCACAGGCGCAGCGATTGATCTGGTCAGTGAGGATTTGCGACGTTTGATCATCAATGCGGCGATCTACTTGGTAGGAGCTGAGGTGCCGGAAAAGGCGGATGTTCGTCTGGTCGATCCCTTTGTGCCGAGCTTTTATGGATTCGCCAAGGATCCGACTTTCTGGTCGGGGCGCAACTTGAAGCCCGCCGATTTCGGATTCGGGAAAGCGATTCGCCCCGTCGATCAGCCTGGAGTTCCAGAGTGGCCTTTTCGTGAGGGAGAGGTAAAGTGATCGAGTTGATCGATCATGTCCGACTATGCCGTCATCATTCCTGCCTACAACG
Source organism: Verrucomicrobiota bacterium (assembly GCA_963205275.1). Taxonomy (GTDB): domain Bacteria; phylum Verrucomicrobiota; class Verrucomicrobiia; order Verrucomicrobiales; family DEV007; genus Arctic95D-9. Next base: position 81,801 of record CAUJIH010000047.1, on the reverse strand, counting down.
AAGAAGCCTTTCTGCCAGGGACGCTGAAGGTCGCACGCGAGGCCATGGGATCGCTTGGAGATGCATTCGGGCGTGGTGAGCTGATCGTCGTCGATAATGCATCAGCGGATCGCACGGCGGAATTTGCCCGTGAAGGAGGCGCGGATCGCGTCGTATTTGAAGAGCATCATCAGATCGCCCGCGCTCGTAATACGGGTGCGGCGGCCACTGATGCACGATGGATCATCTTTCTGGATGCCGATACTCTGCTGACGCCGACTCTGCTCCGGGATGCGCTGTCTGCTCTTGCATCCGGGCGAATCGTGGGCGGTGGGGCGCGATTGATGATGGATCGTGAAGTGAGCTTAATCGTGGCGGCGATTGTTCGATTCTGGGATGCAGTCTCTCGCTTCCGACGTCTGGCGGCGGGTAGTTTCTTTTTTGTGCGGCACGATGCTTTCGATGCAGTGGGTGGTTTTGACGAAGCAATTTATGCCGGAGAGGAAGTCTGGCTTGCTCGTCGTCTGAAAGCCTGGGCGAAACGGGAGAAAATGGAGTTCGTGGTTTTACTCGAGCGAATCGTGACTTCTTCGCGAAAATCAGATTGGTTTTCTCCGTGGGCAATCTTTGGACAGCTCATGCTCTTTACCTTTTGCCCTTGGGCAACTCGTCATCGGCGGCTTTGTCGATTATGGTATCGCCGACCTAGTGCCACTTAGTCAATTTCAGGGCGACTTCGACCGTGTCTTCCTCGTTCTTTGAGATCGCGAGATGCTCTCGCCCCTACAGGTTGGACTCGTAGTCGATGCGCCGGTGCAAACCGAAGCCGTCCGGCGTGATCGGAATCTGCCGGGATAGGTTCCTTGCGAGTCACTCGGTTTAACCTGATTCCTTCTCGGCGACGATCCTTTCGAAATCCGTCAGACGATCAGGCCATTAGACTCTGACGACAGAGCTGGGCATAGGCTCCGTCGTGGATGATTAGAGTATCGTGGTCACCTTCTTCGATGACCTTCCCATTCTCTAAGACGTAGATGCGATCAGCGTTTCTCACGGTGGAGAGGCGGTGGGCGATGACGAAACTCGTTCGGTTGACCATCAGGCGCTCGAGCGCTCCCTGAATCAGCTTTTCCGTTTCGGTATCGACGCTAGCTGTCGCTTCGTCGAGCAGGAGGATCGGAGGATTTTTTAAAATGACCCGGGCGATGGAAATGCGCTGCTTCTCTCCGACCGAAAGCTTAATCCCGCGCTCGCCGACATTCGTATCCAGTCCATTCGGCAGAGCTTCGACGAATGCGGTGGCATTGGCGGCTGTGAGGGCGGCCCACATCTCTTGGTCGGACGCATCGGACTTCGCGAGGGCTAGATTCTCTCTCACGGACCCATTGAACAGGAAGCTTTCTTGCGTCACGTAGCCCATCGCATCACGTAACGACGACTTTCGGACTCCGCTGATGGGCACTCCATCAATGGAAATCGTACCCGAATCGCTCTCGTAAAAGCGTGTCAGCAGATTGATCACAGTCGATTTCCCTGCTCCGGTGTGTCCCACTAAGGCGATCATTTGTCCGGGGAGGGCTTCCATGCTGACTCCTTTCAGAGTCCGCCCGTCTTTGCTGTAGGAAAAGAATACCTCATCGAGCACGACGTGGCCCTTCACGGGCTGAGGCAGGAAGTCTCCCTCGTCTAGACTCGATTCCTCCTCTGCATCAAGGATTTCGAAAACTCGCCGGGCGGCGGCTCGTCCCCCTAGGATAAGGTGGTTCAGCCCGTTCAGCCGAGAGATTGGCTCGTAGAAGAGGCTCAGTGCCACTAAATAGGCGACAAAAATACCAGTCTTCGCGTGGAGCGTGTCCTGATCGGGTGCATTCATCACCGACCAAGCACCAAAGGCGAGGACGAGCACATAACCGAGATTGCGCCCCAACTCCATCGATGGGGTATAAACCGCCCAACCCTTCATCAGGTGTAGCGTCGCCTTTCTCAGGATGTTACTCGATTCATTGAAACGTTCGTGCTCCTCCTTCTCACGAGTGAAGGTTTTGATCTGAAAAATTCCGTCGATGTTGTCGTGCAATAGGGAGTTCAGATCACTAGTCGCCGCACGAACTTTTTTGTGTCGAGGGGGAGAAATTTTCGTATAGGCCCATGCTCCGCCAATAAGAAAGGGCATGGGAATCATGGTGATGAGAGCCAGCTTTGGATCGAGATAGAAGAGATATCCTCCGACCACCAGAATCTGAAGAACCGCGACGACTCCCATTTCGATCCCGTCGATGAGCACCCGCTCCATGGCCATCACGTCTTCCGTCACTCGCGTCATGACGTCGCCGGTGCGCTGATTGTCAAACCACCGCATGGGCAGTCGCTGAATTTTTTCATATAGATCGGAGCGAATGTCGAAAATCACGCGCTGCTCGAAAGTATTGTTCAGGATGATGCGCAGGGAATTGAATAGATTCGTAGCAAAGAAGGTCCCGAGAGCTAGTGCGGTGAGCGGGAGGACACGACCGAAATCGCGTTGCGGGATGACTTCGCTGGTAATGGTCTGAGTTACCCCTGGAAAGACGATCACCAGTACCGTCATCAGCACCGCGCAGACCAACTGCAGCGTAGCGAGCAGAGGATAGCGCCTGAGATAGGAAAATACACGAAAGACAGTGGACATACGGACAGAAAAGGAGGCATTGGCCACCAGATGCGACTCGTTCAGAAAAATCTCGACTCTGACAAGATCGTCTTACGATAGCGCCGTCAGCGTCTTTTCGAAACTTTCGCGATCAGAAAAACTCAGAGCTGTGGCACCGCGATCAATGCGACGCATCATGCCTGCCAGCACACGACCTGGGCCGAGTTCGATAAACAAGGTCTCGCCTTTGCCGAGGAAATGGCGTACGCACTGCTCCCATCGCACGGAGCCACTGACTTGCGCCTCCAGAGTGCGGCGAATCGTATCGGCATCGGAGACCTCCACTCCTTCCACATTACAGACCACCGGAATGCGGGGTGTCTCGAGGGGAATCTGGCGCAGCACTTCCGCCAGTTTCACTTGGGCGGGCATCATCAGACGGGAATGGTAAGCCCCCGCGACATCGAGTGGCTGGGCGATGCGCACACCTCGCGCTGGAGCGGCTTCCACGGCACGGTCAATGTTTTCCTTCGCTCCCGAGAGCACGATCTGGCCGGGGCAGTTGAAATTCGCTACATCGACATCGCATTCCTCTGCCAGACTCTGGACATCAGCTTCTTCACCGCCGATCATCGCCGCCATTCCTCCCTGAGTCGCAGCGGTGGCCTCCTCCATGAAAGCCCCTCGCTGAGCGACCAGATCGAGTCCTGTCTCAAAGGTGAACGTTCCGGCAGCTGCGTGAGCGGTGAACTCCCCGAGCGAAAGGCCAGCGCACCCGACGATTTCCAAATCTGGCACTTGGGAGTGGAGTAACTCGAGGCAGGCGAGTCCGTGAACATAGAGCGCCGGCTGGCAGATGGACGTGCGCGTCAGCTCCGACGCAGGTCCCTGAAACATCGCTTCAGTGAGGGCGAATCCCAACTGATGATCGGCCCGGGCAAACAGGTCACGCACCGAGGAAAATTCCTCAGCGAGATCTTTCCCCATCCCGACAGTCTGGGCACCCTGGCCCGCAAAGAGCAATACAGCACGCTTTCCCATGATATGGTGCCAACTCAAGCCCCGATCCCGCCCTGTGCAACGCATTTTTCAGAGGTGGATCATGATCGATGAGACGAAGGTTTCATCTGTAATCAATCGACAAACATTGCGTCTCCTGAATTATGGCCATCATTCAGCGCCTGATTTTCTGTCTTCTCCCTTTTCTCCCCGCCATGACTCTTTCCACTGACTCCATCGGGCGTCCTGTTCTGCCCTCGCCTGACGAGATCGCGAAACTCCCGCCTGACGGAGGGGCACACTACAATCGACTAATCTTTGAAAAAAGTCCCTATCTCCTGCAGCATGCAGCCAATCCTGTGGACTGGTGGCCCTGGGGAGAAGCGGCTTTTGCCGAGGCAAAAAAACGAGATTGCCCCGTATTTCTCAGCATCGGCTATGCGACCTGCCACTGGTGCCACGTCATGGAACACGAGTCTTTCGAGGATGAGGAGACCGCGAAGCTGATCAATGAGCGCTTCATCGCGATCAAGGTGGATCGCGAAGAGCGCCCGGACCTCGACGAGGTGTATATGAAGGTGACCGAGGCGATGACAGGGAGCGGGGGATGGCCCATGACCGTGATCTTGACCCCCGATCAACATCCATTTTTCGCAGGCACCTATTTCCCGAGAGACTCGAGCGCTGGTCGTCCGGGGCTGCGACAGATTCTGGAGGCGGTGGATCAAGCTTGGGGAGATCGGCGACAGGAAATTGAGAGATCGGCTCGTGGGATCGTGTCTGAACTGAATCAGATGCTGAGTAATTCACCGGGCGGAGCGCTCGATGCGACAGTTCTCGAGAAAGCTCGTCAGCAATTGGGACTTCGTTTTGACAAGGAAAAGGGCGGATTCTCGATGCGTCCGAAGTTTCCGACGCCATCCAATCTACAGTTTCTGCTGCGCCATCACCGGCGCACCGGCGATGCTGAATCCTTGGCGATGGTGGAAAAGACGCTCGGAGAAATTCGTCGCGGCGGGATTTGGGATCACGTCGGATATGGCATCCACCGTTATTCGACGGATCGAGAGTGGCTGGTGCCGCACTTTGAGAAAATGCTGTATGATCAAGCGATTTACGCAAAGGCTTGTCTCGAAGCATATCAGGTGACGGGCGCGGAAGTATATGCCCTCAATGCTCGGGAGACGCTGAGCTATGTGCTGCGCGACTTGACCGCGGAAGAAGGCGGATTTTACTCGGCAGAAGATGCGGACAGTGAAGGTGTCGAAGGAAAATTCTATACTTGGAGCCGGGCGGAAATTCTGTCAGTGCTCGGAACAGAAGATGGAAAGTGGTTCGCAGAGCGTTTTCAGATCAGCGAGGCGGGGAACTATCATGAGGAGGCCAGCGGTCATCGTTCTGGACTAAATATCCCCCACCTGACGAGTGATCTCGACACGGCAGAGCGTGCCCGACTGGAGCCTCTACAGAAAAAGCTCTGGCAGCATCGCGAGCTGCGGATTCATCCGCAGAAGGACGACAAAGTCCTGACCGATTGGAACGGACTGATGATCTCCGCTTTCGCGAAAGCTGCTCAGGTGCTCGACGACGATGCTTACGAAACAGCGGCGACTCGTGCAGCCGAGTTTCTCCTCTCGCATCTGAGCAAGCCCGATGGTCGGCTGTGGAAGCGCTATCGTCAGGGCGAGTCTGGACTAACAGCTCACTTGGAAGACTACGCCTTCGTGATCGCCGCGATGCTCGACCTGTATGAGACGGATTTTAACCCGCGCTGGCTGGAGCAGGCCATCATCTTTCAGAAGACGCTGGACCGCTTCTTTTGGGATGCGAAAAACGGTGGCTATTTCACCGTGGCCGAAGACTCAGAAGCCCTGATCGTACGAGCCAAGAAGCTCTACGGCGGAGCGCTCCCCAGCGGGAATTCCGTGAGTATCGCGAATCTCTCGCGACTCTATCACATGACGGGCGATTCCGATTACTCGAAGCGCTGCGATGCTCTGATCAGGGCTTTCTCCGGCGAGATCGCCGAACAGCCTTTCGCCTATCCAGAGACGCTGTGCTCCCTCGATCTGGTATTCGGCCCGGCGCAGGAGGTCGTGATCGCCGGTGAAAGGAATCAGTCTGATACCCAAGTGATGCTGAGGGCGCTGCGTCGCGACTTCCGACCGCACATGAGCGTTCTGCTACGTGGTTCCGATACGGCTTCGATTCTCACCAAACTCGCTCCTTTCACCGAAGCACAGAAGCCGATCAACGGAAAGGCGACAGCTTATGTCTGCCGCGATTTTTCCTGTCTCGCTCCCGTGACTGAGGTGACGAAGATGATTGACGCACTCAAGACAGACTGAATACAGTGAAGCGCATCTTTTCCCACGCGCCCCTATGAGACAGCTCTATCTTGGACTGGCACTGCTCCTTTCTTCCCACCTCTCCGCACAGACTCCATCGGTTCCCGAAGACTTTCGCTTTCACTTTGAAGTGCTGGCAGGGAATCTGCCTCAGCCGATGACCATGCAGGAGTCCCCCGACGGACGGATTTTCTTTCACGAGATCGCGGGAAAGGTAAAAGTAATCGACCCACAGACGCGACTCGTATCCGTCATCGGCGAGTTCCAAGTGACAAATGCTCAGGAAAATGGCTTGCTCGGTATGGCGCTCGATCCCGATTTTGAAAAGAATCATTGGATTTACTTTCTCCATTCGCCCGTGGACTATGACGGGCAGATACTTAGCCGTGTAACCCTGTTAGATGGGAAGCTTGACCCTCTTACACGCAAGGATTTGCTTCGGTGGCCAGAGCAGCGTGAGCAATGCTGCCACCATGCTGGAGCGCTCCGATTCGGCCCCGATGGCTGTCTGTATATCTCGACCGGCGATAACACGAACCCTTTCAAGGACTCCGAAGGCTACGCTCCCATCGACGAGCGCCCTGATCGCGGTCCTTGGGATGCCCAGAAATCCTCAGCCAATACGAACGACCTTCGAGGAAAAGTTCTGCGCATTCGCCCTACTCCCGAGGGTGGATACAGCATCCCCGAAGGGAATCTCTTCCCGAAAGGTACGCCAGAGACTCGTCCAGAAATCTACGCGATGGGTTTTCGCAATCCTTGGCGCTTCCAGATCGATCCGAAGACCGGCTACCTCTACGTCGGAGATGTCGGCCCCGACGCAGGAAAGGACAATGAGGAACGCGGTCCACGTGGTTTTGACACATTAAATCAGGTGCGAAAACCGGGTAATTTCGGCTGGCCCTACTCGCGTGGCAATCGGGTATATTCGGACTGGGATTTCACCGCGAATCTCCCAGGTAAATTCTATGATCCCGCTCACCCGGAAAATCGTAGTCCCAACAATACAGGTCAGATCGATCTGCCCGCGATCCAGAGACCTCTGATCTTTTATCCCAGCGCCGACTCGCCAGAATTTCCGATTTTGAAACACGGCGGACGCACGGCCTGTGGAGGCCCGACTTTCCACTACGATTCCGCATTCGAAAAAAGCGACGGCCTCCCTGCTTACTATGATGGCATGGTGATCTTTTACGACTGGCAGAGACCGTTCATCCACTGGCTGAGACTCGATGAAAAGGGTCATCTGAAAGAAATCTTGCCTTTCACCGAGGCCGCTCGCGTCGCCCAGGGCGAGGATGATGGCAGCGGGCGTTTTCAGATCAAGCGTCCCATCGACTTCTTCTTCTCTCGTGACGGTTCACTGTATTTTCTCGATTACGGAGAGACTTGGGGCGTCAATCCCGATGCCCGGCTGGTCCGCATGAGCTATCAGCGCGGAAATCTCTCGCCCATAGCGAGAGCCTCTGCCACGCCCAATGCTGGCCCGGTTCCCCTCGAAATCACGCTTTCCTCTACCGGATCAATGGATCGGGAAGGCGATCCCCTGACCTACGAGTGGAAAATCGGAGACAAAGTCGTCGCATCCGGTCCTGAAGCCAAAATTACACTGTCCGATCCAGGGGACACCCAGATCACCTTGTTTGCAAAGGACGACAGGGGCGGCACCGGCACAGCCAATTTCTCGGTGATCGCCGGGAATACGGCCCCAGAGCTTCATTTCCTCGCGCCACAAGACGGAGATTTCATCGAGCCGGGCAAGGCGGTAGATTTTCGCCTTTCCATCCATGATGCTGAGGACGGTGACAGCACAGGACGCGAGGCCGAGTTCGCGCCTCGTACGCTCGTGACTGCGACCTGGGCGGGCGAGGACGGACGCTACACCGACGCCGATCCTGGACTGACTCGCATGAGGCAATCGGACTGCTTTTACTGTCACTCTGTCGGGCAAAAACTCGTGGGCCCCGCCTTGATCGACATCGCGAAAAAATACAAGGATCAGTCGGGAGCCGCAGAGGCTTCCGTTGATCGCGTGATCAAAGGATCGGTCAATGTGTGGGGGCCTTTACCCATGCTACCGCACGCCCAGCACACGGCGGATGAGGTCCACATGATGGTGAACTGGATCTATTCGCTGGCCGGAGAAGGGGGCTCGTCGTCCATCGCGCAAGGATTGGAGGGACAAATTGCTCCGCCGAAAAATCTCTCGCATTTCTCAGGGATCGTCGAGGCCATTTACACCGATTTAGGGCACGCTCCAGCAGGTTCGATTTCCGGTAAAGCATCCGTGCACTTGCGCAGCCGGAAGCTGTATCCTGTCCAAGCTGATCTGGTCGAGGGGCCGCGTAAACGCAAGAATCAGATCGGTGCCATCGCCCATGGACATTACCTTTGCTTCCGCTCCATGGCCCTCGGGAAGATTTCCTCTGTCCGGGTGAACGCCTCCTCTGGCGGCTCGGGTGGGGTGATCGAATTCCGCGCCGGATCGACGGACGGGCAACTGCTCGGCCAAATCGAAATCCCCCGCACGGGCGGATGGGATCAGTATCGTGACTTTACGACCACCCTATCCGGTGCGCCCGATCGAGCCGATCTCTATATACTCTTCGTCAATCCTGGAAAAGGTGGGCTGATGGACATCGATCACTTCGAGTTTCTCCCATAGTTCTACGATCCGAGCATCTTCTCCGAATCAGTTGTGTCGCTCTGTATCTGATGTTTGACCTCGTCGCCTCTTGCATCCAAGGTTCTCATTTGCGTTTCTCCCTATGCCTACCCCCGTTCTCGAAGTGACCGATTTGGTGAAGGAATTCGGCTCGGTCCGCTCCGTGGACGGGCTATCTCTGATCATTGAAAAAGGGGATATCCTCGGCCTGCTCGGTGCCAATGGAGCGGGAAAAACGACGGCGATCAACATGATTCTCGGCATCATCAGCCCGACATCAGGGACGATTCAGGTCTTTGGCCGAGATCTGGCCCACGAGCGCATCGCCATCCTGCGGCGCATGAATTTTTCCAGCACTTACACCCATCTGCCGGGTAATTTGCGCGTTTGGCAGAACCTGAACGTCTTCGGGCGAATTTATCGCGTGCCCCATCTGAAGCGTCGCATCGACGAGGTGCTGGAACTACTCGGGATCGCCCAATTGAAAAATCGCGTGACTGGTGATCTCTCGGCAGGAGAATCGACGAAGCTTAACCTGTGCAAAGCGCTGCTCAACAAGCCCGAGCTTCTCCTCCTCGACGAACCGACCGCCAGCCTCGACCCGGATGCAGCCGACACCGTGCGCCGTCTGACTCTGCGCATCCGCGAAGAAGATGGCACCAGCATCCTCTACACATCACATAATATGCGCGACGTAGAGGAGGTCTGTGATCGCGTCGTATTTATGCACGAAGGCAAGGCGCTGCGAACAGGCACTACGCGAGAAATTCTCGATCATTTCAATGAGCAGTCGCTCGAGTCCCTCTTCATCCGCGTCGCTCGTGGAGGGGTGATCGAGTCCTCCGCTCCGTCTTCTGAATCATGACTTTCTCCACCGTCCATGCGCTGGTCTTGCGCAATCTCTACCTCTACACCCGCACTCCTGTGCGCGGGATCGAACTGATTTTCTGGCCTCTGGTGGACCTACTGGTGTGGGGCTATCTCACCATCTTTCTCCAGTCGCATACGGGGGCAGATTTTCCGCATCAGATTACCTTTCTGATTGGTGCCGTCATTCTCTGGGACATCATGTTTCGTGCTCAGCAGGGTGTCGCGCTCTACTTTCTGGAGGACGTCTGGTCGCGAAATTTGCTGAATGTCTTTTCCGCTCCCGTGAGCAATGCCGACTATCTGGCCTCCACCTATGTCATCGGATTTCTTCGCTCCGCCGTCACCTCACTGCTTCTGTCCGTGCTGGCCATCGGTCTGTATGCCTTCAATATTTTTCAACTGGACTGGATGCTACTGCCTTTCGTCTTTAATCTCCTGCTCTTCGGTTGGGCGCTTGGCATGATCTCTACGGCCCTCATCGTCCGCTGGGGGCCTGCAGCGGAGACACTCGCTTGGGCCGTTCCATTTTTTCTCCAGCCATTCGCCGCCGTCTATTATCCCGTAGATGCACTGCCGACTGCTGTCCAGTGGGTGGCTCACGCGATTCCCTGTTCCCATATCTTCGAGGGTATGCGGAGCGGCCTCAGAGATGGTGTAGTCCCCTGGGAAAACCTCGCTTGGGCTACCGGACTTAATCTGCTGTACCTTGCAGCGGCGGGCTTGCTGTTTACACGAGTGATGAAAACTTCGCGCGAGAAGGGGCTGCTCACCAAGTTTGTTTCTCAATAGGGGGAGTTTTTTCGATTCGAAGCGCTTTCACGATCCATGACTTTCTTCCTATGGCTGACCGTGCGACCATCCGCATTCAGGGTGCCAGACAGCACAATCTGAAAAACCTCTCACTCGAGCTGCCCCGGAATCAACTCATCGTCGTAACGGGCGTCTCTGGATCGGGCAAGTCCTCGCTGGCCTTCGATACGCTCTATGCCGAAGGCCAACGGCGCTACGTCGAGTCCCTTTCCGCCTATGCTCGACAGTTCCTCGAACGACTGGAAAAACCGGACGTCGATTTCGTCGAGGGCCTGACCCCAGCCATCGCGATCGAGCAGCGGACCTCGCAGCCGAATCCGCGCTCCACCATCGCCACCACCACGGAGATCTACGATTATCTTCGCATTCTTTATGCCGCCCTAGGTCTGCCACACGATCCCGAAACCGGTGTTCTGCTCCGTCGCTACACGGTAAAAGACATCGTAGAAGAGTTGATTCACCTATCCGAAAGGACGAAGCTCGTGATCGTTGCTCCCGTGAGGGATACTGGCGAGGATCTACGGGCGCGCCTCGATCCCTACCGCGCCCGAGGCTTTCTGCGGGCCTGCCTCGACGGACGCATCGTCGAGATTGAGGAAATCGGAGAGAAAGAATCTGCCGAGATCGTCGAGGTCGTCGTTGATCGCATCGTCGTGCGCGATGGCTTCCGCAGTCGTCTCGCCGACTCGCTGGAATCCGCCCAGCAGATCTCTGAGCGGCGAGTCTCCACGCTGATTCAGGAACCGGATTCCGACGAAGAAGAGCGCCGGGATTTTCCCTTTCTCTACACCAATCCCGAGACCGGTTTCACGCTGCCGAAGCTGACTCCGAAGCACTTCTCTTTCAATAGCCACGCCGGAGCCTGTTCCACCTGTCAGGGACTAGGGAGCACGCTCGAACCCGATCCCGAGTTGATCGTGCCCGATCCCGGTCAAAGTCTGAATCAGGGAGCCATCAAGACTTGGTGGAGCACTTCTAAGTCGCGCAAGGGCTTCCATCAGCGAGCGATTGCGGAGCTCGCCGAGCGATACGGAGCTGATCTGGACGCGCCCGTCCGTGAGCTGGATCGCCCTTTTAAAAAAGCGCTCCTGTATGGCGACGAGCACTTCGAGGGACTCTGCGTGCAGGCCAAGCGACTTCTCGCCAACAGCGACAGCGAGATCACCAAGCGCAACGTCCGCCGCTTCATGTCGCCCCGACCCTGTGCTAGTTGTGGCGGACGACGTCTGAAAGACGAGATTCTCGCCGTGACACTCGACCATCGCGAACGCCCGCTTTCCATCGCCGAATTCACCGGGCAGACCATCTCCGCTGCCATCGTCTGGCTGGATGGAGTCGTGCTCAGCAGTGTGCAGGAGGTCTATGCCACCGAGGTGCTGGCCGAGGTGAAAAAGCGACTCACTTTCCTCGATCGAGTCGGCATCGGCTATCTGACGCTGGATCGCGAAAGCGGCTCGCTGTCAGGCGGTGAGAGTCAGCGAATCCGACTCGCCACCCAGCTCGGGGCTGGACTCGCCGGAGTCCTCTACGTGCTCGATGAACCCAGCATCGGCCTCCACCAGTCGGATAATGAAAAGCTCATCGCCACCCTGCGGGAGCTACGCGACGCGGGCAATACTGTGATCGTGGTAGAGCATGACGAGGACACCATCCGCGCCGCCGACTATCTGCTCGATCTCGGACCCGAAGCCGGAGCACGGGGCGGTGAATTGCTCGCCCAAGGCACGCCGGAGGAGGTAGCTCGCGATCCCCGTTCCATCACCGGAGCCTATTTGTCCGGGCAGCGACGCATCGCCGTGCCTCCGAGAGCGCTCCTCTCCTCGTCCACTCGCGAGCTAATCGTGCGCGGAGCACGCGAGCACAATTTGAAAAACATCGACGTGCGATTTCCGCTCGGTCACTTCATTTGTGTCACCGGACTCTCCGGCAGCGGCAAATCGACGCTGGTCGATGACATTCTGCGCCGAGCACTATCCCGACATTTTCACCACAGCAAAGACCGCCCCGGCGAGCACGACGCCATCGAGGGACTCGAACACTTGGACAAAGTCATCGTCATCGACCAGTCTCCCATCGGGCGGAGTCCGCGATCAAATCCCGCCACTTTCGTCGGCTTTTTCTCCCCTGTCCGTACCCTGTTCTCACAGCTACCCGTCTCGCGGACGCGAGGCTACGGGCCGGGCCGATTTAGCTTCAACGTCGAGGGCGGACGTTGCGAGGCCTGTCAGGGAGACGGCTCCATCCGTATCGACATGCACTTCCTCAGCGACGTGTATGTCACCTGCGAATCCTGCGGAGGAAGACGCTACAATCGCGAGACTCTCGATGTCACCTATCGAGGAAAAAGCATCGCCGATGTGCTCGCGATGACAGTCGAAGAAGCGCTCGATTTTTTCTCCAAAGTGCCCAAAATCCGCCAAGCGCTCCAAGCCTTGGCCGATGTGGGACTGGACTACCTCGCCCTCGGACAATCTGCCACCACCCTGTCCGGTGGGGAGGCACAGAGGATCAAGTTAGCCGCCGAGCTGGCCAAGACAGCGACCGGGCGCACCGTGTATCTGCTCGACGAGCCGACCACGGGACTGCATTTCGCCGATATCGAAGTCCTGCTAGAGGTCTTCTATCGCCTACGCGATCAGGGCAACACGCTCATTGTCGTCGAGCACAATCTCGATGTCATCAAATGCGCCGACTGGATCATCGATCTCGGACCCGGTGGCGGCGACGCCGGAGGAACTCTGGTTGCCGAAGGCCCGCCGGAGACGCTGGCAAAAGACCCGGCATCTCTGACGGGAAAGTATCTGGCGCGAGTACTGAGGTGAATCCGTAGGAACTGATCCCCATCGCCGAATCTATTTTTACAGAGCGCGCCGCTGTCCAAAATTCCGACCTTTCTCTACCTCCCACATACTGACGTGATTTGATCGCTCTTTCTTGGCAGATGGAGTATGCTACAAAAGCAGAGTCTCTCACTGGATTGCTCTCTCTCCTTTTCTGGCTATGTCATCGAGAAATTTTCTTCTGCTCAAAGGGCTGATCGCGCTCGCCTTGGTCTGGGGAATCGCTTGGGGATTAATTCGCTGGGCCGGATCTGCTGTGCCGACGGTGGAAAAGGTGCAGACTTTTATCGACACGCATCCACTGAAGGAAATTTCCGATTCCGATGAACGGAAAAAAGTGATCGCGAATTTGGCCTCACTGCTGAACGCGATGGACCCGTCCGAACTGAGACGAATGGACGAGGAGCGGGAAAAGAACGAGACTGGCGAGCGGATTGGGCGTGCCTTTTTTCAAGAAATGACGCCTGAAGAACAGCGTTATTTCCTCGAATTGCGGGTGGGAAAAGCATTTCGGCAGATGATGCAGTCCTTCAATCAGATGGATCGCGAGGAACGCCGTCGCATCGTCGAGCGATCGCTGAAACAAATGCAGGAGGGACGCGGAGCGCAAACTCGACTGGAACAGGTCGATCCCGAGATCGCCGATAAAATCACTCAGGCCGGCCTAGAAGCTTACTACGAAGACGCCAGCGCGGAGACGAAGCTCGACCTCACCCCGCTGCTGGAGGAAATGCAGCGCTCGATGTCCACCCTACAAAGGCACAGACGATGAGACGAGGGAACTCAGATCGCCATGCTTCCGCACAACACGGCTTCTCTGCTGTCGAGATCCTAGTGGTGATGGTGATCGTGGCCCTGCTGGCCGGGATCGCGACTCCGATGATGCGTCATGCGAAGGCGAATGCTCGCTCCACTCTCTGCATGGGAAAATTGAGAAGCATCGGCATCGCTCTGAATGACTATTTCGGCGATCACGGAATGACCTTTCCCACCCTAGTCGCAGCGAGAGAAAGTCGCTCACAGGACGATCCAGCGCTGGATACTGAGCTCCTGCCTTACGTCACCGATGATTCCGCCTTCTCCTGCCCGGCGGATCACGAATACTGGGAGAAAACTGGATCGAGCTATTTCTGGAACAGCCTTCTCAACGGTCAAAAAGTCGCAAATATTGAAATGCTCGGAAAAAAGAGAAGTTCAGCCGGGGTCCCCATTGCCTCGGACAAGGAGAACTTCCACCAGCGCGTGGGTGATGGAGTCAACGTTCTCTACGCAGATGGACACGTTCTCCGGGAATTGCAGTTCATGGTAGGATCACGCTAATGCTGGAATTTTCAGGAGTCACCAAACGCTTCCACGGAGCCGCAACGCGAGCGCTCGACGATGTCTCGTTCTCGGTCGAAAAAGGGCGAATTTGCGGCCTGCTGGGACACAATGGAGCGGGAAAGAGCACGGCATTGGGCATTCTTCTGGGCTTGGTGCATCCCGACGCGGGCGAAGTTCGGATCGCGGGGATCTCCGTGCAGAATCAGCGGGAACGAGCCGTCGCGAAACTTGGCGCGATCTTTGAATCTCCCGCCTTTTACGACTATCTATCCGGTTGGCGAAACCTGAAGGTGCTCACAGCATACTCTGGTGGAGTGGATGAAGCCTTGATGCGAGAGACGATCGAATGGGTCGGGCTTTCCGCTCGTATCCATGATCCGGTGGGGAAATACAGTCATGGCATGAGGCAGAGACTAGCACTGGCTCAGGCGCTACTTCCGCGTCCCGAGATGCTAGTACTGGACGAGCCGACAGACGGACTCGACCCGGAAGGTATCGTCGAATTCCGCCGTCAGTTGCTGGAACTGAGAGAAGTGATGAACATTACAGTGCTCTTCAGTTCACATCTCCTCTCCGAAGTCGAACAGGTCTGCGACGAGGTCGTGATTCTGCGAAGCGGAAAAAAAGTCTATGAGGGCGAGGTGTCCGCCTCCCTGCTCGGACAGACTCTCTATCGCATCGAAGCAAAGAATCAGGAAATCCTGGATAGTGTCGTGCAGTCTTTTCGGGGCGAAAAGCATGGAGATCGCTATGCTTTTCCCGTGGAGTGCAATCCGTCGGAACTGCTGGCGGCATTCGTAAAGGAGGGTTCTGGCATCACCTGTTTTGCTCCTGAACCACCTTCGCTGGAGAGTCTCTATCTCCACGCAGGACGAGAAGAGAAAGGAGGAACGGCATGAACCTGTTTCTCCGACAACTGGGCTGGGAACTCTATCGGCTCTTCGCCCGGAGACGCACTTGGTTGGGCTTTGGGACATTTCTGGCCGTCGAGACGCTTTTTTACTGGTTCTGGACTCGCGAGCGATCGAAAGCCGGTATGGCGAACTTCATCGAACGTGTCGCAGGCGGGTTTGATGAATATTTTTCAGCCCTGACTTTAGGTTTTCTCATCGTGGTTTTTACCATGATTCTACTCGGCGTCGTCTTCGTGTCGCTGATCGCAGGGGACATTCTGGCGAAGGAGACGGAGGATGGGAATTTGCGTCTGCTGCTGGTTCGTCCGATCTCGCGGCTGCGCCTGTTGGTAATCAAGTTCCTCTCCTGCCAGATCTACACCAGCGTGCTCTTTCTCTTCGTAGGTACCACAGCCCTAGGTTTTGGACTGATCGAGCGCGGATGGGGAGGTGGGATGCTCGTCTGGGCACCGGAGATCCCTCGCGTGTCTCTTTTCGAGTGGAATGAGGGTCTCTTCCGCTACTTCATCGCGATTTTCGCTTTTTCCCTGATCTACCTGCCCGTTACCGGCACTGCGTTCATGCTGGGCTGCTTCCGCATCAAGCCCGCAGCCGCCACCATCATTACCGTCGCACTCTTTCTCGCTGACCGCATTCTTTCCGCTATTCCTCTGCCAGCCTTCGATCCATATCGCGAGTATTTTGTTACTCCGAGGATGGCCTCCTGGCTCCTGCTCCTCTACCAGGAAATCCCCTGGCCACGTTTTTTCGAATCCGCTTTCTGGCTCGTTGGATTCGGATTGACGGGCTTCCTCGTCGGCTGGATCGCTTTTGAACGGCGGGACGTGAAGTCCTGAGGGACGAAGGCAAAGCGACTGCCGCTTGCCTCCAAATTTGTACCGACTTCCTCGTAACAAGAATCGTCTGTGGTGCTGTCAGCCGCGTTCCAGAGGCCTCTGGTTCTACCGTATTGACTGCTAGGCTCCACATGGCTGGATGATCGGGTGGAAACTGGAATGTGTGATCCTCATTTCCCGCGTTGAAAAAGAAAAGCAGTGATTCGCCTCCTTCTGTTCCATTAATGAGAACTGCAAAAAGCCCGGGACCGTCGACATCCCAGTCGGAAGAAACTTTCACGGAGCCGTCCGTACGTAGCCAGATAATGTCGGGCGAACCGTTCTCAAACTCGGAAGAACCTTTGTAAAAATCATCTTTTCGCAAGCAAGCCGTATCGCGGCGAAGCTTGATGAGCTTTTTAACGAAATTTCTCATCGTGAGCGTCTCGTGATCCTCTCGCCACGAGAGCCAGCTTGTCTCGTTGTCCTGACAGTATCCATTATTGTTACCGCCCTGAGTGCGCAGTCGTTCGTCACCGGCCAGTAGAAAAGGGACGCCGCGCGAGCAAAAGAGGGTGGTGAGGAAATTCCGAATCTGCCGCAAGCGTAGCGTCCGAATTTCAGGTGCATTGGTCGGCCCCTCCACGCCGTGATTGTAAGACAGATTGTTTGAATCGCCGTCGGCGTTGCGCTCGCCGTTCGCGAGGTTGTGCCGCTGATTGTGGCTGACCAGATCCAGCAGTGTAAAGCCATCATGCGAAGTCACGAAATTGACGCTAGCCGAGGGCAATCGTCGGTTGTGAGCAAACAGATCTTCGCTACCAGCGATCCGGGCCGCAAATTCTCCCGACGCTCCCGGATCACCTCGCCAGAAGCGTCGTGCAGCGTCTCGAAACTTTCCGTTTAATTCGGACCAATCCACGGGAAAATTTCCGATTTGATACCCGCCGTAGCCGAGATCCCAGGGTTCTGCGATCAATTTCACTCCAGCCAGAGCCGGCTCCTGATGAACAGCTTGGAAGAAGGACGCTCGCCGAGAGAAGGAATCCGTGCTGCGTCCCAGTTCCACCGCTAGGTCGAAGCGAAATCCATCCACATGCATTTCCTCCACCCAGTAGCGCAGACTGTCCATCACTAGGCGCAGACTCCAGGGATGAGTCAGATCGACTGAGTTCCCACAGCCAGTGAAGTCGAAGTAATGGCCTGGTCGATTAGAGTCCTGATGATAATAGCAGAGATTTCCGAATCCTCGGAACAGGCAGGTCGGGCCATCTACTCCAGCTTCACAAGTATGATTATACACCACGTCGAGAATCACTTCTATGCCCGCTCGGTGGAGCGCCTTGACCAGATCGCGAAATTCAGTCACCGGATCGCTCGTCAGTGAGTAGCGAACTTCAGGCGCAAAAAAGGCGAGCGTATTGTAGCCCCAGTAATTGACCAGCTCACGCTCTAGGAGGAATCCGTCATCCAGATGATGGTGAATGGGCATCAACTGGACCGCCGTGATCCCTAAGTCGAGCAGATACTGGATCGAGACCGGATGCGCAAGCCCGGCATAGGTGCCCCGCAAGGTCTTAGGGAGCGCAGGGTTCAGCTTTGAGAAGCCTTTGACATGCATTTCATACACGATGGTCTCCGTTAGCGGTGTGCGCGGCGCGACATCGCCTTCCCAATCGTAGTGATCTACGGTGGGAACGAAAGCGCGAGGAGCATAAGGTCCGCTATCCTCCGTGCTGGGTTCTTCTCGCTCTCCTCGTGACAACAGGGATGGGTGGAAGCGAGAGATTCTGTCCACACGCCGAGCATAAGGGTCGAGAAGGAGTTTGTTCGAATTGAAGAAG
The DNA here is from genome assembly GCA_963205275.1 of Verrucomicrobiota bacterium. Lineage (GTDB taxonomy): Bacteria > Verrucomicrobiota > Verrucomicrobiia > Verrucomicrobiales > DEV007 > Arctic95D-9. Next base: position 63,765 of record CAUJIH010000047.1, on the reverse strand, counting down.
CGTCCGGAAAAGATATCCCAGCGACCATCAACTCGATAGCCATAGGTGGCACGATCAGGAATTCTGCCAACGCGCAGGAACCGCACATCGCCTCGGCGCTCCGGCATGTGGATCCGGCAGGTCTCGCGATTCGGCTGTGCGGTATCGGTGAAGAGGCACAGATATACATCAGCCTCAGGCGGGGCGCAGACGGCGAAGTTCACCGACCCATCCTCCATCGCCGTAGCTCCCAGAGGATACGGCGTGCCGGGGAAAACAGGAAAAGGAGATTCGTTAGACGAGGGAGGCATGGAAAAGCAACTCTTTCAGTAAATGAACGTGAAGAATGAACCTTTCAGCCTCTCGTGGCAGGTCACAACGAGAAATCTTCATCCTTTTATCTGAGATCACACGACAAGGCGTCCTTTTTAAACATGACAAAAAAGCGCTAAAACTGAATTTTGACAATGAGACTCATTCTCATTAAAGCTCTGCCATGCGATTTACTTTTTATTTTCTGCTGTGGTCTGTAGTCGGATCATCTCTCGCTTCCCTTTCCGTCAGCGAGCTTCGTGCACAGGATTCCGGAGTCACGGAACTGGAGAGCACCGTAGTCGAGGCTGCGGCTGGAACTTCTCGTCCGGTATCGCGTCCTGCGCCGCGCTCCCGGACAAGTCCCTCGTCTGCTCCTTCGTCAGCCCCAGTGGCTCCCGTGGTCGTGACTCCTGTGCAGACCGCGCCGCTCGTGTTCGAAGATCGGGCTCCGGCTTCCCTGAAAATCGATGCACCGATCGCGGAGACGCCACGGAGTGTCTCGGTCGTCACCCAGCAGCAGATGCAAGATCGTGGTGCTCTCAATCTTCAGGATGCTCTGAATTATACGCCGGGAGTCAGTGCTGGCCCTTATGGACTGGACACTCGCGGGGACTGGACTTTCGTTCGAGGCGTGGCACCGATTGCGTATGTGAACGGAATGCGCGGTATCTTCGGCTATTACAACAATACTCGTCCCCACACCTATGCGCTGGATACGCTCGAAGTCATCAAAGGACCTGCGGGTGTGTTGTTTGGGCAAGGAAGTGTCGGAGGAATTCTCAATGCGAGCTACAAGACGGCATCGACTTTTGAGCGAAACGAGATCTATGCTTCCTACGGTAGCTACGACCGCTTCGAGAGTGGATTCGATGTCGGAGGCCGGGACGGAGACTGGTCCTGGCGACTCGTCGCAGTGGATCGTGAGGCGAACACGCAAGTGGACTACGTGCCGGACGATAGTTGGTTCGTCCTGCCTTCGATCACGTGGAGTCCTTCGGAGGACACATCGCTGACTTTCCTCTTCAACACACAGGAAGACAAATCGGGTACATCTTCGCAGTTCTTGCCCTGGCAGGGAACGCTCTTGCCGGGGACGCGCATCCCGTCCAATCGCTTTGCGAGCGAGCCGGGATTCGACCGCTACAATACGCGGCAGAATTCCTTCACCATGATTTTTGAGCATCGTCTCAATGATGTGTTGAGCATCGAAGCTCGCGGGAACTATACGAAGGGCGATGCCGATTACCGCTCGCTGTGGCCTCTTTTTACCGGATCGGGATTCGGGCGAATTGCCCCTAGTGGTCTCGTGCAGAGGGAACTCTGGATCAGCGATGCCAGATCGGAGGCGCTCGTTTATGATCTACGATTGCGTGCCGAATTCGAGACAGGAGCAGCAGCGCATAACGCCTCAATCGGGATCGATCATCAGGACTCGCGCACGGATACTCGCAGCTATTACGGCATGGGCACACCGCTGAATCTCTACAATCCGGCCTATGGAACTCCACAGCCAGTCGGACCCCTCTTTGACGATCCTTACACAGACCTTGTCCAGACGGGCATCTATCTCTCGGACAGGATTGAACTTGATGACTGGATCTTCTCTCTGGGCGGTCGTTATGATCATGTCGAGACGTCGACTCAGGGCGTGCCCGGAGCACAGAAGGACGAGGCTTTTACAACCGATGTGGGCGTGATGTACAAGCTCGGCAACGGTTTTGCTCCCTACTTCAACTATGCGGAGTCTTTCATGCCTGCGCAGGGATGGGAGCTTGATTCGACGGGGAAAATCCTAGATCCGAAGAGAGGGCAGCAGTTTGAGGTGGGGATCAAGTACCAGCCCGAGGACAGTCACAATCTCTACACACTTTCCTTTTTTGACATCACTGAAAGCAATCGGGCGCTCCCTGGCATGATTCCAAACACTTATATTGCGAGCGGGGAGCTCTCGCTACAGGGGATGGAGGTGGAAGCCATCCACCGTTTTGGCGACTTCTATCTGCAGGCGGGCTATACTCTGCTGAACACCCGCGACCTCAGCACTCCCGCCGAACTGAGCCTGGAAAGTGTGCCCGAACATGAAATCTCCGGATGGCTCAGTTGGCGTCCGAGCGGGCAATGGCAAGGGTTCAAGGCTGGGATCGGTGCCCACTATACCGGGCCGAATGTCGATGCGACGAATACTCTGAGCACTCCCTCTCACGCGATTCTCGATGCGATGGTGGGCTATCAATGGGGTCCGTGGGACTTGACTCTCAATGCGACCAATCTCACGGATGAGGACTACGTCGCTACGGCTCTCTCTCGCGGTGACGTTTTCTTTGGTCAGCGTCGATTCCTGGGCGTGACTCTGCGTCGTACGTTCTGACTCTGGCTCGTAGGAGAGTGCTGATAAATGACTCGATTCAGAATCAGAAAGCGGACGATCTGGCGCACGCACTCTATCCTAGGATTAGTCGCTGGGATCGGGTTGGTGGTGATCGGGATCACAGGGAGTATCTTGATGTTCTCGAAAGAGATCGACGGTGCACTGCGGCCTGAGATTGTGCGCGTTCAGCCCGCTGCTGATGGACAGCGACTGCCTATGGATACGCTGGTCGCGACCGCCGCGACGGCCTTTCCGCAATATCGGTTGATGGGGTGGTTGCCCGCCGAATCGGCGGGAGAGTCGGATCGTGTCTGGATGACTCGTCCCGATGATGGCGGACATTGGCTTTCCGCCTATCTCGATCCATATTCAGCCGAGGTGCTCAGTGCCCCTGAGGATTCCGCCGCCAGTTTTACCGGTTGGATCTTGGAGTTGCACTACATGTTCCTCGCCGGGCACGTCGGCATTGCCATTAGCGGGATTTTCGGCGTTCTCCTCCTACTGCTGGGAATTTCTGGTCTCTGGCTTTATCGCGACTTTTATCGAAACTTCTTCCGACTGCGCTGGGGGCGCAGCATGCGCATCCTGTTGTCCGATGTCCACAAGTTCGTCGGAATCAACACGGTCGCCTTCAATCTCGTCCTTGGATTCACGGGGGCGTGGTGGAATCTCGCTCACGTCATCGGACACCTTCGGGAAGAAGCGCCGACGGAGAAAGTGGTCAAGGCTCCCGTGGTCATGAGTCCGTCCGACTGGGGGTCACTCGATAGCATTCTCCGGGATGCGCCCAATCGGATCGCGGGATTCCAGGCGAATTACATCGCGTTTCCCCAAATTCCGGAGAAAATTTTCTACCTGTACGGGGAGCATGGTGGGGCAGGTTCTCTCCGCAGTCCATACGGATCGATGATGTCCTACGATGCAGCAGGGGGATTCCGCGAATCTGCCGATATACGGGACGCTTCCCTGTGGGCACAGATTTACGATGCCTTCGTGCCCCTTCACTACGGCACTTTTGGAGGCTGGCCCATTCGTGTCCTATGGTGCCTCGGAGGACTCGCCCCGGGTACGCTAGCCGTTTCGGGCTTTCTGATCTGGAACAGTCGACGTCGAAACAAGAGCAAGGCGATCACGGTTTCACAACCAAAGCACGACTCCATCCCCACCCGCAGCCAAGGTGGCTACGATCCAGAATTCTCAAAACGAATTACTTTCGCTGCGGGCCGGGAAAATGATCCACGAATTTGATCGTAAAGTCGGGAAAGCTATCGACGCGCTTGATTTTGAAATCGGGGAAGTTCTCCACAAATTGCCACTGACCGGGAGCGTTGGGAAAATGTCCTACGATCTGGACGTGTAAATCGGCAAAATTTTCGACAATCTTTACCTTGAAATCAGGGAAATTGTCCACCCACTTAATCTTCCCGTAGATCTTCGAAACATCCGCTTGACTGGCCATGACGTTCTTTCCTCTGAGACTCTGTCTTTGTCAAATTTCGATCATTGATTCTCTGCGCTTCGTTTGAGCCTGAGTTGCGAGCGCATATAGACTGGCACGGAGATATCAGTTGCGACCACGGAGCTGTTGCAGAGACTGAACAGGGTAGAGCGCAATACTCTACAGGGTCACTTTCCGCTGGCACGATCATCTTCTGTCGTCTGAAGATCAGTGACCTTCGTAGGACTCCAATTCGCGGGATGTCCTTTCCGCTGTGCAGCCAGCCAATTCAATGCGGCTTGATGTATGATTTGATGGCCTCCCTGGAAGATCGTTACACGACTGTTTCCGCTGGTCTTTCGATACAGTGGTGGATTGTTGCAGTAGAGGGGATCGTTCAGCTTTTCATCTCTAGGCAGAGTTTGAGGATCCGCATACCAGTCACTCAGTTCCTGTTCGGGAATTCGATCCGACTCGGCAGCGACCTTATTGAAGGCTCGCAGGGAATGGGTAAAGGGCACACTCCCACTGCGTCCGTCGTCCACGCCGTGATTGATATCGAGTGGCACGCCCTTCGCATTTTCTAGCCAGGACAGGGGAGAACGATGGGCGGCATCGGCCCTTCGTTGATCGGAGTCGGCGGGAGAACCACCGAGAGCGGACTCGATATTCGTCGCGTAGCCCCCTCGCTTCGCGGCTGTGGTGTCAGCGTGCCAAGCGGCGATGTCGGAAATGCCAACCCATGCAGACACTCCGGCCCAGATATCAGGAAGTCGACCCGCGACCAGTTCTGCCATGTGCCCGCCACCTGAGGCTCCGACGGCGTAAATGCGATCCACATCGACGGGTGCGTGTGACTTGGCCCATTCTACGGCGGCGCGAATGTCGGCGATGGCGAGATCGGAACCCATTGCCTCGGGGGTAGAGTTCGGTCCACGAAAATTGGGATGAAGAAAAATCCAGCCGTTCTTCAGACACCATTCTGCATACTTCGCCTCTCCTCCGGCTTGCAGATAGTTATCGGACCAGGTGTGAAAGCATACGAGCAAGGGTGCCTTTTCTCCCGCCGGAAGATCCGGTGACCAGAAGAGTGTCGGCTGCATGCTGCCGTCCTCTGGCACCGGGTAATAAACCTCGCGAACGGGAGCCGGATAACCGCGAACAGCTCCGAGGCGGTGAACGCCAGATACGATGGTTTCTTCGATATTCTCACTCCATAATGCCGGGAGGCCGTAATAGACATTCGACAGCCCACCTTCGTAGCCACCTTCTTTTAGTACCCGAAGCGATGGGATGTAGGCCATCACATCATTGCTGTAGCTGGCGACCCAGGTAGCGAGTCCATGTCGCTCTTTGGTCAGGCGATTCACGTAATCGACTACGACTTCACCGCCGAGAAAGATGAAGTCCACCTCGCCGCCGAGATTCCATACCGCGATCGGATAGGGGTAGGAGGCTCTGAGCGGACCTTCTTTCTCGATCTTCTGCAGCAGATACTTTGCTCGTGCTACCTCGTATTTCTGATCAGACTTCAGAGTCTCTTTTAACTCCTCTTCTGTCGGTACGGGGTCGAGCGGGGCATCGATCTCCTGATAGGCATGGGACAAAGCAGGGGGGATAACTGTCATCGGAGCATTCAGCACATCGATCACTCGTCCTGCCAGTTCGGCACCGTAGTGCTCGGCCAGAGCTAACTCCTTTCTCGGGATGGGGTTTTGATCGGCTCCGCAGCCCTGCCAAAAGAGCGCCACAGCTCCCGGATACTGCTTTTCCAAAGCCGCCTGAGCGTAGCCGGGGTAGTCGGCATTCCACGTCTGATCGCCCAGCGTCGTCGCATGGCAGGCGTAGCCGCAGAGGACGGCGCGGATCGAACCATCCATGCCGCGTACAGATAAGACGGGAACATCGTGATTCACAGGGCCCTTCAATTCGCCTAGATTGCGTAATTCCGGCACATTGACTCCCTTATTTTCACGTCGATTGACGGCGAAAGTGGTCTTCCCACTGCCCCACTGAAGCCGAGCCGGAGCCATGGCTGCGATCGCCTGTCCCGTGACTTCCACCGTTTTTCGTAGCAATTCCTCAGCGTAGGCCTCAATCTTCTTCTGCATTTCCGGTTCCATCTGGATGTAGTGCAGCGGAGCCAGAGTTCCTGGAAGAGCCGGTCCGCTGTGCGTGTGAGAGGTGCAGAAGGTGATCGAATCGCGAGAGAGTCCATATTTTTCCTTCAGCACCTTCGCGATCCGCCCCGTCATCCCACGATCAATTCCCACGAGATCGAGTGTCATGATCAGGCCTCGGTTTCCCGTAGCATCTTCTAGAGCGAGGGCTTTCGCGAATACGTCGGTCTCTTTCCCTGCCGCCGGAGCAGTGCGAGCGGCATAACCAGACATCCAAATCGGCTCGCTGGGGGTGATCACGATGGCGGCGGCTCCGGCCTTCCAAGTTGGCTCGGCATGCAGGAGCGTGGCACTCAGGAGCGCAGAGAGGTAGAAAGCGTTACGAATCATGGGCTAAGCAAACTTCGGAAAACGTGATTCTTCCACCGCTTCTGACGGGCGTGATCAGGGGATGCGAAGATTAGATCAGAGTGATCGATGTCTCATTTTCCTCCACCGATCCGATGAACGCTGGAGATGATCACCTCTTCGATGCTCTCATGCCACAGGGAAGGGAGACCGTAGATGGGATTGGAGCCGCCTCCTTCGTATCCACCTTCCTTCAGCACTCGCAACGAGGGGATATAGGCCATAACATCATTGCTATAGCTCGCGACCCAAGTGGCGGTGCCGCATCTCTCCCGCGTCAGGCGATTCACGTAATCGACCACGACTTCGCCACCGAGAAAGATGAAGTCCACCTCGTCGCCCAGTTTCCAAACAGCGATCGGATAGGGATAGAAGTTCTTGAGAGGTCCTTCTTTCTCGATCTTCTGGAGCAGATACTTTGCTCGTGCTGCCTCGTATTTCTGATCGGAATTCAAAGTTTCCTTCAGCGCTGCCTCTGTTGGCACCGGATCAAGCGGCGCCTCGATCTCTTCATAGGCATGGCTCAAAGTCGGAGCAACCGGAGTCATCGGGGCGGCCAGCACATCGACCACGCGGTCTGCGAGTTCGGTTCCATAATGCCCGGCCAGCTCTAGTACACGTCGGGGCAAGGGATTCTGATCGGCCCCGCAGCCTTGCCAGAAGAGCGCCACAGCTCCGGGGTACTGCTTTTCCAAAGCCGCCTGAGCGTAGCCGGGGTAGTCGGCATTCCAGGTTTGGAATCCCAAAGTCGTGGCGTGACAGGCATAGCCGAAGAGGATCGCCCGAATCGCTCCATCCTCGCCTCTCACGGAGAGGACGGGGAGGTCGTGATTTACGGGGCCTTTGAGCACACCACGATCACGCAGCTCAGGCACGTCCTTCTCTTTGTTTTCCCGGCGATTCACAGCGAAAGTCGCTTTCCCGCTGCCCCACTGGAGTCGTGCCGGAGCCATCGATGCGATGGCTTGTCCCGTGACTTCTACCGTCTTCTGAAACAGTTCGTCGGCGTAGTGGTCGATCTTCTTCTGCATCTCCGGCTCTAGCACTACATAATGCAATGGTGCCAGAGTTCCCGGCAGGGCGGGGCCAGAGTGTGTGTGTGAGGTGCAGAAAGTGATCGCATCGCGTGCGAGTCCATATTTTTCCTCCAGTGCGGCAGTGATGCGTCCTGTCATGCCGCGATCAATCCCCACCAAGTCCAAAGTCATGATCAATCCCCTATGTCCTTCCGCATCCTCCAGAACGAGCGCCTTCGCGTGCAGTTCGGTTTCCTTTCCTTCTGCCGGTGCCTTTCGTCCGCCATAGCCCGCCATCCAGATCGGCTCACTGGGGGTGATCACGATGGAGGCGGCTCCGGCCTTCCATACGGAATCTGCGTTCGCGAGAGAGACAGAGAGAATGAGAATTAAACAGAGAAGAGAGCGTGTCATCTCTCCATCAAAGCCCAGAAGAGAGGGGTTGTTCAAGCTCTCTTGAAGCCGCAATCAGGGGATTGGATACGCGATACGAACTCAGAGCTGCAGCTCAAATCGCTGCCTAGAGTCCGTTTTCGATCTCGCCGATCTCGTTGGCGAGGCCCGTCATTCGATGCACTTCGCGGCGATATCCAGCCTCATCATTTTGCAGATAATACTCGTCCCGGCGGATGCGACATTCCTCCAATTGTGCGCGGAGGGTCGTGATTTTGTCGAGCGTCTGCGCTTGCGGATTCATAGCTGGGGGCTGTGGAGCACTCTGCGTCGAGGGCAATTCTTCTGAGGAACGAGTATTCGCTGACGGAGCAGGTTGGGGCTGTGCCTGAGCCTTTTCTTTCATCGATTCATCCACACGCGCCGCCGGGGCGACACGATCTACCGTCGGCGATGCAGCGGTTCGCTCTGAGGCAACTACGGTCACGACCTCAGATTTCGGTAAAAACATGATCGCCAAACGCTGTCCCACAGGCTCAAAAAGTGGAGAGGTCACGTGTGCGATGCGAATCACCGATAGAAGAAATGCCAGTCCCGCTATAATTATCAGAGAGCGACGCATCGCGGGCTTATGAATAACCTTCCCGGTGAAATTCAGAAATCGATCTATCGCTCCATCTACCTCAAAAGTCTCGATTGACTCAGGGTGAGCATTCTTGCCAAGACTACCCTCTTCATCGGAATCATCCCACAGCTCGTATGCGACCTGATCTTCCAAATTCGGAAAGGAAAGAGGTTTTTGCGATGCTGTTTCATCGGGCACGAAAAAAGATGTATTTTCGTTCACTTTCGACTCTGCATCAGGAGCATCGAGTAGAGAAAGAGTAAAAGGAGACTCGTATTCGGGAGTCAACTGATAGATCGAATCACACACGCACTCCACGAGATTCTCATCGTACAGCCATCGATAGAAATTGAGCAGGCCGCTCGTTGTGAAAGTCCCGTGATGCTGTGAATAGATCGATTTTGAAGCATCGCGAAATGTGACCGTGCCATTGAGTAATGCCAGCAGTTCGTACTGCCACGGCCTTAGAGTGTATTTCTGTCCAGTTGCCTTACGTTCAGCCACAACGAAATCTCCGATTTGGAAAAACTTCATCTCCTCTCGGAGGCGGAGACGCAAGGGGAAGATCTCTTCCAGCTTTTCTAAGGCGCGAGTATTCAAATTATATTAATTGTAAATTTAATTAAGTTTATTTTACAATTAATAAGAAATCTAGTTTTTTATGAGAAATATTCAAAATTCTTCTCATTCTCTGAATAACTCTTCGCAAGCTCGGCGAGTAGAGGTTTTAGGGAAGCGGGATTGAGGTCGGGCAGAGCAGAGAGAATTCGAGCAATCCATCCGGAAATCAAAGGTGCAGCATAGCTGCTACCTGTTTCAATCTTTGTCCCGCCTCCTAGCCAGGGAACCTCCACCTGCTCGCCCCGTGCGAGGAAGGAGACCATCTGACCGGACTGGTAATAAAAATCGTGAGAGGGGCAATCGATACCTCTCACACTGATCACACTGGGGAAAAAGGCCGGCCATTCTCGGATCGAGGGATCGAGATTACTACATGCAGCCACCACGTGAACACCCTCCAGATAAGCTCGATCTACCCATTCCTTATAATCCATCACGTATCGAGTAAGACCACGACACCCGAAGCTACAATTGATCACCTGATAGCCCCTCGAAATCGCCTGATTCACGCACTCGGCGATGACGAAGTTCCGTGCCTGATTACTGCTATCGAGAGCACGGAAACTGCCAATCGTCGCTCCCGGAGCGATTTTGCGGAACAGACTACTCACGGCTGTCCCATGTCCGAACAGATCACCTCCCGAATCTTCTTCGACCCTCAGACTGAGTCCGTCGCAAGAGACGCTGACTTCATCCGCCAGTTCGAGTCCTGCGAGCATGGGATGTGTGACATCTATCCCGGAGTCGATGATCGCTACTTTGACTCCTGATCCATCACCACTGGCCAGAGCCTGTCGCGCTTGATCGAGACTGGGCCAAGAAATCCGTGCATCAAATCCCATCTCCAAGGCCGAGCAGAGAAGCGAATAGACTACCGTCGATCAAGCGACCGACTAAATTAGTCGCCCGAGCAAGAGACTCGAGATCCACTGAACGAAATCCGTCTCGGGACTTTTCCTCACCGCTCAACTGAACGGCCGAGATCACGCCCCGCAGACCAAAGCCGAAATAAAACGGAACCGCGATCATCGCCGTGGTGTGTTTAGCGATCTTTCGGTCGAGCGTGTCATCATGTCCGGAGTCCCGACTGATACTATTTTCACAATAAGGCTGCTGCTGCGCATATACCATCGAGATGATCCCGTGATCCATTGGCTGACGAAATCCGACTAGATCCTCAGCATTCTCGCCTGAATTGTAGCTGGCGACGAGTTCCCCTACCTTTCGGTCTGCGATCCAGATCGTGCCCTCACAGGCACCGACGTGGGCGAAGGCTCCGCGTATCAGTGCCAGAGCCGCCGTATCGACCAATGCGATTAACTGATCGGGCGTGCAGCCTTCCAACCAAGTCTCCAAGTGGTGTTCAACAGAGAAACCAGCCTCTACTGCGCCGGGGAGTCGAAGGAGCTGTGTATGCGCGGCTGCCATATTACGCCTGCCCTTGTAGAGCCTTCACCAAAGCTCGAAATGCAGTCTCATTTTCCAAGATCTGGGGCAGGATTTCCTGTCTCTCCGCGAGTCCCAGCTTTCCGGAAGCGAATTGACGAATTCGCTCCTTCATTTCATCATTGATCGGCTGAGCTGAGTGACCGGAAACTTCAGGTCCGAGGCTTTCGAGAAATTCCGACAGGAGCGCGATTTCGTTGCTGAGGATGGTCATGGGCTTGCGAAGGGTGAATAGGGAATTACAGAATAGAGAATTACAGAATAGGGGATAACGAAGTGAATCTTCTTCTCACTCGACGATTCAGGCGAGAGCATTATGCATCCACTAGCAAAAAATCTAAAAATTTTTCTTCTATCTCGTGCATCGCGTGTACGCTCGCACTATCCTGTCTAGGTATGGTGAAGAATCTCGTCATTACAGCTCTCGCATCTGCCCTCGTCGTCGCGCTGGCCTTTCTTTTCTACTTATCCCGTAAGCTTAGCGACGCTCCTGAGTCTCTACCTCCGACTCCGACAGCATCGGAAATTCCTCCTGTGAGCGAGCCTCCACCCTTGGAGCCACCACCTCGAGACCCTCTGATCGTCGATCTTGAGAGAATCTTTGAAAAGGCCAAGAGCGACCCTAAATTTCAAGGAGCGATGATCGGCTTCTGCCTTCTGGATGCCGAAGGTGAGTTGATGTATGGACTCAATGAAACGACGGCACAGATTCCCGCCTCATCTCTCAAAACTCTGACCACCGCCTCCGCTCTGGAGATCCTCGGACCTGACTTCCGATTCCAAACTCGTCTCGGCACTAGCGATCCGGCGAACCCGACACAACCACAGGCGGATCTCATCATTCAGGGTGGGGGAGACCCCATGCTGTCCCCTGAGGATCTGGAAAAATGGGTGCAAAATCTGGTGAAGGCAGGTCTCAAAACGATTCCAGGACGAGTCATCGGCGACGGGCGTGCTCTCGGCGGGCCATTGTTCGCCGATTTCTGGGATTGGGGCGACATTGGAAATGGCTATGGCAGTCCAGTGTCGGGACTCAATCTCGCCCATAATCGGTACATTGCCGTCTTGTCACCTGGCGAAAAAGTCGGTGATCCAGCCAAGCTTCTCGGCACTTTTCCCGAAGTCCCCGGCGTCGAATGGTGGACAGAAGTCACCACTTCCGAAAAAGACTCGGGCGACGGTCTGTCGATCTATGGTGGCGAGCGGGCCTCTGTGATCCATCTGCGCGGCCAGATTCCTCTGGGCGGTGAGTGGGAGGCGAAAGGAGCAGTGCCCGATCCAGAGCGCTTTGCTGCATGGCACCTACGCTCAGAACTCATGAAAGCAGGCATTGAGGTCAAAGGCGAAGCCGTCGGAGCGGGACAACTCTACCTCGGGAACGAAGCTGTTCCCGAAATCACCCATGAGCTGCTAAAGCACCAGTCCCCACCTCTTCTCGACATTATCAAAAGCATTCATGCCTCTTCCGACAATCACGAAACCGAATGCCTGTTCCGGGCCATCGCACGACAAACAGGGATGTCTTCTGACGAATCGATCCGCAGTCATTGGAAACGACGCGGGCTAGACTTGCAAAGCCTAAGAATCGTCGACGGTTCGGGCCTAGCGAGAGCCGATCACATTCCACCGCTGACGCTCGCACAGGTGCAGCATTTCGCCGCTACAGGACCACAGGGCAGTCACTATGTGGAATCACTCCTGTCCACGGACGATGGGCGCATCCACTTCAAAGCGGGTGCGATGTCCTCGATCCGCTCTCTGACTGGAATCGTCGATCAAAATGATGATAAGAAATTCTTCTTCACCCTGATCCTGAATCACTATCCTGATGTGAGTGCTGCAGAGGAACTAATCGACTCTGCCATCAATGTATTTCGGAGTGAGGAATAAGATGTGAATCGATATCGAAATTACCGTTATTTTCGTCTCCCTCGCCGCTTTCCCCCACTCTCCACAGGAGGACGCAGAGAGCAGGGGACGAGAGGTAGGGGACAGGAGGAGGAAAACTTCGGGAGCAGCGACGCCGCCCCTCTATGGAATCAGACGTTTGCACAATCGTGAATATGACAGAAAGTTTTCGCTTATTGCCTAATCTCCTCTCAAACTCCATTTTGAGAAAATCTCATGCAGGCGACGAGTTCCTATTTCACTCTGGCGTGCGTATTTCATCATAAGCGACATGCATGTCGAAACATTTCAAGTATTCTGTGACCTAGTTGACACCTCCAGCTTCTCGGAAGCTGGAGCGCGTAATGGCATTAGCCAAAGTGCTGTGAGTCAGCAAATCCGCGCACTAGAAGATCGCTACAATGTGATCTTGGTGGAGCGCGGACGGAAGAACTTCGCCGTCACTCCAGAGGGTGATGTCTTCCTCCGAGCCTCACGTCACATCGTCGATGCTTATAATAAACTCGATGAAGAACTGGGAAATATGCGGCACGTCATCGCTGGTCCTCTGCGCATTGCGACAGTGTACAGCATTGGCTTTCACGAACTCCCCCCTTATTTGGAGGAATATCGTCGTCGCTTCCCCGACGTAGACCTCCAAGTGCAATATCGTCGATCCAACCAAGTGTACATCGATATCTTCGACAATCGAGCAGATCTCGGGTTGGTTGCCTATCCGCAGGATCGGAAAGGAGTCGAAATCGAACCGGCGTGGAGTGATCGGCTCGTCGTCATCTGCCCTGCCGAACACCCCCTAGCGAAAAAAGGAAACATTTCCCTGAAGGCGATCAACGGATATCGATTCATTTCCTTCGAGCCTGATCTGCCGACTCGCAAAGCGATCGACACGATGCTATCTCAAGCCGGAGTGACAGTGAAAGAGGTCGTGGAATTCGATAATATCGAGACAGTGAAGCGTGGCGTGATGGTGGAGAACGCGATTTCAATCGTGCCGAGCAAGAGCGTCGCAGAGGAAGTCGAGGCAGGCACTCTCTGCCGCATCGCGATCCGGGGACCCTATGCGAAGAGGCCACTGGGGATCGTGCGTCGCCGCTCGCGAGCGATCACACCAGCCATGCGCGAGATGATCTCTCTGCTGAAGGAGAACAGTGGAACCGCTCAGGATAAAACAGAATACGCAGAGGAAGACATTGACTCTGAGCTGTGTCCCGCATTGGTAGAGCCTTGATCCTCTTTGCGCCGATCTTGATCGCTTGCTAGATACCACATTTTTCGTAGATGTATCGTTCCCATTTATTAATCTTCGGCTTTATCGCAGCGATGGTGCTCGCTGCTTGTAGCGACACTTCCCCCCCGAACCAGAAATCTTCCGACACATCTTCGGGCGAAACGAACCCTGCCGAGGCCTCCCTCCCTGCATCGACCTCAGTTCCTCAGATATGGAGCGATGTCAAACTGCACGAGGCCATTCGCTCCGCAAATCCCGCATACACAGGGAATGGCAACTTTCAGATCAGTCCACAGGGGCAGGTAGAAGCCATCGGACTGGATCAATGCCACGTGACAGACGTATCCCCCTTCCGCGGAATGCGTCTCCAAGCCCTGTATCTACTAGACTGCGCAGTTCAAGAGATCAGCGTGCTGAAGGGAATGCCCCTGATCGAACTCTATCTAGAAAAAACGGAGGTCAAAGACCTCACTCCTCTCGAAGGCATGACTTCCCTGCGCAAATTGTATCTCAGCGATACCGCCGTATCGGATCTCTCGCCTCTGAAAGGATTAGGGCTGATCGAACTCAATCTGCTCGGGACACACGTCTCGGATCTGTCTCCTGTCGCTGGGATGCCGCTGCAGATGCTCTGGCTCACCGGAACACCAGTCAGTGACATCTCCCCTCTGGCTCATTGCCCGCTGGTCAGTCTAACCCTTCACAAGACGAAAGTTACAGATCTCTCGCCACTCGCTGGCACCCGCCTTCAACGGCTTCACATCGGAGAAACCGGAGTTACTGATCTGAGTCCACTGCGTGGCTTGCCCCTCACCCGTCTCGTATTCGACCCCGTTCGAATCACCAAAGGCATGGAAGCTGTGAAAGAAATTTCCTCTCTGAGCGAAATTGGAACTCGCTTTGACGACGATGGGAAGGATCTGGTTTCACCAAGCGAGTTTTTTCAGAAAATAAAGACGGAGAAATAGGGATCGATTGATTTCAGGGACTTCCAAGGGCGGATTTTCACTTGCCTCAATTCAGATTGTATCTTTAACTGCTGCCAGCGCAGTAAGTGAAGCTGTTTGATTAACATGGGAAGACAACACAATAAAGTGCAAAAGCGAGTCCGCAGAAAGCAATATCTGAGACGCCTCAGCGAGCGCTCGAAGATGCAGGCGGCTCTCGAGCGAAAGACTGGAGCAAAGAAAGAATCTGAGAAGGCGAAGTCATCAGACGAGTCCGCTGATGCCCAAGAAGTAACTGCCAAGAAAGCTCCTGCCAAGAAAGCTTCTGCCAAGAAAGCTCCCACAAAGAAAGCCACTGCTACGAAAACCACGACCAAGAAAGTAGCATCGAAAAAGGCAGCGCCCAAGAAAGCCGAGGATGCAGAAACGTCTGAAGCGCCTGAAGCCTCTGACAACGAGGCCCCCACAGAGACAGAGTGAGCGATTTAGCCTTGAGACTTTGTTCTCTCGGGATTTAAGGAAGTCTGTGGTGTTCGAACCGTGCGAGCGCCCTAGGAATTGAAGATAAGGAAATAAGAAGTTCTGAAGTGGCGTCCTAAGAGAAGTTAGAGAAATTTTTGTGCGAAAATAACCTGTCCCTTAAGATCCTTCGGCCCACCTAAAGTGCATGACACACTCGGCGCGAAGCGCTGTGGAGTGCGGTGGCCTGACACCGCTTTCCGAACTAACTTTAAACTAGCCTGTCCTTTAAAATCGAAGGACTACACAGACAGGATTGTCTGTGCCACCCTTCCTTCACCAGTCCAGTACTTCTGCATTCTATCTTGAAACTAGCCGCCCTTAAGATCCTTCGGCCCACCTAAAGTGCATGACACACTCGGCGCGAAGCGCTGTGGAGTGCGGTGGCCTGACACCGCTTTCCGAACTAACTTTCAAACTAGCCTGTCCTTTAAAATCGAAGGACTACACAGACAGGATTGTCTGTGCCACTCTCCTTTCACTAGTTCAGAGTTCTCTGTTTGCTTGCGGTTCCTAGGCTTTTGAGCTTATTCTCTATTTCCGGATATGAATGCTGGGAGAGTCGAGAATTTCTGGCGAAATCGTGCTGCTCGTGTTGCGCGACAACTGAACGCTGCATGGTGGCTGGAGTGTTTCAATCGCCTGCTCATCGGCGGCTTCTTTGTCCTCGCCGTTGTGATTCTGATTGCACGGACGGAGGCCGTTTCATGGCTGAGTTCACGAGCTCTCTGGCTCAGCCTGACAGTGCTGATCATCAGCTTCGCTTTCATCGCTTGGTTCTGGGCGAAATCCCGATTTGTAACGCTCAAGGCCGGATTCGTTCGGCTGGATATGAAACTTGCGCTAGCCGGACGTTTGGTATCCGCTGAGGCAGGCATCGGCGCATGGCCTGCACCGCTTGAAAATGATAGCGGTCCTACCGTCCGCCGCGCCGCCTTTCGCTGGGATGCGCTACGATCCTGTGGTCCCCTCTGCATGGCGATTCTTTTTCTGGCCATCGCTTGGTGGATTCCCGTCGGGCACTCCGTTTCCGCTGCACATGCCGTCGCCGCTCCTGCCGCCTGGGATCAGATGGAGGAATGGATCGCTGAGTTAAAGGAGGAAGAACTGGTCGATTCCGAGGCGATCCAGGAATTTGCGAAAAAGGTAGAAGACTTGCGGAGCCAGCCCGAGCAGGATTGGTTTAGCCACTCCAGTATGGAGGCTACCGATACTCTGCGCGAGTCTCTCGCCGAAGAGATTCGGGATCTTGTTTCCTCTATGTCTGACATGGAGAGAAACCTTGCCGCGATGCAGAATGCAGGCGAGTCATCCGATGCTTCCGAGAAAGAAGGTGCAGAAAAGAACTTCGAGAAAAGCTTTGGAGAACTGAAAGAAAATTCGCTCGCATCCAAGAAATCGATGTTGGATCGTCTGCAGAACCTTGATCCCAAGGATTTGTCGAAGTCGGGAAATTCGATGAGCGCCGCAGAAGCGAAAGCCCTGCAGGAGCAATTAGGCAAGGCGGCATCTGCCCTAGGCGCGATGGAGGGACTTCCTGAGCTGAGCAAAGGAAGCATGCCTGGACAAGGTGGACTCCCAGGGCAAGGCGAAAACTCAGCGGAGGGGATGTCTTCTCAGACGCCCGGAGTTGGCGATCCGACTCGAGGCCCCGGCTCGGCTCCTCTGACATTGGGTGAGAAAGAAACCCATCTCGATACCGGAGCAATCGCTCCTGTGCAGAGCGATGATCTGTCCCGTGCGACCCTCGGCGACAAATTAGGGGAAGCAGGCGAATCCAAACGGGAAGTCGAGAAAACTCCCTTTTCATCGACTCAAGGAGGAACAGCCGCTACCGGGACAGGTGGACAGACGATTCGCCAAGAGAAACTACTACCTGACGAGCAGAAACTGCTCAAACGTTGGTTCCAGTAGAATTCAGACTCTATTTCCGCACCGCGTAGAGAGTATCATCAGTGCGGATGTAGAGGGTTCCATTCGCCGGGACGATAGAAGCGCGGATATAGACACTCTGCGGCTCGCCGAAGGTGGCTGTATTCAGAATTTTCCCACCCTCGGGACCTGCGCTGACCACGATCACCTCGCCGAGATGACTGATCATGTATATCTTCCCATCGACCCCGGTGGGTGACGCCTCCATCTTGACCTTAGCTCCCAGCGGTTTACTCCAGAGTACAGCCCCCGACTGAGGCTGCACGCAGTTGAGGATCTTCAGGCGATCATTCAGAATATAGAAATAACCATCGTAAAAGAGCGGCGTCGGAACATCGGTGGTCACTTCCTTTCCCTCACTCGTCCAGCGCCGAAAAGTATCGAGCAGAAATCCATTCCCTCCCGCTTGTATGCCATAGACAGGAGCCCCTTTCGGAGCGCTCACGAGAATAATACCGTCTCCGTACACGGGTGAAGTCACCGTACGCCAGTGCCCGATTTTCTCCTGATTATAAGTCCCCCAGCGCCAGAGTTCCTTGCCATTCGCAGGATCGTGTCCGGTCAGGTAGTCTCCCCCCGCGATCAGAATCTCCGCTCGTCCATCGTGAAGAATCGGAATCGGAGTCGAGTAGGCTTCCTTCGATTCCTGGACCGCGTCGGTCGTGCGCTCGCTTTCCCACTTCGTCTTTCCCGTATCCGGCTCCATCGCCAGCAGAAATGACTTGATGGGGCCGTCGGTTCGCCCGCGCTCATTCACTGGCACATCGCGTTGGAGGATCTGCAAATACAGCGTACCTTCATAGAGCAGGGGCGTGCTGGAAAATGTCCACTGGAAGGCGAAGGCCCCGTAATCCTTCTCGATATTCCGACGCCAGATCTCCTGTCCTTCGAAGTCATAGGCTGCGAGATCACCTTTCCCGGTGAAGAACCACACCGTTTTTCCATCCGTCACGGCAGAACTGCTCGCATAGGTGCTGCGCTCATCGATATGAGTCCCGGACGACAGGGGCACAGACCATACGATCTTTCCGCTATTCGCATCGATTCTCATTCCTACCACATTTTCCGTCTTCTCATCTACGGAGGTCAGAAAAACTGCGTTCTTCCACACGATGGGAGTCGATGCACCTGGTCCCGGCAACTGAATCTGCCAAGCGACTCCCTGGGTTTTGGAAAAGACCGATGGGAAACCTTTTTCTACCGATGATCCATTATAAAAGGGACCCCGCCAGTTCGGCCAGTTGTCAGCCATGATCGAAGACGATGCGAGGAGAATCACGGCGGCGGTGGGCAGGAGATGTCGAGTCGTCATGTGATTTCTGTTAGAAGAGTCAGCTTGGTTAGAAATTCCTGCTCTGTCAAGAGAGTTCCATCGATCAGCCGTGTCTCAGGGTGATACGGGATAGCGGCGAAAATCGAATTCACGCCACCCTTGTCGATCACCCTTGCCGTCGCCGTCTGCTCTAGCTCCGGTCAATGCGATTACGGACGAAATTCACTGACCTGCCCATTGTAGGGATTCACTTGCAGACAGAAGTAATTATCCGGATCCTTCGTGTTCAGTGCTCCTTCTCCCTGTACGAGCGTAAGGTACCATGTGTCGCCATTTGCCGTCCGGTGGGGGAGGTCGGTCGATCCATCGGGACGAAAGCGGAAAGCGATGTATTGAGAGGTTTTGAGTTCCCCGCCCTTTCCGGAGGGGACTTCTGCCTGACCGGTGCGCGGAGAGTCAAATCCGTACTGTCTGTCCTCTTTCGTCGCTCCGCCGCTTCCTGTGTTCAAGAGAGTGCTCAACTGCACATGGAGTGCCACGGGATGGCGCACCCGGAAATACTGAGTGATCGGTTCTAGATCCCCGTCATGATTATACTGATAGAGCTGATATGCTGAGAATGTCTCCTCGGATCGCGCGGCATCTTGATCCTCCATTTTGAAAAATCGGATCTCCACATCAGCACTTTTTGAAACAGCATTTTGCTGCGCGAGCGTGAGCTGGTTTCGCAGGAGGGTTCCCTCTCCCGTCAGAGTATTTGACGTGAGCAAACTGAACAGGTTCGGTGCCGCCAGCGCGAGTAACATCGCAACCACGCCGAGCACGACCATCAGTTCGATCAGGGAGAATGCAGCCCTCGATCGGCGGACTTGTCCGATTTGTCCGAATAATCGCGACCTGAATTGTGAAGGGGAAAGCGTTTTCATTTGCCGGTCCATTTTGCACTGCGCATCATTACCATCGTGCTGAAAATTTTATGATCGATCCTCTTCTCGTTTAGTCGCTCGGAGAGTGTTTCAACATCCTTGTCATACTGTCCGACGCGCTGAAAGAGTCCGGAGAGCGCACGTGAAATGTCAGATGGTTCCCCACCACCATCTCCCTCCAGCCGAATCATGGCAGCTTCGCTGATCGCCACCATTGAGAGACGAAGAAGAGGCGGCACCTGCTGGGCATGAACCGAGAATGGATCTTTGGGATCAGTTTGCCTCTCTTTGTCATTCGAATCAAAAAAGTAATTCGGAGCAATCTCATCGGAGGCACTACCACGAGAATCGCCAGCCTTCGCCAGAGAATCCCTAGGTGACAGAACGATGGCGATAATGTTCTCGGCCAGCGGGTTGAGATACGATTCGAAGTCACCCTTCTCGCGATCTTCCGAAACTCCCATCGACTGCTTGTACCACTGAGTGTATTCAGCCTCTCCATTCTTACTCCGCTCCTCGTCTCCGTCCGCCCACACCTGATTCGCTTCTGCCGGAGGGCGAAACTCCATCAAGCGATAGCGATAGCGATCTTTCGATTGGATAAAGCTCGGCTTAAAGCGCTTATCCGATCCATACGAGACTAAGTAACCACGTCCATTAAAAAGACTGTTTAAGTTTCTATAAGTTTCAGAAAATCCCAAGGGAGCCTGAAAGAAGATCGCGTGCCCCAGTGGACTTTGTGTCTTCCCTGAAGGCAGTTGTGACTGAGCCTTGTCTAGGACGATGAAGTGGAGTTCTGAAGTCGGCGCATACCCCTGAATGACTCCGTCTTCGTCGAACACGTTATCCCAGTATGTGTTGAGAGAAGCCTGCCCGATGCTTTTGGCCATCAAATCGAAGGCGACGCGCGCTTCGCGAAACTGGCTGATGCGACTCTCGGACACGCTCCAGCTCTTTTGCACCTGTTCGAGGAGCGCAGTCATCATGAGCAAGAGCACGGAGAGAATGGACATCGCGACCATCAGCTCAATGAGCGAAAAGGCCGACCGGATTTTATGAAAAGAAGTCTGTCTCATCGCTACGTTTTAGTTTGAATAGTCCTGACCTAGCTTCGATACGAACGCTTGATAGGTCGTGATCAAGTTGAAGTTCGTCTCCTTGTCCCAATCAAAGCTCTCCCTCCCTCCCACTGCAGCTACCTCAACCAGCACCGGTCGGATGAACGGATTGGCATCGGAAGCACTGTCGAGCTTAAACCCGCGAAACTGCGCGCCTCCGACTGCTTCGGGAGCTTTCCCGCCGCTTGTTTTCGGTATCCACACTCGAGCCGAAAACACATGCGCCATGCTCCCTTTTTTCCGATCTTCCGGTACCGATCCTTGACTTTTGCTGTCGCTCAGCTCTTCCCCCTGCGCATCATAGTAGAACTCCATTCCATCATATCCGTCGAGCGGGGAACTCCCCATTGCATCCTCGAACGGAGTCATCTGTAACTCATTCAGAATCGCCTGCTCGATCCGACCACGAATCGCCTGATCCCCCGCTTCGCGCATGGTGTCCATCCCGCGTGGGATGAGTCCCAAGATCGTAATGATCCCGAGGGCGGCGATCGCCATGGCGATCGTTACTTCAATCAGGCTGAATCCGCGTTCATTGATTCGCTGATTCGTGAGATGATGAGAAATTCGAAGTGTCATAGAAGTCTGATTTCAATTTGACTGCATTAGGACGGGTGATCTGGATTCCTCAGGGGGCAAATCGGCGGGGATTGACCACCCGGAAGCGATAATACTTGTCGAGAGATTCTCCAGCGCCAGACGCCATGGCTTTGGCAAGGTCGGGTATATCGGTGGCATCCGGATTCACATATCGTTCGACAATTGAGGAACCGCGATATTCCGCCTGTACGGTATCGGTGTCCGGGTTCCAGTTGTTGTAATCCGATGCACTTTCCCGCTTCGCTTGCTTCAATACCTGCGCCCGATAGTGGACCAAGAAGGTATTTGATTTGCTCGTGAGCCGCTGCTGAATGTTCGTATAGGGGCGCTCGCGAGAATTGTCGCCCACCAAGGAATGATCCTGCCAGTATTTCCCGCTCTCAAGTTCTACAATCGAGGGAGTGTAGGAGCCTATCTTGCCGCGTGGCTGCATGAGCCGATCTGATACCTCCTCCGGAACTAGGTGCATTTCACAGATCTCGCTTGCCGACTTGAAGATCTTCTTTCCGTTATCGAAGCGGTCGAAGAACTGGTCGATCGTGTCATCCTCCCGGATGATGGAGCGAAGGCGCTTCCCTTGTAGCTCTCCGGCATAGGGCTTATCCCTCCAGTGATATCCTCGTCCACGTCCGTGATTGTGCTTGTAGTTGTAATGCCACTTATTTGGAATACAAAGCATCATCTCAGAGCGGAAGATGCCACGAAGCGCTGTGCTCCGCTGAATGTGCAGGAAGGGAACAATCTCGAAGTTAATGTTCACCTTGCCAGCCGTGGAGAGCGGTTCGCTAATGGCATAAGGCTCCACCACGGGCATCCAGAAGAGATCCATCAGGAGATGATCCGGTGGATTGTCGCCTCCCGGATGCTTTCTGAATCCAGCTCTTGAACCGGAAGTCGCCGGTCGGAAGAGCAGGGTTCGCCAAGGATTATTGGTGAGCACTCCGGTCGGAAGAGAGCCGAACATCCCTGAGCCGGAGACGAGACGATTCGGAGAGAAGTAGGCGGGGCCGCCTGTCTCCTGAATGTCATCGCGATTAAAGTAAGGAAATTCCCCGTAGTTTCTGCGACTTTCCCAGAAGCCACCTTCGGAACCCATGTATTTCGATTTCAGCGAGTGAACATTGCCTTCATCCGGCTTGTTAATGTAAGGGCCGTCGATCATCAGACCGGAACCATTGTCGAAGTCTCCATAGAGCTGCACCGTTTCGGATCGCTCCACCCCGAATGGGAGCGGAACGCGACTCTCGCCCGAGTAGGCGTATGGTGAGGTTCCGGGTGATGTTGGGAGGTCTGTCCGGATGAGGTAATCTTTCTCGATGGAGGCCCCATAGTAGGGACTGCCGACCGCACTCGTGGCGGAGTGGGCAAGTGTACTCTTCTGGTAGTAACGATGTTCTTGAAAAATCTTATCGCTCCTCGCGATTGTCGGTCGCCCGGCGACGATGCGTGCGTCCCCGTGCGCGATCTCGATGGACTGGACGATATCGTTCGGAGAAAACAACCCCGGACGAGAATAGACATTTGTGTGGCCAAAGCGGCCGGACGGAACCGCAAGATTGTATTTCGGCCTATTCTCGCTTGCCGAGATTCGGACATCGTATGTCCGATTCGTCGTGGTTCCAAGAGGGGTATTGAGTGGATTCCCAGGATCAGCAGAAAGACTATTTCGCTCGAGCAAGGAGAATGAATCACCCTCAAGTTGATAGAAGTCGTTGTAATACCCTCCCAAATGATCTCGATACGTTCCCGCCTGGTAGTTGAACATTAACGGAGCACGGTCATAGGGAAGGTCAGAGTGTTTATTATTACCGCTATCGAATTTGAATGAGGGAACATCCAACTCAATTTCCTGAATCAACTCCCCCCGTCCGGCACCGAAGTTCCCAATCGATCCATTCGGTGCAGAAAACTCTGCATCCCTTCCCCCGTGATAGAACTTAAATGTCAATCTACCTCCGAAAAACTGAACTTCTCCGGGATTAAAGTAGCGATCCAGAATCGGGTCTTGACCGGGAGGCGCTTTTTCATATCCACCACCAATAATCTTGAATGGAGCGGTAATTAAATCGTAGTGATATGCGTTTTGCGTATCGTTGTTTAGAGAGCTTGGATCACCACTATAGACTCTGACTCCACTGGTTACGTCCCAGCCTCGATCGATCGGAGATAGTCGACTCGGACCCCCCAGTGTAGACGCCCGATATCCACTCACGAATCCCGGCCATACAAAGCTGTATCCATTAAGTATACCGGGCTTATTGAACGCAAAGCCGGCCTTATTCCCTGACAGATCATACTGCGGAAATTTGCTTTGAATTTCGATCCCGAAACTTCCAGGATAAGTCCGACTATTTGTGGCCTGCGGAACCGTCAATAGATACTCCATCGGCATCAGTCCTCCATACCGCCGACCTCCCCAAGCGGTGTCGAGACGATTCGTAGAGAAAACCCACTTGCTGCCACCATTTTTGAATCCGAGAAAGCGCCCGGGGGAGAGAACATCGGGAGACCTTTCGTAAATGTTACTACTGCTCACCGTATCGAAATTAAAATTTCCAGATGCATCGATCTCGATCTCCATATCTGGATTGATCGAACCCCAGCCAATGCTAGGAGTAAAGAGATTGAAGAACAATCCCGCTTGTACGAGCTGTTCTCCGCCTTTTAGTCGAGTCGCCCCCTCTTTAAATGCGTCGGAACTCAAGAATTCTCGATTAAATTTACTAGTCGTCGGACTCGCCATGACTGCGTCCGCGTACAGCGGATCCAGAAACGCCAATTGCCAGTTCCAAGTATTCGGATCAAATGCTGCGTTATAGCGAATGACGTACGATGTTGGCCCGGTGGCTGGAAGCGGTGGATATGCTGCCTCCCGCAGATCACGAAGCCAAATTGGCTCCTTGAGGAGGTAGTCTGAGCTTGGATTTCTTGGATCGCCTGGTCTCTCGAAGCCGAGAGGATGAGGGGGGAAATTCGCAAACAGAGCTTGTTTTTCCCCATTCGTACTATAGGGGTCGGCAGGATCTCTCCAATCTGATGCGCGGTATGCGGTCGCTCCAAAGTTCTTCGGTAACATGCGATCATGTGCCTCAGCGCACGAGATCACCTGAATCTGTACGCTGCCGAGGCTGTAGAATCGCCCCATGCCCTTTGTGTTGCCGATCCTTATCGGAACGACCTGTCCATGCCCTTTGTGACCGACCTGTGTGTTATTTTTGTCACGCGGGTTTGTATATGCTCTGGAGTTGTTGTTGTTATTTTTGGTGAAAGCATCATTGAAGTCCTCATAGATCGAGTCATCATGCAGATTGGTGGAACGGATGTAGTCGAAAATTTCCGTTAATATCTGCAAATATTCCTGGCTCGGATATTTATCCATAAAGGAGCCGCCATATCCCGGAAACCTCAATTCCAACATCTTTTGCAAATATCCGTAAAGTTCCTGATTCCGAGGAATCTTCTCATAATCATATGTTGTGCTATCGGCATTCTCTCGTTTGAACACATATTCATACCGTGGGTAGTTACCACTGGTCGACATGCCCATGGAGGCGCAGTAGTGCAGGAGTCGATCAAACGGGGTCAGCCGAGTCTTATAATCCGTCGATCCATACGCAGCATTATAAATCGGCCAAATTGCGACACGCGGGAGATTGAACATGTTCGTCTCCGGCGCACGACTGTTCGCTGTCAGAAAGAACTTTGATCTCTCCAGATATTCGCTCAGCTCATTCGCCGGAATCGGACGGCCTTTTGCATCCGGGAATTCATGGGGCTTACGATCTGAACGCATGATGATATCGTCCACTGTCGGGAATAGAGGATCTCGGTCCGCGATGAGCCCGTTCTGTTCTTCCTTTCTCCGCGTATCAATGTACCGAGTTCCCGACTCAGAACCTCCGCCGACGATGCGGGGGACGACCCTGAAGAGCATCTCCATCGCATCGCGATCATTTACGATATCCAGCACGCCGGGAGCCAGAACTGGAATCAAGTGCGTCGAGCCAGGATGCCCAGGATAGCGTTGCCACTCGTGCTGCGCGGGCTGATATCGTCCCATGTTCATGTCGAGTTCCCCCCCTGCCTTCGGCACATCCCAAGCGAGACCACCTGCTGCGGTGTTGATATTGAGCTTCGAGGTCTCATCATCCGCCCAGAAAGCGAAGCGTGCGACGATACGATTCTCGGCAGATGGATTCCCCGCCCCTGCGATGGGTCTGAACGCATATCCGGTTCCCGAATTCCCATCAGAAAGGACGCCAAGAGTTCCATCAGCGAGTTGATAGATCCACTTCACAGGCATCGCGACATGGCCGTCCCTAGAACCATCGCCAATTTTGGCCGCTTTTTCTCCCATCGGTCCTTGATCGGAAAGCCTCCGTGCGGGCCGTTTATTATAGCTAAAGCCCTCGACTCCATCCTGATCTTCCCCGAGAGGTTGAGGCCATTTGGGAATCGACGAGGCGGCAGGATGGACGATGGGGTAATACACCTTCTCCCCTCGGATCACTGGCTCGTTCAGATCAACGTAGTGCTCCGGACGAGTCGACCAGTCGCTCATGTCGGTGAAGTCATTCCGGAAGTCACCCCACCCATCGCCGTCGGAATCGATCTTCATCTGATCGTCCGAATAGAGCTTGTAAGCGAGAAGTGGCCGACCATTATCCCCCCACTGCCGGATCGATCCAGGCTGGGATGCCCATGCCGTCTTGGTCCCTACGGTGGTCGCTTCACGAATCTGGGCGATCACCAGATTGACCGCCTCCTCCGCCACCTGCTGGGCCTGCAATCCGTTGGAGTAGGTGTATGACGCACGGTGTTCACTGCTCGCCAGAGAGAAAAAGGTCAGGATCAGAATCGTGGTGAGGGACATCACCGTGAGGACCGTGATGAGAGCGACGCCCTTTCGATCCTTGGGAAAGAGCCGATTGAGATGAAGTTTTTCCGCGAGTTTCATGGTCTGGAGAGGGGAAAGAACGAATCGTATCTGTATTTACGAAGCATTCTATTTGAAATACAATGTCAATACAAGACTATTTTCTCAAACGGAGAAATTTTTCTGGCCGCGGCAGGCAGAAGCCTTCCGAATGCATGATGAAATCAGTTCTGGAGCGGGATGGCAAGAAAATTTCGCGAGAGAATTCGGTAGTGAATCGTCCGTAGTGGATTGTTCAATACGAGAAGGGAGTTCACACGAGAGCCTCGTACAAGATCTCGACGGGATGTTTTGCGATTCGATGAACTCCGTCTTTGATCTGATGACGGCAGCTCGTGCCGGGTGCTGCAATCAAAGTGGTCTCGGGAGTTTTCCGCAGCGTGGGATAGAGGATGAGTTCGCCTATCTGCTGGGAGAGTTCGTAATGCTCCGCTTCATAGCCAAAGGAACCGGCCATGCCACAACAACCAGAAGGAATCAGGGAAACCTTGTAATTCTTAGGCAACTCCAGCATTTTCACTGTAGGCACCAGCGAGGACAAGGCCTTTTGATGACAGTGCCCTTGCAGCTTGATGGCGTGCTCCACCGTGTGAAAGGAAGAGGACTTCATCCGCCCCTGATCAATCTCACGACCGAAAAACTCGTCGATTAACAAGGCATTTTCAGCCAGCGCCTTGGCTTCATCTTTCAGCTCTGCCGACACGAGATCAGGATACTCGTCCCGAAAGCTGAGGATGGCAGAGGGTTCGATGCCGATGAGCGGAGTCTCCGAGGTGATGACATCGCAGAGCAGCTCCACGTTTCGGATCGCTAGCTTTTGCGCCTCGCGGATCAGCCCCTTGGAGAGATGAGCGCGTCCGCTATCCACGTGCTCGGGAATGATGACCTCGTAGCCAAGCCGATTCAGTAACTGGATGGCCTGAATGCCAATGGTCGTGTCGTTGTAGTTCGTGAACTCGTCACAGAACAAATAGACGCGTCCGTTCGGAAACGGGCCGTCGGTGTTCCCATGCCGGCTATACCACGCGGCGAGCGTAGTGCTGTGCAGAGGGGGCAAACTTCGATCGACAGCGAATCCCACCATCTTCTTGAAAGCCCGAGAGGTCACCGGATTCGTCATGAACCAATTCGAAAGCCACGGGGCGAGGGACGCGAGCTTCATCGCCTTCGAAAAATTCGCAATCAGACGAGAGCGAAATGGCACGCCGTGGACATCGTAATAGTGCTGCTGCCACTCCGCCTTCATCCGCGTCATATCGACATTGGTCGGGCATTCGGCCTTGCAGCCTTTGCAGGAAATACACAGATCCAGAGACTGACGCACCTCCTCGCTGTCCCAAGGGTTTTCCGCGCCCTTGGGATTCGTCATCACGTTTCGTAGCATGTTCGCACGAGCGCGGGTGCTATCCTTCTCGTTCCTGGTCGCCATGTAGCTGGGACACATCGTCCCACCCATCAGAGCTGTTTTGCGGCACAGCCCGACCCCGATACACTTTTCCGTCGCTCCGACGAAGCCACCGGACTCGCTGAAATCGAACACGGTCTCATATTTCGGAGTCGGATTGCCGGGCGCATGCCGCAGGGAAGTATCCATGGGCGGGGTGTCGATGATTTTCCCCGGATTCAGTATCCCCTTGGGGTCGAAGGTCTGCTTCACCTGGCGCATCATCGCATAGCATTCGGCCCCCACCATCAGCGGGATGAACTCCCCTCGCAGGCGTCCGTCCCCATGCTCTCCCGAGAGCGAGCCGCGATATTTTTTTACCAGATGGGCAATATCAGTGGCGATCCCGCGAAACATGCGCAGTCCTTCTTCCGTTTTCAGGTCAAAAAGGGGACGTGTGTGCAGCTCTCCGGCCCCGGCATGAGCATAATACACAGTGCTGATCCCGTATTTACTGTGCAAAAGTTCGTCGAATTCGGCAATGTACGCAGGCAGATCCTCGACCGCGACGGCGGTGTCTTCCACGACCTCGCGAGGCTTCGCGGACCCTTTGATATTGTTGTTCATCAGGCCCTGTCCGGCTCGGCGCAGTTCCCAAACGCGGTCCATATCCGATCCCCACACGCGAGGGAAGGCGTATCCTAAGTCAGCAGCGCGGCACTCGGATTCCATGGCGGAAAACTCGGATTCAATGAACTCGTGATCCTCATTTCGGACTTCGATCACCAGCACCGCCGCCGGATCGCCATTGATGAAGAAGCGATTTTTCGACTGTTCGAGATTGGACTTCGTACCATCGAGAACGTGGTGATCCATCAGTTCGCAACCGAAGGGACGATGTGCCATGGCAATGAGCGTGGCCTTCAGCGCATCTTGGACGGTTTCAAAATGGGCGCAAAGCAGCCCTCCCGCCGGTGGCAGTGGTTCACAGTTCAGCTCGAATTCGGTCCCGATAAACAGCGTGCCTTCCGATCCGCAGATGAGACGACAAAGGTTGAAAGGCCTATCCGACCCCGGATCGAAGACTTGCGCATCCATCAGCAAGTCGAGAGCGTAGCCCGTGTTGCGACGGGTAACGGTGGCTTTGGGGAAATGATCACGAATCAACTGACGATTCGTCGCATCCGAAAGCAGATCGCGGACGAAGCAGTAAATGCGGGTCTCCAGCGAGTCAGGTCCCTCGCATTTGGCGGCAAACTCCTCAGCGCTGAGCGGCCCGAAGCTAGCGAATGATCCATCGGCAAGGAATCCCCGAGCTGAGATCACATGATCGCGAGTGGCTCCGTACACAATCGAATTGGCACCACAGGAGTTATTGCCCACCATGCCCGCGATCATCGCTCGGTTCGCTGTCGATGTCTCAGGAGCGAAAAACAGAGAGTACTCGGCCAGTGCGAGATTCAGCTCATTGCGCACCACGCCGGGTTGCACGCGCACGCGGCGACTCTCCGCATCGATCTCGAGAATCGCGTTCATGTGTCGCCCGATATCCGCCACGATACCCGACCCGACCACCTGTCCCGCCAGCGAAGTCCCGGCAGCGCGCGGGATTAACCCGACCCCGTGTTTTGCAGCGAACAGCACCAGCTCGCGCACATCGTCCTCGGACTTGGGAAAAGTCACTGCCAGTGGCAACTCCTGGTATTCAGAAGCGTCCGTCGCGTAGATGGTACGCATGGCATTGTCAGTCAGGAGTTCACCGCTGAGGCGGCTTTTCAGCTCCTGCATCGCAGAGGAAGAAACGGGCATAAGATTCGGGAAATGAGCGGAGCTAGGCTAAGGGATGTCAAGCCTAGACACAAGAGGCGGATTCCTGAATGATCTGCGAGCGACTGACAGAAGACTGTAGCACAGACAATCCTGTCTGTGAAAATTCGCAAAATCTAACGCTTCCAGCCTCCGATTCCGTCAAAGAAAACAGGGGCCAACCGCGATCCAACCGAGATCCAGTGCACCGCGTCATCCTCCCCATGTAGAGTCGGCATTCAGCCGCGTGCCCTGCGGGCGGCGATGAAGGAACGCACAGCCATCACGGTGAAGACAATACAGATCACCGTCATCGTGAGGATCAGCTTTGGCGCAGCATCGGCGAAGTGGACCGTGCCCTTGATCAGGCCAGGCACAAGTCGACCG
Organism: Verrucomicrobiota bacterium; assembly: GCA_963205275.1. GTDB lineage: Bacteria > Verrucomicrobiota > Verrucomicrobiia > Verrucomicrobiales > DEV007 > Arctic95D-9. The sequence goes on along the minus strand of CAUJIH010000047.1, from coordinate 34,072 downwards.
AGGCCGGCGAGCGCTCCGAGAAGAGAGAAGAGTACTGCGATGTGCATTCCCACCTTATTGCTCTTCAGTGTGATGATCGCGCCGATCAGCATGGGGAGACCGACGAAGGCGGGGATCAGTGCGGTGATGGACTGCGCCGTCGCGCCGATCGCCTCCCAAGCGAAATAGCCGAATAGACCAGTGATGATAAGTAGGATAGCGCAAAGGAAGGCGAGAGTTCTCATGAGGACGATGTCGTTCCCTACGACTATGACAGATGTTCAAGTAGTTCAAGATAATCTGAATTCCAAATCTTGAAAATGTCTTGATTACGCGATTCCGGATGACATGTTTTTACCCTGCTCCGATTGCGTTCGCTGCTTGAGTCCGCATGCCTGCCCCCGAATGCCGAATACAATGTCGAGGCGAAGCGGAGCGCGAATGTTCTCCAACCTCAAGTTCCCCGAATAAGGGCACATCTTATTGTTTTGAATTTGATTTCGATGGAATAAGAGGCGATTAAATTCGCTGAAGAACGATTTGGAAAGTGTATGGATCCCGCCGCATTCGAGTCATCCCAGCGAGCTTTCTGCCAAAGGCAGCCTGCAGGGTATGTTGCCTTCGTTCCTCCCCCTTTACCACCGGAGTTGCCTCTCGACTGGGAGCTTGCCACCCTACTTTCCGAAGCGGATCGGGCGGTGGCGGAGTTGAGCGGAGCCGGACGGCTGCTGCCTAATCCTCATTTGCTCATTCGACCCTACCTGCGCCGGGAGGCCATGCTCAGTTCTTTGATTGAAGACACGTATGCCGAAGTAGAAGATTTATTGCTCTTTGACTTGGAACCGAGCCAAGTGTCGGAGAAGGCCTCGATCCGCGAAGTAGCGAATCATGTAAGAGCCTTGGAAATCGGCCTCCGCCGTCTGGAGGAGCTGCCCATCAGCACCCGCCTGATTCAGGAACTCCACGCCATCCTGCTTAGCAGCGTGCGGGGCGAGGATTCGTCCAAAACACCGGGCGAATATCGTCGCAGTCAGAACTGGATTGGACGGCCTGGATCTACGGTGAGCACGGCCACCTACGTTCCTCCGCCTCCGGATCAGCTCGATGACTGTCTTTCCGCTTGGGAAAACTACCTGCACGCAGACAGCCGGGAGCCGGAATTGGTGAAGATCGCCCTGCTGCATTACCAGTTCGAGGCAATTCACCCATTTCTGGATGGCAATGGAAGGATTGGGCGGCTTTTGATCACGCTCTTCCTGTGCGCACGCGGCCTCTTGTCTCAGCCCCTGTTGTATCTTTCCGCGTTTTTTGAACGCTATCGCGAGGATTACTATCGACATCTTCTGGCCGTCAGCACCCATGGCGAATGGGGAGAATGGATCGCGTATTTTCTCACAGGCGTCCGCGATACCGCCCGCGAGGCGCTGGAAGACACTCGACAGGTGATCGATCTCTATCACCATTACCGTCATCTGATGGATCAGGGGAAACGTGTTCCAAGCGCCTGTGCTGGGGTTCTTGACTCCCTCTTCGCCGCACCCGTATTTTCCATTCCCCATCATGCAGCTCAAACGGGAGAAAGTTTCCAGAATGTGGCAAAGGCGGTCGAGTTTTGGCAAAAACACGGTCTGCTCACCGAGATGACCTCGCAAAAGCGCAACCGCCTGTTCTATGCTCACCCCGTGCTCGATCTCACGCGACCCAAACCCGCCCACTCGATTCCGCCGATTTCATCATTCAACGCATCTTTAGAAGATGTTGCAATAAAATGAGAGTTTGGAGGCCTTTCCCAGCCCGACAGACTCCGAGTAAGGTTCTCCGAGAGGGCGTATTCCGATGAAATCTTGTCAGCAACGACTTGCCATTCCTCCGCTGATTTGATACACCCGTCACGTGCTATTTGATCTTATGTCGTCTCATCGCAATTCCACGGACGGAACGGTTCGTTTTCCTCTGTTTCTGCTGTTCTGTGCCTTGTACTCTCTCCCCGTCTTCAGTGCTGACCAGGCCCGCACTGCTCTATCACCCGAGGAGGCGCTCCGATCTTTCGAGCTGGCTCCCGGATTCCGGATCGATCTCTTCGCCGCCGAGCCTCTGGTCACCGATCCGGTGGCGATGGACATCGACGAGGACGGGCGCGTGTATGTAGTGGAGATGCACGGCTACCCTCTGGAAAAGTCGCGCACGGGAACGGTAAAATTGCTGATCGATCAGGACGGAGACGGACTGCCGGACCGAGCGACGGTGTTCGCGAAGGATTTACGCTTTCCCAATGGGGTGATGCGCTGGAAGAAGGGGATTCTCGTGACGGATGTCCCCGACCTGATCTATTTCGAGGACACGGACGGGGACGGAGTGGCGGATCGTCGCGAGGTCGTGCTGACTGGATTCGCTCAATCCAATCCCCAGCATATCATGAATGGCCCTCTCTACGGTCTGGATAACTGGATTTATCTCGGAAACGAACCCGCCGTGACCCCTCGCATCTACGTGGAGGAATTCGGCGATGCGGGGTCTGAAATCCGCTTCCCCCATCATCCCAATGCCGAGCAACTGCCCGTCAATGCCAACGGCCGCCGCGTGCGCCTGCGGCCAGATGAAGGTCGAGTGGAGGCGCTGTCGAGTGCGACACAGTTCGGTCAATCCATCGATCCCTGGGGGCGACATTTTCTGGTGAGCAACTCCCGCCATATTTATCACGAAGTGATCGCCGCCCGCTACTTGGCACGGAATCCGAAGCAGTTGCTCTCGTCATCCGTCGTCTCGATTTCCGATCATGGTGACGCAGCGGAGGTTTTCCCCATCACGGAGCATCCCGAGCATCAAATGCTGACAACTGCGGGCGTGTTCACCTCCGCTTGCGGTATCCGATGCTATGACGGCGGACTTTTCCCCGCTCCCTATGATCGCGTCAGTTTTGTCGCTGAACCCGTCGGCAATCTCGTTCATGCCGACTTGATCTCGGACAAAGGAGCTACTTTCACCGCATCGCGTCTGTTCGAGGGAAAAGAATTCCTGACTTCGCGTGACGCATGGTTCCGCCCGGTCGCAAACGTGGTGGGGCCGGACGGAGCGCTTTACGTGGTGGATTACTACCGCCGCATCATCGAGCATCCGGAGTGGATGGCGAAGGAGGTGGCAGAATCTCCTCACTTACACGACGGCATCGACAAAGGGCGCATTTATCGCATCACGCCTGAGGGCACAGCGGCTCCTGCGTGGATGAAGGGGACAGAATTGAGTCAGGCGACGGATTCGGTCCTGCTAGAAGCTCTGGGAAATGCGAATCAATGGCATCGTCGCAACGCGCAACGGCTGCTGGTGGACAGGCATCGGAAAAAAACCGGACAGGCATCGACGGAACTGATCCGAAAACTCACCGCACTGGCGCTGGAGGACGCTCGACCTTTCGCCCGACTCCATGCGGCTTGGACTCTGGAGGGACTGAGGGCACTGGATGAAAAGACGATTCTCGCTCTGCTTCAGGATGCGGAAGCTGGAATACGGGAAAATGCGATTCTACTCTCGGAAGCCTTCTTGGTCGAAAGTCCAGCACTTCAGAAGGCATTGCTCGCGATGCAGGAAGATCCGGGACACCGAGCGTATTTTCAGAGGCTCTACACGCTAGGCGATCTCGATTTGCCTGAGGTGAAGCAGGAACTCGCAGACGCTCTTTTCTCGACAGAGGATTCTTGGAATCATGTGGCGATTTTTTCGGCGAAGTTTCTCGACTACTCCGCACTGCTCGCCCGAGGACTGACGCTGGCGGAGAAGGAGCCGAGGCGCTGGATGTCTCTGGTCGAGCGCTTGGTCACGATGCAGAGTCGTCAGGCGGACGTCGCCGGTATTCGAAAGATGCTCGCCCTGACGCACTCAGAGGAGTCGCCTGACGCGAAGTCTTCCGCTCCTGGGCTGACAGCGATTCTCACGGGAATCTCTAAAGGGGCCGAAAGGTCCGTGCTGCATGATCCCAGTCTCGCATCGGAGCGGGAGACTCTGTTGGGACAAGTCACCGGGCATCCGCGTGACGACGTGCGGCGAGCCAGTCTCACGCTTCTCGCTGCCATGGGCCTGCCGCAGGGGGAGGCTCTGAAGAAAGCGCTCGCACACGCCAGAAAAATCATCGCAGATTCGTCTGAAAAACTCCCCGATCGCCTGATCGCCATCTCACTGCTGTCGCTCGCTGAGCCGGGTGAAAACGGTGAGGTCATGCTCGCCCTCGTTCAGCCGAGCGAAGCTCCAGAAATCCAAAAGGTCGCTCTCGAAGCATTAGGTGCACAGAACAGCGCGAGCCTGACGGATGAACTCCTCGTTCGCTGGCCTGCGATGTCCGAGGAAATTCGCAAGGACGTGATTGGCCTCTTCCTGGCGACACCCGAGCGCCGCGATGCCTTGGTCACTGCTCTGGAGAAAGGCATCATCGCTCCTAGCTATCTCTCCGGTGGTCGCCATGTAGGCCTGATTGCTCGTGCCGACACAGCTACCCGTGCCCGACTGCGCACAGTCCTGGGACTCTCCGCTGATGGCAGCATGGAGGACCCCGTGCCAGAAGATTATCGTGCTGCCTTGGCGAAAGGAGGGTCGCGAGAAAAAGGGGCGACGATTTACCTCCAGCAGTGTTCTGCCTGTCATCAGCTCGGAGGAAAAGGAGGCACTCCCATCGGTCCAGACCTGAACAGCATACGCATACGCGAACCCGTCGCCATCGTCTCTGATATCCTCCAGCCGAATCGCTCGATCGCCGACGGTTTCGCTCTGTGGCAGATCACACTCAAGGATGGATCGGAGAAAATGGGCGTCATTGCTTCCGAGACCGGAGAATCCATAACGCTGCGCGTGCCCGGTGCTACCGAGGAAATTTTACCTCGTGAGAACATCACTTCGAAAAAAGAAGTCGGAATGTCCCTGATGCCCGCTGGACTCGGAAACTTGATCCCGCCAGCAGACATGGCCGATCTGATCGCTTATATCAAAAACCCCGACTAATATCAGAAACCCCGAATAAGAATTTCGCTCCGATGAAAAGCCACCGCTCTTATCTCGTCACCGCCGCCGGATTTTCTCTCGGCCTCCTGCTCGCTCTGCCCTCTGCACTTTTTGCCGAAGGTGGAAAACTCCGTGCTGCTGCCGCGAAAATCGACATCACACCCGACACTCCTCAATACTTGATCGGCTATGGCGAGCGCATCTCGAATGGTGAAATCTACTCTTGCCTCTACCACCGCATCCTCACCCTCGACGACGGAGCGCGGAAACTCGTGATCGTATCCACCGATATTTGTGTGCTGTCTCCCACCGAATACCGGCACGTCGCCGAGCAGGTGCAAAAGACGCACGGCATCGATCCTGTTGACTTTCTCTGGGCCACCACCCATACCCACTCCGGTCCCGAAGTCGGAGAGCCGGGCATTTACGACGTTTATATGCCCGAGCGCAACGTCCACAGCTTCGACCGCAGGTACACCGATTTGGCGATTCAGAAGCTCATCGACGGCATCGGGCAGACGCTGGATTCGCTCCAGCCCGCCCGCTTGGGCGTCGGATGGGGCACTGCCGATGCGAACATCAACCGTCGCGAGCGCACTCCGGATGGTAAGATCAAGCTCGGACAGAATCCAGACGGCCCCCGCGACCGCATGATCGGTATCCTGAAGCTGATGAAACGCGACAGCGACGAACCGATCGCGACTCTGGCCAATTACGCGATGCACGGCACCGTACTCGGAGGGAAAAGTCTCATCATCAGCAGCGACGGCCCAGGAGAGGCTGCGGAACGCGTCGAGGAAAAAACCGGAGCACCCATGCTCTATCTGAACGGTGCCGCCGGAAATATCGCGCCACTCTACAGTGTTTACTCCACGCCCGAAGAGGGTCACCTCCGAGAGTTTCGCAGCTTGCTCGGTGATCCCATTCTCGCCGCTCGTGAAGCGATCACCAGCTACCGCGACACGCTGGCGATCCAGCCTGTCGAAGCCATCTTCGAAACCCCGCGCAAGGAAGGGCTCGGCTGGTCGGAGGACATGGCCGCCGACACTCGCAACGACGCCCAAGGCCAGCCGCTCGTGCGGCTGAGATGCCGCTTTATCCGGCTCGCCGATGACATCTTGATCTGGACCGCTCCGGTTGAACTCTTCTGCGAATACTCCATGGCCGCTCGCGAGCACTCACCTTTCGCGAACACCTTTTACTTCGGCTACACCAATGGTTGGTTCGGCTATCTCCCCACCGCTGTCGCCTTCAAAGAAGGCGGATACGAGTCCACGCGCGTCACGCCCTTCACCCCGGCCGTCGAAAAAGGATTCACCGATTTCGTTCGATCCAATATAGAAAAAGCTGCGAGTGCCACGAAGGAAGCGAATTCCGCGAAAGCGCCCGAGAAGTGAAGTGAATGCGCTCTTTACAAGACTCGGTTTTTGAAGGACAGGCCATTTTTATTCGGATGATTCTCTACTTCAGGGAAGCGTTACAGCACCGACAAGCCCAATCAGAACATCGACAACATCCTCACTTCAAAAAATATCAGCATTGACCAGATCTCCGCTCCGAGAACTGGGCTGAATGATCAGGATCACCTGCCGCTGCTCGCGACGCTCAAAATCTGGCGTTGAGATTTTTATCCACAGATTTCGTGGATGAACACAGATTTTTCTGATTCGTATCTGCGGAAATCTGCGTAATCTGTGGATGATTAAAATCGCCTGTCCTTTTTCTGCGATTCTCTTGCCCCATGCAGAGACCTTGTTGATCGAGGATGAGACACAGCTCTCCGACGGGTGCTTCTCGCCCAGATAGGAGATGCCGAAGAGTTCGAGATTTTTATCCACAGATTTCGCGGATGAACACAGATTTTTTGATTCAATAGAGAAAAGGCCACGAGTGCGGCGAAGGAAGCGAATTCCGCGAAAGCGCCCGAGAAGTAAAGGGAATGCGCTCTTTACAAGATCCGGTTTTCTTTTCCATATTGCCTTTCACATCTCATCACGAACCATGAAACGCTGTCTCTTCTTTCTTCCCCTTCTTCCCGTCCTCGCCTTGTTTTGCGCCGGACTCCTCGTCTGTCAGGCGGAAGACCAGCCGATCAAAACCTTGCGCGTTGCCACCTACAACACGGGGCATTTTAATCAGGGCCAGCTCGGCGGTTATCAGGCAGAGGATGTGCAGCCCGCGCTTCAGCGCTGGAAAACATGGATCACGGACCAAAAATTGGATCTTTTTTTGATTCAGGAGTGGAACAGCACTTTTGACAAGGACAAGACAATCAACGCCACCGATGCTCTGCTGAACCCTATCTTTAAATCCGTGGAATTCGGCACCGAAAATCGCTACATTCACAACGGAATCGCCACCCATGAGACGATCAGCAACAAGCGCATCGTCCCCCTCACTCACGATCAGTATTACATCACTCAGGTGGACTGGAAAATCGGTGATATCACGGTCGTACTGATGTCAGTTCACGTGCCTTGGCAGGCGAAATCTCACGATTCCTCCATTGATGCATTGATCGCTGAGCTGAAGAAGCACGAATATTTTATCTGTGCCGGTGATCTGAATGCGCCAGGCGAGAACATTCTGAAGATTAAAGATGCTGGATTCCATCTCGCCAACGGCGGCGAGCACGGATGGTTCTGTACCGCAGCGAAGCGCTGTGGCACCAATGAACCCAAGCAGAATATCGACAACATCATCACCTCGAAAAACATCAGCATCGATCAGATTTCCGCTCCGAGAACTGGGCTGAATGATCAGGATCACTTACCGCTGCTCGCAACGCTAAAAATCTGGCGTTAAATTGATTGTGAGTGATGCTCTCGATTCACTCTCACTCTTCCGTTCTCTTCCGTTCTCCTTTTTCCCCATCCGATGCGACACACTCTTCACTTCCGCTCCTTATTGTCCGGCCTTCTACTGAGTGCTCTCTGTTCCGCTTCTTTCATCGTCGAATCCGCGGCGCAGGACAGACCATGTGCCATCGCGATTCATGGAGGTGCTGACTCGAATCCCAGCTCTGATCCCGAAGTTCTGGCACGAAAGAAGGCTGTGCTGACAGAAGCTCTGCACGCCGGGCACCAAATCCTTACCACCGGAGGATCGAGTCTCGATGCAGTCGTCGCGGCGATTCGTGTGATGGAGGATTCGCCGCTATTCAACGCCGGAAAGGGTGCTGTCTTGACCAATGAAGGCACGGCAGAGCTCGACTCGTCGATCATGGATGGCCAGACGCTGAATGCGGGAGCTGTCGCCTCGGTTAAGCACGTCAAAAATCCCATCGCACTGGCTCGTCTCGTCCTCGAAAAGTCCCCTCATGTACTCCTGATCGGTGACGGTGCAGAGGCGTTCGGGAAAGAGCAAAAGGTCGAGATGGTCGAGAATGAATACTTCATCACAGAGAAACAACGCGCTGCGTGGAAAGCCATCCGAGATCGAAAGATGAAGGATGGTGAAAAATCAAAACAGGTCAATCGAGATCAGCTGGTGAAGCAATTTCCCAATGCCAATTTCGGAACTGTCGGAGCGGTTGCTCTGGATCAGGATGGGAATCTCGCTGCTGGAACTTCGACGGGCGGATTGATGTATAAAGCCTGGGGGCGCGTTGGCGATTCTCCTATCATCGGAGCTGGTACTTACGCGGACAACGAAACTTGTGCCGTCTCGGCCACGGGGACGGGCGAATATTTCATCCGCGGTGCGATTGCGTACGACATCACCGCCATGATGCGCTACAAGGGGTCTTCCGTAATCGAAGCTGCGAACAGTCGAATCTACGAAAAACTGACTCACATGGGCGGAACCGGTGGTGTGATCGCGATGGATCGCGCCGGAGTGATCGTCATGCCCCATAACACGAAGGCGATGAACTACGGATGGATCGATCCTGCCGGGCAGATCGAGGTGGGACAGTATCCGGCTAAGAAGTAATTCTGCTCCTGCTCCTCGGGAGCATGGGATTCCGCCCAGTGGGTTCACTTTGCCACCTCTTCAAAGGCCGTTTCTCCTTCGCCGATCCAGCGATACTTCACCGCAGTGGAGGAAGACTGATCCGCGATTTTTTCTTTTCTCGCCAAATAGAAGTAGCCGTCACCGAGTGGTGTCAGTCCCGTTGCGCCGTATTTGAAATTCCATCCACGAGTGCCCGATTTCTCATCTTTTTCACCTGCGTCCAAGAGGCTGAGCGCCTGCACCTCGATCTCTCGACCGTCGGACTGAATCATCGTTGAATGCGGCGCTTTCCTTCCGTCGATCACGAAGAGCGAGTGATGGGGGAAGTTCAGCTTTTTTCCCGGATAAACGGCTGCAAAGAAGTTTCCCGAGGCCCGATCGTATTCGAGATTCTGAATACCGTATGAAGTATTCCCCGTGTAGAGAAAGTATTTCGAAGCTGGCTTTTCCGGTCCCACCGTGTGTAGGGCGTCTTGACTCAGGGGGCGGGCATACGATGCCCAGTCGCGGATGTCGTATTGCAGGATGACTTGGTGATCGTTATCGTCACGGCTGACATCACCGTAGATTCCGTAGGCGATGTAGAGAAACGGACCGCCATCCGATGAGCCGATTCCCGGCCCTAATGTGATTCCATCGATGCCGGAGCAAGCATAGCGATGGGGAACCGTCTCAGCTCCGACCTTGACTGAGGCTTGGTAGTCCTCAGCCACTTCTTTCAGATAGACAGCTTTCACGACATCCGTCGCAGAGGCATCGATGTGAGGGCGCATGATTTTGGCTCCGTCGAAGATCGCTACATAGAAGGCATTCACTCCGCTCTCCGCGACATCGAGTTTCTTGCGGATCGAGGTGCCGATTCTGTCGTCTTTGTATTCGAGCGAGCCGAAAACGCGATCGGTTAGGGGATCATAGGTGAGATCTCCCAGATGTCCCACCAGTCCCGTCACACTACCGATAAGATGGCCCTTCAGATCGGTTTTGATCAGTTCATTCGTGAAGGAGAAATAGATAAATCCGCGAAGCTGATCCACTGCGATCCCCTGAACGTGGAATTTTCCCTGTGGTCCGGTGGGGATTTCGTTCGGTAACTGACTCGGCGATAGGCCTTCGGTAATCCCAGTGACAGGCGACAGGAGGCAGGCAGAAGAAAAAAGTACGGAAAGCAGTAGTCGTTTCATCAGGTGGAAGATTCGCAGGATAGAATGAGGCGGACGAGAGGTGAAGCGATTTTTGTGCCGAGAACTTTGTCGCAGCATTCCCGCGTTTAAGTTCTTGGATGCTCTCATCAAATTCTTGACTCTTTCGAGCAAATCCAGTCGAATCAGCGCATCGCGATTCTCATCGTCTTCCCATGCAGCAGTCACTTCGAATCAAGCTCTCAGGTTTCATGTTTCTCCAATACTTCATTTGGGGATGCTGGTATGTCAGCATGGGGGCGTATCTAGAGAGCGCTCTGCACTTTGACGGGCAACAGATCGGTTTAGCCTACGGGGCTTTCGCCATTGGTGCAATGGTGTCACCTTTTCTCGTCGGACTGATCGCAGACCGATTTTTTGCCTCGGAGAAGCTCCTTTCGGTCCTCGGAATACTCGGCGGCGTGCTTCTCTTTCTCCTGCCTCATTGTCAGAGTTTTGGGACGTTCTATTCTCTGCTGATCGCCTACTGCGCCCTCTACGTTCCTACCTTGGCTCTGGGGAATTCCCTGTCCCTGTCCCATCTGGCGAATGCGAAAACTGATTTTCCACGGGTGAAACTGTTTTCTTCTGTCGGTTGGATTTTCGGACTCGTGGCCGTGAATGCGATGGGCGGAGCCACCTCCCCCACACAGTTTTATCTCGCAGGATCTGCATCGATATTCTTCGGCCTGTATTGCCTCATCCTGCCCCACACTCCGCCCACCAAGGCAGGGGCTGATGTACGTCTGGGAGAGGTCCTGGGGCTCGATGCACTGGCCTTGCTGAAGAAACGATCCTTCGCGGTCTTTATTCTTTGCATGTTCTTGATCTGCATTCCGCTGTATTTCTACTTCGTCAATTTGGGGCAATATCTCACCGAACTCCGCTGGGAGAATATGCTGGTGAAAACCTCACTCGCTCAGGTGTCCGATGTCGTGTTCTTCTTGCTCCTGCCGTTCTTCCTCCGTCGTCTCGGGTATAAGCGAACGATCCTTCTCGGAATCGCTTGCTGGATCGCCCGTTATTTCTCGCTGTCCGTTAGCGCTACTGGTGGAGAATGGGCGATCGGGCTGATTTTCCTCGCCATCCTGCTGCACGGTGCCTGCTATGACTTCCTCTTCATCGCTGGTCAACTCTATGTCGATGATGAAGCCGGGCCTCGGATGCGTGGCGCGGCACAGGGATTCATCGCCTTCATTCTCTGGGGAGTCGGGAGTTTTGCGGGCAGCTTCCTTGCGGGACAGGTACAGCATCATTATACGCTAGAGACTCCGACCAGTGACGGAATCACACACGACTGGGCTGCTATCTGGCAGGCCCCGGCTTGGGGGGCCGTTGCAGTTCTGATCTTCTTTGCGATTTTCTTCCGCGAACCGGTGAAAAGAGGGGAACAAGAAGGATGACTCACCGCTATCGGTGTCACGACGCGGTGTTTTTCTTCACGTTCCATAGCAGGACTGCTCCGGGGTGGCAGCGGCCTGCTTCCAGAGTGTTTCACCGAAGAAGAGGCGGCCGATCAGGCACCGTATGTTTGGCTTGAATTTGGGTAGAGATTTGGCGATCAGTGCGTTATCGGAGCGGGTGTAAGGGCAGGGGCTGCGGCCAGAATGAAGTGAATCCTTACGTCGCATAATGCGGCGAAGCGTAGCATCGGCTGGGCGGCTTTGCCCCTCTCACCTGCCCACGATACGACGCAGGATTCTTACAGTAATAATCAGCCCGCCGATGATCATCAGGATGAGTCCGACCCATCTTATTCCCTCCATTTCAGGTCTACCGCCGACGATGATCGCTGAATCTGGATCGCTCGGAACGTATCGAACTGTCACAGAGGAATCGGAAATGCTACCTCCGTTTCCGATTCGGCTATTATAAAAGAGGCGAGTCACGCTGAATGAATCTCCGTTCTTCCTTTCGGTGCCTGCGTCCCAATCCACCGAAAGGTAGTAGGTCTTTCGGCCCTTTTGGCCGCTTCGAACATGTGCCTCGACGATCTTCCCCGGGGTGGAAACCCCTTCTGATTCGAGTCTTGCCAGTCGCATCTTCTCGGAAATCCCCGTGTAAAAAAAGAGTCCACCAATGGCCAGCAGCACAATTCCGAGAATAATCGGAGAGTTAGATCGACGATTCATAAGTGACGAGCAAGGAATAGGTGAATTGCTCGGTGGGTGATTATATCAGATTCGACGACGTCGAAGCAATTCTATATTTACAGATTTTCGAAAAAAGATCTCTCCTCATCTCGAAGGCCTCCGAAAAGCCGAAACGATGGCTGATCCAAGAATTCCACAGCCTCCGATCATGATCAGTCCCGGCAGCCAGAGGGAGTAGAGAGCGGCTTTGGTATCCTTTTGCAACACTGCTTGATCGGGAGCTTCGGGATTGACATAACAGACAGTATCTGTGCCCGCCGTTCGGGTGTTGAGCTGCTTCAGAAGTTTCTGCGCGTCGGTGCTCTCACTGGAGAGACGTCGCAAACGATTTCCTTTTCGTTCTTTTCCCTCCCACTGATAGCGATAGGTCAGATGGATCGCGTATTTCACCTGGCCGTATTGATCTCGCCCCACGGGATCGATGAAGCCGGTTTCGATGTGACACGGGACTTCGACCCAAGCATCCATCGCGGCGGCGCGGCGGTATGTCTCCCAGAGATACCGCATCGCGAGACCTCCGGCTACGATGAGAGCGAGTCCCAGTCCGATTTTCCACAGAACTCCGCTCCAGCTTCGCCTAGCGGGGCGAATGAGAGGATTTGACGGACTAGGGTTACTATTTTTTGCATCGCGCATCGTTTTATCGAGATTAATGTAAGCGCATGAGTGAACTCTCCCAACAAATTAACGAGGACATGAAGACGGCGATGCGTGAAAGAAACACGCTCGCGCTCAATGTGATTCGCATGCTCAAGGCATCGGTTAAGAACGCTGCCATTGAAAAGGGAGGCGCGGGAGCTGAACTGACGGACCCAGAAATCGTTTCTGTCGTACGCAGGGAGGTGAAGAAACGCCAAGACTCAGTGGAACAATACACCAGCGGCGGACGTGCGGAACTGGCGGCTCAGGAATCTGCGGAAATCGAGATTCTTCAGGGCTACCTTCCTGCGGCTCTGAGTGAGTCAGAATTGGCTGCAATCATCGATACCGCGATCAGCGAAATCGGGGCCACTTCGCGCAAAGACATGGGCGCTGTGATGAAACTAGTGCAGGAGCGAGCTGCTGGCCGAGCCGACGGGAAACAACTCTCTCAGGCGGTGATGGCGCGGCTCCAGTGAGCGAGTCGTCTTTTGCGAGACCTGACGAAATCTGCTCGCATGAGAATTTCAGCGATCATCGTGGCGGCAGGTAGTAGCCGTCGGATGGGATTCGATAAGCTGGCAGCCGATCTGTTGGGCGAGAGCGTATTGATTCGCTCCATGCGTGCGATGGAGGCCTGCCCTGAAGTCGCGGAAATTCGCGTCATCGTCGCACCCGGTGCCGTCGATGAAATCACTGCACTCGTGGCTCGGAGCGGCATTTCGAAATTCATCGAAGCCGTTCCGGGGGGAGTGGAGCGACATCTCTCCGTATGGGCTGGGTTGGAGCGTGTTCCGGACGATTGTCCTCTCGTGGCAGTCCATGATGCGGCACGTCCTTTGGTCTCGCCAGAGGCTATCTCTCGATGTGCAGCGGTCGCTGCCGCCCATGGAGCTGCTGCACTCGCTCATCGAGTGGTGGATACTCTGAAGCGCGCGAATCTAGACGACGAAGTCGCGACGGCGGTGGAACGAGAAAATCTCTGGGCGATGGAGACTCCGCAGATATTTACCCTTTCTCTCCTGCGCAAGGCTTATGCCAGCGTGCTCGAACGAGGAATGGTGGTGACGGATGAAGTCACTGCGGTCAAAGAGTCTGGCCATTCAGTGAAGCTGGTAGAGAATAGAGAACCGAATCTGAAAATCACCGTCCCGTCGGATTTGGAACTGGCAGTAGCAGTTCTGCAGATTCGCCAAAGACGAGCGAGAGAAGCGTCTGGTTGCGGAGACGGGTCTGATTACGGAGACGGCGACGTTGGCGACGACGGTTAAAAAAGGAGACAACTCCGCAAGGATTCGAACCTTGACAAAGAGAATCAAAATCTCTTGTGCTGCCGTTACACCACGGAGTTGCGGTGACGGTATCCTGAAATTCTGAGGAATCAAGTCTCGGAGCACTGACAATTGGATTTTTCCTCAATTTTTACACTGGAGGCGCGATTAGGTCATCGACAGAGATGCAGGAAACTCATAGTATTCAGTCATTCCCGTTCATTATGAAAATCCGAATTCTCCCTCTCGTGACCGCTTTTCTCGCCTCCGGTATTCTGCTTTCCTTCACATCCGCGCAAGAGGACGGCTGGATTTCTCTCTTCGACGGAAAAACTCTCAACGGCTGGAAGCATTCCACTCTGGGAACCGCGAAATACAGTGTCGTCGATGGTGTCATCCGAGGAGAAACCGTCGAGGGTAGCCCCAATTCTTTTCTGATTAGTGAACGAGAATACGGTGACTTCGAGTTAGAATTCGACGTGAAGGTGAATGATCACCTGAACTCTGGTGTGCAGATTCGTTCGCGAGAGAAGACGGAGACTGATGTGAAGCCAGACAAAAATGGGAAAGTGACTCCCAACAATGGCTTGGGTCGCTTCTTTGGTCCCCAAGTAGAGATTGAGGCCTCTCCCGGACAGTCAGGGTACATCTACGGCGAGGCTACCGGCTTGGCCTGGCTCTCTCCTGAGCCGAAACAAGTCCCGATGGTAGAGCGTTCCCTCCTAAAAAATGGAGAGTGGAATCACTTTCGCGTCATCGCAAAGGGAGCGAGGATCCAGACTTTCATTAACGGAAGCCCCGTAGCGGATCTGACGCACGAGGAGGTATTCCAGTCTCACCCGAAAGGTCACATCGGCCTGCAAGTCCACGGGATCAAGGCAGGCACAGGACCCTATGAAGTGGAGTGGAAGAATATCCGCCTCCGCCCACTGAAGTAATCGGGTGAATTAAAAGCGACCGAGCCATGTCAAGGAGAACTCTGTTTAGCCTGATTGCACTGCTGTCCACCCTGAGTTGTGGGTGGGCCGATGAGATGGGGAAGCTGCCAGCTTCGCATCAGTCGCTGGACTGGTACCCCGACGCGCAGGGGCATCCGCAGTCGATTCGTTCGGTCGCGGACTGGGAAAAGCGGCGAGCTGCGATTCTCGAAGGCTTCGAGTTGGCTGCGGGGAAACTGCCATCGAGAGAGAATATGCCAGATCTCGATGTGAGAGTCACGGAGCGCGAGGTGACTGATCATTTTGAGCGCCAGACGATCAGTTTCGTGTCTGAGGCGGGAGACCGCACGGCTGCCTATCTTTATTTGCCAAGGGCCGCTGCTGCAGCCGACGGACAGGTGCCGCCCGATGCTCCAAAATCAAAGATCGGGATCGTGGCTCTGCAGCCGACGGGAAAGCTGGGGAAGAAAATCGTGGACGGCCAAGGGCCACGTGAGAATCGAGCGTATGCTCGGGAGCTGGCAGAGCGAGGCCATGTCGTGATCGCCCCCGATTATCCGTCTTTCGGTGATTCTGAAGGATACGATTTCAATGCAGATCGCTACGAATCCGGTACGATGAAGGGTATCTGGAATCACATGCGCTGCGTCGATCTGCTGCTCTCTCTGCCTCAGGTCGATCCAGAGAGAATCGCGACCATTGGGCACTCCCTCGGCGGGCACAATGCGATTTTTCTCGGGCTCTATGATCGACGAGTGAAAGTGGTGGTGTCGAGTTGTGGCTGGACGCCGTTTCATGACTATTACGAGGGCGACGTAAAAGGCTGGACGGGTGAGCGGTATTTTCCATTGATTCAGGAGCGCTACGATCTCGATCCTGACAAGATTCCCTTTGATTTTTACGAATTGACCGCAGCCTTGGCTCCAGACGCATTCTTCTCCAATTCACCCATCCATGACGTGAACTTCGACTGGCGGGGGATCGAAAAAGCGGCTCCGAAAATCCGGAAGATTTACGAACTTTACGGTGTGCCGGAGAAGCTCCGCATCACTTACCCCGACAGCGAACACGATTTTCCTGATAGAGAGCGGCACGAGTCGTATCGCTTCATTGAGCACTGGCTGACTCCGCAGGAAGCTGCGCCGTAGGAAGCTGTGGGATTCGAGTCGACTAATCCGATTCCCACGCGCTGTGTAATCGCTTACCGCTTATCGAGACGCAAGGTCGGATGTCTTCCGCTCGCCTCGCACGAAGAGAACATAGACGAGGATTCCCAGCGCCAAGGTCGCGAGACCGTAGCAGAATTCCTTCGGCTTTTGCTCGATCTGAAAGTAGAGCACGTAGAGGCTGACCGCACCGAAAAGAATGGGAGGCAGGGGATAGGCCCATGCCTTATAGGGACGCTTGAGATCGGGGCGACGAATCCTCAGGACGACGAGTCCGATCACTACCATCAGCGAGCTGATCGTCAGCAAGGCCTGCACGTAGTTGATCAGTTGGTCGAATGTTGCCGACAGAAGCAGGGCGATTACGATGATCATCTGCAGAATCACGGCGATGGCCGGAATCCCGTTCCGATTGGTGCGTCCTAGGAACTGAAAGTTCCGGTGATCGCGTCCGATAGCTGCTGCGACACGAGGCCCCGCCCAAGTCATCGAGCTGATGGTGGAGACCAGTCCGAAACTGATCAGAATGCCCATCACAATACTTCCTTTCGAGCCCAGGAAGCTCTCCGCAGCGATCAGTCCGACCTGTGGCTTCCCGGCCATCGCATCCATCGGCGTGGAATAGAGGAAAGAAGCGTTCAGAAAAACATACAGCGCAGCGACGATCCCCGTCCCGACCAGCAGAGCGATGGGAACCGTTCTTTCCGGAGATTTCACCTCATCCATCATGTAGGTCGCTGCATTCCAACCTGTGTAGGCGTAGAGCACATATACCAGAGCGATGGCATATCCACCGGACAGGATCAGCTTCCCATCTCCAGCTTGTGGTAGAAAAGAGATGGGCTGAGCTGTGCCAAGGAAAAAGGCCAGTGCCCCGAGGACGAGGATTAGAAGAACTTTCGCATAGGTGAATCCTGATTGGAAAAGGCTTATATTACTGAGTTTTCCCAAGTGGATCCATGTGATCAGAAGCACCACGGGAACGCCGAACCAGAGTCCGTTGTATCCGGTGATCTTGCCCATGTATTCGCCCACCAGCACAGCGTTCGCAGCAACTGGAGCCGCGAATCCCACGGTGACCGAAAGCCAGCCCGCGAGGAAGCCGATGAAGGGATTCCAGGACTTCGACAGCAGATGGTACTCGCCTCCTGATTTCGGAAAAATCGAAGCCAGTTCTGCATAGCATACCGCCCCGCAGAGCGAGAAAATTCCTCCAACCAGCCAGAGCAGCAGAATGGGGAATCCAGAAGGAATATCGGCAACTTGAAATCCAAGCGAGCCAAAGACCCCTGTGCCGATCATATTCGCTACGACGATCGCGATGGCAGTGGTGAGGCCGATTTTGGCCGTGGGGGAGAGGGGTGACGACATGCGACGGTATTCAACAGTGATTCTTCAGGAATTCAATCAGCTCTCATTCTTTCTAGCTCCTTCCCCTCGCCTTACTTGTGCGACAGCAACCACGCGATCAGATTGCGTAAGTCTTCGGTAGACAGCGTCTGGTCGAGTCCACTCGGCATGATCGATGTCGTCAGCTTCCGAATCGTGGTGACGTCACTTTGAGGAATCATTTCACTGCTGCCGGCGGCGTTGATTAGACGAAGCCCCTGGACGGATTGTTCGGGAATCAGACCAGTTTTCACTTCGCCGGATGATTTCAGCACGACTTCATAGGTATCGAAATCACGGGCGATGGATTCACTGGGGAAGAAAACAGACTCGTACAAATCCCGAGCCGTGCGGATTCGTCCGATGGTGCTCAGATCCGGTCCCACTTTCCCGCCGAGTTCTCCGACGCGATGGCAGGCGATACAGGCTCCTTTTCCTGACGAAAACACTAGCGCTCCTGCGGCGGGATCGGCCTGGTCCATCGTTGTGATGGCTTTCTCGATCATCGCTTTCTTGTCTTCGCGAGCATTGTTCATTTCGGTGAGCTTGCTTTCGAGTGCCGCCAGTGTGTCGGGATAGGGGGCGAAACGCTTTTTCAGAGTCGTGCTATCGAGGGTCTCCAGCATGGACGCAGAAGTCAGCGCCTTGAGAAGGGCATCGGCCTGAGTTGGAGAATCAATGCCGCGAAATATCTCCGGAAATGAGATCCATTCGAGAGGGCTGAAGTGGGGAAGCACCGTGACCAGCCGATCGCGCTGGGCAGGAGTGAGAGCGGACTTCGAAAGCAAGGAGATGCTACGAGTCCGCAGGGAATCTTCTGCAGGAGCCGTAAAAACCGAGACGGCAGTGGTGAAGGCTGCTTCGACGATGGGTTTTCCCGGTCGAGCGAGTGCCTCGGCTGCACTGAGGCGGAGGGATTTCTCCAGCGACTCGTCTGCACAAATCCGGGTGAGGGCTTCGGAAAAATCATCACTGTGAGCCGTGCGCAGAGCATTCACAGTCGCTGTTCGAAAGTCTGGACTGGCATCGTTCTCGAGTCCCTTTTTCAGGCTATCGACCCATTCTGTCTGAAATGGAATGCCGGGTGACAATGCGACCAGTTCAAGTCCGGTGTTTCGTGCGACGGCATCTTCCGATTGGATCAGACTGGTGAGGAAAGAGATCATGGGTGGAGTCGTGGAGAAGGCGGGGACGATCCGATCCAGAATCATCCGCCGCTTTTCATCCATTGCTCCGTGCCAGGAGAAAAACGCATTGGCCAAAGCCCCATCCCACTCGTGGTGGCGCAAGGCTATGGAGAGAGCTGTGTCACGCAGGGCGGAATCATCCGCCTCCAAAGAGGTGATTACGTCGAGCGCTGCCAGCTTCGAAGAAGCCATCCCGTCCAGCGCGAGGAGAATACCGGAGCGAATGGCGGGATCGTTCGAGCTGAGGCCCTCTCGCGTCGCAGCGAAGTCGTCCATTTCCATCAGCGCATAGACGAGAGCATGACGGAGAAAGGGATCATCTCCACTGCGCCCCAGACGTCCGGTGATGGCTCCGATGGCGCGAGACTCTGCCATGCGTCCGAGCGCAGCGGCGGCGCAGCGGGCTACGGCGGCTTCGTCTCCCCGCACGATATTGGCCAGAGCGCCAGAGATGGTCTTGTTCCGCTCCAACTCGATGGCTCGCTCGGCAGGCTGATTGGCTGCTACGATCTGCCATGTGCGCGTCACAGAGATCGCGTTGCAGGCGGTCTGTCGGACGCGTGGATCCGAATCTGTAAGAGCACCGTAGATCAGGTCGGCGGATTCAGAAAACTTCATGCGCGAGAGCGTCCAGACGGCGGAAATTCGTCCAATGGGATCCTCGGATTTTTCCGAGAGGATTCGCTCCAATTCCGGCATGGCAGAGGATCCTCTCACCGCCAGTTCTGTGATGGCCCGTTCACGCTTCCAGGATTCCGGGGCAGAGAGATGATGGGAAACTTGCTCGGCGGTGAGCTTGTCCCAGTTCGGATAGTCCGGGCGGGTGTAGGGCGTGCCTTGTTTCGAGAGGCGATAGATCATCCCAAATACATCAGGCTTTGCGATCTGAGAAGTGGGGCAGCCGATACGAAACCAGCCGCCTGTATCGATCACTAGCAGATCTCCATTTCTGTCCTCCAGAACGTCAGTGAAGTGAGAATCTGGCTTCGTCGCTCGGAAGATGGTCTCCGTGTCGCCGTCGCCGTAGCTGGCACCCTTTGCAGGGAGGTGGGTGAGGGTAACTTCAGCGGTATTGAAGTGAGTCACGAGCCATCCGTTCTTCCAGATGGGATTGAGTGATCCACTACGGTAGCGGCACATGCCAGAGACGGCGACGTGACCGAAGTTATGGGCGTGAGGTAGTAGAGGCCCCGTGCGGGGAAGCTCGGCCAGCACCTGCCCCTGATCGAAGCGAGGATAGACGCCCCCATATATCCAGTGGACCAGCACGTCCCCACGTGGACGGCCATAGAAGAGATTGATGGAACCGATGATTTCTCCTTCATCGGTGAAGTCGATTTCCACAGGGTTGTCCATTCCGCCGCCGGCAAAAGGTTCGACTTCGCCGCCGCTGAGCTGAGAAGACCAGATGCGAGCACTTTTCCCACTGTGCAGGAGCAGGCCAGTGTCAGTGTCGCGAACCTCAAATCCTTTCCGCCCGTGACACCAGTAGAGACGCCCGTTCGGATGGAGGAAGGGACCATGGACGTCGGCAGCGTTTCCAGTAAAATCAAATCCGGTGGCGAGTTCTTCACGGATCTCGGCTCGCCCATCCCCATCTTCATCCGCAAGCCGCCAGAGACTGGGAGGAGACATGACGTAGAGCGAGTCATAGACCCACATCGCTCCCTGGGGGAAGGTCATGTTGTCGGCAAAGGTGGTGACTTTGTCGAAAATCCCGTCGCCATCGGTGTCCACGAGCTTCTTGATCGAGCTGGGATGCTCCTTTAGCAGCTCCTCCTTGTTCAGATTGACCCCTGCATTCTCTGCGACGTAAAGAGCGCCCTGATCGTCGAAGGCAGCCATCATGGGAAAGTGGATCAGCCCCGGGGGCATCGCTTCAGATACCGACACTCCCTCCGCCACTACGGGATCGAGTGCAGATACTTGTGATGTGTGGAACAGAGCGAAACCAGAGAGGGTCAGCAAAAGGTGGCTGCCGACAGGTGAGTCAGTGAAGAGACGGAGGTGGTTCATCGGACGGATCATGGTGAGAATCGTGCTTCGATACAAGATACGGATGCGAGTATTGGGGGGCTCTCAAAGTGCTTGAGTCGAGCTTCTCTCGCATCGGGAGAAAGGCGCACTTCAGGGACGCCAGACTTCGACGGTGACCGTCTTGCGTCCCCATTCCAAGGCCTGTTGGTGCGTTTTGAAAAACAAATCGATTCGCGTGCCTTGGATCGCACCGCCACGGTCTTCGACGACTCCGTCTCCATAGCCTGGGATTCGCATTCTGGTGCCGAAGGGGAAGACATTAGTATCGGCGGCGATGGTACCTTTCTTCGCCTTCGTACCGGAGGCAGTGATCCCGATTTTCTTCCGCTCGCCTTTCATCGGACCATAGGCATACACGGGCTGCATCAGTAGATTCCGTCGCCAGCCACAGCATTCTCCGCACTTGCAGTATCCTGTGGCCTCAAGTGTGACATACTCCACGCCTGCCCGACCTCCCCCACGACTCGCGCAGCCGGCGAGGAGAAATCCGAAGAGGAGCATGGGAAGAATCAGGAGAAATCTCACCAGATAAAATAGCGTAACTTACTCTAGAAATCAACTTCTCCGTTATTTTCAGAATAGTGCGAAATTGAGGAAGGGTGATCACTCTCAGCCACGAGTCACTTTCACGACTCGACCCTGTTGCATCTCGAAGTTGACCCTGTCATGCCGCAGATCCATCGTCATCGGACGAGGCTCTCCATTGACGGAGATGATGCGGTAGGTGAGTCCTCGCTTCTTGGCCAGAGTGGCAGCAGCGGCTTCTTCCAGATTGATGAAGTCGGAGTCCTTCACGGCTGCTTCGCCTGCATCGGGCATTTTGGCGGGGCGATTGTCTACATCTCCCTTATCTCGACAGGCGGAGGGGATGAGTATGGCGGCAGCGGTGAGGATCAAAATTCCCTGATGGTATTTCATTCTCCACTGTGCCAGATTTTCTCTCGTCTTACAAGCGTCAGTCTAGAGCCACCGTCTATCTTTTCACCGACCGACGACGTGCTCTGTGCTATCCTGCTGCCTCGGCTATCGAATGCATCGTTTTCTCCGAATCACCAGTCTGGGGCTGATCGTTCTCCTGCCCGTCGCCGTGACTCTTTGGGTCTGGTGGATGGGAATGACTCATCTGTGGTGGGGTGTTCCGGGATCGGTCGCAGCGGCGCTATTTCTTTACGGAGGGTGGTATCTGGTGTTCGGCGCGACGTCCTTTCGCAGTCGATGGCGTCGTGTTCTGAGCGTTGCCCTAGTGATGGCTCTTCTGATGGGGGTGACATCTCGGCTGATTCGATACCGTGGCTCGGCTTCCGGCTCCTCTTTTCCAAAATTCTCTTGGGTATGGTCGGATGATTCCGGATCTGGTGCGGAGGAAGTTGCTATCGGGCATCCCGCCGGCGCGAGCGAATGGCCACCTGATTTTCCGAAGACGGAAGAACTCGTGGATGCTCTCGATTTCCTCGGCCCTGAGCGGGATGGAATGTGGCCGGCTCCTCCCTTTGGCACGGATTGGTCGACTCATCCTCCGAGGCTCCTATGGAGGCGTCCGCTCGGGAAAGCTTGGTCGAGCTTTACCATTTCCGGCTCGCGAGTTCTGACCCAACAACAGTCGGTGGACGATGAGCAGGTTCTCTGTCTCGATCTGCGATCAGGTGAGGATCTCTGGATTCATTCGGATCCGCAGACTCGTCTCCTGCTCGAACGAGCAGAAAATGGTGGCTCAGCGATGGGCGGAGACGGTCCACGAGCGACTCCTCTTTTGCATGGCGAGCGCGTTTTCACGATGGGAAGCACAGGGATCGTTCACTGTCTCGACCTTGCGAGCGGGAAGGAGCTGTGGACGCGTCATCTGCTGCGCGATCTCGGACTCGAAACTCAGCGCTGGGGAATGGCGAATACGCCCCTGCTTCTGTCAGAGGAAAACTTACTGATTCTCGCTGGATCGGACGAGCCGGGGCCGACGCTGATCGCGGTCGATCCGGAAAATGGTGAGAACCGATGGATCTATCAGGGGTCAGGAGCCAGTTACAGTTCGCCTCGCGTCGTCGATCTCTGTGGGCGAAGGCAGATCGTGAGTGTCAATCGGCAGGACGTTTGTGGACTCGATCCGGCCACGGGACATGTGCTTTGGACCTATTCTTGGCCGGGGATTTGGCCGAAAGTAGGGCAAGCGATCACGCGGAGTGAGGATCGTGTGATCGTCACGGCTAGCTATGGAGCGGGGAGTCTGCTTCTGAAAATTGAGAAAGACAGAGATGAGATGTTTTCCGTTCGCCCCTTGTGGAAGACGAACTCGCTGAAGACGAAATTCAGTTCGGTAGTCGTACAGGGGGATGCGATCTACGGACTCGATGAGGGACGACTCACCTGCGTCTCGCTCGAAACGGGAAGACGCTTGTGGAAGGGTGAGAAATTTGGGTTTGGACAGCATCTCCTCTTTGGCTCATACCTGCTAGTGCAGACCGAAGCGGGTGATGTAGTGCTCGGTCGAGTCTCGCCCGAGGGATTTTCTGAAAAAGGGCGTATCCCGGCGCTTTCCTCGATGACTTGGAATGTTCCGGTGATTGCCGGACGTATTCTGCTGGTGCGCAATGATCGCGAAGCTTCTGCTTGGCTGTTACCGCCACCGTGAGAACACGTTTTTCTGATCTTGTTTATGAACTTCATCGCACAGACTCGAGAACTGACCCTATCCACACACGGAAAAGGCACCTATGAACTGACTCGCTCCCTACACGATTTCGTAGGTGAAATGGGCATCTCCGAAGGCCAGCTCACGGTCTTCGTGCGACACACCAGCGCCAGCCTCGTCATCATGGAAAATGCCGATCCAGAGGCGAGGACAGATCTCCATGCTTTTTTCGATTACCTAGTGCCTGAGACTTTGCCTTTTCTCGTACATACCTACGAAGGACCGGACGACAGTCCCAGCCACCTGCGCATGGCGCTGACGCGCACCAGTGAGGTGATCCCGATTCAGCACGGACGCTTGGCGCTCGGGACCTGGCAGGGCGTATTTCTCTTCGAGCACCGTCGCGCCGCACATCGACGAGAGATCGTTCTGTCGGCGATGGGAGTCAGTGGAAAATAAAGGGCACGCCCATTTTCTCGAATGTCGCTTTTTCCTCGCTCATATAGCGATTCGCCAGATCGTCGAAGCGCCCTTTCTCTCTGTAGTCGGCCAAAAAGGCGTTGATCTTCTCGCGCAGCGTCTCATCGCCCTTCCGCAGCCCGATCGCCCAAGTCTCCTGTCGGATGGGCTGGAGAATGGGGCGGGTTTGCTTGTCATATTTTCGCCAAAATTGATAGATGGAAATCTGATCGTAGAGAAAAGCATCGGCCTTTCCCTGCGCCACCTCCAGCGCACATGTCCCGGCATCGTCCAGAATGATGAGCGACACGTTCGGCAAATTGGTGCGCGCCCATTGATGTCCTGTGGTGCCGAGTTTTACAGCCATTTTCCGTGTGCCTTGTTTCAGATCCTCGACTGACTGAATCGCCGAGTTGATCCCCACCAGTAGGCAGATTCCGTTGGTGACATAGCCGTCGGAAAAGGCGATCATCTTCTCGCGCTCTGGCGTTCGGGTCATGGAGGAGATGATGACGTCGATCTTTCCGGATTGAAGAGCGGGGATGATCCCGTCCCATTCGATGTCTCGAAACTCTAGCGATCGTCCGAGCCACGCTGCAATATCTTCGGCCATCCGCACGCTGATTCCGTCCGGTCTATTGTTGCCATCGCGCATCTCGAAGGGTGGATAGGTCATCTCCATCCCTACGACGAAGGGGGCGGATTCTTTTTCTACAGGAGTCCTTTCCCCGCATCCTGTCAGAAGCAGGGGAAAGAGAAGGAGTAGAAAGCACAGTCGTCTTAGACTCATCACGCCAGCATCTTCGCGTCCACTCAGAGATTCTCAAGCGGTTTGACGCAAGCGGGAATGAGGCCGAACGTGTAAAAAATCATGCGAGATCAGCTACTTGATGTCCTGAAAGCCTCTTCTCCCCCCGCCGCGTTTGACTGGCTCCGAGAGCGGATCGCGGAACAGGAGGCCCACTTTCAGAGGAACGCCTTTTATTTCGCCTTCAGCGGTGTGTCTCGACATTTTCCGAAGCATGATCGCATCCCTGATGATCTGGCGGAGAAGGTAGATGCTAGTGGAAAAGTTCCGGGGTTTAGCATTCGCGGTTGGGATCTCTTCCGGCTGGCCCGCGTGATCCTGCTACTCACTTTGGCAGAACAGGATCAAGAAACCTGCTTGACTACTCTTTTCGCCGTGCTCGATACCGCCGACGTTCGCGAGCGGGTGGCGATCTACTCGGCCAGTCCACTGCTTCCCTGGCCCGATCATTTGCGCGATACCATCATCGAGGGCTTGCGATCAAACATCGTCGATGTGTTCGACTCCATCGCGCTGAATAATCCCTTCCCAGCGGCCCATTTCTCGGAGGCGTCGTGGAATCAGATGGTGCTGAAGGCTCTCTTTCTGTCGCGTCCGATCTATCATATCTATAACCTTGAGCAGAGGCGAAACCCCGCACTCGCCCTTGCCATATCGGAACTGGCGCACGAGCGCTGGGCAGCGGGGCGAAAGCTCTCTTCTGAGGCTTGGAGAAACTGCATCGGCTTTATCGATGACGGAATCGCGAAGGACCTTCGTCATCTGCTGAATACGGGAGAAAGTCATGATCGTCAGGCGGCGGCGCTCGTTCTCGCGGAAGATTCGAACTCTTTGATTCCCGAAGATTTGCGCGAAACTCTGAAGGAAGAAATCGCCGCCGTCGCTGATGAAAAACTTTCTTGGCAAACGCTAGGCGAGGCGATCACGCCCCTCGTCGTGCTCAATGGCTCTCCCACTCCCTCCCAATCTGTGAAGCGATCATGAAATTTCTCGATTCTCACGTCCACATGGTGTCACGCACCACTGACGACTACCAGCGCATGGCTGCTGCAGGAGTCGCGGCCATCATCGAACCCAGCTTCTGGCAGGGACAGCCACGAACGGAGGTTGGCACGTTCAAAGACTATTTCAACACCCTGATAGGCTTCGAACGCTTCCGCGCTAGCCAGTTCGGCATTCGGCACTACTGCACCATCGGTCTGAATCCGAAGGAGGCGAATCATGTGAAACTCGCTGATGCGGTGATGGAACTTCTTCCCCTATACGTCTGCAAAGAAGGTGTCGTCGGAATTGGCGAGATCGGTTTCGATGACCAGACGGCGGCTGAGGAGAAATATTTGCGTCTTCAGGCTCGGATTGCGGTCGAAGCCAATCTCCCCATCCAGATTCACACTCCACACCGGGATAAGAAAAAAGGCACCATTCGGACCATGGATGTGCTGGAAGATGCCGGAGTCGATCCTTCCATGGTCGTGATTGACCACAATAACGAAGAAACGGTGAAAATGGTGCTCGACCGAGGTTACTGGACTGCTTTCACCATCTATCCACATACGAAACTCGGGACCGAACGCATGGTGGAGATCCTGCGGGAATACGGGGCAGAGCGCATCATCGTGGACAGTGCAGCGGACTGGGGAATCAGCGATGCCCTAGCCGTTCCCAAAACTGCGGCGCTCATGAAAGAGCGCGGGATCGCGCTAGATCTTGTCGAACAGGTGACGTATCGCAATCCTCTCCTTGTTTATGGGCAGAGCGGTCAGATTGACGAGCGGGACTGGGAAGGTGCAGAGGGGATCGATCCCTCCGCCCTGTTTGAGGGGAACACGCTCCTCCGCGGGGGCATGGATGTCGCCACCGCGATGTCGCAGTATCTGATCATCGAGTAGACTGCGTCGTTTCGGCAGTTCACTTACGCGACTTCGCTCACGGCCTTCCAAGGCAGCCCGTGAGCCTCGGCCACTTCTCGACAGGTAATTTGTCCCTCATGGACATTGATTCCGCCGCTCAGTTCAGGGACGTACTCACAGGCCGTGGACAGTCCGAGCGTAGCCAATCGCTCCACATAGCGAATGGTGACATTGGTGAGAGCCTGAGTGGACGTCCTGGCATAGACTCCGGGCATATTGTCCACGCAGCAGTGGACGACGCCTTCCTCGATAAACACTGGATCAGCATGAGTCGTCGCTCCGGCGGACAGATACTCCTCGTCAGAAAACGCGGCACCAATCCCTGCACTCGATTGCACGATGACTTGCACGCCTCGACCTGTAAGCTGTCTGACTCCAGAGGGGGTCAGACCGACGCGGTTTTCCTGACTCTTGATTTCGCGAGGGCAACCCACGATGAGAAATGCCTGATTGTTAATAAATATGATGTTATAAAGATCTGGAATTCTGTCCTTACATTGGAAAACCTCACGATAAAAATTTATCGAGATCATTCACTACTTATGAGGTGAAAGAACAAAATTCCGCGTCGGATAGCGACAGAAATCAGCAAATACGCGAATCCGTCTGGTCCATTGCTCCGCTTGATTTGTATAACACGCAGACGAAGTTCTCCACTCACACTGAATTATGCTCACTCAGCCCTTTCTCTTCCGAGGGTTTTTTACAGTCTTTTGTTCCAGCGAAAGATTCTTTTTGCTGATTTTGGCGCTGGCTGTTTTTGTATCAGAGGCTCCATGCGCAGCGATTTCTTCCGATGAGGCTCCGACTCCCATTGTTGCGTCAGAGAATAAGGCCCGTCGCATCTCCGGACCTTATGGCACACTGGAATACTATCCCGTCACCTTGGAGCCGCCAGAATCGCATCTATGGGCAGCCCTATATGAGGAGAGATCTTATTGGAATTTTGGACCTCGGGAGATTTCCGTGATCCAGTCCTTGCTCAGCAGCTTGGGCATTTTACCCGAAACTCTCGCTCTCATTGATCGCGAAGGGAAATGGGATATAAGTCCCCGGGGGCTGGAACTCACGATTACGGATGCTATCGTCGAGAGTATGCGTCCAGAAGATCGATCTGCTTTGGCGCACTGGCTCAGGCTCAATAATCCAACTTTTTTCGCAAAATCTGTGATCAATTTGGAGGGCGGGGATTTCGGCGCTTTTGAGTCGGCAAGCGTCGCTCCAGAAACGATGGCGTTGGTGAAACAAGTAGCCTTTCGGCGAAATAATGTGCTCAGCATCATGGATCGAGCGTATATCCTGAACAAGATCGCAGATCAGAATGAAAAGAAGCGTTTTATCCGTGCAGCATTGGCGACTCGCGGACTATTCGTAAATCTGATCCTAGATGAGACTTCTGATCTGAACAGCATCATTTCTTACTGGTCGGCCCAAGGACGAAACAAGGAAATTGATTCCTTCATTCGGGGAGTGGCCGCTACTTCAGGCGTTACTCGACTCGATCTGGTCCAGATCCTGCCATCAGTGCCTCGGCGGTATCTTTATGGATATACGAGCCTCAGTGACGTCGGTCCGTTTAATACACCGGACTGCTTTTGGGCTGCACTTCAGTTCTTTCAGCGTAAAGCTTCTCCTCGATTAATCGATTCGACAGCTTGTGTGCAGCACCTAGAAGGAGAGTTTCAGGAAGTCAGCGGACCGCCAGAATTTGGAGATATCGTTTGCATGTTCAAAAAGGACGATAATTCGTTTTTACACGCTTATGTTCATATTGCAGGGGATATTGTTTTTACCAAGAACGGTACCAGCTTTGCTCGACCCTTTGTTCTGACGGAAAAATCTGACATGCTCTCCGTTTATCTGGATGAAACTGAGCATGTGGACCGGATTTATCGTCATAAAATCTCCGAATAAGATGAACTCCCGACTAATCGGAGCTTTGCACTTCGCCGTGTTGTTACTCGGGCTTTCCCCGGACTTCTCGTTGGCCCAATCGCTTTCTGGACGCGATGTGATACGCACTCCAGCCGGACCGTGGGGCGTGATGGAATATTATCGTGTTCCGCTGGAAGCTCCGGAAGAATATCTGCGCCTGCTATCCGTTCCTTCCCAACGAGCAGAGTGGGATTTTCCCGTAGGTGGAGAACCGACGGTCCGAAGCTCGATGCTGGAGGGGGGGCTCGATCCGGCAGAGATTGATCGCATCGTGAAAGGTTCCTCCATCATTAAATCGCTGGAGAATACGCGTGTGTTTCCCACGGACGAGACTGTCCTTTCGCTTCCTCACGCTTCGCGGATGCTTCTTTATCACCTGCTTTCGACTTTTCCTGGGAACCGATTCCAAGCCCGACCAGTCTATATCGACTCTGAAAATCTCTCCGCGTGGTTTGCCGGTAGCGGGATGCCTAGGGCAGCGATTGAGGATGTATCGATTCTCGCCTACCGCACTCCTAAGGATCACGGCTTCTTTTTCTCCGACATACCGTTACTCTTGCGGCGAACACTTTCCTCCTCTGATGAGAAAACGATTCTGAAGGGAATTTATCGGCGACAGGGCTTAATGGTCCGCTTGCGCTTTGATCGTGAATCCATGTCTGAGAGTTTGGTCAATTACTGGTCTGCCAGCTACAAATACAAGGCGGTTTTCCCGATTCTGAGATCAATCCTGGAGGCGCGAGAAGACGGGGCAATTGATATCGCTCATCTCCTTCCTGCGACCGCTCGCCAATCGCTCAATCGTTTCCCCGATCCGGGGGATGGGATATCAGGGCGATATCCCGACTGGTTTTGGACCTGCTATAACTTCTTTCGATTCGTTCCCAAAAATGTGTACGCTGATTCTCCTGAAATGACGGAATTACTTGCCAGTGAGTTTCAGCCTTCACTTCCCCCTCTTCAATTCGGAGACATGATTCTGATCACCTCGGGAGCGAAGATCATTCATGGATGCATTCACATCGCCGACGATCTCGTTTACACGAAAAACGGGGCCGATGTATTCTCTCCGTGGGTCATCATGAAATTGCCAGATGTAGTCGCCTATCACGATCTCAGCGGCGATTCTACTCTCAGCGTCTACAGACACCTTGATATCCAGAGTGAAAACGTGCCCTGATGTCTGATTTTCTCCCCAACTTCTACTTCATGCAGGGCGCTAATCGGCTATTGCCTCCATGAGTTCGGCATGACAAATTTCCGTTCTTCATGAAACGACTCTCCCTCATTCTTTTTTCTGCTCTTCCTGTCCTGATTTTATCGTCCGTGATTGCTCAGGAAGGGAAATCAAAACAGGAAGCTCCAGTTCTCTCTCCCACAGGATATACCGACACGCCGTTCCTGCCCGGCGGAAAATGGCGCGTGCACGACGACAATCGTCCTCGTCCCGAAGTCGTCACTCCTGGCAAGACGGCAGCCGATGCCCCGTCGGATGCCATCGTGCTTTTCGACGGTAAAAATCTGGATGAATGGGTGATGGAAAAAGACCAGTCTCCCGCCGACTGGATCGTAAAGGATGGATATACTGAAGTCCCGTCCAAAGGGCAGGGTGTCGGCGGATTTATTCAGACGAAAAGAGAATTCGGGGATGTACAGCTCCATATCGAATTTGCGACTCCGAAAGTGATCGAAGGGAACTCACAGGGGCGTGGAAACAGCGGAATATTCTTTTTAGGGAGTTACGAGATGCAGGTGCTCGACAGCTACGAAAATAAAACATACGCAGACGGCCAGGCCTCCGCACTTTACGGGTACAAGCCACCCTTGGTGAATGCCTCGCGCAAACCGGGAGAATGGCAGACTTATGATATTGTTTTCGAAGCTCCGAAGTGGGATGCCGACGGTAATCTGCTGAAGAGAGCCTACATCACGGTTTTTCACAATGGTGTGATCACGCAGTATCATCAGGACTACCTCGGTGCGACGGGACACAAGCGAGTTGCCGATTATCACACTGTGCGGGAGCGTGGTCCCCTTAAGCTGCAGAATCATAATAATCCGGTCCGTTATCGTAATATCTGGATTAGGGAGCTGAATCTTCGTGCTGCAGATTGAAGCGACCCCTACGTATGTCTCTGAAGCAACTCGGATGGAACGACTTTTTTGCTGACGCATTTTCGCGTTATGCGACGCTCGGGTGGGTGCCTGCTCGGATCATACGCGATAATAAGATCTCCTACGGAGTTCTCGATCAGGAGGGCCACGAGCGCGAGGCCGTTTTGGGAGGAAAGGTGTATCACGATGCAATCAGCGATGCCGAGCTCCCCGCCGTGGGAGATTGGATCGCTCTGGAAATCGGGAAACCCGGCGAAGAAAACGTCATCCGTGCTCGCCTCCCCCGGCAGAGTCGCTTTTCTCGTAAGACTCCGGGAAAAAGCACGCAGGAGCAGGTGCTAGCCGCGAACATATCAATCGTTTGTATCGTCACCGACGCTGGGGCTGATCTGAATCTGCGACGGCTGGAGCGCTATTTCGCCTTGATCGGACGAGGCGGAGCCAGCGCAGTGGTTCTGGTGAACAAGAGCGATTTATATTCTCCGGAGGAAAACAACGCAGCTGCAGCAGCGATTCAGGCATTGGCTCCGGATGCGAAAATCATCATCACCAGTACGATCGATGGAACGAACGTGAAGGCGATCCAGAAGCTCCTCTCACCGGGAGTTTCTATCACCTTCATCGGATCGAGCGGGGTGGGGAAGTCTTCGCTCGTCAATGCACTGTTGGGGGAGAAAATGAGAGAGGAAGGGCATGTCAACGAGGTCACGGGAAAAGGACGGCACACGACGTCGGCGCGGGAATTGATCCTTCTGCCCTCCGACGGAATTTTGATCGACAACCCTGGAATTCGAGAAGTCCAAATGTGGACGGATGAAACGACTCTGCGAGAGAAATTTTTGGATGTGTTCGAAATCGCTGCACTGTGTCGCTTTCATGACTGTCGTCACGGTAGCGACGAGGGATGCGCCATCCGTGAGGCTGTGGCAGAAAACAGGCTCGCAGCAGAGCGATTCGAAGCATTTTTAAAGCTCGACGAGGAGATTGCTCACTTAAAAATGAGACTCGAAAAACGGCGGATTACACTTGAACGTCGTGCAAAAAGAGATCATCGCATCAAAGCGAGAAACTTGGCAGATCGCCGAGATCACGAATTCCACTTGAAACCACGTCCGACGGGCCTGTGAGTAGGCATGATTGTTGGGGGATTTCTCAATTCCTCTATCCGCCTTCCTGACCAAAACTCCATGAAAATCAAAACTGCCCGATTCGTGACGAGCGTTGCCGAGTTTGTTCTTTGTCCGCCGTCTCCTCTGCCTGAGTTCGCTTTTATCGGGCGCTCGAATGTCGGGAAATCCTCTCTGATCAATCTGCTCTGCAATCAGCGAGCCCTCGCCCAGATTTCCGGAACGCCGGGTAAAACGGCTACGATCAATTTTTACGTCATCAATGAGGCTTGGACCTTGGTCGATCTTCCTGGTTACGGCTACGCGAAGACGGCTAAATCCATTCGAGAGAGGTTTCAGTCACTCATTAGCGACTATCTGACAGAGCGAGAAAATCTTCGACACATCTTCGTCCTCATCGACGGTCGGCATCCACCTCAGAGAATTGATCTTGAGTTTGTCGAGTGGCTCGTCGGAGTGGGCGTTCCCTTTTCCCTCGTTTTTACTAAGGCTGATAAGACCAAGCCTTCGAAGGTGACTGAGAATCAAGGTTTCTTTCTTGCTGCATTGGCTGAATTTGCAGAGGGTGAACCCTCCGTTCACACCGTATCTGCTGTTACGAAACAGGGTCGAATCGAACTGTTGTCCGCGATTGAGACAATGATTGCCTAAAGATCGAGCGCACATCGGTAGGTATTCCAGAGCCAGATTTTGCCCATGTGATGAGGAGCAATAGCGGCCGGGATTGACACTTCTCGGATCACCTGCGATTGAAATCGAATCATGCACACCCGCTTGGTCACCTTTCTTCTGTTCGTCACGACCATCGCTTTTAGCCAATCGGGAGTTCTACTAAACGATTTTGAAACCGACGCCGATGTGGACGCGGTACAGTGGAAGTCCCATCCGTCGGACGGTAGCCTTGCTCGTTCCTCAGAATTTGCTACATCGGGATCTTCCTCGCTACACTTTCATTGTCCGGCCTGGGTTAAAGGTAGGGCTTACGCATGGGTAGAATGGAAAATATAGTGAATAAAAAGTAAAAATAAAGCTGTACGAATTACCATAATTGCTGTCTAAATCATGAATGCCCATTGATTCTAATTCTCCTGTCGATTCCTCTCCACGCTTTTCCTCTGACCCTTCCGCGCTTGCTCCAGGTGCTTTGCCCATCGCCCACCTGCTCGAAGGCTTGCGCAGTATCCCTGATTCCCGTGCCCAAGGACAGGTACTTCATCCCCTCGGCGATGTCTTGCTCACCGCCCTCTTCGCCACCATTGCCGATTGCGATGACTTCGTTAGCATGGGCATCTTTGCGCAAACCCAGCTCGAGTGGCTGCGCCAATACGTGCCCCTCACCCACGGTGCGCCTTCGCACGACACCTTCCGCAACGTCTTCATGATGATCAAACCAGCCGCTTTGATGGAGATCATCTCCACTTGGGTGGGTTCCCTTGAAGGCCTGCATGTGCGCATTGATGGCAAGGTTAACCGAGGTGTGAAAGACCCCGAAAGCGGTCGCGGTCGCTTGCATCTGTTGCGAGCCTGGGTCAGCGAGGTAGGCCTCAGCGTCGGGCAGGCGGCCTGTGATGAGAAGAGCAACGAATGGGCCACGCTACCGCAGTTGCTGGGCAGCCTCGAACTTAAAGGAGCCTTGGTGAGCATTGACGCTATGGCAGGCCACGCGGAGGCAGCTCAAATGATCCATGAGGCGGGTGGTGCTTGGCTTTTGGCTCTCAAAGCCAACGAGAAAGAAGCTTATAACACCGTTACAACACACTTCCGCGAACTCTGTGGCCAAGATGCCGAACTGCCATCGGGGCTGTTGCCCAAGGGCATCCCTGCGGCTGCCACCCTACATCCGCCCGAAGTCGCGCCGCAAGAGTGGCCGCCTGAGGTGAAGCGCAGCAAGACCGTGGAGAAGAACCGAGGCCGATATGAAGAGCGTGAAGTCGTCGTCACACCAGTGGGCGACTGGTGGCCCAAGGCGTATCTGTGGTATGGACTGCAAAGCGTCATCTGCGTGATCCGCACCACCCTGCGCCAGCGCCAAGCAAGCGGACATCCGGTGCAGGAAGTGCATTATTATCTTAGCAGCCTACCCCCGGAGGATACCGCCGCTATTGGCACAACGATCCGCCGGCACTGGGACATAGAGAATCAATGCCATCACCTGCTGGACGTAACCTATTACGAAGATCACAACCAAGTGCGCGACCGCGTCTGCGCACAAAACCTC
>CAUJIH010000046.1 GCA_963205275.1 Verrucomicrobiota bacterium | reverse complement strand
CGTAACTCCACAAGAGAAGCACTGCGGAAGAGACGTGGAACTACTCGAAAAACGTAAGAAAATACTCGAGCAGAAGCGCTCGGAGAATCCTGATCGCTGGATCGCCAAAAAAGTTCGGAACTGCGTCCTAACGCCCCCCGTCAATCTCTACCCAATCGACAACAGAAATCTAGAAAAATGTCAAAAACAAGCCGCCTAAAAACAGTCAGCTCGCTCGACAGCTACCGTCCGAGGCACTGAAGAGTCGTCCTCGACTGTCGTAGCCGTAGCTCATATCACTGATGGTATTCGAGGCGAGACTTGCTGTAAAGCTTTGTCTCCGTCCCTGAGTCATCGGATGTGAGAGAGTCAATCCATCGAGCAGACCACCTTGAATGCTTTCTCCGTTGGGATGGGTGCCCGCAGATGTTTATCCACAGATTTCACGGATGAACACAGATTTTTTTGATCCTTATCTGCGGAAATCTGCGTAATCTGTGGATGGATAAAATAGCCTGTCCCTTATCAAGTTGTCCCTTATCAAGTTATCTCGGACATTCCATCGAGCGCTTCCCCGCTGGCTCGGCCATGTGTGCTCTGATCGAATCTAGCGGCTTCCGTCAGGTTCAGGCGGTGCGGCTCTGCGGCGGCATCAGCAGCGTCTATACCGCGCTATCCTGCTGATCCAAGCGCTCGTTCATAGGGAAAATTCACACGACACGACAAAAATTTAATACGACTGAACAGATTTTAAGGGACGGCTGGTTTAAATTTAGAATGCAGGAGGGGTTGGCTAGTGAAGGAAGAGTAGCGCAGACAATCCTGTCTGTGGAGCCATTCTTGGGACCACCGACGTCCTCGTCGGCAGCTTTTAATATAACTGGAATCCGACAGGAAGATATTTCGGACCCTAAGGGACAGCTATTTTCAATGATTTGGAATGGCTTTCGCTTGGCCTACGGTCATCCCGGAGAGATGTCAGCGAAGTTCGTTTCAGTCCAGATGATAAATAACCTGTCCCTGTAGATTGGTGGATGGTAGGCATAGTTCGGAAAGCGGTGCTTCACGCACACATCTCCAAAGCGCTTCGCGCCGAGTCTATCGCCTACGGTATCAAATTACTTCTTCAGTGGCAGCAATTCGTATCGACGCACGATCATCTCAGCACCTTCTGTCTGAAGGGCGATGGCTCCGCCGCTGGGTTTCACGTCGAAGGCTTCGTTCACGAGGACTCCGTTGACGAAATATTGAAGGGTATCTCCTTTAGCGATCACTTCGAGCTTGCTCCATTCACCGAAGGGACTCTCGACGTCATCCTTCCCCCGGAATCCTAAAACGTCTTTCCATGCGATATCGCGCTTTTCCCAGTTGATGCGTCCACTGGTGGCTTCTTGCAGTTCCGCATCCTTCTGCCAGCGCATTTGATTATTGGCATCCTTCACGTAGTTCGCTTTCACGCTCGTCTGATACACCTGATCTCCGTCCTTCTTAGGGCTGAGCACTAGGATGTCACCCACACCTCCTTCGATGATCTGGGCCTCGACTCCAGCACACCAAGACCCGCTGTAGGCTCCGTGGGGGCCATGGCAGTGCAGGATGAGTCCATTGTCACGAGCACGATCCGCCCGTTTTCCCCAAGCAGGGCCGCTCCACTTGAATTCGATCACAAGATGATAGTCGCGAAAGGCCTTTTGGGTGGACATATAGCCGTAGGATTTTCCGGAGACCTTGAGAGTTCCGTCATCCTGCAATACGAAAATCTTCTCCGCTGGGTCGTGGAAATCAGGATCGGCCTTGTCGTTCAGATTGAATTCCACTTCACCATTCCGCAATAGATCGAGGACATTGACCGTCTCCGTGACCGGAGTCGCCGTGGCGGGATCGGGCAGCATACGGACCGGGGCGTCGTCTGCAGAGACTAGAACGGCCAATGAAGGAAGCAGGGCGAGCAGGAGGGAATTGCGCAGGGCTGTGAAACTCATGAATGATAGAATCAGAGGTATCGTGAAAAGAGGTAGTGGCGCATTTCCGTTAATTCAAATCTAGCTTTTTACCCGTCCATGCCATTACGGAGAATATTTCCTAAAATTTCGCTGAATCCGGCTTATGCTTCGCTCGTTCTACGGCTATTTTGAGCCTGTTGCTTCTCTCCCGATGAAATCTCTGCTCTTGTCTCTGCTTTGCTTTTCCTTCACTGCGACTGCATTTCCCGACGAATCGGGCGTCGCGGATCTTCAGATCGGCGATCCGGCTCCGGCATTCTCCCTGCCTGGAATCGACGGAAAGACCTACACTCTAGATGATTTCAAAGACGGCAAAGTTCTGGTGGTATTTTTTACATCGAATCATTGCCCTACCTCGCACGGAGCTGCGGATCGGATCAAGACCTTTCTGGCAGATTTCAGGTCGAAAGGGATGAACTTCGTCGCGATCAATCCGAACAATCCCGAGGGGATCAGCATCGACGAGCTAGGTTACACGAAGTATTCAGACGGCTTTGAGGACATGAAACGCTATGCTGCCGATCAGGATTTCGATTTTCCCTATCTGTATGACGG
The DNA here is from genome assembly GCA_963205275.1 of Verrucomicrobiota bacterium. Classification (GTDB taxonomy): domain Bacteria; phylum Verrucomicrobiota; class Verrucomicrobiia; order Verrucomicrobiales; family DEV007; genus Arctic95D-9. Next base: position 32,638 of record CAUJIH010000046.1, on the reverse strand, counting down.
GGAAACGCAGTCAGTAGCAAAGGCCTACGGCTGTCTGACGACGCCCCATGTGTTCGTGTTCGATGCGGAGAGGAAGCTGCGGTACAAGGGGCGATTCGATGATTCTCGATATGGTGGAGACGACTCGACGGTGAAGTCGCCGGATACGCGAAACGCGGTCGCCGCTCTCCTCGTGGGGAAGACTCCCCCGGTAGAAATCACGAAGCCGATGGGCTGCTCGACTAAATGGCGAAGCAAAAAGGTGGGAATCGTCGAGAGAATGGCCGCTTGGGATGCGACTCCGGTCGCTGTCGAATTGATCGATCTGGCGGAAGCAGCCGCTTTAAGAAAAAACGGTACCGGCAAAGTCCGCCTGATCAATGTCTGGGCAACTTGGTGCGCTCCCTGCGTCGCAGAGTTTCCGACTCTGGTGCAAACTTCCAGAAAGTTCGGTACCCGGAATTTCGAATTCATCACGATTAGCGTCGATGATCCTGGAGATTCAGCGCGGGTGAAGTCCTTCCTAGAGAAGCAAAAATCAGGCATGTCGAAACGAGTACAAAAGTCCGTGGAGGCCGAGGGTCGAAGGACCAATCACTATCTCTATCGTGGTACAGAGATCGATCAACTGATGCAGGCGCTGGACCCGCAATGGCCGGGTGGGATTCCCCATACTCTGCTGGTCGATCCCGATGGGACGATTTTTTGGCGTCACAATGGACCGGTGGATCGCGAGACTCTCTGGGGAGCGATCCTAGAGCACATGGGGGATTATTACGTGAGGGATGATGTCAGTGGTAAGAAGTGAAGAGAGTCGTCTGCCGTGCGTGGTTCTGCCTCGAGAATTGAGGCAGATTGCTTGAATTTCGGGATTGTTTGACTAAGATTGCCGCTCCCTTCTCCGTTTTGACATTATTTGCTGCACTGTATGAGGTTTTTTCCTGCGTCTGTTCTTCTCGCCCTTCTCTTGATCTTTGGGGCACGGACAGTTGCAGCCTATCCTCTCACTCTCGAACAGCGAGAGCGCCTGAAGAAATACCTACCGCGCACTTTCCCGAAGCTGGAAGATCGGGCGGGAGTTTTCGTTGTTGCGCTGGGAGATGATGTCATGGGTGGGGTGACTCCGCTGCCGTCGGCTTGGGAGAGTGGTAATCCGCTTTTTTCTTATTGCGGTACTTTTCTGAATCAACTCACACGCGAGTTTTTCTATCCAGGCGGGGTTCATCTGATGAATCCGCCTGAGAAGGGGACCACCAAACTCACGCCTTATTTAGGCAATGAGATCGCTCTCGAGAATCTGACAGTGTCCGAAGGAACGGTGATGGATGGGGTGCGACGCGCCTATACCGATGCTTTTTTGAATGCGCCCGATCTCGTCCTGGTTCAATTCGGGATTTATGATTCCTTTCGATTCCTCGCCATAGATGTTTATAAGCGTGCTCTGCAAGACATCGTGGATGCTGCGAAGCAGATGAAATCAGACATTATCCTCTTCGGCCCGCCCATGGTGAACTATGGTGGAGGTGCGATGGAATGGGGGGCGGAGCGAGCGTATGCCATGGCTACTCGTGAGGTCGGGGAGGCGAACGGGGTGCTCTGCATCGATCTGGGTCGTCATCTTTCGCGCTTCGGGGGAGGTGTCGATCCGGACACCCACCCTGCAGCGGCGATGGAGATCGTAGGCGACAGGATGGAGCGCATTTTTCAATTCGGACCGGAACTCACCACGCGAGAGCGCGTCCATCCATCGGCGAAGGTTCAGAAATTCCTAGGACAGGCGGCTTTTGAGGACCTACTGAACGGCCCACCTCCGTCGAATTTCAGCGAGACAGCGGTGGCGACCTATGGAGCAGATGGCTCGATCGGCGTTTCGGTGGTTCTGCGGAATCAGACGACGGAGGAGAAAAAGGGATCAATGGGAGGGTTGGCTGTAGGCGGAGCGATTCTGCCGGACGAGGTAGGAAAGCGCTTCACGATTGCCCCAGGAACGGCGACGCAGCTAGAGTTTCGCTTTGATCGGCCTGTCGTCGGAAAATGCCGGGATGGATCGCCCTTGTATTTCCCTCTGGAGCCTGCGGATGAATTTGGCCGATTCTCCTTTTTTCTCGAAGACTCCGTAGCGTCTGAGGTGGTCGACCTCCCGCTCAGAGTTGGTCCCGTGACTGCATTGTGGAAGAATCGTCAGTATGTCAATGTGAGCGATCAGATGCGGGTGGAGTGGGACTTGGTGAATGGAACGGACAAGGCTCTCTCCGGTACCTTTCAGGTAGGAATGGCTGATAAGATCGGGAATCCTACGCCATTTTCCGTCGATCCACTCGGGGTAAAGACGATTTTTTCTGTGTTTGATTTTATCCCTTCTCAAGATCTCACGCTATTTCAGCAGGATCTCTGGATTCAGGTGGATGTAGATGGGAAGGTGGTTCGTTTCACTCGCGAGATGGAGGCTGCCCGGGATTTGGTGCTGGGTGAGACTGTCGAGATGCGTCGATGGACTGACTATGCAAACGCCAGTTCTGCAACTGACCCCCCAGCACGGAGTCGGACGGAGGCAACGGCGAAGGTACGCTTCGAGGCCGATGAGAAGGCGCTGTATGCCATCGCCACGTTGAGCAATATTGAGCTTCCCAATTTGGGAGATCGTGCAGCTTTGGAAGCAAAGTTATTTATCGATGCTCGGCCTGCGGGAGAGGTCCGTACTTTCGGAGTGGTGGAACCTCTCGTGGTTTATACGAAGAATACGGACAGTTGGGGCTTTACCCCTAGTATTGAGCTAGGGAGCTTCGGCACGGGCTATAATATGATTCTCGATCCGAAAGGGATCACCTCCGCGATACGCTCTGATGCCGACGGGTCTCGCGTGCTGGAGATACGGATTCCTCGCAGTTACTTCCACCGCCATGCTTGGGAGTTGAGTTCGCCTGAGGCGATGCTTGGCGCTCGACTTGAGTTAACCGTTGCCGATCCGAATCCCGCGACGACAGATCCATTCCCCGCGAAGAACCGTTTCGAGACGAACAGCCCCACCTTTGCTTGGGAAGATCGTATCGTGCGAGGAATGGACGAGAATGATGCCCGCTCGCTCATCACTCTGCGCCTGTCTCGACAGCCCGTGAACAGTTGGTCCGTCCGGGTGTATTGATGCGAAGCGACTGGTGGCTCTGTCTCAGAAAGTTCGATTGAATCTTTAAAATCGCCTTGACCAGAATCCTCTCGTTTCGCTACAATCAAATCAATTCCAGAATTGGATGATTCGAGCGAATTTTCTCTGGCCCTTCTTTTCCCTTCACTGATCCCTTTCCCCTTAATGAAACTTAGACCTTCTTCTTCCGCTATTCGAGGCTTGAACCTCATAGAGATGCTCGTTGTAATTACGATCATTGCGATTTTGGCTGGATTGGTGACGGCGGGATTGGGCAAAGTGAAAGATATTGCTGAGGGAGCGAAGAATCTGTCGAATCTCAAGCAACTTGCAGGCATCACGCTCACTTGGTCGACGGATCACAGCAACAAGCTCCCGTCGCCGATCTATCCTGGTGGAATGAAACCTCCGTCGGGAGTTCAGGCAGACGAATACTTTCCTCAGTACTATAAACTAGGAGAATCTGGAGAATGGCTGGATGGAGTCGTTTTTGCTTCGGTTTATATGCAGGAAAACAAGGATGGAGAAGTGTCGCAGATTCAGGTCACAGAGGACGGGAGTCATCTGAAGGGGACGATTTTTGAGAATACGATGTCGGTGAAAAAGAATCCTGAGGAGAAAAATTGGCATCGTCACAGCTATGCGATGAACGCCAACCTCCAGTATGACCGAATTTACGATCAGGTGGCTTCGGAGGATCCTTATCTGACGGAGAAAACTCTGTCGAATCTGGTATTCGCGCCTCGTGCGATGCTCTATATCGACTGCGCTGAACCGAATGTGGTGAAATTCGAAGATCGGCAGACGATCATTGATACGATGAAGAAGCGCTGGGGAGAGAAAGGGCGTGGGCTGGTCGGGTTTCTCGACGGTCACGCCGAGCGTATGTCGCAGCAGGAAATTCCCTCCGGTGCTCCGCAGTCGGATCGCGACTCGAGCCGATTCTGGCGAGGGGTCGATCCGAAATAATCGACTCGCGAGGAGCGGTCAGTGGGTTTTGGTCAGGGATTCCTCTAACGCCAGAACTCTTGCGTGATTAATTGCGAGAGTGCATGCCTCTGAGCAGAGCAGAGGGATTTCATCGATTTTCTCCGGAACGAACGGATCGTGAGCAGATCCCTCTTCCGACGGCCAGAGGATCGTGCGCAGGCAATTTCTGGCGCAGAATTCTTTGCGAATCTGTTCGACTCTTTCAGTGCTGATTTTAGCTGAGATCCGATACATCCCAGACTGCCTTTTCAAGGTTTCTCTCAGAGGGACGATACGGAGTCGCTCCTGAGTATAGGCGACCCAAGTAGCGAAGAGGCCGGGATAGATCGCGTCTAGGCGAGAAAGAAACTCCTGTGCCTCCGGAGTCCGTGTGATCCATCCTTTCCGCAGATTGGGAGCTGTTTTCAGAGGGCGAAATGCTCCCTCGTCGTCATATTTGGCCCATTCTCTCAGTTCGCGTGCAGAGTCGAGACTGTGGAGATTCGGTTCGTTCGCATCCTCGCGGTGATGCGCTGTGAAGAGAGCATCCTCGGTGCGGCGAAGATGTAACTCTCCAAAGCCGAGTTTTTTTCCGATGGGCAGAAGAGCCGCCAGAGTTTCTTCAAGAGTCATAGGCCATATTTGAGGTCAAAATCAGCGACCTGATCGAGAATGACCTCGGCCAGAGAAGGGTCGGTGCCGATAGAGGATCCATACCAAAGTGTGCGCCCATTGATCATGTGTGGATTATGACGAAAAACTTCACGGTGACTAGCTGCAGCGGTCGGCTCGGGTTCGATCCCTAGAAGAACCGGGATATCCTGATAACTGTGGAGTCCATCCGCCACGAAAAAGGGAACGACCACTACATTGGCAGCGGAAGTCTGTTTCGCCCAATCGGAAATGTAGGGTGCTTCCTCCATATAGGCATCTAGGACTTCGGCGAAAGGGACGCTCCCTTGGCGCAGAGCTTGGACTTGAGACTTCACGGCCTTAGCGGAATTTTTACTGAGGCTCGTGCCATGTCCTACGATGATGAGAGCCGTGTCCTCTGGGCGGACGGTTTCACCCATGATTTCCAGAGCGTGATTGGCGAGCAGCTTGGTCATGGAAGGATGACTTCCGACCGGGGCGCAGTAATGCAGTCGCATGTCCTCGCGGATAGTCGTCGGTCCGCTGAGTTCCAGCTCGCGAGGCAGTACTTGTTTTGTGAAATAGCCCTCACTAATAAAATTGGGGACGATGTACACCTCACGCTCCTCGATCATCGGCCAGATCTGGCGAAAACTCGGTTCCTCCTTCCAGAAAGCGCAGTGAACGCTGCCGAAGCACCCCATCGCAGAGATCGTCTCGGCATGATCCCAGCAAGGAGCCGATGAATCCGGATTCTCGGTCGAGCCATGTCCCAGAATGAGCAGGGCGCTTTCTGGTTTCGATACAGAGTTCATAGAAATCGCAAAGAGATTTGATAAAATCACGGGACAAATTTAGTATTTATCAGAAGTTAAGACGATTTTACGAATATTGAATGTTACTCTTCACTCGGCAGAATAGCGTAGGAATCGTCAGATGTAAAATGAGCGGAGCATGGCAGATCGTTTTGATGATTTTGTTCTGCGGAGGAGTTTCGTGCTGTAAGGTATATTCCAGTGATTCACAGGGATTAGAGGCGCTTCACGCATTGGACGCATTCGTCGCTTCGAATCGACTGAGCCCGGATGAGGAAATTTTGGGAATGGTGGGATTCGATGGACGCCCGCTCCCTGTGGAATGGCTGGTGCTGACGCGCCGCTCTGGGGATGATGGCTCTTTACATGAGTACGTCTGCTCGGCTGATGGAGTGAAGCATCAGCGTTCGATTTCACGATTACCCGGTCAGAATTTGCCAGATCTGCCCTTGGTGCGGAGATCATTGCTTATTTCTTCGAATCAGGCGTTTGATCTGGCGAGTGCTCGAGCGCAAGCTCTTCATGTGTCCTTCGTCTCCGTACGCTATCAATTGCGAGTTCGCGAAGAAGGGGAGGAACCGATCTGGGCGATCGACTTCCTAGATCGCTCTCAGGTTTCCTTGGGGATTTTATATCTCTCCGCCAGCAGCGGCGAAGTCCGTCGGGAAACTTGGCGTCAGGCGGAAGTGAAGCAGAGAGCGCTTTCTCTCGCAGAATGATTCAACGTCAGGTGAAGAGGCTTACGCGGAAAAAAGGTTGATTTCTTCTTGCCATCATCAGGAAATCTCCTCAAACTGAAGACCGCGTTTGTCGATTTTCCCATGAAGTTCCCTGTGTGGTCTCTGATTAGCTCCGTTTTGTTTCTGACATCATTTAGCCTCTCCTTACAATCTGCGGAGGCATTACCGAATCTGGTGATCTTTCTAGTGGATGACATGGGAGAGATGGACACATCCGTTCCGTTTTTGACGGATCAGGGGGGCAAGCCCGTCACCTATCCGCTCAATCGTGCCTATCGAACGCCTTCAATGGAGCGTTTGGCCGCCCAAGGAACTCGCTTTAGTCAGTTTTATGCGATGAGTCTGTGTTCGCCGAGTCGGATTTCCATCATGACAGGGCAGAATTCGGCGCGACATCATTCGACGAACTGGATCGATCCATGGGAGGACAATGGAGGCCCTCAATCACCCGCATGGAACTGGAAGGGACTGAAGAAGGGTGATGTGACTTTGCCGAGTCTTCTGAAAAAGAGGGGATATCGCACGCTGCATGTAGGAAAGGCACACTTTGGACCGGATGGGAGCGAAGGGGCCGAGCCGCTGAATCTCGGATTTGACGTGAACATCGCCGGACGTGCGATTGGTGCTCCTGGTAGCTATTACGGAGAGAATCATTACAAGGGAAAAGGGCGACGTGCGCGTATGTCTGTGCCAGGCTTGGAGGCTTATCATGGCACGCATACCTTTCTCACCGAAGCCTTGACTCTGGAGGCGAAGAAGCTGATCGAGAAGGCGACGGCGGACAAGGTTCCGTTCTTCCTTTACATGGCCCAATACGCCGTCCATTCTCCCTTTGAACCCGACCCGCGTTTTACCGAGCATTATGAGAATTCTCCCTATGCCCCTGCTTGGAACTCTTTCGCCACTTTGATCGAAGGGATGGACAAGAGCCTAGGTGATTTACTCGACCAATTGAATTCTCTTGGGATCGCAAAAAATACTCTGATTCTCTTCTTAGGGGACAATGGATCGGACGCTCCGCTTGGAGGTGCCCATTCCGTCGCTTGTGCGGCTCCGCTCCGAGGGAAAAAGGGCTCGCATTACGAGGGAGGGATGCGTGTTCCCTTCATTGCAGCCTGGGCCGAATCTGATCCCGAGAATCCCTGGCAACAAAAGCTCCCCATCGCGAAAGGAGCGATCCAGACGCAGGTGGCCGATATCACCAGCCTTTTTCCGACTCTCCTCGGGTTGGTCGATGCCATGTCGGCGGAGGGTGCTCATGTCAGTGACGGCTTCTCTCTGGCCACTCTTCTTTCCGGGGAGAGGGATCCCTCACATCCGGAACAGTTCCTGATGAATTATCCCCATGCGCCTCACCGCAGCAATTACTTCACCACTTGGAGAAATGGGGACTGGAAGCTGATTTTTCACGCTTTGCCGTATATTCCTGCGATGGGAAATGTGCTCCAGTCCGATGGAGTGCGCTATCAACTCTTCAATCTGAAGGAAGATCCATTTGAGCAGACAGACTTGGCGGGAACCGAGTCTGAGATCGTAAAGCGCATGGCGAAAGAGATGCTCGCAGAAATGAAGCGTATGGGTGCCCAGGTCCCGCACGATGCGAAAGGGAAGGAGATTTACCCTTCGGCGGATTGAGGTGAAGGGAATCACCTGTATTACGTTGGAACCGGATAGAGCCTCCGGCTGATTTCGCGCAGAGTTGTGAGTACAGCGGGAGGCGTGGAAGGGAAGGGGAGTTCGATGTCGTGATCTGCCGTCATCCCGAAAGCACGCAGCGCGTCCAAGATCGCCTCGCGCACGGCGAAAGAGAGGAGGAGCGGGGCTTCCGCACAGGGTTGCCCAGGGAGCGCTTCTGCAGCAGAGAGCGGAGCGAGTCGTTCGACTCGGAACTCGAAGGGAGCATCGGCGAAGCTCGATGGAGTAAGGTCGACGAGAGGCTCGCTCGGGCGAGTTGAGAGAGGAAGGTCGCTTTCTGGGTAGGGAATCTCCTCGGAGAGTAGCCATCCGACTCCCAGTAGGAAAGCGCGAGACGCCTGCGCCAAGTCTCGGGAACCGGACTGCGGGAAAGAGGAACCTTCGCAGACTAGATCGACGTGCAGAATCTGGACTTCTCCAGTGAAAGTGTCGATCTGAACTTCGGCCATCGCGGCACCATAAGTGAATGAGGAGAAAGGCCATCCCGCCCCCAGCTCGTGATCCCACCACAGATTTGGCGTGCGATGATATCCGATAGAGATTAGTGGAATACGTTTGGCCCATGCAGTCTCGACCACTTCGCGAAAGTGGATCGGGCTGGATGGTGAAATTTCTTGGCCGATTACGCCGTCGCGAAAATTCAGATTCTCGCTGCTGATGCCAGTCTGTCCTCGGGCGGCGAACAGGTCCAGGGAGACTTCGCGCAGTCGATCCCGGAGAGGACGGCAGGCCTCGTGGATGGCATGTCGAATCAATCCGGCAGCATCCGTCCCGACAGGCGGAGTTGCTGTAGGAAAAGCGTCGAAATCATTCAGGATCACTCGTACGGAATCCGGAGCGATCCCGAGTTCCTTGGCTGTCTCCAGTCGAATTCCTTCCTCCAGATCATCCTGCGCATCTGTATGCGCGACCTGTACGAGCACAGAACCGTCGGTGAGAATCTGAACCATCACAGTGGCCGCAGAACGCTCGGATCGGGGGTCGCCCAGTCCGAACTTCGTCGGAACGACGGCGATACCCCGCTTACTGAATGGGTGGGTCTGATTCCACTTTCGGAGAGTGTCGATCTTCTGTCCGTATTGTCCGAGTCGCAGAACCTGCTGCCAAGCTCGATGAATTGCTGTCGCGAGAATGGGCTGCCCGCAGGGAACGGTCTTTAATTCTCCGTTCTCCTGATAGAAATTCCTTTCTCGGACCAGATGCGCTGCTTGCTTGGTTTCCCACGCGATACGTCGCATAATCTCTTCCATAACCCACGCTCCTTGGGCCGCTCCCTCTGCCGGGAGCGATGAAGAGGTGATGCGGTGTGTGCGACAGAGGCAGGAGCGAATCCGGAGATGAGGAATCGCATAGACAGAATCCGCATGGAGCGTGGCTCGATCGAGAACGGCGGCAGAATCCGCCGGATAGTATCCTGCATCGAGATAAAGCCTCAGATCCAGACCGCGGACGCGACCATTGGAGTCAAATGCCACGTCGAATGATGCCTTGACCGGATGTCGCTGTCCCCGGATCAGCGATGAATCATTCTCCCTGAGTCGAAGAGCCACCGGAGAGCCGCATGTGATCGCAGCTCGCGTGACCAGCATGGCCAGTCGGGCCGGTTCCCATTCGAGTGCATCGGTGACTCCGGCGATGGGAGACGGATCGATCCGGATATCGGATTCTGACACCCCGGCAGCCCGTGCCACTGCCGCCCGTATACGAGTGGGCGAGAGAGAGGGGGCTTTCACCGTGAAGCGACTTCCGCCGTCCTCAGGAGTTACGAGAATTTCAGTGACTCCCGGATGGAGAGGCTGTTGGGGAGGGACGAGAAAGGAGCCTGAGAGCGTCTGGGGAGCCGAGGTGAGAACCGAGAGCACGTCGCCCCGTTCGCTGAGTCGAGGAAGCTCGTGAAAGCTCTCTCTGGCGATGGCGTGATCCAGATTCAGAATCGGTGGTTCCGGCAGGTAATCGATCTCTAGCAGAGCGGCCGCTTCTCGACAGGATTTTTCATCCTGTCCCACGATGATGGCCACAGGCTGCCCCTGGTAATAGACTTCCGACTCCGCTAGGAGTGGCTCTCCGGAGAAATCCGGGCCGAGCGAGTTTCTAAAGGCAGGCAGATCGTCGGCGAACAGGATCGCTTCGACCCCTGCGACGCGCTTTGCTTCGGCACTGTTTCGCCGGGTAATTCCGGCTCGATGATGAGGACTCCCGACCACGATCATGCTCAGCACGCGGACACGACTCTGCCAAGGAGAGACGTCAGGCGCGACGATTCCTTCATCACTGGCCTCCCGTCTTCGCCTCAGTCTCTCGCCAAAGGTCTCTCGCGAGGGAGAGGGAATGACAGACTGGTGATAAAAATCGGCGAAGGGATCGTCAGATGCGCTCATTGTCTTGTCGGCATGGAGGAAACCCAAAACATATCTCGGTTAGAAATGGGAGGAGTCGTGAAAAGGATCGTCAAGCCTTCCGAGTTCTGAGATGGCGGCCAAATCTTGAGGGTGAATATCATTGTGACTCGGATGCTGGTAGTAGAATTTCTGAAACAAGGTGCCCGTCAACTGCTTGCGATAGGCAGCGATCATTTCTCCTGATTCATCCGGACTGATCTCTATACTTCGATGCAGGACGGGTAAAGTCTCTATCATCGTCTCCTCGTCCCATATGCGCCCCAGCAGGAAATCCTCGGCTTCCTGCGCTCTCAGAAGTACCTTTTCGATTCCTCCGTAGGTGATCCACGCCTTCGTAATCTTCCGATTTCTCAACTCTAGAGCGAATCCTGCTGTCATGTAGGGGATGCAATTCGCTCGACGAGGCCCCACAGAGTATACGTCGCAGATTCGAGTCGTGATTCCACGGGCGGACAGAGCGGATTCCGTCGCTCTCGGGATCACCACTGCACGGATGACTTCGCCAGAGCGGAGCGCGGTGACGCCGCCTTCGGAATAAAATTGAGCGACGGGCATCTCTCGCTCTCCATCAGAGGAGGCGAGCTGAATCCGTGCATTGAGCGCGATCAATAGCGGCGCGATCTGGCCGGAAGGAGAAGCTGATGCGAGAGAACCTCCCAAGGTGGCGCGATTTCTCACGGGACGAGAGGCGAAACGACGGAGGATTTTGGTGAAGACGCGACATTCACGACCGATCTGCTCAGAGATTTGAGTTAGATTCACGGCGGCTCCGATGATCCACTCCTCTTCCTTGGTTTCGATCAGATTGAGTTCGTTGATCGCATCGAGACTGATCCATTCTACCGGCATTGCATCGCCCGTGTGATGGGGCTGTCCGGTGGCCCCGGCGATCAGACCTGCGCCCGGATAGTCGCGACGAAGTCTGAGGAGATCGACCAGAGTATCAGGGCGAAAAAATCGGTGCTTTTCTCCGTCCACATATTGGAGAGAGCGACGATCTGGCTGGCGAAAGAGATGGCGAGTGAAGCGATCTCCGAAGATGTCCTTCTTCCCCGTCCACACACTTCGCTCCTCGCCGGAGCGCTCGGCACGGCGGGCTGTCTCGAATCGCAGTTGTTCTGTCGATGCGAAGACTTGTAGCGCTGTCTCCCGAATCGCCTCCGGATTCGCTGTGCGCGTGGTGATCGCATCGAATTGATCGTACATTTGCCCTTGGCGACGCAGATCGGATCGGTAATAACCTTCGAATGTCAGAGCGATGATATTGTCCAAGCGCTCGCGAGAGCATTCGTATCCACCGCCGAGAAAGGCCAAGTTGACCGGATGCTCCGGTTCGCTCGTCCGAATCCCCTCGGGAGTCCAGATCTGGCGGTCGGCCACCATCGGCATCAGGAGCAATCCCGCATCCACTACGCGAAATCGGTAGCAGTCGTTCTCTTTCGTCCCCATCACGACCAGCCTCGGAGAGACGAAAGCATCGTGTGCGAGGAAATGGGAAAAGCAGGGAGCCAGACGAGCCAGAAACTGAGCAAGAGTCGTCCGGGTGGATTCGCGCTCCACCCGACAGGTTTCTCCGTCTAGTTCAAAATTAAACCAACTCTGCATGTCTATCGTGATCCGTTTCTGTCGAGATGATAAGCGCGCATCTCGCCTGTCCAGAAGTCGGAAAATATAGGTGTAAACGCATAATGATCGCGAGGAAACTGCTTATTTCCCCATTGTAAGCCGTCTAGGGAACTCGGAAACCTTATTTTTCCCTCAGATCGTAGCAAATCAGTCTCGGTGGATGACCTTCCTGATCGGGGTCGTGCTGCACGATGTAAAGCAGCCCTCGGTGGAGCACGGGCAGCGACCAAGTGGCACGAGCGAGGAAGAGCTGGGTGCGGTCAATTTCCTGATAGCCTTCACGAGTGAGTTTCAGAATCCCGAGCGTTCCGAATTCGCCTAGCGCCCATGTGCGTCCGTCGGCCTGGAGCAGACTGCCACGAAAATACTTCAGCCGATATTCGCTCGGGCCGGATCGGCGAGAGGCGCGTCCGGGAGGATTGGGGACGGGCACGGTGAACTCTGGATCGGCCTGCCAGAGTTCCTTTCCTGTGGCGGCGTCGAGAGCGGCGAACCAGGCGTCGGGTTCGTTCCGACCTTGGAAGCCGAATAAAGCATCGTCCTGCAAGAGAGCTGTGGACCAGTGCAGTCCGAAGTCCGGATTCTCCCAGATTTTTTGCCATTTCAGATTCTCATCTAGGCGCACCATCGCAGAACCCTTTCCATAGGAAGCGGACAGAAAGACCCTGTCCTCATCCAGCGCCACCGGAGTCGATCCGTTCACACTCTCGTATTTGTCCGCTCGCCAGGGGAAGGTATCGAGCAGGGAACCAGTCTCGGGATCGATCACCATCAATCCTCCTACGGGTGGGCGACTATCTCCGCCGGAGAACACCAGCAGTCGCTTTTTTCCTTGGAGCGTCGCCAGAATCGGAGACGCATAGCTGGCCTGCCATTCGTGTCGGGTGCCCCAGACGAGATGACCGGTTTTTTCGTCGAACGCTGCGACGGAGAGTCCGTTGCGCGTCCCTAGCGACACGATCACTCGACCGCCATCGACCAGAGGTGATGCCCCCTGTCCGAAGAAATAGGGGAGCAGCTCGAACTCCTCTCCCAGCTTTCGCTGCCAGAGTCTCGTGCCCGAGAGCAGATCGTAGCAGCTCAGCACGCTAGTGACACCGAGCGTGTAGACTCGCTTTCCGCTGATGACTGGACTGGCGCGTGGCCCTTGGTTATAGCCATAGCGGTCGGAGTATTCTACCGGATAGTGATCACTCCAGAATTGGCGTCCGGTTTCGGGTTCCAGGCACATGACTGTCTCGTGGCCGTCCAGATTGGTGAAAAGAACCAGCCGTCCGGCGGCGATGGAGGGCGAGGAATAGCTGGTGCCCTTTTCGATTTCCCAGACCTTCGCTAGCCCTTCTGGAGGAAACGATTTCAGCAAGTGCGTTTCGGGCGAGTGAGCATTATCCGAGGGGCCGAGAAATCGTGGCCAGTCCGATACCGTGGCATCGGGAGAAAGTGGCGTCGGAGCCTGATAGAATTTCCACCCTAGAGGATCGCTCAGTTGATCCGATGAGGTCTCAGGAGCCTCGACGAATTTGGGTGGAGCAGGGTCCGGAAACTCGTCCGCTGACAGGAGCGGGGCGAGACAGAGGAGACTTAGGCCGAAGACTCGACAGGGTCGAGAGATGAAGTGGAACAACATTGGAGCAGGATAGAAGCCAAGGAAAATTTCTGGCAATCAAAATTTCAGAAGAACTTCAGCGCTCCCCGTGAACGACGGGATCGTGAGGGTCTCGGTCGCTTTGTCATAGTCGCCGCCCTCTACTTTCACCGGATGGCGTCCCTGTGGGTGCGGCAGGCGGAGGCGCACGGCTTTCGGGGCCTGCGGGCCGGAGCAGCTTAGCTGTGCTCGGATTTCGCCTTCGGCGGCGCTGACATCGAGATCGAAGGGGCCGAAGTAGCTAACGCATTGCTTCAGGGCGATCTTCTGCCCCGGTTCCAGCCATCGACGAGGGATCATCGAGAGAAGGCGCAAGGTCTGGTTTTCCCAATCCTCATCCCAGAGCATCCAGCGCGACTGCATGAGGAACCAGCCTTCCTCGTGCGTCTTGTGCTGACTGACTCCGTAGTAGTGTTCCCAAAAGGTGTAGGTTTCTCTGTCTTGGAGCGCGGCCAACTGGTTGTAATAAGCCGCGAGGTAGGCTTTGACCTCTCCGCGTTTCAGGTGGCCCCAGTCGTGGCGAACGTAATAGGGCTGGCTCAGACCAGCGTTGCGGACTGTCATGAGTTCCTGATGACTCCGTAGCAGCCAGTCGGCGGAGCGCTCGTGAGGATCGAGCACTTCGCCCGGTAGCAGATAGAGTGCCCCGATCAGAGAGTCGCGAGAGGCGAAGGCACCATGCGTGTACCAGTTTCCGCCTTCCGCATACAGAGAAACTGGTCCCGGAGATTCCGTCCACGGACCGAAGGAGGGTACCCAAGAGCCGTCTCCCAGCGGGACGACAGGGCTGCTCGCGACGTTTTCGAGCCAAGCCGTGCGCAGATCTTTGAGAAAGGCGTCACATTCTGCTGCCAGCGGTTGAGCGAACTCCGGATCGATGGTGGCATACATCTCGCTCACGCGCTTCAGCCCGAGATAGGAGAGCGCATTCAACATGAAGGAATGAAAGAAATCCGGTGGATCGGCTACCTTTCCATCTAGGAGTCCGTAGCCCTTTCCTCGTAGTTCCTCGCGCTGATTGCGCTTCCGCCACTCCAGCAGGTATGTGGAGGCTTTTTTCAGATTCGGTTCCACTCGTCGCGCCCAGGCTTCGTCTCGGGTGTAGCGAAAATGTTCGCCTGCGGTCCAGAGCACGGGGCCTGTTTCCAGTTGATAACCGCCGAAGGTTTGGATGAAGCCGTCATCCTGCTGTCGCAGAAAGAAAAAGTCCAGGCAGCGCTCCGCGACGTCGTGCCAGCCGACGGAATCGAAAAACTGAATCATGGGAGAGGACTCGGAGCCTATGGGCGAATACACGCCGACATGTGGCAGCAGTGGGCCTTCGTTCGTTTGGCCTAGCGTGATCAGATCTAGGTGGAGCAGGCCAGCTTTTACTCGCTCCTCGATTCCAGCCTCTGGGACAGAAATCTGCGAAGAATTAGCGAGTTTTTCCTTCCAGAATTGACGACAGGCGGATAGATGGGCTTCGTAATTCTGTTCGGCGATGGCGGTGGCTCGTTCCTTAGAAATCGGCTGGTGTGGAACGATCAGGTCGAAGACGACGGAGCCGTTCGGTGGTAGCAGGATCGCCATTTCGCTCTGGGGCATCGGCTTGCCCTCGATTTGCGAGAGGCAGAGTACCTGATCGCCCTCCATGATCGCCGCGCCTGTGGATTCGTCATAGGCAGCTCCTTTCGTCGTTCCCGCTTTAAAAAAAGCATAACGAGGAACGAGATCGGTATTCACTGCCCGGACCCGGATGCGACAGACCACTTCTTCCTCGGGAGATTCGATTTCAGAGCGGCGCAGCCTGTTCTCGTATTCCTCCGTCTCTGACGGGGTCTTCATGCCTCCATTACTGATCGCGAAAGCAGCGATCCAGTGCGTTCCACGTAGAGTTTCAGCGGTGAGCGGCCCTTTCTCTCGCGTGGCGAAGGCGGTCATTTGGTATTCGATGCTTTTGTCTCGTTGCGTGGCGTGCAGGATGGGCAAGACCCCGTCCTCCAGTCGGCGGACGATATCGACCTCTGCCGAGGCCCCGCGTCCGACGATGAACTGACAGCCCGGTCCCCGCAGTTTTCCCAGCAGTGCGGGTTCGACCCTCCCAAGCAATCCGAGCTGAGTGTCGTGAAAGACACGGAACAGGCGCACGTCGCGGCTCAGTCCCAGCCAAGTCGGGCACATCTGGTCGCGAGTGCCTTGCGCCGCTGATTCATAGCTCGTCTCTGGCTCGGATTCGATCTTCTGCCATTCGGCCTTCAGACCATCGCGTCCCACCACTTTCCGCACTTCAGCATAAGGGCGCGTATCATCGGCGGATATCACGGCGGCTCCGAGATCGGGAATGACCATTGCTTGCTTTCCCCTCGTGAGATCGCGGAGGAAGAAGCTGAAGCTACGATCTGGGATTTTCAGCGAGACTCGCGTGGCGAAAGCTCCCAGATCCAGATGAGCTTCAGCTACGGTGATTTCGATGCGGTCGGCATTTTGGAATCGATTCTCCTTCACTTGGCCACCCACTGCGAAGATGGCTTTCAGCTTTCCGCGCTCGATCAAGACCTCACCGGAGGGAACGGACTGCTCGAAAACTACGCTGAATCGCACTTCTTTCGTCTGCTCTTGTCCTTGAATCGCGACTCCAGCACCTGATGACAGCAGGGCGATGAGGGTGCAGCAGAGTGAGTTGAGGAGATGTCGTTTCATCAGTCGACTCGTAGATAAAATTTTCGCATGGATTTACTCGTCGCCATTTCCTGGAGAGATCGCATCATCCAGTCCGCTGGGAACGAGGGAGGGCCGGCCGACGATCAGTGGATCGACGCGCCCTAGCTTTTTTTCATCCTTTTCAGCATAGGGGATTCTGTGGAGTAGGTAGCGCATGGCATTGAGCCGAGCACGCCGTTTGCAATCGGATTTGATGATGGTCCAAGGGGCGTCCGATGTGTCGCAGTAGAGAAACATGTTTTCCTTGGCTCGAGTGTAGGCGTCCCACTTGTCGAGCGAGGCCTGATCGATAGGACTCAGTTTCCATTGCTTCAGAGGATCAGTCTCTCGCGACTTGAACCGACGACGCTGTTCCTTGCGACTCACAGAGAACCAGAACTTGAACAGGCGGATGCCGCTGCGCACCAGATGCCGCTCGAACTCTGGAACCTGGCGAAGGAATTCCTCATATTCCTCGTCCGTGCAGAAGCCCATCACGCGCTCGACTCCGGCTCGGTTGTACCAAGATCGGTCGAAAAGTACGATTTCTCCGCGTGTCGGTAGATGTTGAATGTAACGTTGGAAATACCACTGACCGCGCTCGCGCTCACTGGGTTTTTCCAAGGCCACCACTCGGGCGCCACGGGGATTGAGATGCTCCATGAAGCGCTTGATCGTACCACCCTTGCCCGCTGCGTCACGCCCTTCGAAAAGGATGACGACGCGTTCCCCCGATTCCTTCACCCAGGCTTGGAGTTTGAGCAGCTCGACTTGGAGCAGAAACTTTTGATCTTCGTAGCTCTTGCGAGAAAGCAGATTTTGATAAGGATAGCTCGCCCCTCGCCAGCCGGGCACGAGCACGGTGTCCGGATCTTCGGTTTCGGGGAGAGATTTTTTGGAAAAAAGAATCTTTCGCAGAGCTTTCATGTCGTCGTGAGACGCATCGGCGATCATCGATTTCATTTGCTGAATCGGATTGGAGGCCGCTGGATCGCTCGCATAAGCGCTCAGGCAGGTCGAAAGGGCCGAAGTCTTCGATGGAGGGAAGTCTGAGGCTGCGGACGGAGTTGATTTGGAGCGAGAGGGGGCCTTCTTAGTGGGTTTCGCAGACATGTGGATAGGGCGAGCAGATTCTCCAGCGTACTCTGATCTCGATCAATTGACAAGCCCTGTGAAAGAGCGTGTGAAAGGCGGAGCGAAACGATGCCGAGTGTGTTGTGCCCGATAGGTGCGCAGCTTTTGCGTAGCCTAGGCGGGTAGGCGTAAAGTGTGCGTATATGGGCCGGGGCGCTGCGGGTTCGGTGGAGGGCTGGGCTTCTGCTCCCACAGGCGGGACGCCTGTGGGCACTGTGGGATCAGGCAGGATGCCTGTCCCCACTGTCCGATGATAAATAGCCTTTCCTTGTAAATTACAATTGCGATCCGGATACAATGCGTATCGTTTTATCCATTTTCTTCTCATGAGCGAAGCTACCCAGACGATCACTGCCAAAGCTTGGAATCCGGAGGGAGAATTGGCTCTGCACATCATCTATACTTTCCGGAAGTTTCGAGATGAAGCTGCTGAAATCCAGGAGATCGTGGGATCCGATGAAAGATTGCCGTTCCTTTGTGGGTTCGATTCCATCTCTATTATAAATCATTGGGTATACAGTGCCGAGGAGATAGGATGGACAGCCGAGATAGAGGTCGAGGGAGATGAGTTGCCAAGCAAGCGGGGCGATGGCTATGATCTGAGCGGCGAGTATGATTTAGGGGTCTTTGGAAAGATCTCGCTATGAAAGTAAGGGTAAAGATCGCCCG
This sequence comes from Verrucomicrobiota bacterium, assembly GCA_963205275.1. Taxonomy (GTDB): domain Bacteria; phylum Verrucomicrobiota; class Verrucomicrobiia; order Verrucomicrobiales; family DEV007; genus Arctic95D-9. The sequence goes on along the minus strand of CAUJIH010000046.1, from coordinate 14,510 downwards.
TGATACGATGACGCCCGCGATGCAGCGCTAGGTGCGTTAGCTGAAAGGTGAGCGCAAGGCGGAATTGCTGGGAGCCATCGCCCTGGTGCTGGCGGAATCTTGTGCGAAGGCGGCATTCGACAGACCAGCAGCGAAGATCCCGGCACCATGATCGAAGTCCTCTCCATCTTTTTCCCATGAAGACCGATTCCCCTACCCAGACCATCGAATGCAAGGCTTGGAATCCCGACGGAGAGCTGGGACTGCACATTGTCTACCGCTTTTCCATGTTTCGCGACCGTCTCGCTGGCATGGACGAGTTGGTTGGTAGCGGCGAAGTTCTCCCCTTCTTCTTCGGGCAGGATGCCGACTCCATCGCCCGCCGCTTCGTGCCCAGTGCCGAGGCCGTCGGCTGGACGGCCGAGGTCAAGGTCGATGGCGGTCCCCTGCCCAGTAAATACGGTGACGGCGACCTAGAGGAGTGACGCCGAGGGTGCGCACGCCCCCGCCGTGCGCACGGAGGGGCGAGCCTTCCGCTTTATATAGAGAGCTGATGAAGGTGACGGTAAAGATCGCCCGTGATTCGATGACGCCGGCGATGCGGCGCTAGGTGCGTTAGCTGAAGGACGGGTGACAAGTCTCTGCGAGATGAGCTAGCGAACTGGCGGGATTCGAGTCCGTATATGGTCTTTACCAAAGAGGAGGAAAAGCATATACTAAAGGCAATGAGAAAGGGTCTGAAACAACTCGGTTGGACGATATGATTATCAATAGCACTTACACATACGGTTCTCTTCTCAATGCGATGCGCTTAGCCTTCGAGAATGGGTTTAAATCTGATCCCAAGGCCTTCTGGGAGGAAAGTATTCTCGAATTAAAGTACTATGACAAAAACCCCATCCCGGAAGGGGGCGAGGAGTATCCCTATGATGAAAAGGGGGGCTGGCTGCCGGGTAAGGAATGGCTGCAGGATATAGAGGACGGGAAGATACGGTATTGATGCATGAAAGTAACGGTAAAGATCGCCCGTGATACGATGACGCCAGCGATGCAGCGCTATGCGCGCAAGCTGAAAGGACGAGTGACCCACATCCCGGCAGGGATGTCAGCGAAGGCAGCTTCAGTCTAGATGATAGATAAGCTGTCCCTGTAGATCGGAGGACGGTAGGCGTAGTTCGGAAAGCGGTGCTTTGCGCCGAGTGTGACGAGCCGTGCAGGTGCGCCGCAGGCTTTGGAGTGCGGCGTGAAGCGCCGCTTTTGCGTAACCCAGGCGGTCGAGTGGGAGGGTGCGTTTTTTTGTGGTGCGTGGGCGGTAGGGCTTATTCGGAAAGCGGTGTCAGGCCACCGCACTCCAAAGCGCTTCGCGCCTAGTGTAGCGTGCTTTGTAGGTGCGCCGCTTTTGCGTAGCCTAGGCGGGAGGGTGCGTATGTGTGCGAGCTTACTCGATGTGTCCGAGTGCCCGTAGAGTGGCGAGGATGCCTTCGATCTGGGTGAGTCGTGTTTTGTTCGGGCGTCCGAAGTGTGCGGACAGAGCTTCGGCGTCGGGTGGGGTCCGGGTGAGGAGGTCGCGGATTAGGATGACTTGCTCGGATAAGTGCATGGGCCATTTCTGGACTTTGCTTGTCGGGGCTGCACTTGGGTCATCGGCTTCGATCTCGGTGCCGGGGAGTTCGACCTGATGAAGCGAGGGAACGGCATCGGAAGCTCGTGGGTCTTGGTAATCGGGACGCAGGTAGCGGATGTGGCCTTGGGACTCCTCGGCGGCGCGTTGATGATTGAGGGCGACGAGACGAGTGAGGATTTCCTGCTCCAAGCTGTCGTCGGTGGCGCGGGCGAGGCGGTCGGCTAGGGGGAGGGTGGAAATGAGATCTGTCCAGCCGTAGGCGCGGAGGGCGGCGGTGTCGAGATCGTCGTGGAGTTGTTTCAGTAGTGTGATCAGTCCTTGATCGTGGATGGTTTTGTCTTTGGTGGTGAGCGCTTCGTCGCGGCGGAGCTTTTCGAGGACGTTGTAGCAGTCGGTGAGGGTGAGTTCGGGATGGAGTTCCTGTTGCCGCTTGCGGTGGGTGTCGATCCGCTCGCCGAGGTCGCGTATCGTGGCGATGAGGTCCGAAGCAACATCGGCGGGGAAGGGGAAGGTGTCGAAGCAGCGAGAATTGTTATAGCGTGGTGTGGGGCCGAGATAGCTCCCCTGAGCAAGAGCCCAGATACTGTGGATGGTGGAGGAAAGAACCCCGAGATGAAAGGCATCGTCGAGAGCAATGCAAACAATTTCACTTTCCGCAACTACTGGGAGATCGAGAAAGAGAAAAATGCGGTGTTTTGCCGTACGAGGAGTGCACAGCATTCTATTAAGTCCTTTAAGAGCTGGTCTGAATTTGTCACGTGCTCTGCCAAACAGCCACCAATTCTCATGAGTACTTTTATCACGATTTTGGTCCCGAGATGGTTTTACCGTAAGATATAAATGTTGATAAATGCTAGAAGAAGACTCGCGTAATTCATTCTCGCTCAGGCCAAATGCATCAATTGCAAATTCATTTTTACCACCTCTAACTAGAGTTCGGCAACTGACATACGGATGGATGAGGTTCCTAGCAAAGTCGTTATTATGGAATAATTCTTCGGCCTGGATTGGATCTAAAAGAAATCCTTGACCGTGTAGTTGCATTCCCTTGCTATTTAAGCCCATATTAGATTTTAATTTTTTACACGAGATCAAATCAGCACCGATTTTAAGATTGGCAGCGATGGTTCCCGTTTCGCTGCTCAGGGTGACTTCCTTTTCCCCTTGGCCACTGGGTAGGGGTGTTTCTCGGATGACTTTACGTAGGCGGCCCGCACCACTGCCGGGACAAGCAACAGTCATGGCCACTTGCACCGCCGCCGCATCCGCCGAATCAATCCACGGGTGATCTGGAATCGCGTAGCTGATATGGATGGGCTTTTTCGGATCGGCGAGGAAGGGCTCGATCACGCGACGATTGAAGGTCTGAGAGATGGAATTGGTGGTGATGAATCCGAATTGTTTCGCCTGCCCATCGCGCACCAGTTCGGCGGCTTTGCCCCACCAGAACATGACGAAATCGGCGGATTCGGGGACTTTCCCCTTCCATACCTTGCGAAGTGCTTCGGTGTAGCCGTCGCCCAGCGCCTCGCGCATGCGCGAGGTGCCGAGAAAGGGCGGATTTCCCACGATGTAATCGGCCTCCGGCCACTCGGCTCGACGGGGATTGACGTAGTCGAAGAGCACCTTTTGCGCCTTTTCATCGGGAACATCCTTGCCGGTGATGGGATGAACACGGGTGGTCTGTCCGTCCCAGATGGTGAGCATTTTTCCCGTTTCGGGATCGAGACGCGGGATTTTCTCGTCATAGGCGAGTACTGCGTCCTGATTGATGATGGTGCGGTGCTTCGGCAGCAGAGGGCGGTCGCCCGTGTCGGCTTTGCCCGTGGTCTTTTTCTGCCATTGGAAGTAACCGATCCAGAGCACGAGCTGGGCGATGGCGACGGCGTGCTGATTGATCTCCAGCCCGATGAATTGGTCGGGACGGACGCGGAAGCCGTGCATCTCCAGGCCGGGATCGCCTCCGAGAGCGGCGATCAGCTCCAGCACCTCGGCCTCGAGACGCTTGAGGTGCTCCATGGTGACGTAGAGGAAGTTGGCGGTGCCGCAGGCGGGATCGAGCACGCGGAGCTGGCAGAGATGTCGATGGAAGGCCGTGACCTGTTCGAGTGCGCTGCGGTCGCATTTTTTTGCATCGCTGCGGAGTTTGAGGATCTGGGCATCGAGCTTTTTCGCCTGTGCGGCGCTGAGAGTGGTGGATTGGGACTGGGTCTCGTCGGTGAGGGCGGCGGCCTGGGCATAGAGCTGATCGGCCTGATCGTGTAGCGTGGCGGCGGCGATGCGCACGGCGTCCCACTGGTCGCGCAGGGGGCGGATGATGGCGGGGCGGATGAGGCGCTCGACGTAGCCGCGCGGCGTGTATTCAGCCCCGAGCTTGTGGCGCTCGAGAGGGTCAAGTGCGCGAGTCAAGAGGGTACCAAAGATGGATGGCTCGACGCCGGACCAGTCGGTATCGGCTGCGTCGCTGAGCATGGCGAGCTGGTCGACATTGAGCGGGAGGACGGTGGTGTCCTCGAAGAGGCCTCCGTTGAAGTAGGCGATTTCTTTGAAGAGTAGCGTGGAGTATTCCGTGCCCTGAGCCATCTCTTGCCAGAGAGCACGGACTACGGTGGGGAAGCCTTTAGGATTGGTTCGGACTTTGTGGAGGAGCTCGGCGAAGGCTCGCTCGGGCAGCAGACCGATGTCCTCGGCGAACATGGTGAAGAGGCTGCGCTGGAGGAATCCGGCGATGGTTTTCGGATGGTGGCCATCGGCTTCGAGGGAGGTGGCGAGGGCGGCGAGCCGTTCGGCGATGTCGCGTGTGACTTGGGCGGCGATCTTCGAGGGATCGAGGGAGTGCGGATCGAGCCAGATGCGGCGGAGGCGATCGCGGATCTCGGGGCGGTGGAGGTCGTCTAGGGTGAGGCGATACGAGACGGGATCGGGAAAGCGCTCGTAGGTGCCTCCCGTGCCGGAGAATTCGGCGTAGAGGTCTATGGTGGCACCGATGTCGCAAATGATGAGGAAGGGTGGGCGTCCCTCCTCGGGTGGTAGCGAGGTGATGTAGGCGCGACCTTGGTGGTAGGCCCGCTCGAGCGCTCGGTCGAAGGCGGCTGTGCCACGCTTTCCGTGTCCGGTTTTCAAGGAGGAGGGCGAGGGATTGAGGGCACTGACCGGTGCCGGGGCGTCGTAGCCTTGTTTGGTCTCTAGCAGGAAGCTGTGTCGGCGATAGAGGTCGATGTAGTTGGTGGTGCTGCTGCCGTCGGGATTCCTGCGGGTGATGGCTCGCTCGAAGACGTAGGCGTTTTGAGAATTGTCGGGTGATGTCGGGTCGGGCAATGGCAGGTCGAGGAGCTGACAGAGTTCACTAAGAAAGAGCGCATAGTTCGCCCGCTCCGCAGCACCGGAGTTTTCCCAGCGGGTGATGAAGGCGGTGATCGCGTCTGAGTCGGGCATGGAGAACAAGTAACGATGAACAATGAACAATGAAGGGGAAAGAGGCGAGTGCTTTTTCCGCGATCATGCGAGTTTCCGATGGGGGAGGTTTTTGTATCCTGTGCTTCCGATGGTGAGGTCTTGGGTTCGTCTTTTCTTCTTTTTCGCGCTGGGGCTGTTTTTTTCGGCCTGGACGTGGGCCGATGGATTGAAGGGAGCATTGAAGGGATCGAAGCCGAATCTGATTTTCGTGATGACGGATGATCAGGGGTATCCTCCGATGTCCTCACTGGGGCATCCTTGGCTGAAAATGCCGAATCTGGATCGTCTCGCCGAGCAGAGTGCGCATTTCACTCATTTTCAAACCGCGCCGACCTGCGCTCCGACGCGGTCGGCGATCATGACGGGACGACATCCGGAGAAGAACGGGGTGACGCATACGATCTACGAGCGCGAACGAATGGCTCTGAAGGCGACGATCCTGCCGCAGGTGCTAAAAACGGTGGGCTACAAGTCAGGGATTTTCGGAAAGTGGCACTTAGGGGACGAAGCGGAGTATCAGCCGGAGAAGCGGGGCTTTGACGAGGTCTTCATCCACGGGGCCGGCGGGATCGGACAGGCGTATGACGGATCGTGCGCAGATGTTCCGGGCAATGGGTATTTCGATCCGGTAATTCGTCAGAATGGGCGCTTCGTGAAGACGCACGGTTTCTGCACCGATGTGTTTTTTACGGCGGCTCTGGGATGGATTCGGGAGCGAGCGACTGCGAAGGAGCCGTTTTTCGCCTATATCAGTACGAACGCACCTCACGGGCCTTACATTGCTCCTGAGAAAAATATGAAGCGCTTTCGGGATGCTGGCTTCGGAGAGGATCAGGCGGGTTTTTATGGAATGGTGGAGAATATCGATGAGAATATGGGGCGACTGATGGCAAAGCTGACGGAGTGGGGGCTGGATGAAAATACGGTGCTGATTTTCCTGTCGGACAACGGAATGACGGGCGGTGGATCGGGCGTTCCTGGACGGGAGTTGGCTCCTGGCTACCCGTACTGGAATGCTGGAATGAAGGGGCTGAAAGGTTCGACTGATGAGGGCGGAACGCGAGTGCCGTTCTTTATCCGCTGGACCGGAAAGATCACCGCTGGACGCGATATTGATCGCATGGCGGCGCACATCGACATCCTGCCCACGCTAGCAGACTTTACTGGGGCGAAGCTGCCGAAGGATCAGGTGGAAGGCCGGAGTCTGTTACCTCTGTTGGAGAATGCGGGGGCGGACTGGTCGGATCGCTATGTGTTCAGCCATGTGGGAAGATGGGCACCGGGTGAGAATCCGGACAATCATCGAGAGGTGAACTTCTCCGTCCGCAGCCAGCGCTGGCGCTATGTCGGAGAGCGTCGTCCCCTGCCACCAGTGGTGATGAAGGATGCCAGTGCGGAGGAGAAGGCGCAGGCGGCGGAACGATTCCAGAAGGCGCTGGAGAGGAGTCGGGCTGCTGCGACAGGTCCGATGCTGTACGACATGGAAAACGATCCGGGGCAGAGGAACAATGTGATCGCCGAGCATCCGGAGATCGCTCGTGAAATGCAGGCGGCGTATGAGCAATACTGGAAAGAGGCGAGGCCGCTGATGGTGAATGAAAATGTCTCGCTCTCGCCCGTGAAGCCGTATCATGAGTGGTATCGCGAGCAGATGGCGAATGGCGGAATTCCGGACTGGCAGTCGCCGACATTGTGATTTTTTCTATAATAAAGATGAAAGTAAAGAAATGGTTTCAAAAGGGATCGTCCCGAGCGATTCAGGACTGTCAGATCGTCACTATCTCTGGCCTGCTGGCGATGGGACTGCTGCTCGGGAATGCCGGTCCCACACACGCTGCGGGGACGGATGCGCCGCCACCTCCGAAACCTCCGAACATCGTATTCTTGATCTCGGATGATCACGCTTGGACAGATTACGGCTTCATGGGGCATCCGCAGATCGAGACTCCGAATCTGGATCGCCTAGCGACACGCGGGGCGTTTTTCCCTCGGGGCTACGTCCCGACGGCTCTCTGTCGTCCAGCTCTAGCGACGCTGGCGAATGGGCTGTACACCTTTCAACACGGCGTTACGGGAAACGATCCCGGCTATACTCCCGTGCCACAGAAAGCTCCCGACGGGAATGCGAAGGGGAAGGGCAAAGGGAAAGGAAAGGGAAAAGCCGGAATGGCTGGCCCTCCCCAGACTCCCGGATACCGGGCGCTGCAGGCGAAGTTGATCGAGAACTTCGGTCGCTTCGCCACTCTTCCCGGACTCTTGGGAGAAAAGGGATATGTGAGCTTTCAATCGGGAAAGTGGTGGGAGGGGAATCCACTGCGCTTCGGCTTCACCGAGGGAATGACGCGCGGCTTTCCCCAGCCGGGAGGACGCCACGGGGATGATGGGTTGAAGATTGGTCGCGAAGGTATGGCACCAGTGTTTGACTTCATTGATCGAGCAGCAGCGGAAAAGAATCCATTCTTCGTCTGGTATGCGCCTTTCATGCCGCACACGCCCCATACGCCACCGGATCGGCTCTTTCAGAAGTACAAGGCGAAAGGAATCGAGTCCGATTTCGTCGCTCGTTACTACGCGATGGTAGAATGGTTCGACGAGACCTGTGGGCAATTGCTCGATCACGTCGATCAGAAGGGCTTGACCAATGATACGGTAGTCGTCTATCTGGCGGATAATGGATGGATTCAAAAAGCGGATGCTCCCGGTTTTGCCGCACGATCTAAGCAGTCTCCTAACGAAGGGGGAACACGGCAGCCCATCATCTTTTCCTGGCCGGGGAAGATCAAGCCGGGGAGTCGCGGTGAGCAGCTCTGCTCCAGTATCGACATCGTGCCGACGCTACTCGCCGCCGGAGGATCGCCGATCCCAGCCAATTTACCAGGGATGAATTTACTGCCCATTCTGGAATCCGGTGCTCCGAGTCCTCGAAAGGAAGTCTTCGGAGAAACCTATGCTCACGATGTCGCGGACGTGGACGATCCCGAGGCCTCACTGCTCTATCGCTGGATCGTGGAGGGGAAATGGAAGCTACTGCTGACCTACGATGGCAAGGTGGGACGCTACGCGCACTTGCATCGACGCGAGGAAAAACGCCCACAGCTTTTCGATCTGATCGCTGATCCGAAGGAGGATCACAACATTGCAGCCGAGCATCCGGATGTGGTCGCGCGACTAGCAAAGCGGATTCAGGATTGGAATCCTGTAACAAAGCGCCAGACTATCACCGAGTGGACGGACCAGCCGGGCGTGTGGAAGTGAATTGAATGCGCAACTCATAGGAAAAGTTCCGGTTTTACTTCCGATGAAACTTTCTCGGATGAAGCATTCTACCCCCTTGGGTCTGGTCTCGGCCTTGTTGCTCGGGCTATTGTCTTCGTTGTCTTCGTTGTCTTCGCTATCCATCGGCGCAGAATCCAGGCCGAATATCCTCTTCCTCTTCGCGGACGACTGGGGGCGCTATGCCTCGATTCTGCAGGAGTCGGAAGGTCCGGGAACGATCAACGACGTGGTAAGGACTCCTCACATCGACGAGATCGCTCGTCAGGGAGTATTTTTCCGCAATGCGCATGTCAGCGCTCCATCCTGCACACCCTGCCGCAGTGCTCTGCTGACGGGGCAGCATTTCTGGCGGACTGGCTCGGGGTCCATTCTCAGCGGGGCCGTGTGGGATCCCACGCTCCCTAGCTTTCCTTTGCTCATTCAGGATGCGGGATATCGGATCGGCTATGCGCACAAGGTCTGGGGGCCGGGAACTCCACCGAATTCCCCTTTCACTCCAGATCAAGCGTATCAAAAGCGAGGAAATCGATTCAATCAGTTTTCACAAAATGCAACAGCCGGGGTGGCAGCGGGAAAGACGGTCGAGGAAGCGAAGTCGGAGATTCTGGCGGAAGCTCGCGGGAACTTCGCTGATTTCCTGAGGGGGCGGAAGGAAGGGCAGCCTTGGTTTTTCTGGTTTGGCCCGACCAATACGCATCGCAAGTGGACTAAGGGGAGCGGAAAGGCACTCTGGGACATCGATCCAGATGATCTGAAAGGGAAGATGCCACCTTTTCTCCCCGATGTGCCCGAGGTGCGAGAGGACTTGGCAGATTACTTCGGAGAAGTCGCCGCTCTGGATGCCGGGATCGGCGTGATCCTAGAGGAGTTGAAAAGCAGCGGAGAATGGGATCATACCATCATCGTGATCAGCGGCGACCACGGTGCCCCAGGATTCCTGCACGGGAAGTGCAATCTGTACGACTTCGGGACCAATGTCTGTCTGTCCTTCACCGGCCCCGGCATCCGGGGCGGTCGGATTCTGGATGATCTGGTGTCGCTGACAGATCTGGCTCCGACTTTTCTGGAGTCCGCCGGACTGACCCCGCCGGATACAATGACGGGTCGGAGTCTCTGGCCTTCTCTGCGATCCGATGTTGCGAAAGGGGTGGCCGATACCAGTCGGACGCAGGTATTCACGGGGCGGGAACGCCATGTGGACCGTGCTCGCGCCGATTACACGCCCTATCCTCAGCGAGCGATTCGGACGAAGGATTACACGCTAATCATCAACTTTCGTCCGGATCGTTATCCCCTGGGCGATCCCTATCGACTGGACGGAAACGACGAGCCGACGGTGGATGAGCTGGAGAATGAAACGTATGCCACTTTGCCGGATGAGGACGCCAGTCCGACGAAGTCGTGGGTGGTTCGGTCGAGAAAGCAGCCGGAGTGGAAGATTTATTATGAGCGAGCTTATGGGAAGCGTCCTCGAATCGAGCTTTACGATGTGCGTTCTGATCCGAGCGAGGTCGAGAATGTGGCGGATGATCCGTCTTACACTCAAATTCGTGCCGAGCTGGAGCAGAAGTTGATGGGAGAACTCGAAGGCACCGGCGATCCACGCACGATTGACGGGGGGAATTTTTACGAAACTCCTCCGATGACAGGTCCTGCAAAGCGAGTTGCAGGAGCGAGGAAGGGAAAGGGGCCGAGTCAAGGGAAAGGAGCGAGTAAAGGAAAGGCGAGAGCTAAGTGAATCGATCCATCAGCCCACGCCGGGGGAGAATCTTCTACGCTGCCCCGAAGAGCCGCCTGCATCTCTCCGAGTCCGGCGATGACGAGCCAATTCTCTTGCCCTCCAGTTCGTCTCCTTTATTTCACCTCTTTCGTTTCTACGGGAATGACTAGGTCTTTGGCATCACGCGCATGTACCATGATCGCCAGCACTTTCGTCTGCGCCGTTTTACTGGGATTGCGCGAAACCGCGTGCAGGGCCATTGCTGGCTCGTAGAAAGTATCTCCCGCTTTCAATCGCTGCTCCGGCTCGTCACCCGCTTGAAACTCAAACTCTCCCTCCAGAACATAGCCATAGATTGGTCCCGGATGACGATGAGGGGTGCCAGCGGCCCCAGGGCCGAGAGTGAGCTCGAAAGTCGTGACTTGCCCAGGTTTCCCGCCCTGATTTTCACTCGTCGGGACACTGGAGAGCACCTTGACGACCGGTCGCGGGGCAGGCTCGTCTGTGGGCTGAGCGAAAACTAGCCCGCACGCCCCGAGGGCGATCGTGCTGGTCATGATTCGGAAGGCATGAGTGATGCCACGTTTGCTGCTTGATCGATGGTTGTGGGTGATGATTTGTATCATGAGAATGTTGCGTATTGATCTGATGGTGAGTGTCACTACTGGGCATTTTACTCAGCAGTTTCGTGAAGATGGAGAAGTGGAAACGGCTGCCCTTGCGCATCGGTTTCCGAGCGGCTCGTTATATGAAATCCATTGGACAGGTAAAATTGAAGGGCATCCGTATTCTGCTCGTTCACATCCACATGCAAAAGCCCTTTCAACTGCCTCGCGTGCTGAAGCATTAACTGGCCCCCACCTTGCCTGAAGTTCGACGGTGCGATAAAAAGCGCCTCAAGCTTTTCTCCATCAAGCCCCATGAATCCTATCGGCATCGCCTGATCGTTACATAACACCCAAATTTCTAGATTGGGCAATGCCTGATCTCGAACGATCAGCCGCAGGGACTGGATGTCCTGCTCCGACAGGAAGTGGTGGGATGCACGGACGGATTGCTCCCATATTTTCAGAAGTTCCTGAAGATCGTCTCTTTGCACTTCCCGGATGTTCATGTTTTTGTTCCGTCTGCACGGGGACTGAGTGCTTGACAGACGAGTACTCGAGATTGTGAGGGCGAGCACGTAGGCATTCTACAGGAACAAACTTTCTCGTCAAGGTCGCCGAGAGGAGGGGGCCGGTGATTCATCACCTTGCTCGGCATTGGGGGGCTGGCGTCTCATTCGATCATTTTTGTCTAAGCGTTGTTCGATGACTAGTGGTCAGACGAGACGTCTCGTCGGCTTTGATACCGGATTGCACACTACACGACAAAAATTTGTAATCGACTAGCGGGAGCAAGTCTGATCGAGCGGTGCAGATTCAGGGGACCTTTACCGGAGAAATCATGAGATATTTCGAGGATCTGATCACGTCCTACGACAACAACCAAGCGGAGAGAGATCTTCGGATGATGAAGGTGAATGAGAAGATCAGCGGCCAGTTTCGCAATTACGAGTATGGGCAAGCCTTCAGTTCAATCCGGAGCGTGATTTCGACGGTGCGCAAACAGTCCGGAGACATGATCACGCGGATCACGCTGATGGTTGAAGATCCTCAAACTCTCGGCCAACAACTCGCCCGTGCGGGGAGACCTGAGTAGTTACAATGGTACAGTAGATCTGGAGCGAAGTGAAGGCTCTATTGCTCCTTCGCTAGTGGAAAATGTAATACCTCGTCAAAACGGAAAATCTTCGGAAATTGGATTTTCTGAGAAAACAAAAGAAACAGTAGTTGATTTTTTGAAATTCCGGGCGAAACAGTCTGCTCCCTCCGCATTGACGCGGAGACTTTGTCGTCGTGACCATCTAGAGCGGCGGTATTTTTCAACAATTACAAGAATCGGATCGAGATATGGTTAAAATCAGAATGAGACGTGAAGGCACAAAGGATCGGCCCTTCTATCGCATCGTCGTCGCGGACGGGCGTGCTCGCCGTCAGGGAGCCTTCATCGAGCAGCTCGGTACCTATGACCCACTGGTGGCTGCGAACGGTTATCAGATCGACGTGGCGAAGGCGGATGAATGGATCAGCAAGGGGGCGCAGCCGTCCGAGACTGTCGCCAGCATCTTGAAAAAGGCGCGTCAGGCGACTTCCTGACGATTCTTGCGTGACAAAGTCCTCGCACCGAGGTAAAACGAAAGGGAATGCAAAACGCATTCCCTTTTTTGTCTTGTGAACAGATAACGAGCTGCAACTAATCAGATGGAACCAACAATCGCGATTCAGGAATTTCTCTCTTTCATTATGAACGGCTTAGTGGAGCATCCTGACGAACTCTCAATCACGCGGGAGCTGGAGGGGAGCACGCATCGTTTCCTGATTCAACTCCATCCGGACGATACCGGACGAATCATCGGACGGGGCGGCAAGACGATACGCGCGATTCGCAGTCTGGTGAATGCCTCGGCTCAGAAGCATCAGCTCCACGCTGAGGTGATGGTGCTGGAAGACTGATTTGCCCTGAATTACTTGCGCTCGTTTTTTTACAGAGGTCGTCACGACGACTGAGGTTCTGTCGGGGTAGATCTGAACCCCGTGCTGATTCCAACGCTCTTCTGCGAGGGATCGTCGATCATCACAAGGACGATTCAATTCAGCAATCGCAGGCGCTGTCGCATCGCCTCTCCTTCAGCCACCGATGGCGATCATGCGGCGACCGGGCTGGTAATTGTTGCGAAAGTCATGCTCTTTCGGCTTTCTTTCAACGACTTCCATGAAAAATCGGGCGACATCCTCATCTGTCGCCTCCGGCTTGCGGAGAACCTCGCGCATGTCGAATTCCAAATGGCTACCCAGACAGGGCCGCAGTTTCCCCTCGCAGGTGAGACGAAGCTTGTTACATGTTTCGCAGAAGTGCAGGTTCGTCATCGCTCCTATGAAGCCGAGGAGTTGCCCAGTGTCTGGCACCTCGTAGTATGCAGCTGGCCCGTTAGTTTTCACCTCTGGACGAGGAATCAATTTTCCAAGGCGGAATTCCAGCAGAGCCATCGCCTCCCCGACGGAGAGAAAGTTGTCCTCCGTAAGGACTTCGGTCGTGCTGACGGGCATTAGCTCGATAAAACGCAGCAGAACGTCGTGCTCGCGAGCAAATGCAGCGAGATCCCAGAGTTCGTGCTCGTTACGGTGGCGCATGAGAACGGTGTTCAGCTTGATCTTTTCGATCCCGGCGCTTTGGGCGGCGTCGATGCCTTCGATCACGTCGGGAAGAAGGTCGCGTCCGGTCGTTTTGGCATAAGTAGCTCGGTCGAGGGTATCGAGCGAAACATTAATCGATTTAACTCCAGCATCTTTTAGGCCCTGAGCTGTGCTTCGACCGTCAGGCAAGGGACGAGTCAGGAGGGTTCCATTGGTGGAAAATCCCAGATCACGGATGCCTTCAATTGCGGAGACTTGTTCGAGGAACCAGATTACATTCCGCCGCGTCAGTGGTTCGCCACCGGTGATTCGCACTTTAGAAATACCCAGGGAGGCTCCGATCCTGATGATGCGCAGGATTTCTTCGTAGTCGAGCACATCGGCGCGGGGGAGCCAGATTTGCTCTTCCTGAGGCATGCAGTAAATACAGCGCTCGTTACAGCGATCTGTAATGGAAATGCGCAGATAACTGATACGATGTCCGTGGGTGTCTTCCATAATGTTCAGTCGATAGTCTCGGAGCTATCTCCGCCACTCCCAGGATACGACTCGTCCGTTCAGGAATTCTACTTGGCGATCGATCACGGGCATGTAATCCACCATGGTCCCCATGTCCCAAGCTCCTCCATAACCGTATCCGAATCCGTGGTGATGATGAGGGCCATAGCTACCGAAACCCACAGAAACCGAGGTGACGGGCTCTGATCCAAAATACAGCCAGCGCTCGCGACTCTTACCACTCTGGCTCCCGCTCATCATGCGATTGGGTCGTCCCCAAGCGAGAAAAACAGCATCGGTGGACATCCCCTCCGACACCTGCCCCTGTACGACTTTCGTTTTATCCTGATCGCTCAGAGTGCCGAACATGCCGGGGTAGCGCTCAATTCTCCGGTCGATGGGATTAGTCGCGCAGGAGACGAGCAGAAGGGTTGCAAAGGAAACAACTGTCAAGAGGAAGCGCATGGAGTAGAGAACTGGATACTGCAAAGGTTGGCTCGCTCGAACGATCACGCAAGTGTTTCGCTCAAGTGTGAACTGGAGACCGCAGGAAAAGGGATGCTAAAGAACGCGATTTCGAGGCATTAGCTGTCAGCGTAGTTGTCCACCTGCCGCTTACTGGATTAAATAGGCACCGCCCGCTGCGTCGGGAGGCTTGCCGACCAGAGCAGCGGGCGGTGCCTATTTATCATGAAACACTACCCAAAAGAACGAAAAGACG
>CAUJIH010000045.1 GCA_963205275.1 Verrucomicrobiota bacterium | reverse complement strand
TTCGATGGTGTAGCGTTGTTCTGGGGTCAGACGGTTGTATGTAGGCATCTCGGATTCGATTTGGTTGTTGAGCCAGAAACTTCATACAGCCTCTGGCCTTTTTCCAGTCTACCCGATTGCGCTAGACTATTGAATGCGCGGCTTATGTTGATAGAGTTCTAATATTTGTTAAATAAATAATTGAATTTACTGTAAAATACCAGAACTTTCTGGTGATAAATACTAAAATACGCTAATGAAATTCCCTGATTTAATCAATCGACTCTCTGTGGTACTCCTGGGTTCGTTTCTGGTTCTTGGCGCATGCAGTAATCCGAAGAAACAGGCAGTAAAGCAAGTGGAATCCAAGGGATATGGGCTGACAGTGAAGGACATGTTAGTCGCTGCCTCTGCCGGGGATGTCCGCACTCTGGAAGCATTTCAGACGGCAGGGATGAATATGGATGAAGCCGATGGGGAAGGCTACACGGCGCTGATCATGGCATCAGGATCTGGCCAGACGGCGGCAGTCGAGAGGCTCTTGGGAATGGGTGCCGATCCGAAGAGTGTGGCGAAGAACGGGCGGAATGCATTGATTTTCGCGGCAGAGAGAGGCTATGTGGATGTTGCCCGAATGCTGCTGAGCCGTGGGGCTGATCCCTCGATTCGCGATAAGGAAGGATGGAGTGCTCTGACTCTCTCTGCCTATAAGGGGCATTCGGATGTCGTTTCACTATTGTCGGCAACCGCCTCTCCGGACGAGCTCGACAGCGCGCTGCTATTGGCGAGCTTCAGCGGCTATCCCGAGGTGCTCAATGTCCTGCTCGGGCAAGGGGCCAACATCAATGTGCGCAGTCCTCAGAGCCAAACTCCGCTCATGATTGCCTCTGCAGCAGGGAAAATGGACGCAGTTCGCGTTCTCTTGCAGAATCTGGCCAATCCATACGCTGTTGATCTGGAAAATCTGACGGCTGTTAATTTGGCTCAGGCGGCAGGTCACAATGACATAGTGAAATTGATTTCCAATCCGGATTCTTGGGGATCTTCGGAGCAGGGCAAAAGTGCAGCCGGAGAAATGGCGAATGCGCGTGCTGCTTTGCACGGGAATGGAATCGAAGAAACACTGTTGGAGGGGAAACCGCTGGCAGGTGAACCATTGCGCGGGAACCTAGTTCAGTCAAAGTCGCCTGCGCCCAGTCCAGTGGTAGAGAAGACATCTCCCCAGGCGGCTCCAGCAGCGACGACCGTGGCATCCGCAGAGAAGACGGAAAAAGCAGCAGCTAAATCAGTGGGCTCCAAGCCAGTAACGAGCGATTCTAAGTCTCAGACAGTTGACTCTCTGGCGAACACGACATCAGGAGCTGGCTCTGAGACGATTCCCCTATCCGCAAAGACCCCTGAAGGTGGCCATGCTTCAGCTCAAACGACTAGAAAGGTATCAGAAAAAACTCCAATTCAGCAGATGGTAACGATAGCCTCCAGAGGAGAGGGGGCTTCGCTTACACCTCGGAGCGTCGATGTGAAGCGAGTTCAACAGGCCCGCCAGGTACGTGAAGAATCGAAGAGCAAACCACTGGTAGCTTTGAATGGATCGACGATTCATTCGAGAACGCCCGCCGTGGCCCCGGTTCAGGGAATGGTGCTCGCTGCCTACCATGAGGAGGCACTTCCGATTCTGGTGGACGGGGTTGAAGGAGAAAAGGCCACTGTCCGCCGCTTAGATCGGAATGAGAGTGATACGGTAGTAGCCGCGGGAGATATGATCCCTGGGACGCCGTATAAGGTTCGAGAAGTGAGTCGACGCTTTGTCAGTTCGAAAGAAGGGAAGGGACAAATGGTGGATGTATCCCGTGTGGAAGTCGAGAATACACGGAATGGAGCGACTCACTATCTCGTCAAAGACACAGCCGGACAGACGGCGGATACCTACGCCATTTTGACGGCTCCGAATTCAAAATATCGCTATGTAGTGAAGGCGGGCGATGTGTTTCAGACCAGCCAGCCTGACTCGAGCGAAAAGAGTTTTCAGGTGTTGGATGTCCGCGCTAATGCTGTGGTGATCAAGGATCTCGGCAATGATGAAGTGGTCACAGTCGCACGAGACGGAGTCGCGAATCCCTGATTCGAGGCAAACGTCATAGCACACCAACCGCCTGACGGCAGCCGTGCTTTGACTGTGGGTTGAGGATCGTAGTCACGGTGAAAATTCGACTGGGGGCGGGTCAGTTGCTTGGGTGCTGATCCTTGTTGGCATTTGGTTTGTAGCGGACGATCCGAATCTCTCCTTCAAAGGGAATCGAATCAATCTCGGAGGTGATAAACCGCTCAATCTGTTCCACGTTGCCACCGCCCGAGCCAGCCCCAACCAGCGGAAATGCGATAGAGGAGAATCCCTGTTCGGTAGCAACCCTCATGGCATTACGAACCGACTCTCGAATCGAAAATTCTGATGATCTCCAAAACATGTTGATTCCAGCTACGTGAATAATGCCGCGAAATGGAAGCCTGCCTGCCGAGGTCAAAACCGCGCCACCGAGTGGTATGGGACCAAAACGAGCAACTTCACGAAAAGGCTGAATTCCCGCATGCTTCTTGATTGCCCCTGAGACACCTTGGGGAAGAAGAAGCCACCAAGGGATAATGTTTCGATTCCACGCATTGACAATGACCTCGACAGGCTGAGTCAGCAAATCACCTTCCGTATGAACGACGGGCATCTGTGGATTGGGTTTGGTGTCACTGCGAGTGAGGCGTTTCTTCGGCAAACAGCCTGATTGGATCACTCCGTTTCTCCGTCTCTCAGACGATCACTCCGTCCGGAATCACTTTCCCCTTTGGGATCACCACGATTCCGTCGCGGATATGACACCACTCTGTGTCGGCGTGGGTTCGTCCTCTGGGATGAATTTGCACGTTCCTGCCGATGCTCACATTCTTGTCGATGATCGCACGATGGATTTTTGTCCCAGAACCGATAAAGATCGGACGGTGAACTTCCTCATCATCGACGATCTGCACTTTTTCATAGTAATCGGATCCGATAATGATGCTCTCGGAGATTTCGCAGCCAGTTTCGATTACGGATCGCACGCCGATGATCGAATGCCGAATCGTGGCGTTACTGATAATGCAGCCGTCTGAGAGGAGAGCTTCCTCGATGATTGCATTGTTGATTTTACTGGCGGGAAGAAGGCGTGCCCGCGTGTAAATCGGATTCTTCGCGTCGAAAAAGTTGAAACGAGGTACCACTTTCGTACATTCAAGATTCGCTTCAAAATAGGAAGAGATCGTCCCGATGTCTTCCCAGTAGCCATTGAAGATATAGCTGTAGACTTTTTTTTCCTGAATCAGATTGGGAATAATATGCTTCCCGAAATCCTGACAATCGTTCATGAGCGCCTCTTCGAGCACGGAGCGGTTGAAAAGGTAGATGCCCATGGATGCTTGGAATCGCTCTTCATTCGGAGCCAAGCCGATGGATTCTAGCAGGGAAGGAGGCATGGTGAGTTGATTGAGCAGTTCGTCGTTACTTCCAGGCTTTTCGACGAAGCGCGTGATCCGACTCTGTGCATCTGTGTGCATTAGACCGAAGGCTCGAGCGGGATCGCGGGGTACGGGGGTAGTCGCGATGGTGAGATCGGCTCCCGTTTCCAGATGCTCTCGGAGCATCACGCGAAAGTCCATGCGATAGAGTTGATCGCCGCTTAGAATGAGGAAATAGCGATATGGTCTCTCTAGGAAGTAAGCCAGATTCTGGCGGACTGCGTCAGCGGTGCCCTGATACCAAGTATCGTCCCCTGGGGTCTGCTGAGCTGCTAGGATCTGGACGAAGTTGTCACCGAAGTGATCAAAGCGGTAGGCGCTGGTGATATGTCGATTCAGAGACTCGCTGTTGAACTGTGTCAAAACGTACATTTTTCGGATTCCCGAATTGATGCAGTTACTGATCGGGATGTCCACGATTCGGCACTTCGCAGCTAGAGGAACAGCCGGCTTTGATCGGTTGTGGGTCAGTGGATACAGACGCGACCCCTGGCCCCCGCCCATGATGATGGAGAGGACTTGGTCGATTGATTTGTCGGGAAGTGATTTGGGCATGGAGAAAGGGGGAAGGGGGGAGACTAGAGGGGACGAGGTAGTTTAGAATGAAACCCGGAAGAAAGGAATCTGATTCGAAAGATTCATACGTTTCATTTGTGAATTTGAGTGCTGCGCAGAACTAGATTTCACACAGATGAGCGGGAATAAATCGTGATCGTGAGATTGCGGATGAATTGCTCGTCGGAGAGACCGTAGGTGATTTCGTCCGGGATAGGAGCGATTTCGCGGAAATATTGAGCTAGTTCTGAGAACAGCAGGAGCCGTGATGACGGGGTCAATTCCTCCCGGCGAGTCAGCGCATCGAGCATGAGTCGCGCTTCATTCGGCGAGATGCGCTGTCGCAGGCGCGCTTCGATATGAGGAACTGTGGAGAAAATACTGCCGCTGTGAATGCCTGAGATCTGTTCGAGATCCGGTACACTGGGATTGCTTTCTCTCACGACCAGAGTCCCCGCAGCGATGTCACCTAGTCGCTGACAGTGCTGCGTGAGGAAACACGAGAGTCCGCCACAGAGGTACACCATAGAGGGTAGCATGTCGATGATGCGAAAGAGATTGCGCGTTACGATCTGTCGGAAATCTGGAGCGAGTCCTCTTTCATCGATCACTCGTAGTTTCATCAGTCGTTTCCCGATGGTTTTGCCCCTCCAGAGCCATTCCAAAATCATACCATAACAGACAGCGACTGAAAATTGAGCCAGAATCAAAATGCCGGAACTGAAATCGCTAAAAATTGCTCCGAAGATCGGAATCGAGGCGATCAGCCGATCCAGTGCTTGAATGAGTTGGCTCAGGAGCAGCATGAGCGCGGCGATCACGATCATATCGATCACGACGGCCAAACATCGACTGAATGGGCTGGCCAGAGGGATCTCGAACCGCACTCCTTCTGGTGTGTCGATGCGCAGGGCTGCGTTTCTTGCGATCATGCCTGTCGTGGGGAGGTCTCTGCGAATTTTGATCGTCCGCAGAGAAGTAGATAGAGTGTGAGAGCCGTGAGTTCGAAACATCCGAACCCGATTTTCCACGGATAGACAGCGAGGCCATGATATTGGGAAAGAAAAGATTCGATCACCCCCGCCCAAACAAGCATGAGAGCAGCCCCGAGTATGAGGGTTAGCAGATCGGCGCGGATTCGGGCGAAGCGCTGCCGCAGGCGTAGATTCGTCCCCCAGCCGAACATGGCCCGAGCGATCACCAGTCCGGCCTGACCCCCGATGAAGATGGCCGGTAACTCGAAGGAACCGTGGGGCAGCAGCCAAGCTGCGAGAAACTGCCCTTGGCCGTCCGAAAGATAATCCGCGATTACGAGTCCGAGGATAAGCCCGTTGCCAAAGAGCAGGGCATAGGTGAATACGCCCCAGAGTACCCCCGAGGCCATCGCCAGCAGCGTGACCTTCGTATTATTCGCGATGAGCGTGGCAGAAAACGTGTGTCGCCCCTTAAATGCGTCGAACTCAGTGTTTTCCTCACGGGTAACTCTCGCGGAGGGCTTTTCTTGTAAATGGGAAAACTGAGGTGGAAGCAGATCGACTTTCGCCCCTGGGTGCAGAGTCACGATCCCTCCACCAAAGGCAGCGCCGATCAAAAATGTCCCGAATGACAGAGCAAAGGCGATCCAGTGTCGCCGAAATGTGCAGGGAAACGTATAGATCAGCCAGTGCCAAGGGCGGAAGTGGACGCGGCTCGTGTCGCCTTCATTCAGGCGTCCGTATGTCCGCGCCACCAGATCCTCGAGGTATCGGACGACTTCGACTTCCCCAGCGAAGGTTCGCAGTTTCACCAGATCAGATGAAATACGCAGGTAGAGATAGTGAAAACGCCGCGCTTCTTCAGGAGACGTGCGTCGATCAGGCTGCTCTTCCTGATGTCGCAGCAGCGTCGACAGCTCCTCCCAGAAAGGCCGCTCCCGCATGATAAATTTATCCAGATCTAGGATCACCTCGGAAGTATGGCGGTTTCTGCAAAAAGGTGCAAGTCTGTCGAGAGGCGCAACCAGTGATTACATGAGGGGTTGACTCATCATCTGATTGGTTGTCCTCGTGCATTCCCCATGTCTCTCATCCCCCTGATTAGCCGAATCGCAAAACGTGTCGGATGCCTAGAACCAAGGCGTTGTGAGACGATTCTGAGCGAAGCCCACGCTCGCGGCAGCTCTCTTCTGGACGCGCTTTACGATGCTAATCTAGTGGATGAAGAAGCCTTTGCTCGCCAGTTGTCCACGGAGTCGGGGCTGGAATTTCAGGCCGAGTCAGAATTGGATCTCAGCAGTGCTCTTCATCGCCGTTTTCCCGCGAAGGTGGCTCTGCGCCATCGTCTGCTCCCCGCCCGTATCGGAGAGGAGGGGATCTGTCTGATGACTTATGATCCTTTTAATCTCGATGCACGACAGGCGGTGGGGCGGGAGCTGACCGTGCCTGTGTCATGGGTCGTCAGCACACGCTACCGCATCCTAGAAGGGCTGCGTCAGGGATATGGAGTCGGGGCTGAGCAGTTCGATGAGCTGTTGGAAGGACGCGAAGTCGCCGCAGATGATGAGTATGATCAGGAGGTGACGCAACTCGACGAAGAGCAGGAGGAGGCCTCGGTCATGAACTTCGTGAACCAGATCTTTCGCGAGGCTCTGCGTGAACGAGCGACGGATATCCACATCGAGCCTTTGGAAAAAAATCTGCGCATTCGGTATCGGATCGACGGTGCTCTGCAGGAGATCGTGGTTCCGCCGGATATTCGATCTTTGCAAGCCTCGCTCATCTCTCGTCTGAAGATCATGGCTCAGCTCGATATCGCCGAGCGACGGCTGCCGCAAGATGGGCGAATCAATCTGGAACTCGACGGCTCACCCGTCGATGTGCGCGTAGCCACGATTCCATCGGTGAACGGGGAGAGCGTGAGTTTGCGCCTGCTGACGCGGCAGAACTTCGATATGTCCATGCTCGGGCTGGACGACAGAACGACGAAAGTAATCGAAGGCCTGCTCGCTCAGCCGAACGGGATCATCCTAGTCACGGGTCCGACGGGATCGGGAAAGTCCACCACCTTGTACACCTTTCTCAAGCGTCTGAATACGAAAGAGACGCGGATCGTGACCGTAGAAGATCCAGTGGAGAATCGCCTCGATGGAGTCATTCAAATCGCGATCAAACCGGAGATCGGACTCACCTTCGCCAGCGGTCTGCGGAGCATTCTGCGAGGAGATCCCAATATCATCATGGTAGGGGAAATGCGTGACCTAGAGACGACAGAGATCGCAATTCGCGGGGCACTGACAGGACACTTGGTTTTCAGTACGCTGCACACGAATGATGCGGTTTCCGGGATCACTCGCTTGCTGGACATGGGAATCGAGCCTTTCCTGATCGCGTCTTCAGTGCGCGGATTTCTGGCGCAGAGGTTGGTCCGCCGACTGTGTGCTCAGTGTAAGCAACCGGCTCAGTTGGATGATGATTATCTCCGCGAGATTCAGTTTCCTCTCGAAAAGCGTGCCGGGATCCATGAAGCCGTGGGCTGTCGGGCCTGTCGAAACACCGGATACCGAGGGCGGATGTCGATTCTGGAGATTTGCTTGATCGATCCAGAGATGGCGGAATTGATCACCTCACATGCGTCGTATGCTCAACTGAAGCAACAGGCACTGACCGGAGGAATGAGGCCTCTGAGGGAATACGGATGGGATAAGGTGGCTTCTGGTGAGACCACGATCGAGGAAATTCTGAGTAATGTGGGGCACTGAGCGGATTTTTTTGATCAGGTGATGTCGACAAGAGTGAAGAGGACACGTAAATTCCCCTGACAGTCGATCCGACGAACTCTTAAAGAAATGAATTCCGCTGACGCATCTACGAACGAATTTTTGAGCGAAGCGCTGCGTAGTCACCAGGCCCGTTTCTTTCGTGCGAGTGGAGGTTCTGCCAAAGGCAGGAGTGGGGCCGAAGATACCGCTCGCTTTGCGAAGAATCTGATGCTGCTGCAGGAGTGCGCCCGACTGTTTGGAGAGCGTCTGGGAATGAAAGTCACGACATCAGCCGCACTGTATGAGCGGGAAGAAACCATCGGCTTCACTTTCGATCTGTCCAGTGATCCACAGGATGCCGAGGCTGTGGGAGCCATCGTAAATCAGCGCGTCCCGATGAGGCCATTCCTTGAATCGGCTCTTTCTTCTGATCCGCTATGAAACCGAAAACTTTCTCCGGGAGTCTGAGTGTGATCCGAAATGCTGGCTCGGTCCAGGGCCTGCTCTTGGCCCGTGGCGATCAGATCCTGCACTGTGACCTGATGGGCGGCGAACCGAAAGCGCGAGAGATCACGACTCTGATCGAGGATATTTCCGTGTATTTTGAGGAGACACAGAGAAATCCGGACCAGCTCTTTTTTGAATACCAAGGTGGAAATGTTCTCCTGCTTCTGATGGATCAGTATCGGATGATGATCCTCTTTCAGTCTCCAGAAGAGGTCGATGTCATTGCTCGTGCCTGTCGATCTTTCCTCAAAGATTACGCGATGGGGCAATTTATGGTGGCACAGGGATTACACAAAGCATCGAGCGGCACCGTGAGGACTTGAGGAGGTGCCCTTGATTGAGAAGATCGTCGAGAAGCAAAGACGCAACAGGGTTGAGCGATGGACTGATCAGGGTTCGGTCTCAGGGACGATTGCTAGAGTTTTCTTGGAGGTATCCCGATTCAGAAAACGTCGGGTACACAAAAAAAGCCGTCGTTTCCGACAGCTTCTTCGCATTGTTATCGATTTCCCGGTAGTTTACTCCACGTCCGCTACAGTCGTGGCAGCGCTTGCTTGAGTGCGAAGAGAAAAGCGGACTTTGTTCTTGTTACGCTTGGCGTTGGCGCGTGCTTTGCGCTTCGCCTTTTGAGTTGGAGTCTCGAAAGCTCGCAGACGACGCATTTCGTCCATGATTCCTTCGGTTTCCAGCTTGCTTTTCAGGCGCTTCAGAGCGCGATCAATAGGTTCGCCTTTTTTAATTTCGACTTCGGGCATAGGAATAGAGTAATAGGGTTTGAGATTTCGATAACAAAACAGAATACCCCCTGTCCGGTGGGACAGAGGGCAGGAGGGGCAATCTAGGAGGGACGTGCCACCTAGTCAAGAGGGAGAATGCAATTTCCTGAATCAATCTTCCTTCTGCAGGGCTGCGAGAGCGGTGAAGTCCTCCAGAGTGGATGTATCACCATGCACCTCGCCCTTGGAGACAATCTCCTTCAGCAGGCGGCGCATGATTTTTCCACTGCGCGTCTTGGGTAAAAGTTGGCTGAAACGGATATCGTCTGGACGGGCGATCGCTCCGATCTCGTGTCCGACGTGAATTTTCAGTTCCTTGGCCAGTTCAGGCCCGTGTTGGTAACCAGCTTTCAGAGTGACGAAAGCGACGACAGCCTGACCCTTCAGATCATCGGGACGCCCGACGACAGCAGCCTCTGCTACGGCACTGTGAGAGACGAGCGCACTCTCGATTTCTGCCGTGCCGAGACGGTGCCCGGAGACATTCAGCACGTCGTCCAGACGACCGACGATCCAGAAGTTGCCACTCGGGTCCACTCGGGATCCATCACCTGCCACGTAGATGCCTTCATACTCACCCCAGTAGGTCTTCTTAAAACGCTCGGGATCCTTGTAAATCGTGCGCAGCATACTGGGCCAAGGCTTGCGGATGACCAACATCCCGCCTTCGTTCGGACCGCATTCATTTCCGTCGGCACTCAGAACAGCCGCATCGATTCCGAAGAATGGCCGCGTCGCGGTGCCGGGGATCGTCGGAGTCGCTCCGGGGATGGGAGAGATCATGATCGTGCCAGTTTCCGTCTGCCACCAGGTATCGACGATGGGGCAGCGCCCTCCCCCGATTTTCTCACGATACCACATCCAGGCTTCCGGATTAATCGGCTCGCCGACGGAACCGAGTAGGCGTAGCGAGGACAGATCATGCTGATCGATAAAAGAATCTCCCGCTTTGATGAAGGCGCGAATCGCGGTGGGAGCGGTGTAGAAAACCGTTACTTTGTATTCTTCGATGATTTCCCAGAAGCGTCCCCAGTCAGGTGTGTTCGGAGCGCCCTCATACATAATCTGAGTGGCACCGCATGACATCGGACCATAGACAATGTAGCTGTGTCCCGTCACCCAGCCAACGTCGGCGGTACACCAGAAGATGTCGTCTGGCTGATGATCGAAGATGTAGTAGAAGGTCGAGTATGCGCCTGTGAGAAATCCACCTGTTGCGTGCAGCACACCCTTCGGCTTCCCCGTGGAGCCAGATGTGTAGAGAATGAAAAGAGGATGCTCCGAGTCAAACCCTTCGGCGGGGCAATCGTCCGAGACTCCGTCGATCGCGTCGCTCCACCAGAGATCGCGACCTTCGACCATCGTCACCTCATTTCCACAGCGATTCAGCACGAAAACTGTGTCGACGGAGCAGCCGGCAGCCAGCGCTTCATCCACATTCGCCTTCAGCGGAACCACGCTACCGCGTCGCCATCCACCGTCGGCAGTGATGATGGCGGTGGCTTCGGAGTCTTCCAGTCTGTCTTTGATCGATGAAGCGGAAAATCCACCGAAGACCACGGAATGAATCGCACCGATACGAGCGCAGGCCAGCATCGCGATCGCAGCTTCCGGAACCATGGGCATGTAGATCAGCACTCGGTCGCCGGCTTTGATTCCACGCGCTTTTAGAGCATTGGCAAAGCGAGACGTTTCGCGCAAAAGATCGGCATACGTAAGAGAGCGAGTGTCGCCGGGTTCCCCCACCCAGTGAATCGCCACGCGGTCTCCATGACCTTCTCGGACGTGGCGGTCAAGACAGTTCTCGGAGGCGTTGATTTTTCCGCCCAAGAACCATTGGGCGAAGGGTGCGTTGGACCAGTCGAGGACAGTGTCCCACGGCCTTTGCCAGACGAGCTTGGAAGCCTGACTACTCCACCACGCTTCCGGATCTTCGATGGAACGCTTGTAGAGTTCCTCATACTCCTCCATGGACTTTACATGGGCGCGGGCGGAAAATTCAGGGGATGGATGGAAGACGCGATCTTCCTTCTGCAGGGTTTGGATGTTCTGACTCATTACTGGAAAAAACCGGAAAGAACTACTCTAGCAAGTCCTTTCGGAAATGAAACCGTAAAAAAGTGCATAAAAAGTGCGTCTCGTGGGCGAGGGGACGAAAACCGAATCACTTTCGAGTGTATGGCGAGTGCGAAATGGCCTGATGTCGGAGGAGTTTCACCTCTCTTCATCTGTGCGTCCCAGCGAGAATTGATTACCGCTCCCACATCTTTGAGCTTCGGCCCGGCCAGGCCGAAAATACACTGCGGAGTTCTGGTTCCGAAAGGAATTCAGAAAACACTGTGTCGAGTTTCACGCCAGATAGGTCGCACGTCGTTTACGCACAGAGGTCGCGAGATCGCGGAGCATGATTACGGTCGTCTCCCAGTCCACGCAGGCATCTGTCACGCTCACTCCGTATTCGAGATTCATTTTCCCTCGATCCACCTTTTGACATCCTTCATTCAGATTGCTCTCGATCATCACCGCTCGGATATGGGATTCTCCTCCGCCGATTTGCTCACACAGGGCAGTGCAGACGCGAGGCTGATTATGGTGATTTTTTTCGCTGTTGCCGTGGCTGCAATCCACCATGATGGCAGGTTCGAGATTTTTCGCTTCCAGTGCCTTCCACACCTCACGGATATTCTCTGCGTGGTAGTTGGGTCCGCTATCCCGACCGCCTCGGAGGATGATGTGACAAGTGTCGTTGCCCTCGGTCGCCACGATCGCGCTCATGCCCGACTTGGTGACAGAGAGAAAGCGATGGGGGCTTCGGGCGGCTAGGATGCTGTCGATCGCGATCTCGTAATTGCCGCTAGTTCCGTTTTTGAATCCGACGGGCATACTCAGACCAGAGGCGAGTTCCCGGTGGAGTTGACATTCAGCCGTGCGGGCACCGATGGCTCCCCACGAAATCAGATCGGCGTAAAATTGCGGACTGATGGTATCCAAGAACTCCGTGCCGGAGGAGATTCCTTTCTCCGCGATTTGCAGGAGCAAGTTCCGGGCGATTAAAAGTCCTTCATTAATATGATACGATCCATCTAAATGAGGATCGTTGATCAGGCCTTTCCAGCCGACCGTGGTGCGCGGCTTTTCAAAATAGACTCGCATGACTAGGAGCAGGTCTGGCGAGAGTTCTTCCTGCATCTCTGCGAGACGTTCTGCATAGTCCAGTGCCCCTTCAGGGTCGTGAATCGAGCAGGGACCGACGACGACGAGCAGACGGTCGTCTCGACCGGCGATAATCTCGGCGATCTCGCGACGAGCGGTCGATACGGTGGTGGCAGCGGTAGCCGACACAGGCACCTCCTCCATCAGTGTGGCGGGAGAGGTCAGCTTGCGCGTGCTGGCGATACGGAGATCATCGAGCGGAATAGCCATGGTTAGAAACGGAAGAATGAACTATCGATCAGGGAAAGAAGAAAGCAGAAATGCCGAGATTCTCCGTCCGCATGATGGCGGATTCAGGGAAAGTCTGTATTGAGATAAGCACAATCATCCTGTAGCCTGCCCCTTTCATGAGCAAACGTGCGCATCTACGTAAGGACGCCCGGGATTTTACCAGTGGCGATGTTTCAGAAGTTTCTTCTCCCAGTAGCGGATCGACGGGGGATCCGAAGTTCGATGAGCGGATCAGGGGACTGGTGGACGATTGGGCCTGCGGACATTCCAATGCATTGGTAGCCGAGATGATCGTCACCGTACTGAAGATGGGGAAAGATTGCCTCCCACTGGGAGATATGAAGCTGTATAGCCGTGCACTGAAAGAACTGCGACGCACCAGTGTCATGTTCGAGCCCTATGGCGACGAGCGAAAGCTTTCGATCTTCGGCAGTGCCCGGACCGCACCGGAAGAGCCAGAATTTCAGGCCGCCGTTGCCTTGGCGGGGAAAATGCGAGAGGCGGGTTTCATGACCATCACCGGTGCCGGCGGAGGCATCATGGAGGCGGCCCAGATCGGTGCTGGTCGGGACGGAAGTTTCGGACTGAATATCAAGTTACCCTTCGAGCAGATGGCGAACTCCACGATTCGAGGCGATGGGAAATTGCTTCAGTTCAATTATTTCTTTACCCGAAAGCTCGCCTTTGTGAAGGAAAGTGATGCGATCATCGCTTTTCCAGGAGGATTCGGGACGATGGATGAGTTGTTCGAGGTGCTGACGCTGATCCAGACGGGGAAAGCACAGCTAGTCCCGATAGTTCTCGTGGATGCGAAGGGCGGCACGTACTGGAAGACTTGGCTTCACTTCGTGCAGGAGCATCTCCTGCGACTCAAGCTGATTTCAGAGGATGATCTGACTCTTTTCAAGGTGACGGATGATCTCGATGCGGCCGTGAGTGATGTGAGCGGTTTTTACCGAAACTTCCACAGCTATCGCTATGTGAAAAAGAAGCTGGTGATGAGAGTGCAGCACCCCGTCACGGACGAGCTTCTGCAGAGGCTGATGGCGGAGTTTCCCGACCTGCTGAAGGAAGGAGGATTTGAACGATCTAAAGCTCTGCCAGAGGAGGTCGAAGAGGCAAAGATCGCGGATATGGAGCGTTTGGTTTTCTCGAAAAAAAGCGGACTGGCGGGGCGTTTTCGTCAGTTGATCGACTGCGTCAACGAATACTGATTCCATGCCCGATCTGGTTCACGAGCATCGGTGGCGGGAGGCAGGATACTGCCGGATCGCCGGGATCGATGAGGCCGGACGCGGTCCTCTCGCCGGTCCGGTGATCGCCGCCGCAGTAATTTTGCCAGAGGGCTATTCGTTGCCTGGACTCGATGATTCAAAGAAGCTGACGGAGCGACGCCGGGAAAAGCTCTACGAGCAAATCATGCGAGATTCCGAAATCAGCTGGGCTTCCGCTCGGGTGGATGCAGAGGAGATTGATCACCTGAATATTCTCCGTGCGACGCATCGGGCGATGGCGCTGGCATTCTCCCGCCTGCAGCCAAGCGCCGACTTGGCACTGATCGATGGATTGCCAGTGCCGGATTTTCCGGGAGAGCATCGGGCGCTGGTCGGCGGGGACGCGCTCAGTCTGTCGATCGCGGCAGCCAGTATCATTGCGAAGATCGAGCGAGATCGCCTGATGCGCGAGATGGCCGAGCAGTTTCCGGGATACGGTTTTGATCGTCACAAAGGCTACGGCACAGCGGCTCATCTGGCGGCGCTTCGGGAACTGGGGCCATGTCCGATTCATCGTCGCAGCTTTGCCCCCGTTGCCGTTCGAATTTCTCCACCCTCCTCCACGCAGTGAATCTCTTCTATCCAGTCTGGTATCGATGGATTGATCGTGAACTGAGTCGGCCCTTCACGCCGCCGGACTGCGAGAGCGATCCGAAAGAATGGACTGCGATCATCGGTGCGACAGGGGAGCGCATCGCGGCGAAACACCTGCGCCGAACGGGACGTAAGGTGCTCTATCGGAACTACCGTCCCCCGACGGGAGGAGGAGAGGTGGATCTCGTGTATCGGGATGGGAAGATTCTAGTCTTTGGCGAGGTGAAAACTCGCACCAGCGGCGAGTTCGGCGACCCTTCCCGCAATGTCGATCAAGCCAAGGAGAAGCTCATCATTCGTGGTGCCAATTCCTGGCTACGCGAACTGAACTACCCGGAGCTAATTTTTCGCTTCGACGTGATTGAGGTGCTGCTGAAGGAGGGGCTGCCACCTCAGGTGAATGTGATCGAGAACGCCTTCACGACACCCCAGAGAGGATTGGCGCTGTGATGGGAAGTCGAAAATCTGCTCGGAGCGGAAGTTCGTCTTTGACCTTTGGGGGGCAGAAGCGTTTCAGTGTCGAGTGATGGATGCCTCTTTTCAAAATCATCTCACCCGGCAGATCGACTTGCTGAAAGACGCGGGTTTATTCAAGAGCGAGCGAGTTCTTTCCTCTCCGCAATCGACTCGGATCACGACGGCTGACGGTGCCAAGGTGATCAATCTTTGTGCCAATAATTATCTGGGCCTGTCCGACCATCCAGAGGTCGTCGCAGCTGCTCGCGAAGCTCTAGATCGGTGGGGATTCGGGCTGTCGTCTGTCCGCTTTATCTGCGGCACGCAGACGATCCATCGCGAACTCGAAGCGAAACTGAGCGAATTCCTCGCGACGGATGACACGATCCTCTACTCGTCCTGCTTCGATGCCAACGGCGGACTGTTTGAGACCTTGCTTGGGCCGGAGGATGCGGTCATTTCCGATGCACTCAACCACGCTTCGATCATCGACGGAATCCGCCTGTGCAAAGCCAGCCGCTACCGTTATGCCAATGGAGACATGGACCAGCTTGAGAGCTGTCTCCAGGAGGCTCAATCTTCGCGCTTTCGACTGATCGCGACGGACGGGGTTTTCTCGATGGATGGCTCCATAGCCCCTCTGAAAGCAATCTGCGATCTCGCGGATCGATACGGAGCCATCGTGATGGTCGATGATTCGCACGCTGTGGGAGTCATCGGCGAGAGCGGACGCGGATCGCATGAACATTGCGATGTCGTGGGACGAGTCGATATCCTGACCGGGACGCTGGGGAAGGCGCTGGGCGGAGCGAGCGGCGGCTATGTCAGTGGGCGGCAGGAAATCATCGACCTGCTCCGTCAGCGTTCCCGTCCCTATTTGTTTTCCAATTCTCTGGCTCCCTCCGTCGCTGCCGGATCGCTTCGCGCTCTGGAATTGCTCCGTGCGGAACCCAAGTTCCTCCTGCGGCTGCATCAGAATACAGCTCGCTTTCGTGAAGCAATGCCAGCCACGGGATTGTCCCTTTTGCCCGGCAGACATCCCATCGTGCCAGTGATGTTGGGCGAAGCCTCTCTAGCGGCGAAGATGGCGGAGCGGCTCTTGGAGCGGGGGATTTACGTCGTGGGATTCTTCTTTCCCGTCGTCCCTGAGGGTCAGGCTCGCATCCGCACCCAGGTATCCGCAGCACACAGCGATGAGGACCTGGACACGGCTGTCCGAGCCTTCGCCGAGACCTGGGCGCAGTTCCACGCAGACGGTCTTGTGTAAATCAGTGGCTCGACGGTATTTTTGTCGACTGTTCCTGCAAAATTGATGATCATTCGGGGATGCTGGGCTTGCGAATTTTCGATCCCTTTTCTGAGTGTGAATATGAACTGAGGTATGTCCCGCCTAGGCTTTCGCAAAAGTAGCGCTTCACGCAGCACTCCAGAGCCTGCGGCGCATGTACAGTGCACGATACGATACGCTCCGCGCGAAGCGCTCTGGAGTGCGGTGTGAAGCACCGCTTTTCGAACTAGCCCAGCTTTAACAGACGCCCTGAAAATAGTCGAAAAAAAGCCCATTTTCGGTCTATTTTCAGGGCAGCCTGTTAAAGATGGGTTCAAGCAGCGTGATGGGCGCACTTTGCACGTCCGTCAAGCCACGGAAGCCGAGCCTGAACTGCAAGCAATCTACGATAAACTCCGACTTTCCTCTCTCCCTGGCGGAGTGAAAAAGATGAAGATTTAGCGAAAAGTAAGCGAAAGTAGTGCCAGAAGGAAATTTTCTGAGTTGTAATATCCTGACTAATAGCAATATACGTTTTCGCCTTTTAAAGATGGGCTATGAGGTTTCGACATGACCCGAATCGTCTGGCCCCAGCGTGCCGTAATCCGCGTTCCGAGAAAGCGAAAAAAATCGTCTTTTTTTTCAACATCGCCCGGAAAAATCTGAATACATACTTGGAAACCGTTTTTCGCATGACTCATTCCGACGACAATCACCGATTCCACACCACGAGATGGAGCATGGTACGGCAGGCCCTCGCCGAGGACCAACCGGGTTCCCTCGCCGCTCTCTCCCGGCTCTGCGAGATTTACTGGTATCCCATCTACGCCTTCATTCGCCGCAGCGGACACGGTCCCCACGACGCAGAAGACCTCACTCAGGGTTTCTTCGCCCGGCTCATCGAGAAGCGCTTTCTCGACGACGTCGACGAGGAGAGGGGCAGACTCCGCACCTTTCTCCTCACCTGCGTCGTCCGTTATCTCGCTAACGAGAATGAGCGCGCCCAGTCGATGAAGCGTGGTGGTGGGCAGGTGGTCTCCATTGATCCACAATGGGCAGAGCGTTGCTTCGCCGTCGAGGTCAACGACGACCTCAGCCCTGATCGCCTCTATCAGCGCCGCTGGGCTCTCACCCTGCTCGATTCCACCACCCGGCTGATCGAGAAGCAGTACGCCGCCGAAGGCAAAACCGAGATGTTCGTCTGCCTCGCTCCCTTCCTCGGCTTCTCCCAAGGCAGAGA
The DNA here is from genome assembly GCA_963205275.1 of Verrucomicrobiota bacterium. GTDB lineage: Bacteria > Verrucomicrobiota > Verrucomicrobiia > Verrucomicrobiales > DEV007 > Arctic95D-9. The sequence goes on along the minus strand of CAUJIH010000045.1, from coordinate 81,162 downwards.
GGCCAACTACCAACAAGCCGCCATCAAGCTGCAGATGAATCCCGCCACCCTCCGCAACCATGTCCACAGGATGCGCGAGCGCTGGCGTGAGCTGCTGATGCGCCAGGTCGCCAGCACCCTCGACGATCCCACTTCCGACAATATCAAGGCCGAGCTTTCCGAACTGATCGGTTGCGTTTAAAAATCCAAAACTCGAAACTTCGCTTTCATGACTCCAGACGACCCCGCTCCTCCTTCGGACCCCGGATTCCAGACATCAAATCTCCCACCAGTTCCGCCCGAGGAGCTACTACGTCGCGCCCTGCCAATTGGAGAGGAGTCGTCCACGCCACCGTCCTCTTCTGCTAGTTCCATCTCCAAGCCTGCCGGTTCTTGGATGCCTCCGACTCCCCAGGAGATGCAGGCCATCCTGCCCCAGTACGAGATCGTGAAAATGCTCGGTCGTGGCGGCATGGGTGCCGTTTACATGGGCCGCCAGACCTCGCTCGACCGGCCCGTCGCTATCAAGATCCTCTCCGGTAACCTCGCCGAGAACGAGGGCGACTTCTCCTTCGCCGAGCGCTTCAAGAACGAGGCCCGCGCCATGGCCAAGCTTAGCCACCCCGGCATCATCGCCGTCTATGACTTCGGGGAAACTTCGGATGGACTCCTCTACATCGTGATGGAGTACATCGACGGCACCGACGTCTCATGCATGATCGCCTCCAAGGGGCGGCTGCACACCGAATACGCGATGGCCATTGCCGCGCATGTATGCGACGCGCTGGGCTACGCCCACTCGAAGGGCATCATCCACCGCGATATCAAGCCAGGGAACATCATGGTCGGCTACGATGGAGTGGTGAAAGTGGCGGATTTCGGCCTTGCGAAGGTACAGGCTTCCGAAGGCCAAAGCCTAGGGCTGACGCTCAGCGGGATGGCGATGGGGACGATGCACTTTATCGCGCCCGAGGCGCTGGAGTATGGAAAGATAGTGGATCACCGAGCCGATCTCTACGCTGTGGGAGTGATGCTCTACCAGATGCTGACGGGAAGGCTGCCGCACGGAATCTTCGAGTTGCCCTCGATGCAGGTGGCGGGGCTCGATCCACGTTACGACCGGATCGTCGCCCGTGCGATGCGGGAAGACCGTGAGGAGCGCTACCAGAGCGCCGGAGAACTGCGCGGGGATCTCGACGCGATCCTGACGCAGCCCGTGGTGAAGGTGGAGGCGGAAGACTCCCTGTCGATGGCGGCGCTGCCGACGAGGGCGCGGCCGCAGCGACCCGGAGGGGATGCCTCGCTGCCCGTCGAAAGGACTTCGTCTGCGAGAACCGAAGCAAGTCCGATTCCGGAGAAGAAGCCCACCTCCCTGCTCGTGGCTTTCGGGATCGCTGTGCTGTTGGCCGGAGCGGGAGCTGCGTTCTGGCTGCTGCGCGAGCCAGACCCCGCAGTGGAGATGGTGGACACCGCCGTGGTGATACGCCCGACGGTGGAGTCAGTTCGCCCGCCTGAGGCGAACCCACGGACTGATCCGGCAAGTCCGCTTTCTCCATCCGCAGCCACCACGACCGACCCGGCGAAGGCCGCGAAGGAGCAGCCTTTCGCGAACAGCCTCGGGATGAAGTTCGTGCCCGTGCCGGGGACGGAGGTTCTTTTCTGCATCCACGAGACGCGATACAGGGACTACGCCGAATACGCCAAGGAGAATATCGGACTCATCGACGGTACTTGGCGCAACCAGACCCTCCACGGTTTCACGGTCACGGATCGGCCCGAGGACCATCCCGTGGTGAGGGTCAGTTGGGAGGACGCGCAGAAATTCTGCGAATGGCTCGGCAGGAAGGAGGGCAGGTCCTACCGCCTGCCCACCGACGAGGAATGGAGCCACGCCGTGGGCCTGGGCGGCAAGGAGCGGCGCTCGCCCGGCGACACGCCCGCGAGCCTCGACAAGAAGGTGCTGGACGTGTATCCTTGGGGCACGGTGTGGCCGCCGCCTGCGGGATCGGGCAACTACCGGGACCAGAGCAAAAAGGCCGAAGCCCCGGCCAATGACCGGTCCTTTCTGGAAGGCTACGACGACGGCTATCCGACGACCGCGCCGGTGATGAGCTACGCGCCGAACCCCTTCGGCCTCCACGACATGGGCGGGAACGTGCTGGAATGGGTCGGGGACTGGTTCGACGGGAGACAGGAGTCCCGGGTGTTGCGCGGGGCGGCATTCATCAATACCGAGGAGGACGTTCTCCGTTCCTCGTTCCGCAGCAGCTACCATCCTCCCACGGCACGCCGCGAATACGGCGGCTTCCGCGTCGTCCTCGTCGCGGACGGCGGTAAACCGGCCAGCACCGTCGGGACCGGCAAGCCCGTTTCGCAGGCCACCATCCCAAGTGCCCCCTTGGACGGGGACGTGGATTTCGTTCGCAAGCCCGCCCCGACGCCCGTCTCGCCCCCCCTTCCATCCGATATCAAGCAGGCCAGTATCGGAATCATCAAGGTGCAGGGGCCGAATGCCGCCGAATGGGCGCTCGCGGCGCTCGGCGAGGTCATCCCTGCGGACATCCGGCAGAACTTCGCCCGGCTTCGCGAAGACCTGTTCGACGAGGGCGCGTAGGTCCCCAAGGCCAGACCGGGGGCCTACAAGATCGCCTCAGAATTTTCAGGGACAGGTTATTTAATCGTTTGAGACGATCTCCCAATGTGGTGCAGTGGAAGAGTCCTTAGCGAATCCCCAAGCCGAGCCGATGAACTTGCTTGCGAAAGTGATCGATGTTTTCTTCGCTTACGACGAGTGTCGTTTCCCCAGCACGTAGGCATATCTTGGTGAGCTCTTTTGCAGAGGATACCATATCGGCAGTGCGGGCGTCTCGGCATTCGAAGAGGATGGCAGCACCAGTACGACGCAGTGCTCCGCCGTTCGAGCGAGCTTGTTCGAGAAAGCCGAGTGTTGTCTCGGGAAGAGGCTGATCATCGCGCTCTTTGAGAAAGCGGGCAAATGCGTCGGGATCATGTCCACCCTCGACAGCCGTTAGTGCAAGGGAGTCGTCGAGCTGAAAGGAATTGTCGCCACTGGGTGCCGCCCAAGTCTCGATCTGCATGCGTTCGGCGGGAGAAAGGCTGCCAGATACGACGCGTATACTCCGATTTCCCAAAATGGAGAGGCGAACCTGCGCAAGGGGCTGACTAGGCTGGAATAGGGTGGTATTCCCATCTAGTACGTGTCTGCCTAGTCGATTGATGCAGAAGGATTGCAAGCCGTCGTACCGCGAGAGCCAAACGTAGGAGTCCATGCCCCACTGATCCACCGGGCGAGTACGCTGCGGTAGCGTATAGGCGATGTCTACGATGCCCAAGGTGGCCGCGTATTCCATCAGGATGCAGAGCATGTAGCGATCTTGCAGAGTCTCCCATTCACCGTATCCAGCGTATCCCATCGCACCGTAATTGGGGTCATCAATGTATAATTTCCATTGATCAGTGGAGACTTCGAAGAGGTGATCGCTGGCACGCATGTAACGAGAAAACTCGTCGAAGTACATCCACTCGCCCGTCTGACATTCTTCGATGGCTGCCAGCATCGCGTATCGACGTGATTCTCTTGCCGTGAGTGCCCCTCTGCTGCGTTGACCTTTGATGACGTCGATTCGATTGAACTCGTCGTAATTCTTATTAGTGGTCCATTTTTTCCAAATTTCTCCGATGACTTCCCATGCGGGCCTCGATAGTGCAAGATGGCCTTTGCGCGTGAGTGCGGATTTTGTCCCATTCATTTTGATGAGTCCCGCAACACTGAGCATACGGATCCATCCGACGGATTTGATAGGGCCGATTGTCTGGCTCCATGAGCCTGGATAGGGGGCGTGGGAAAACTCGGGTGGGAACCAGTCACCCCCTGCGAGAAGAGCGTCGATTTTGGCGAGTGCATTCTTTGCCGGGATACCCGTGCTGGGACCGAAGCGGAGGCCCCCTGTATCAGCGAGCCGAAGCAAGGCTCTTAGTTCGGAAAGGGCCTCGGATTCAGTGTGTCGAACGAAGAGCTCATTTGTAGGCTGAGGCTCGGGAATATGTGATATAACAACGGCAGATGGCGGTGGCACTATGGCGCGTAAGCGCTCGGCGAGATCGCGTGGGATCATGCGGGAAGCTCGCTCTTCACCAGGGTAGAAGAAGACATTCAAGCGCGTCGAGTTCAGCGGCGTTTGATACGATGAGAGTCTGCTGTTTTCGTCTTCTTCCTGAAAAAATTTAGCTTCACAGCCATATTTTGCCTGGAAGTTCATGGGGGAATGGTGGTGATCGGGACTATGCACTGCCTCTCTCACCGCATTGCGTCCGACCTCGTCCAGCTCATCCCATGCCTTCTGTAGGCCAGACCCAGAGAGAGCGGCTTCGATTGCCGCTACGAGTTCGGCCTTCCTGGTTACTTTGAACCCAGGCGCAAGGAAGCTGAGTCGGCAACGCAAATAATCCGTAGTGAGTCCCATCAAGGCATCGTGAAGTGTAGACATAGCCCGAAGTTCTCTGCCGATGCGGAGTTTGCAATCACAGTTTTTCGAAGAAGCCGTTCTAGTCGTGGCCTGCGATAGAATAGGAGTGCTCTTTGGGTATCGCGATTCTGGAGTCTTGGCTTCCGTCGGTGCTGGTTCACTAGCTCGTAGACGGATGCGTATTGCCAGCCTTACTTCGGTCTTCTTGCTGGCGCGCCTGTTAATGAAAACTAGCCTGTCCCTAAAAACTGCAAGAGTACTCGGCCAGCAGGAACAAGCTGCTGAAACATCAATCTACTCTCTTTAGGATGAGCCACTCGATCAAGCCTCGCGGAATGACCACTGGGGAAGGTCGATGCGCTTCCCTCCCTGAAGGGCGGACTCGTGCGCCAGAATGCCGGTGAGCGTAATGTTTGCAGCCTCGACGGCGTTAGGATAGCTGTCCTTGCCCGTATTAATGGTTTCAAGGAAGTGATGGACAAGATGCGGATGGGAACCACCGTGGCCGGCCCCCTGGGTGAAGGAGAGGTGCTCTGCCCCTTCCTGACCGTAAACGCCGTGGCCCGTGAATTCGCGGATTTCCTTGGGAAGGCGTTCGGCAAAGTCTGTCGCACGCACTTCTTCCGGGATTTCCGGCTCGGGACGTTTAGCAGTGTGCAGTATCAGCGGATGATGTTCGATAAGCGGCCACTCGACCGATTTTTTTGATCCGTATACTTCAAATGCCTCGCGATACTGCCGCGCCACGTCGAAAAGGGAGCGGTAGATATGAGCACTCAAATCTGAATTGCGGTACTTGATGTGCATGGATTCCACCGCGAATGGAGAGTTGTAGTGATGGTGCATTTCCTCGCGGATGGTGCCGGAAGCAAAGCACGAAACATATTCCGCCTCAAAGCGGCCAATGCCCAGAGCTGGACCCACGCAGTGGGTGGCGTAATGCATGGGAGGCAATCCGGGCCAGTAGCCTGGCCATCCGTCCATGTCTTGCTGGTGGGAGGCCTTGATGAATTGGAGCTTTCCAAGTTCCCCAGTGTCATAAAGATGCTTCATGTAGAGAAACTCCCGTGCGTACACGACTGTCTCCATCATCATGTATTTGAGGCCGGTTTCCCGAACCAGATCGACGATTTTTTTGCAATCTTCGACGGACGTGGCCATCGGGACCGTGCACGCCACATGCTTGCCCGCCTTAAGGGCGGCCAAGGATTGTTCGGCATGAATCGGGATGGGAGTGTTGATGTGGACGGCATCGATTTCAGGGTTCTTGAGTAGCTCTTCGAAGGATGTGTACTGGTGGTCCTCATCGATGTGAAACTTCGCGGCTACCTCTTTGAGGTGATCGGGATTGCGCTGGCAGATGAACACCTCCCCGCAGAGCGGGTGGCGCTGGTAGATCGGTATAAACTCCGCTCCAAACCCGAGTCCGATAATCGCTATGTTGTTCATGATCTTGAATCCGTGAGATAAAAGTGAAAAAAGAGTGGCAACTCGCCTGAGAACAGGTCAGGGGAAGTTCATTACATTACTCCCAATGGATTGACTCATGCAAAAAGTAGACTGAACCAATGAACGAATCAATGCTGCGGGGCAGACTTTTTGGAAGCGTTCGTCTCACTCTGTGAATTGAAATGAGTAAACGTCGGCATCTTTCATCGAGATGCGCATCCGAACGGGTTTTCCGGCGAGTGCGCTCAGGTCGCCTCCGCTCTTCCAGCGCACTTGCCGATCGATTTCATTTCCAATGAGGAGAATTCCATCACCCATGGTAAAGCCAGGAATCGGCTTTCCGTTGAGATCCTCAAAGCCGATTCTGACACCACCTGCTGCAGAGGTGGAAAAATTGATTGAGAGATGTTTCCCCGAGAACACGATGGGCCGTGTGACGGCATTTCCGCCACTGTATTCGCAGTGGAGTGAGGCGAATCCGTCTGTTCGCAGCGAATAGCGCCGCATGTGAGAAGTCGGCTGGGCATAGTCCTGATTCACATAGATGGACATTTCAGACGCCCCGGTGGGCACGACATTCAGAGCGGGGTAGTTCGTGCGTGAGACCCAGTTCTGAATCCCGATTCCACCTCGAATGAAGCCTTCCAAGAAGGTTCTGTCGTAGTGTGATCGGCTGTCGCCTCCTTCATAGGGACGGGTGGTCATGAAGATGGCGTCGGAGGTGTCTCTGAAATATCTGGGGTCCACGTGAATTTCCTTTGCTTGCTCATCGTTCAGAACTTGGCGTCCTGGCATGAAGCGGGCGGCGATGGCGACGTAGAGATGCGGTGCCCGGAAATACGGATGAGTCTGGTTGGTGTAGAGATGCTCAATCGGGGCTTCGCTGACGGGATGGCGATACTCCATCAGGACGGGAGGGGTCCAGGTGAGAAAATCCTGACTTTCACTGCGGACGATACGGCGGACTTTATTCTCGAAGACGCGATAGTAGGAGACGTAGCGATTTTCGGCGGATGACCAGAAGGCAACGTTCTGGGAGTCAAATTTCCAAGGATACGAGATGCTGTCGTTGGGCATCACCGGATTTTCGGACATCCTCTGCCAATTCAGCCCGTCCGCTGACTTCCAAGCAAACAGTCCACCGCCTTCGATCGTTCCGGCCAGGGCTTTGAACTGTTCATCTTTCGGAACATCAGCGCGAGTATCGACGAAAGGAGAAAAGTTGTGACACGATGTCTTGGCATAGGCCAGAACGATGTTGTTCTTCTTTTCTCCCATGATCTCATAGATGCTCAGATCGGGCTTTGTCCATGTTTTTCCGTCCTTGGATTCTGCGACACAAGTGACTTCGCTGTCGCTGCCATCTTTATCCTGAACTTGTTTACCACGGTAGTAGGCTCGGAGTCGTCCATCCGGCAGGGTAAGGATGGTCGCATAGCCAGAGAAGGGGCCTTCCCACGGCTTGTCGAAGGCGAAGGCTGCTCCTTCGTCTCGCGGGATCGCCAGACGCAGACTGGTGCCTTTCATCGTGTCGAGCAGAAAGCTATCGACGAACAATTCGCGTCGCCCATCGATGTGGATGGGATCGGCAGCCATGAGGGGGGTAAGCAGGAAAGGCAACAGAAAAGCGGGAAATTTCATGAGAAGATCGAGATCTGACAGCTCATGCTAGCGAGAATGGTGGTCTTGGGGAAGCCGATCTGGCTACGGGATGACGTATTCTCAGAGTGCTCCGGGGTCTTCGAGTGCTCAGGGTGCCGGAATGGACCAAATCGTCACGCCCATCTGATAAGAAGGATACAACTCCGTCGCTTTCGAATACCAAGCGGTTACCAGTTTTCCATCGGCACGCTGGACGGTGCTGGGATAGCCGCAGTCACTTTCCAGCGAGTGAGCGAGTCGCAGAGCTTCGCTCCAGGTTTTTCCTTCGTCGTTGCTCCACTTAGCAAGAATTCCGTATCGATCAGCGATGCGACATCCATAACTGAGCAGAATGCGCCCGTCTTTCAGGCGGAGCAGATGTCCGTTGATCTCATAGGGGGCGGTGATTTCCTGTGCTTCGTTCCAGGTTTCGCCATCGTCGTCGGAGCGGCTGATCCACATGGAGCGATGCCGAATTGCCGCCAGCCAACTCTTCCCATTCAAATGCAGCAGGGTGGTTTCATCTCCGGTCGGATAGATGGTGGATACTCTGCGCCAGGTCTTTCCATCGTCATCGCTGCGGAAGTGCCAGCAGCGGAAGGAGGAGAAGCGTGTGTTTTTGGTGGGGGCTTTGTACTCACCTCCGTAGCAGGAGACGTGGAGGGCACCGTCCTCGCCGCGGTCGATGACTCCGAAAGGGATGTAGGGTGACCATCCGGGATCGGGTTTCGGGAAGGAATCATGATGTGTCCAAGTTTTCCCCTGATCACTGCTGCGGCAGACCCAAATGGGAAGCACGTCGTCGCGGAAATCTGCCTGCTTGGGTCGCTGCGGCTGTTTCTCATTCGTCCAGCCCGAACAGAGCACGATGAGATCGCCGTTTTCGGCCAGTCCTGCCGCATGATTCATGCGGTTCGTGTTCGGGGCGTTAGGTGCCGGGATTCCCTGTTTCGTCCATTGTTCTCCATCGGGACTAGTCCAAGATTCGATGGAACCAGCAGTCTGACCGTGACTTGGCTGACCGAAGAGCGTGGCGTGGATCGTTCCGTCGGGGAGTAGAGTCAGAGCAGGCCAGGCGCAGACATCGCGGATGGCGACGATGGATTTCGACTCTGGGGGTGTGGCTTCCTGTGACACTAGGTTCTGGAAAGACCCCATCAGCAGGGAGAGAGACATGAATGGAATGATGTTTTTCATGATTGAATGGAATTAATGAGAGGGTTGGAGGCTTCTCAGTGCCTCAAGATCGGCCCCGCGAGCGCCCTCATCGCTCGGGACGCCATCGACTCGGCTCTTTTCCCACTGGAGCTTGCCTCTGTTCTCGAAAGTCAGGCCCTCAAAGGTACAACGCATGCCTTCCAATTTCCCTTTCTCGTTCACCTTTCCGATTCTGGGATCCTCGAGCCGCTGAAACCACACATTTTCCAACGTGAGCTGGCTTTCTCCCGTCCTCCCAGCCACTTCGATGGAGCGCTGGGCAGAGGAGTGGATCAGCGCATTCCGAATCTGGTGGCGACCGTGATCCACAAAAAACAGGTCGATGCTGACACTGTCGGCAATGAACACTCTCTCATAGCTCGTCTGAGACTGTCCTACGTCGCAGATTCCGGTGCTATTGCCGACGCTGATCAATCCTTTGACATGATATTCTGCCGTCTCGTGGGCGCTGATCCCGTCGTCTCCGCATCCGTAGGCGGAGATGTTCTCGAACAAGACGTGATCGCAGTGATCGTGGATATTAAAGCCGTCATTCCACGGATATCTGGCCTGCACATTGCGAACGACCAAATAGGAGCAACTGCCCGAGAGAGCAACCCCAGCCATGCGAGTCGGAACGAAAATTTTCTCCTCTGCGAGTGATTTTCCGGGATGGATTTTTAGATAAAATCTGCCTTTCACTCTCTTCGAGTCCGCAGGAGCCTCTGGATCGGTCTCGCGGACGAAGGTCCATTCTCCCGGGCGGAGCTCAGACGGATCTTTGAGTTTTTGACTGCTCGCCTTCGAGGCGATCCCCATGCGCTGAACCGTGCCATTCCAGAGAAAAAACCAGCGCCCCAGCATCGTAGATCTGAAATTCGGCAGCAGACTGTCGTTCGCGAAGAGACTAGGTTCGATCTCCTTCCAGTCTTCCGGCTTCAGAGGCTCTGATCCATCGAGGATCGCTCCGTGACCATCGAGAGTGATCGGTTTGCCCTCCTCTCCGTTTCGATTGGAAAATACCGCGCTCTCCCGATAGACCTTCGGTTCCAAATGGATCGTGTCGCCCGGTTTCGACTGACTGATGGCAGAGGCGATGGTGGGAAATTCCGGATCGATTCCGACATGGATATCACGTGCCTGTGAGATGCAGGGAAATAGAATGCATGTGGTCAGCAGCGCTGTCGCCCAGTTCCTTGTCCCCAGAGGATGATTGTCTCTTATTCTCCGGTATGTCATCCGGATTACCACTTTAGAATCACCTTTCCGGATTGCCCGCTTTTCATCACGTCGAAGCCCTGCTCAAAATCGTCACAGGAGAAGCGATGGGTGATGATGGGATGGAGATCGAGTCCACCCTGCAGCATGACGGTCATTTTGTACCAGGTCTCGAACATGCGGCGCCCGTAAATTCCTTTGATCGTTAGCATATTGAAAACCACCTGGCTCCAATTAATCGCGATTTCTTCCGCAGGGATTCCCAGCATTGCGACTTTCCCACCGTGGCAGAGACTGCCCAAGAGATCGTGGAAGGCGGAGGCATTCCCCGACATTTCCAGCCCCACATCGAAGCCCTCGCGCATTCCCAATTCACGCTGTACATCGATGAGCTTCTCGCTTCGCACATCGACTGTGCGTGTGGCCCCCAGCTTCTTCGCCAAGTCGAGTCGCCAGGGATTCACGTCGGTAACTACGACGTGGCGCGCTCCGGAATAGCGACATACCGCCGCCGCCATGCAGCCAATCGGGCCAGCCCCCGTGATGAGAACGTCTTCGCCGAGCGTGTTAAAAGTCAGCGCCGTGTGAACCGCGTTACCGAAAGGGTCGAAAATCGCGGCGATGTCGCGGTCGATCGCCTGTGAGTGAACCCAGACATTGGCCGCAGGTAGTGCGATGTATTCTGCGAAGGCCCCAGGGCGATTGACTCCGATCCCTTTGCTGTCCTTGCACAGGTGGCGTCGACCTGCCATACAATTCCGACAGCGACCGCAGACGACGTGGCCCTCACCACTCACGATCTGGCCGGGGTGAAAGTCCGTCACATTCGCTCCGATCTCGACAATCTCTCCCACGAACTCGTGCCCGACGACCAAGCCGATGGGAATCGTTGCACGCGCCCAGGCATCCCAATTATGAATGTGGACATCTGTCCCACAGATCCCGGTGCGATCTACTTTGATCAGGACATCATTGATATCGATCACCGGCTCCGGAACCTCCGTCATCCAGAGTCCCGGAGCATCGTGCGCTTTTACCAGTGCTTTCATAAGTATCGCGTGGAGACGAGTTTTCCATGAAATCGCTCCATAGTCCAGACTCCTGTGGGAGAAAACTGCGACGAATCCCTCCGCTTTCGCGCCGTCTTTTTACTTGAGACGATGAGTTTCTGTCGGATAGCATTTCTCCCATGATGCTACGACTTCTCATCGCTGCCTTGCTTCTCGTCTGTGCCCTTCCTGGTTTTACGTCGGAGTTTTCCGGGATTCCGACGACCCCGACGGACGGTGACAAGATGCTAGATGCGTATTTTGCTCGCGAGACTGCAAAGGTGATGAAGCGGACCGAAGAATTGATCGAGAACACCACTGACTGGGCGGCGGCGCAGGGTGATTTGAGACAGGAGCTCTTCGAGATGTTGGGACTCGAACCCATGCCTGAGCGCTCTGATCTGAAGGCGCAGGTCACGGGGACGACGGAGAAGGATGGAGTCATCGTTGAAAACATCCTCTTTCAGTCCAGTCCCGGTCTCTATGTCACGGCTAATTTCGACCGTCCCGCCAAGCAGGATGGCCCCCTCCCGACGATTCTCTACGTCTGTGGTCATGGTGGGAATGTGATCGATGGTGTTTCCTACGGGAATAAGACGACTTATCAGCACCATGGCACATGGTTCGCCAAGAACGGTTTCACCTGCCTGATCATCGATACACTGGGTTTGGGCGAAATTCCCGGAGTCCATCACGGCACGCATCATTTGAATCGCTGGTGGTGGAATGACCGTGGCTATACTCCCGCCGGAGTCGAGGCTTGGAACGGTATTCGCGCTCTCGATTATCTGGAGACACGTCCTGAAGTGGACAAGGAAAAGTTTGGACTCACGGGTCGATCCGGCGGCGGGGCCTACACGCTCTGGATCGCAGCCTTGGATGAGCGGATCAAGTGTGCCGCTCTCGTGGCGGGGGTCACGTCCATGGCCGATCACGTCGTCGAGGGATGTGTCGAGGGCCACTGCGATTGCATGTATATGCTCAATACCTATCGATGGGATTTTCCTCTCGTGACTTCTTTGATCGCCCCGCGTTCCTTCATGATTCTGAATACAGATAAGGATCGCATTTTTCCTCTCGATGGAGTCGTGGATGTCTATCTTAAGACACGTAAGGTCTATGAGGCAATGAATGCTCGTGATCGGATCGGATTCGCAGCGTATGAGGGACCCCATTTGGACACTCAGCCGCTTCGAGTTTCGGCGTTTCACTGGCTCGAGAGGCAACTCAAAGGATTGTCCATTAGAGACGAAATTGCCGATACCACCGCTCCGAAAATTTTCACTCCGCAGGAGTTAAAGGTACTTAAATCCATCCCGGAAGATGAGAAAAATTCAACTTTGGACGAGACTTTCACTCACTGCGTCGCTCCGAACCCAGACCTAGCCGATTCCCCGGACAACTGGGCGCAGCAGAAAGAGAAGATTCGGCAGATGCTCGACACTCGTGTGTTTCATGCTTGGCCATCGCAAAAGATTGAATTAGAAGCAAAAGAAGAGAGCCAGGAGGAGAAAGATGGGATTGCCTTTTCGCGATGGAGCTTTCAGAGCCAGGCGGGGATCCGTCTGCCGCTCTTTATCGCCCGTCCGGCAGGCACTAAGCTGGCTGACGTAGAACTGATTCGGGTGGAGGCGCTGGATGACAAGGACTGGGACCATCTGCTGACCTGTTATGGTCAAGCCTTCCCCAAAGCCTTTTCTGGGGCGAGTCTTCCCCAGTCGAATACGGCTGCTTACGCGAAGGAAAAGCGTCGTCATGCCGAGGAGCGTTCGGCTATCGTCTACCTACCTTCACGCGGGATCGGCCCCACTGCTTGGACGACGGACGAGAAGGAGCAGATTCATATTCGCCGTCGCTTCGCCCTGCTCGGACAGACGCTCGACTCCATGCGCATCTGGGATCTTCGTCGAGGGATTCAGGCGATTCGTTCCATCGGAGGGGGCGAGACTCAGCTCTGGCTACACGGTACGGGCGTGATGGGCGGAGATGCTCTCCATGTGGCGCTTTATGAGGAGAACATTGACCGTTTGATCCTCCAGGATTTGCCCGACAGTTATCATGAGGGGCCGGAGTTGTTGAATGTGCTCCGCTTTGCCGAGATCCCACAGATTGTAGCGATGGCGGGGGAGGGGAGTGCGATCGAGATTACGACTTCGAAGCCTGAGGCTTGGGAGAAGCTGCAGCAGTTTTCACGGAAATTTTCTTGGCCGGAGGGGCGCTTGAAAATTCAGGCCATCGAGAAGCCCTGAGAAGGCGTCATTTGAGGAAAGCACCAGAAGTGCGTATCCGATGCTCGCTCTCTGAGAGAAATGAGGATTCTGAATCGATGATCCTCAGCAAAAGAGCGACCAAGCGATCGCCGTCCAGACAGAGGATCGAGGGATCGCGATGCGCTCTCGCATGACGCGTTCGATCCCGGCTTGCTCCAGTTGATCGAGCGTTTTCCGCGCCAGTCGGTGAGGAAGTCGGGTACAAAATCGGATTCGAAAATCGCGAATTCTCCCTGAATAGGGGGCGGATTCATCCAAAAGACCTCGGCAAATCTCCATCCAAGAGTAAAAAACTGGGGCCAGTTCGCTGCTTTCAGGGAGCTCTACCCCCGTCCATCCTTCGGAGCGGAGTTCATTCGCTGGCAAGTAACAGCGCCCCGAAGGAAGATCCTCGTGAAGATCACGAAGAATATTCACGAGCTGCAGAGCCTGACCGAGTTTCCGTCCCTCTTCCAACATTGTTTCTAGATTGTCGGGAGCTGTAAAACGCGGCCCCATCGTTGCAAATGCGGCTTTTGTCCAGAATTCGCCCACGCATCCGGCGACTCGATAGGTGTAGAGCGACAGGTCGTCAGCCGTCGAGCAGGGGACAGGGTTCTCTGAGAATGCACGCAGATCCCATCGCTGTCCCTCCAGGATCGTCTGAATCGTCCCCTCTGTAAGCTGGCGAATGGGTTCGCTCAGGCGTCGAAACTCCACGAGCAGTTCTTCCGTTCGGAGCATCAGAGTGCGCTCACTGGGCTTCGTCAGAAGATTTGCTCGGTCTGATGGATGAACTGAAAATCGAGCCTTGTGATCGGAAAGGATCGCTGAAAAATCTGCCAGCATCTGCAAGCGTTCGTCCGCAGGGAGGCCGGGCGTGTCGGCGATGGTGTCGCTCAGCCGAGCTAGCAGATAGGCCAGCGAGACCGGACTTCGCATCGGCGCAGGCAGGAAGCGCATACTGAGATAGAAGGAGCGCGAGACGGAACGCAGCAGATCCTGATCCATGAGGAGAAAGTGCTCTCATCATGCACTGAAATTCCCCGAGACGCCAATAGAACCGCCTTTTTTCACCGATTTCAGAGGCAATGACAGTTCTGCGCGCAGATAAGATGCTTGAAGCGCGAATGGATGGCGATAAAATGAGCGGAAGCGATATGACTCCGTGGAACTACTTCCTTTCGTTCCTCAGGGAGATCACAGAGTCTATTTTAGAGAAGGTAATGAAATTTTGCATCCTTGGTGGAGCTTTCCTGATTCCTGCGATTACATGGATTCATGCAGCGGATCTCGCTCCAATTGATTTCGTGCATACGGTTCTCCCCATAGTAAAAAAGGCATGCTGGGAGTGCCACAGCAAGGAGAAGGAAATCAAAGGGAATCTGGCTTTCGATCCAGAAGATCTCAAAGATCAGATCGGAGAATTCAATGTGATCCAGCCGGGAAAACCGGATTCGAGCAGCGTCGTCGAGCGGATGAGGCTCGACGAGACGAGTTCTGACTTCATGCCCAAAAACGGTCGTCCGATGAAGCCGGAAGATTTGGAGTTGATCGTGAAATGGATCGAGCAGGGAGCCATCGTCGATGCGAAGAATCTGACGAAGGAGGAAAAGGAATATCTGCGGGCGAGCAAAGGAGAGAGCAATCCGGAGAAATCAGCGCCCACTCAGGAATTCTTAAAATGGACAGACCGCCAGGGGCGCGTAATCGAAGCCCGATTCGTCGGCTTAGAAAACGATGCCGTCAAGATCGTCATGCGCAATGGGAGCTCCTACGTAGTGCCCCTGACGATGTTGGACAACTCAAGCGCCCAGCAGGCGAGGAATCTGGCGAAGTGACGGGGCGCGTCGTCTAAAGCGGAGTCATGTCGGGAGCCCTTTCGGCACGCGAAAAAGCCGCGATTTGATGCCATCATCTTCCTTCCCTTCGTGCGACGATTTTGTTCACGGTCTGGAAAATGAAGGGATCGTTTCTTTCTGAGCGTTGGTTCTCTTCGGACCAAGAGTCGTAGCCGAGGGTGCGGAAGGCTGTCTCGTCTGTTTTCCCAAGCTCGAGCAGGACTTCGTGGATGAATTCCCAGCCGATCAGCTTTTCGTCTTTCAGCACTTTCGAACCATCGGCGTATTTCATGGTTCGCAATGTTGCCAGCGCCGGAGTTTCAGGCAGGGGACTGTGCGTGTCCAGTCTCACGGCGAGAGGATTCCAGAAAGCCTCGGCAGCTCCGTAGGTCAAGCCGCCGATTTCTTTCATGCGCTCCGCTGAGAGAGGCCACGCGGGCATGGATTCGCAGGGACCTACGCCTTCCGCGCCTAGGGCACGCTGCGCCCAGCGGGCTGTGCCTTCAGTAAACCAACGATTCTTGAAGTAGGTCACGCCGTGCTGGATGAGATGAAAAAATTCGTGCGTAGGAGAGAGATTGGTAGCCGATTTGATTTCGTTCGTCACGTTGAAACAGATACTCAGCGTCCCTTTGGGATCGCCCGGTTTATTGAAGCGTTGAAGTTCATCGTAGGCGACTCCGTTGGCTTTGAGTTTCTCCTTGCTTCGAATGTGGATGTCGAGATAGGAGGCGGTTTTAAAACGCTTTCCGGCGAATGGATCGGGAAAGCCCAAGACTTCGACGAACATCATCCGGGACGCGATAGTTTGGGTCATGAGGTCTTCCACCTGATCAGGGATCTGATTGTGATTGATGTCGGTGGGATCGACGGCATGAGGACCTTCCAGAAAATAGTGGATGCGGATGTTGCCCTTCTGCCAGAGTTCTTCCGCGTAGAGCGAAGTGATGGAAAAGAGGAGGGCCGAGATCACGAGAAGAATGCGAGAGATTTTCATGACTCTGTTTTTCTGAGCGAGGTGGATAGGGTAGATCGGAAATTTTAGACGCGATAGCGCTCTTTTAAAGGAGTATAGAATCGCTTTTCCTGAGAGGATGATGCAATCAACTGTCTGTGCTGTCTTGATCTTTTTATTCTATGGTGCCTTACTGGCGGAAGCGGAGGAGAAATATCCGATTCCGCCGGAGTCAGTTCGACAGGAGGGAGTGCCTGCGGGAGCGGTGACGAAGGGAGTGTTTTCTGAGAGCCTGATCTATCCGGGAACGGTGCGAGATTATGCCGTATATGTGCCGGCTCAGTATGATGCGACACAAGGAACGGCTTTGATGATCTTTCAGGATGGACTTGGGTATCTGAAGGATGTGCCGACGGTGTTCGATAATATGATCCATACGGGCGAGATCCCGCCGATGATCGGCTTGTTCGTGAATCCTGGAGTCGTTCCCGCTTTGAATGATGAATCGGAGGCCCGTTATAATCGGTCGTTTGAATACGATGCTGCCGATGGGCGATATGCCCGCTTTCTGGTGGAAGAAATGATGCCTGCCGCCTTGGCAGGATGGAATGTGAGCAGCGATCCGAACTTTCGAGCGATCTGCGGATCGAGTTCGGGCGGAATTGCTGCGTTCCAAGCAGCATGGGAGCGACCAGATCAGTTTCGACGAGTTTTTACCACGGTCGGAACCTTCGTTGGACTGCGTGGTGGACATGAACTGCCGGTGCTGGTGAGGAAAGTGACACCGAAGCCTCTGCGCGTGTTTTTACAGGATGGATCGAATGACAATAATCTCTATTGTGGTAGTTGGTGGGTCGCGAATCAGGATATGCTGGCTTCGCTAGAATGGGCGGGCTATGAGGTGAATCATGCATGGGGCGAGGGAGCGCACAATCGCAAGCACGGCAGTGCGATCTTTCCGGAGGTGCTTCGTTGGCTATGGCAGGATTGGAAGGGTGAGGGTGCCGTCGTGAAGACTCATCCGGATCGCTCGAAGAGTCAGGCGAATGAGTTCCTCGTGGAAGGGGACGAATGGCAGCTCGTAGCGGATGGGCAGGGGAAGATCGGGGGCATGGCCGTCGGCAGCGAAGGAGAGTTGTTTTTTACGGATTCGGTAAAAGGTGAGCTTTTGCGACTTGGTTCCGATGGAAATATCGCGACACTGCGGAAGGATACCGGAGGGGCGAGCAGTCTGGCGTTTGCTCCCGGTGGAAAGCTGCTTTATGCCAGTCAGCCGAAGGTCGGACGGATTGCTTCTTGGGATTTGGAGAGTGGAGAGGAGAAGGTTCTGGCGAAAGGCGTGAAGGCGGATGATTTGGTGGTGGCCCATGATGGCCGAGCTTACTTCGTGGAGAGTGGCGAGAGGCGGGTTCAGACAATCTCGCCGAAGGGCGAATTGGCGAGAGTTTCCGGCGATTTCTCGGGGACGGACGGGATCGCATTGAGCACGGATCAGTCGCTGTTACTGGTATCTGATTTTTCTGGACGTTACGTGTGGTCGGGACAGAGGAAATCGGATGGTGCACTGCTGGGGGTACAGCCTTTCTTTCACCTACATGTGCCATCTGCCTCAGTAGATGTGCGGAGTCAAGCGAGTGGAATGGCGGTGACGAAGGATGGCTGGCTACTGGTCGCCACGGTGATGGGAATACAGATATGCGATCAGCCCGGACGGGTTCATTTAATCGTGCCGGGGCCGATGGACCAGTTGATTTCGAAGATCGTTCTGGATGGGCACACTCTGTATACAGCGACGGGAGGGAAGATTTATAAGCGTGCGATGAAGCTGGAAGGCACTCCAGCCTGGGCTGCCCCTGTGAAGCCACCGAAGCCGAGACTATAGGTCAAGAATGTAGGCCGAACGGGTAGGGCGAGAATCGGCGGATGAATCCGGATATCGGTCTATGATACTCCGACGGCTCGGTCGAGGAGGTTCTTCGTGATGCGCTGCACTCGGGCATCCGGGCCGTGTGGACGGGAAAAGTGCGACCATGGGAGCATGTGTCCTGGAGGAGAACTGAGTCCCTGACACCAGAAGATGGTGGCGGCATTGAAGACGAAGTTACCCTTCGGGCCAGGATAAATAGTGGCCGTCCAAGCGGAGGGATTCGTCCCGCCCTGAAGAGCAGTGCCTCGGGCGAGGACTTCCAGCCCTGCCAAATCTTCCGGCGGATCGCCGTGATATTCCCATCCGATCAGTCCGGGAATGTGATCACCCTTTTTCATGCCGGTGCCTTTGAAGACCCAGTGGTCGGGTGCATCGCAGATCCAGTCACCACCCCCGTTGACAGGGTCAACATTGCGTGCTCCCATGAGGTAGCCTTCGTCTGGTCCTCGATGGGGGAAGGGGCCGTGAGCTTTCTCTCTCTCGACAGCCCAGCGATGTTCGCCACCGTAGGGACCGCCGCGCATGATGATGCGGTTTTCTCGTCCATCGGTGGAGGGCGTCATGGGTGAGACCCAGCAGACGGCATTGCCTGAGCAGAAAAGGAGATTGGTACCTTCGTCGCGGATTTTACTGACATTGTCCCAAGAGCGGATATCCCAGTATTCATCGTGACCGTTGCTGATAAAGGCTTTGAATCGACCGGGACGCATGTATTTCGGATTTACCGTATCGGCTTGGGAGCAATAGGTGACATCGTATCCTTGCTCCTCCAACCAGTAAGCCATGGGAAATTCAAAGCAAAGCCACTCGCTGGAACCAAATGATTGGGGATTCTCGTAGATCTGAGCGTATTTCCCGTAGGGGCGATCAAAACTGACGTCAGCCCAAGGCCCCTGGTTCCCTTTCGGATGGGTATAGATAGAAAAGTTGCTGGGCCATTTGTTGTAGGCCTGCCAAGTGTTGTCCGAGCACTGAAGGCAGATATCCGCCGGGCGGTCGTCTGTGACGACGAAGACGACGTAGCTCTGCCAGTAACCAAATCCGGTCTCATCGGGAATCGTGAGTCGTCCGAGATAGACGCCGCTGGTCCAGTCTTCCGGAATCTGCAGGGTGGTAGAAGGCGACCATTTACACTCGTGCAAATGACGGTCCCCGCGAGTGGATTCCGGGACTGGCTGGGTCTTGCCCGGCAGGGGCCCGATGGTCTTCATGAGTCGCGCTCCTTTGCCTCCATAGTAGCCGGTGCGAAAGATCTCGATGGTGAAGTCGGCGGGGCGCTTCACACTGACGAAGATATCGATGCTATCTCCGGCTTTTACGGACTGCTTCGAGCAGTAACCTTCGATATCGGAGGTGCGAACGGATGTTCTGTCATCCGGGCGCACACGAGTGAGCTGCCAATCGTCCGCACCGGGTTTGGAATTTTCCTCTCGGATGCGATTCGGTTTTGCTTTGTCAGCAGCTTCGACTGCGGCTGCGATTCCGGGGGATAAAGCCAAGGCAGGCGCGGTAGCGGAGGCGGCTGTGGTGAGAAGAAACTTGCGACGTGTGGGTTTCATTTTCTTACTTGTACCAAATGATGATGAAGGTGACAATGGCGCAATCTTGTCCATGCTCGTGATTTTCGTCACCAGGCTGTCCATCCGCCGTCCACCAGCAGATTCTGTCCTGTGACGTAACTGCTGGCGTCGCTGGCGAGGAAGACGAGGGCACCTTTCAGCTCCTCTGGACGGCCCATTCGCCCCATAGGTGATTTTTCACAGAGACGCTCGACCATGGTATCATTCGCGCTGGCGGATGGGAATGGGCCGGGAGAAAGGCAATTCACTCGCACATTGTCCTTCGCCCAATAGACAGCGAGGTGGCGCGTCATATGGACGATTCCACCTTTCAGTGTATGGTAGGCAACTGGGCTGGCGGACACGGCTCCGGCGTAGGCATCGGGGTAAGACCCGACGACGCCATACATCGAACCGAGCAAGATAATACTGGCCCCACCACTGCGTGAGACTGCGTGGTCACGCAGTTTTCGTGCGAGAAGAAAGTAGCCGGTCGCGTTGGCGAGAGTTTGGTTGAACTCATCGTCGGTAACGGTGGTGAGGTCGGAGGTGCAGGCAGCGTTGCCATTATTAACTAGGATATCGATGCGCCCGGCACGGAGTAGAGCGTCGGTGAACCCGGTCTGGATTGACGAGTCGTCGAGGTGGTTGATCGCGATCCCGAAGTGATTTTGCCCACCGCTGGAAGGCAGCGAGGAGGCGACTGCTTCGGCTCGCTTTAAATCGCGGCTGGTGGCGATGACGCTGGCACCGGCCTCAGCAAGTGAGCGGGCCATGGTGGAGCCGAGCCAGCCTCCTGCTCCAGTCAGCAGGGCCGTGCGACCGCGCAGGTCGAAGAGCTGGGAGATCGAGCGTTCCGTATTCATGATTTGGGATGATTCGGGATGATAAAAGCTGATTGGGTCATCATCTAGTGACGTTCTCCCAGCACGAGGTCTCGGCACTGTGATGAGAGGCGATATTGACGTGCAGAGTGCGGATTGCATCGTCTAGGGAGCAGAGAACATCTCCGTGACCCTCAACGGCATCGAGAAAGGCGGCGTTCTGAATGCGGTAGATTTCATCCCGATCTGGTATAGAAACCGAGACGTGAGTCCACTCGCCATTCGGCTCGCGCATCCAGGACCAGCGCAGATTCGCATAATCGGCACGCAGCGTACCGTGCTCACATATGACCGTCATGAGAACTTCATTCGGCTGCTGGTAGAGATTGAGGGCGTAAACACCCATCGCCCCTCCGGCGTGACGAGACAGGGTGTGGACGGTGTCTTCGACGCTGACGCCTTCCAGTGCTTGTCGATTGGCATCGGTGACGAGTCGTGTGATCGGTCCGGCAAACCAGTCGCCGACGCTGTACATGTGAGTGATCATGTCATTGATCGCTCCGCCGCCCATCTCCGGACGGGCGAAGTAGATCTCGCGGTAGGCAGGACGGATCACGGCGAAGGCTTGGCCGGAGGAAATGTTGACTCCAAGAACTTTTCCGTAACTCCCCGAGGCGATTTCATCATGGATCGCAGAGACGGTGGGATGCGCCCGATGGACATATCCCACAGCGACGACCAGATTTTTCTCCGCGACGATGCGGGCATATTCCTCGACTCCATCGGTGGAAAGACTGAGCGGTTTTTCCATCATTTGATGAATCCCGAGTCGAGCCAAGCGCGTGCCGATGGCGATATGAGTCGGGGCGGGTGTGGCAATCACGGCTATATCATAGTTCCCATGATCCAGAGCAGTATCGAGATCCGAATGAGCGGATGTCTCGGGGATTTCGTAGCGCTCCGCGATCTCCGCACGTCGCTGAGGCAGGGGTTCACAGAAGGAGATTTCGCTGCAGCGACCGAGATTCTGAAAGACGCGCAGATGGCGCTCACCAATGGAGCCAGTGCCGATAACGAGGAGTTTCATGAGGCAAGAAGGGTAGATGACCCGAGGGAGATGAAAAGTGCGAACAAGTCAGTCGCGATTGAATGCGTAAAGGAGAAGATTTGCAACCGGAGAGACGAGGTTGCGTCAGGCGCAAAAGCGGAGTCACAGAGACGCGATTCTTTTCTTGTAACGGCTGCGCAGAATCGTGATTTCAGGTGCGATGTCCAATCTACGCTCATCGAGGATGGAAATGGGCTGAATTTCTCTGAGGCTGGAGGTGAGAAAGGCGGACTCGACCCTGTTGAGTTCGACGGCCAAGAGGGTTGATTCAGAAATTTCCAGAGCATTTTCTCGGAATAGATCGATGACCAAGGCACGAGTGACGCCTGGCAGGCAGCCAGAGTCGAGAGCTGGAGTGATCCACCGACCGTCGAGTTTTACGAAGAGATTCGACCATGCACCTTCACAGGCTTCTCCGCGAGTGTTGCTGAAGAGAGCCTCGTCTGCTCCTCGTCCGTGCGCATATTGCTGCGCGAGATGATTATCCGAGCAGTTCGTGGTTTTGTGCCCAGCGAGAGAACTGCGCTCGTTGCGGATGAATGGGCCGGTGATGACACGGGCGGTATCGGGATGAGGGGGCGTAGGCGTCGCCTCGATCCACCAGAAAGGAGAGCCGTCTTGTGCTGCGGTGAGCGTGATGCGCACGCGGGCCAGTGGAGCGGTGGCGAGATTGTTTGCGATGAGTAGCTCTGGAATGGTGAGGAGAAGCAGATCGTCCTCGGGGTAGGGGAGGTCGAGCGCGGACGCTCCGCGTCGCAGACGCTCCAAGTGTGAGGTCGGTAAGAAGAGTTTTCCGTGGTAGGAGGGGATCGTCTCGAAGACTCCTCGTCCACAGACGGCTAGGCTGTCACCGCAGTGGAGGATGGGATCGGCGGAGGAGCAGATTGCCCCATTGTGGATGATGGAGGTGGTGGGCGAGGTCATCGCGTAAAAACGAGAACTTTACAAAAGTGAATGACTGGCGTTGCCTTGGCAACTATTGAACTGTCGAACTGTTGAATTGATCTGTCGTCCGCTGCCTTCCACATGATCGCCGCCATTCTCACTACGTTTTTCTTTTCTGTCTCCGCAGTCGCGAGCCAGCGTCTCGCGATGCGGATGGGGGGATTGTGGGGCAATTTGTTCCGCCTCTTTTTGGCGGCACTGATGCTGGGGATGCTGGTGCTCATCCTGAGTCCGGGCGCGTTGCGCTGGGCTTCCTTTTTCTGGTTCTTTATCAGCGGACTGATCGGATTTGGACTGGGTGATATGGCGCTGTTCACGGCATATGAGCGCATTGGCTCGCGTATGACGATCCTGCTGAATCTCTGTTCAGCTCCGTTCTTCGCCATGATTTTGGAGTGGTTTTGGTTGGGGAATGGCGTCGGACTGCGCGTCGTGGTGTGTGCGGGACTAATTCTGATCGGAGTCGGGATGGCGGTGCGCTATGGACGACGTCCCCGACTTATCCCTCTGCGTGGGCGATACTGGGTGGGAATCGTGGCCGGACTCATCGCCGGGCTGGGGCAGGGGATGGGGGCCGTGGTCAGCCGCAAGGCGGAAGAGGTCTCCATGGCATTAGGGCTGGCGGGAACGGGGATTTCGGCGGCGTTCCAGCGCGTGGTCGCCGGTCTGCTCTTCGCTGCAGTCGCGATCCCTCTGATCCGCCTTCTGGGGCCGGAATCAGAATGGAGGACTTGGCGCTCTCCGCTGAATCGTGGCGTACTGCCGTGGCTGTTCGCCACGGTGATCTTTGGTGCCGTTCTGGGAGTGAGTTGTTTCCAATGGGCTCTGCAGGGACTGGAGAGCGGGATCGTGCTGGCCGTCGTCGCTCTGACCCCCATCGTGATGATGCCTCTGACGGCAGTGATGGAAGGTGACAGGCCGATGCGACCTGCTCTGATCGGTGCCGTTATCGCCGTAGCTGGCGTGGTGTTGTTGAATCTGTGGCACTGAGTCTCCCACACTTGCCAGAGCGCGGGGAATCAGTTTTGCCCGTGAAAAAAGGGCTTGGCTTCTTTACTCAACCCGATCAGGACATGCGCGAGGCTAGGATGGTATTTCACGATGTCTTCCGCTAGGAGTCGCAGGCTGGTCTCGAAAGCGAGCTGGGTCGCTGGATCACTTTGGCAGAGTTCTTCCGGAGAAGGAACGGCGGCGGAAAGCAAAGCGAGGGCCTGTGAATGATCGTCGTGGCTGAATGAGTCGGTGAAGCGCATGTCGGTAGTCGGGGGGATTGGTGTGGTAGTGATTAGGATGGATCGGAGGATTCGGTCGGATGAGGAAGTCTGGGTGCCTGACCGACATTCTGGAGATCTCGAATTTTTTCCTTCAGTAGAATCATCGCAGTGTCGGCGGCGTTTTTTCCATAAAAGCCTGACTCTGCGAGATACTCGAGCACAGCCTTCACCTGCGGCGTCGCCGCGATGGTGATCTGGACGGTCTCGGCTGTGTTCTTCGGTCGGGCCATTCAATGGAATTTAAACTCAATAACAATGCCATTTTTATATGAAATTAATCGAATAAGTCAAAACGAATTCGAAAAAAGGTAGAAATTCTCGCTGATTTGAAAATATGCTGTTCATGTGGCGTGTGATCGTTTCAATTTTGGAAGCTGATTTCTGGGGATGGATTTCGTGTCAGATTCAAAAATGGCGCACCAAAGTGATTGCATGGTGGCGAGGATAGATGCAGGGTAACCCATGAAGAGTTTTCATCTGATTCGGCGGCATAGCGTGCTTTCCCTAATATTTCCGTTTCTCGGATTTGCGCTTATGAGTCATAGTCAATTGATTGACAGTGCCTTTGCTGAAGGCGATAAGAAAGCGTCTGAACAAAAACCGATGAAAGAAGGAGAAAAAGCTCCGGCGGGGAAGGAAATGATCACTCTGGGGGGAGGATGCTTCTGGTGCACGGAGGCGGTGGTCAAGAGGCTGGAAGGTGTTGAGAAAGTGGTTTCCGGCTACATGGGCGGCTATGTGGACAATCCGACCTACGAGCAAGTTTGTCGGAGTAATACAGGCCACATTGAGGTGATTCAGGTCACGTTTGATCCGAAGAAAATCACCTTAGATGAAATTCTGGATGTGTTCTGGCAGGCTCACGATCCCACGTCGCTGGATCGGCAGGGCGGCGATGCCGGACGCCAATATCGGTCCGTGATTTTCTACTACACGCCGGAGCAGCGGAATATTATCATGCAGTCAAAAGAGAAGCTGGCCGCGAGTGGGAAATACGATAAGCCTATCGTGACAGAGGTCAGCGAGGCTTCGAAATTCTGGGTGGCCGAAGATTATCATCAGAATTACTACGAGCTGAACAAGGATAAAAATCCATACTGCCGCATCGTGATCTCTCCGAAGCTGAAAAAGCTGGGACTGGAGTGAGGAGTGGAGAAAGGAGGAAGGGAGCTGATTGAACAGTTTCCTTCCTCATCTCGAAGGGACTATCGCCTGTAGCTAGGGCTTGAGGGAACCTTTGCGTACCCCGCCTCATTGCAGCGACCGCGTTCGCTGCTTGGTGAGCTGCCCGAATTTCGTAGAGAGCATAATCTGCGGTCAAATTGCGTAGGTCTGCGCCAATCGAGTAAGACTGGATTCGATATGAGTATTCAGTCGTATTCAGTCGTATCCAATCTTACGCGAGCAGTTCGGTGACGACTCTTGCTCCCTGATTGTTTGTCAGCGTGGCGACTAGGCCGTTGTGCTTATAGGCGAGCTTGTCGTGATTGAGCCCGAAGAGGTGGAGTAAGGTAGCGTGCCAGTCGTAGTGTTTGACTTCATCGACAGCGGCCTTGTGACTCCATTCGTCGGTTTCTCCGTGGACATAACCCCCTTTGAAACCGCCGCCTGCCACCCATTGGCTGAAGCCGTAGGTATTGTGATCGCGTCCCCATTTCTCGCGCCCCGCATCATTTTGCAACACGGGTAGACGGCCCATCTCACCGCCCCAATGGACAACGGTGCTGTCGAGCAGGCCTCGCTGTTTCAGATCGGTGATGAGTGCAGCGGAGGGCTGATCGGTAGCGGCGCAGAGATTGGGTAGCGCGGTGACTAAAGAGCTGTGCTGATCCCAAGATTGTCCGGCATTGAGCACCTGGACGTAGCGGACTCCTCGTTCGATGAGTCGTCGTGCGATCAGGCAGCGCGTGGCGTAGTCGGCGGTGACGGGTTTATCGACTCCATAGAGTTTTTTGATGGAATCGGGTTCCCCAGAAATGTCGAGGGCCTCCTTCGCCGCAGTCTGCATGTTCGCAGCCAGAGCGTAGGTGGAAATGCGGGCGTGCAGATCCAGTTCGCCGGGATGCTCAGCAGCATGTGCTTCGTTCAGGTGGTGCAGCAGGTCGAGCTGGCGCTTCTGTCCGGCTCCGGCGAGAAAGGCTGGAGGGTCGAGGTTGAGAATGCGCGGCTCGGACGCTCGCACGACGGTGCCCTGAAACAGAGCGGGTAGCCAGCCGTTGGTGAAGTGATCGCTCTGAAATGTAGGAAGTCCTCCGGGATGGGAGAGAACCATGTAGGCGGGCAGTTCTTCGGTCTCGCTGCCGAGTCCGTAGGTAATCCACGATCCGAGAGCGGGATTACCCGCAGTGACTCGCCCGGAATTGATCGCGTAGAGGCCCTGTGCGTGGTTGCTGACGCCGGAACTCATGGAGCGAATCAGGCAGATGTCGTCGGCGACGGAACCCAAGTGCGGCAGAAGTTCGCTCAATTCCATTCCGCACTGTCCGTGCTTCGAGAATTTCCAGGGCGAGGCGAAGACTTTGGACGAGGCCTGCGCGAGGTTGTCGTATTTGATCTCCCCAGGGAAGTTCTTCCCATCATACTTTGTCAGCATGGGCTTGGGATCGAATAGATCGATCTGTGAAGGCCCCCCCATCATGAAGAGAGAGATCATCGCCTTCGCTTTCCCAGGGAAGTGGCCTTCTTTAGGTGTGAGGTCGAACTGGATGTCGTGACCCATCGCAGGCATCACGGGCGCAGCCAAGAGTCCGTCCTTTTTCAGCAGGGTCGCCAGAGCGAGAGTGCCCAGACTGAAGCTGTTCGCCTTGAGGAAATGGCGTCGGGAGCAGAGTTGATTTTTCATTGCAAGTAGAGGAAGCGGTTGGAACTGAACAATACCTGACACAGGCTGGCAAGAGCCTCGCGGGCAGGATCGGGTGCGATGATGGGGGCCTTCGGATCCTTTGGTTTCGGTGTGGGATTGACCTTGTGATACTCTGTCAGCCCCAGCGTCTGCTCACCGATAAAGTCGAGGCACTGAGCGACTTCTGCATCGACGGGATTGGTCCCGAAGAGTAGCATCCAGGCACGGCGTACGCGGGCGGTATCGTCTGAGGGAGCGTCGGCATAGAGTCGATCTGCTAGGCGACGAGCGTTTTCCAGAATAAAGGTATCATTCATCATCAGCAGGGATTGCGGAGCGACTGTCGTGACATTGCGCTTGTTACAGTGCGGCACCATCACGGGAGCGTCGAAGATGTCGAGAATGGTCAGGGGGCGGCTGCGTTTCGTCTCGATGTAAATGGAGCGACGGAAATCCTGCTCACCTCCTGGTTCGACAGCGGCTTTCGAGATCGTGCCTTTATCGATTCCCACGATCACACGGCCCGCCGGATCGACTCCGATTTTACTCGGAGCGCCGTATTGTTTGGTGACGAGTGCTCCCGAAATCGCCAGCAGTGAATCGCGGAGAGGTTCGGCCTCTAATCGCTGGAGACTGCTTCGAGCGTAGAGGCGATTCTCGGCGTCTTGATCCATCGATGCCGGATTAACCGAGGATTGCCGATACGCTCGACTCAGGACGATCATGCGCTGAAAAGGCTTCAACTTCCAGCCGCTGGAGACGAATTCATCCGCCAGCCAGTCGAGCAATTCCGGGTGGGAAGGCTTCTCGCCCCCGAGTCCGAAGTCACCCGGCGTGTTCGCGATCGCCCGTCCGAAGTGGTGCATCCAGAATCGGTTTACCAAGGTGCGAGCGACGAGCGGATGCTTGCCGTTGGTCAACCATTTCGCGTAGGCGAGACGACGTCCGGAAGAGCCGGAGGGGAGTGCTGCTGGCTTGAAAGGAGCGATCTCTGGCGTGGCGAGAATCGTGAGTTCTCCGGGAGTGACTGTCCGCAAGGGCTGATCGTGATCGCCTCGGTTGTGAACCTTCGATTCAGGCACGCGCCCTTTCACTTCGGTCAGTGCCATCACGAACTCCTCGTGCGGCTTCGTGAGACGCAGATCAGCCGCCTCCTTCATCTTCGCATCCACCAGATCCTGCTTTTTCTGGTCGTAGAGATTGAGGGAGTATGTGGCGAGGGCAGAGGGATATTTCTTGATCAGCGCCTCTTGTGCGGGCGTTCTTTTGCTCTTGTCCGTGGCTCTGGCTTCGCGATAGGCCGTGCGGACTTCTTCGGGCAGTTTGAGAATCTCGACTTCGAAGATTTCATCCAGGAATTTCTTGCTCATCGTGCGAGCCTCCACCTCGATGGCGACGGCTGCTTTTTCGATTTCCGCCGCTTTTGCTCGATCCTCGGGTGTATAGAGTGAGTAAAGTCGCTGGGCCGGTTTGCGCCAGGATTCCCAGTCGTAGGCAGGGTCGAAAATCGCTCGGAATCGGTAATAATCCTCCTGGGAGACGGGGTCGAAGCGATGGTCGTGACACTGGGCACAGGCGAGGGTGAGGCCCATCAAGGAGGAACTGACGATCTGGATCTGATCGGCGATCACCTGATTTTCTGCCAGCTTCGGATCGTCGTTCGGATCGCCCGTTCCGTCAGGGGCCATGCGTAGGAAGCCCGTCGCGGTGAGTTCGTCCAGCTTTTTCGGATCGAGAACAGCCTGTTGATAGTCGTTCTGGGTGACTCCCGCCATTTCGTCACCGGCTAGTTGTTCGCGAATGAACTGATCCCATGGCTTGTCTGAGTTAATCGAGCGAATCACGTAGTCTCGATACCGCCAGGCATAGGGTCTGGCGGAGTCGGCGTTGGTGTAGCCATTCGAGTCTGCATAGCCTGCCGCATCGAGCCAGTGACGTGCCCATCGTTCGCCGTAGGCGGGGGAGGCGAGCAGTCGGTCCACGACCTTTTCGTAGGCATCGGGAGTTTTGTCGGCGAGAAAGGTGGTGGTTTCGTCAGGAGTGGGAAGCAGTCCGGTCAGATCGACGCTTACGCGACGCAGCCAAGAGACGCGATCTGTCTCCGGGGCGAAATCCAGACCTTCTTTGCGCATTTTCGCAGCGAGAAAAGCATCGATCGGGGTGCTGACTCCGTCCATTTTCGGAACTTCCGGGCGGACGACGGGACGGAAGGCCCAGTGCGAGCGATCCTCTTCCGTGATCAGTGGGCCAGGAGCGAGAGTCTCCGGTTCCGGGCGGGCTGTTTTGGCTCCCTGAGCGATCCACGTCCGGATGATTTCGATATGCTCGGGCGGCATCGGCTTGCCTTTCTTGGGCATCTCACCCCGAGCCATGACTCCGATGAGTTCGCTGGCGTCTGGATTTCCCGGAATCAGAACTTTTTTCCCCTCGTCTACCGTGACATCCATGAATCGACGCAGGCGCAGATCGACTCCGGCTTTTGGTTTTTCTTCCTCGCCGTGACAGAGGGTGCAGTGCGCTTTGAGCAAGGGGCGCACATCTTTTTCGAAAGTCAGACTTACTTCCTCTGCCGCAGTGAGGCGGAGAGAGAGGATAAGAAGGGAAAAGGCTAAAATCAGACCACTGCGAGGCATCTTGCCAATCTGAACCGTCTCTTTCTCCTATGCAAAGACGTAATGAGGGAGAATGATGGAGTCGATTTCCTTCTTCCGTCATGCGATCCGTGCAAATTGTCTCTGCTTTTTTCGTGCTCCTGCTCTCGGGCGGATGGGTGACGGCTTCGCCTTGGAATGTGCGAGAAGCGGGAGCGCAGGGCGACGGCGTGGCGGATGATACAGGGATTTTTCAATCACTGCTCGATAAGGCGGGAAAGGCGGGAGGCGGTGTGGTCGATGTTCCGGCGGGAACCTATCGGATCACGGGGAATCTGTCGATTCCTGCGAACGTCACCCTACAGGGCGTCTTTCGAAGTGCGGTCACTTCGACTGCGGGCGGAACGATCTTGCAGGCTTTTGCTGGACGCAATCATCCGGAGGCCTCCGCCTTCATTACTCTGGCCGGACACAATGCCGTAGTCGCTGGTCTCGCGGTTGTCTATCCGGAGTGGAAGATCACGGACGTGCCACCGGTGCCGTATCCCCCCTGTATTGCGAATGCGCCGGGACAGGAGAATACCGCCGTTCTCGACACTCTGCTTCTCAATCCCTACGAGGGTATCCGTCTTGTCAGAGGTGCCCGTCATCTGGTGCGGAACGTGACCGGCTATCCTTCATGGCGAGGATTGCATGTAGACGAGTGCTACGATATCGGACGGGTGGAAAACGTTCACTTCTGGCCTTTTGGAGTTCATTACAAGCACGACGACCCTTTCTGTCAGTGGGTGAACATCAACGGCACAGCTTTTTCTTTCGAACGGACAGACTGGGAGTACGTCAGCAATACTTTCTGCTTCGGATACGGGATCGGATACCACTTTGGGGCATCGGAAAAAGGAGCTGCGAACGGGAATTTCTCCGGAATCGGTGCAGATTCGTGCCGTCGTGCCGTGCTGGTGGAGCAATCTCAACCGATGGGACTCGCGATCACCAACGGTGAATTCGTCGGTCGCTGGGGCAGTGAGGATTCGGTGTGTGTCGAGATCGCTGCGGAGAATCAAGGGAAAGTCAGCCTGACGAATTGTGCTTTCTGGGGGCCGATCGATCGTTGTATCTGGATGAGGTCATTCCAGAGTCAGGTCACTGCGAACGCCTGCATCTTCCAAAATTGGGACAATACGGGGCAGGGGAGCCCGGCGATCCAGGTGGATGCGGGGCGAGCGATCGTGCAGGGCTGCACTTTTGGCGAGGATCACCTGCACGTCGCAGTGGGGAAGGCCGTGCTCTCCGCGATTTTGACAGCAAATCAGGCTCCGGGAGGATTCTTATTCGAAAATGCAGCGGGTAAGCGGACGCAGGCTGGACTGAATGAAGCAGAATCCATCGAGTGGACGGAGAAAGCGCGTGAGCACTATCGCATCCGCATCGGCGAGGAGGGCGATGGACGTTTTTTGCGTGGGTGGTTTGGGCCGGAGCATCCTCGTCGCTGGTCGCATCCGGTCTCTCGTCTTCGCCTGCCTGCGGTGCCGGGCAAATCCTATACGCTGACTCTGATCGGACACTGTCCCGCCGTGGCACTGGACGCGGAATCAGGGCTCTGGCTCGATGATCAGCGAATCATCGAATTTTCCCCGAATCAAAGGGAAATCCGGGTGTCACTTCCAGCCGTGCAGAGTGATCATTACGATCTTGAGATACGCTGTCGCGGCTGGGTTCCGCAGGCGCATCAAAAGGAATCGCAGGACAAGCGCTTGCTCGGAATTCAGGTAGAGACGATCTCGATGGAGGCTGAAGGAGCTGAAACGCCGATCTTCGATGCGAATACAGGCGAGTGGCTGGAGAAGTAGGCCACGAGGACTGAGGTGATCGCATCATCATGGACTTGCGCGGTGAGGCAGGGCTGTGAGACGCTACACTGTTTCGATTTTGCCCCTTCACATTCTTTTTTATGAACCTGAGACTCTTTGCATCGCTTTCGGCGTTCCTGATGCTACCGCTTTTCTCCATCGCACGCGCAGAAGATCTTCCGCAAGCTCGCTATGTTCGCATTTCCCTGAGTGGTCCGAAGCGCGTCCTCACGCTGGCCGAGGTCGAGGTGATGAGCGGTGGGAAGAATGTCGCTCCCGAAGGTAAGGCCAGCCAGTCCTCGGTCGGATCGGGCGGAGTCCCGGAGCGAGCCATCGACGGAAACAAATCACCGGATTTTTCCGCTAAGGGTCAGACGCATACGCAGGAAGGACTGGATGCGGAACCGTGGTGGGAGCTAGATATCGGTTCGCTCCGGCCCATTGCATCGGTGCAAATCTGGAACCGAGAGGGATTCGTCGAGCGACTGAAGGGATTCCGGCTCGAATTATTGGATGCAGAGCGTAAACCAGTCTTTGTCCGAGAGAATAATCCTGCTCCGGAGGGATCGATTCTGCTTTCCTTCGGAGATTCCCCGAAGATCGCTTTTTTCTCCTTCCTCGGGAATCCCACGCCCGCTCCTGTCATGCCGGTGCCAGTGCCGAAGGCTTATCGCGATCCTGCACCCTTCGCTTTTTCCACCGATGATGTCGTGGCGGTGATCGGGAATGGATTAGCCGACCGGATGCAGCACGACGGCTGGACGGAGACCTGGCTTCAGGTGGCGAAACCGGAAGCGCATCTTCGATTCCGGAATCTCGCGATCACTGGCGACCGCGTGGGACATTACTCACGTCAGAAAGGCTTCCTAGAGATGGCGGATTATCTGCGTCTAACCGAGGCTGACGTGATTTTTTCTTTTTTCGGCTACAACGAGGCTTGGGCCGGAGAGGCGGGATTATCGGTTTTTGAAAAGTCGCTTGTAGAAATGATTCACGATCTGAGAGAAGCGCGTCCGAATGGAAAGACGATCCCGCGCATCGTGTTGTTCAGCCCCATCGCCCATGAGAATCTCGGCGATCCAAACCTGCCGGATGGCAAGGAAAACAATCGCAACTTGGCGCTCTACACTGCTGCGATGAAGAAGGTGGCGGAAAAGGAGGGGGTAAGCTTCGTCGATCTCTTCGATCCCACGCTCAAGGCATTCGTCGAGTCGGGGGGAGAAAAAGGGGCATATACGATCAATGGCATCCACCTGAACGAGCGGGGAAATCGACTAGTCGGGCATATCATCGCCGAAGCGCTCTGCGGCAAACTGCCCCAAGTCGAGGATTCCGTGCTCGCCTCCGTGCGAGAGTCTGTTCTGGACAAGAACTGGTATTGGCACAATCGCTATCGTGCGGCGGATGGCAATGATATCTGGGGTACACGAGCTTCGCTGACTTTCGTGAACGACCAGACGAACGGTGAGGTGTTGCAGCACGAGCTGAGTATGCTGGATGTCGAGACGGCGAATCGCGATCCAAAAATCTGGGCGAGGGCGCTGGGCGATGACATCGTGGTGGACGATAGCAATGTTCCTCCGCCGATTCCCGTGATCTCGAATGTCGGAGGCGGCAGCAAGAGCTCCAGCGCGGACAAGGAGGGTTCGCTCACTTATCTCAGTGGGGAAGAGACTGTGAAAAAGTTGACTGTGCCCGAGGGCTTTCAGGTCAATCTTTTCGCCGACGAATCGAGATTCCCCGAACTGGTCAATCCTGTGCAGATGCAGGTCGATGGGAAAGGTCGTCTCTGGGTGGCTGCTTGGAAATCCTATCCGAAATGGCAGCCGGGCACTCCCATGGAGGATGCCTTGCTGATTTTCACCGATGAGGATGGCGATGGGGTAGCTGACCGCTGTACGGAATTCGCCCGAGTTCACTGCCCGCTCGGATTCGAGTTCTGGAACGGCGGCGTGATCGTCACCTCACAACCCAATTTGATCTTTCTCAAAGACACCGACGGCGACGACGTAGCGGATCAGCGCTATGTGATTTTTCAAGGCACAGACTCCGCAGATACGCATCACGCCGCGAACAATCTCATCTACGGCCCCGATGGTGGCATCTACTGGCAGAGCGGGATTTTCATGCAGCACAACTTCGAGCACCCCTGGGGACCCTCGCTGGAGGTCTCGACTTCGGGCATGTATCGCTTTGATCCTCGCCGCTATACCATCGCGCTCCATGCCGAGAATTCGCCGAATCCGCACGGAATTTCCTTTGATGATTGGGGCTATCACTACGCGAATGACGGCACCAGCGGCCGAGCCTGGCAGGTGCTGCCTGATCCCGAGACGAAGCGCTTCAAAATGCGGGAGTTGCTGACGAAGGAAGTGCGTCCCGTAGCCGCCGATGAGATCGTCTCCAGCACCAATTTCCCCGACGAGATGCAAGGAGATTTTCTTATCTGCAACACCATCGGCTTCCTCGGGATCAAGGAATACAAGCTCCACCGCGAGGGCTACAAGGACGCCACGAGAGAATTCGGCTTCGGCGAGGTCTGGGGCACTCCGGTGCGGGATTTGCTCGTGAGCGAGGACCGAAACTTTCGTCCCACCGACGCGATTTTTGGAGAGGACGGCGCTCTCTATGTTTCTGATTGGCAAAACGTCATCATCGGACACATGCAGCACAACATTCGCGACCCCAATCGCGACAAGAAACACGGCAGAGTGTATCGCATCGTCCATCAGGGGCGACCGCTCCAGAAGCCTGTGAAAATCGCAGGGGCCACAATTCCTGAACTGCTCGAAAACTTTCGCCATCCCACGCTGGGCGTGCGCCACAGGACGCGGGTGGAGTTGAGCGCTCGCCCGACTCGAGACGTGATTGATGCCACGGATGCCTGGGTGAAAACACTCGATCCCAAGGATGAGAAGGACGCTCGGCTCTTGCTGGAAGCCTTGTGGGTGCATCAGCAGCACAACGTCCGAGACCGGAGTCTGCTCGACGCTGTCCTGGCCTCGCCCCAGCCTCATGCAGTCAAGGCAGCAGAGACCGTGCGCTACCACTGGGATGTCGCTGATCCGGCCAAGAATGTGATCACTTCGCCGATTTTGCAGAAAGAGCAGCAATTGATCATCACGGTGCCGGAGGGCTTTTCAAAGGCCGAGGCGCAGATCTATCGATTGGGTGCCGAGGTCTTTCATCGCGACGCCCACTGCGTGACTTGCCACCAAGATCACGGACGCGGGATTTCCAATATTTATCCTCCTCTGGTCAGCAGTCCGTGGATTACCGGGAATACAGATCGCCTGATCAAGCTGACCTTGCACGGACTGTGGGGGCCGATTGAGGTGAATGGAACGGTGTACGACCCGACGAAAGGCGTGCCACCGATGACCGCCTTCGGAGCGCTCCTCAAGGACGAGGAACTGGCCGCTGTGCTGACCTATGTGCGGAACACTTGGGGGAACAAAGCCAGCATCGTGACCCCGGAGCAGGTGAAATCCGTGCGCGAGGCGACGAAAGGCGTGCAGACTTTCCTCAAGCCAGAAAATCTTCTAAAAGAGCATCCGATGCGGTGAGAGTTGTTGTTTCATCCATTCCGAAAAATGCTGTACAATTCAGATTTTCGGCACACCACCAAACATAATAGCATCGAGCGCTTCATCCTTCATAATCTATTTGTTACAATATTTCAAAATATGTAACACATTTTCTCGACATGTTACATGCCATACCCTATTTCTAGTTAGATAGGCTGCCTATGACGCATCGCACTTGGAACCCGGAACTAGCTTACAACGATCTGCCGCCACTGCCACCAGCGGTGGACTTGGAATCGAAGGCCGTCTTGAAACAGTCATTACGGCACGAACAGCACTAGCGGAGCTGGAGGGCGTAGCGGAGCTGTTGCCGAATCAGGGGATGCTGATCAATACCCTTCCTCTGCTAGAGGCACGGGCGAGTTTGGAGATCGAGAACATCGTCACAAGCACCGACCGCCTCTTCCATTACCGAAATTTCGGCGACCAAGCCGATGCCGCCACCAAGGAGGCACTCCGCTACGGACAAGCCCTGCCGGAAGGGTTTCGCTCACTTGCCGAGCATCCGCTCAGCACCCGCACAGCGGAGGACGTGTGCAGTAAGCTCAAAGGCATGGAGATGCGCGTGCGCCGAGTCCCGTGCGCCGCCCTCGTAAGCAACTGGTCGCCATCGGGGTGCTGGAGGAGATGCTCTTTGGACGCGAGAAGCTCTTCATCCATCCCAAGCTGATGAGACTACTCACGCAAGAAGGGAAAGAGTTTTTAAAGGATGAATTATGAATTATGAAGTTTCAGGGGGGGAGGGGTGGTTTGGAGACCTTGTGAGCAGACGAGCCGTCAGAGGAAAGCGGTGTCAGGCCACCGCACTCCAAAGCGCTTCGCGCCGCTCACTTCACATGCGCCGCAGGCTTTGGAGTGCGGCGTGAAGCGCCGCTTTTGCGTTGCCTAGGCGGTAGGCGTAAAGTGTGCGTTTTTGGGTGATGCGTAGGCGGTAGTGTTTATTCGGAAATCGGTGTTGGCCCACCGCATCTTCACTGATGACCATGGAACATTAGACACTTGCAGAGAGATGCCGTGAGAACTGGAACGTAGGAGGGAGGACGCTAAAATCGAACTTTTTCCTGAATCATGCGACTGTTGCGTGATCGAGAGACGTATTATTTACTAGTTGCTCACTCGCTCCCTTTTTCATGAAACTGCCCCGCTCTTTCTCTATCACTCGACCTGCCGCACTTTTTACCGCAACTTGTGTGCTCTCGACAGCGATTTGTGCCGCCGATTCGCCTGCTCCGCCGACTGAAAAGCAGATTCTCTCTGACGGCAGCAAAGCGAGTCAGTGGTATCCGAGTGAATCGTCGGTCGCATCGGCGGATGGTCCATCAAAAACGGGTGCTTCGATTGTCCATTGGCACGTCCCCGTGGACTACCACGCAGGAGAGGCGAAATACCCGATCGGCTGGCCTCGGATGGGTCTTTCGCTGAAGGGGGGAATCACGGATTGGACAGACTGGGATTATCTGCACTTCTGGATTTATGCGAACACGACTCGGTCCGAATTGCCGCGAATCCCCGTCGGCCTCTCGATCCAGCAGGGGGATAGTAAATCCGATACTCTCAGTCTCACCCTGTCCGATCTGAAGAAAAATCAGTGGCTGGAAGTGCAGATTCCGATCTCGAAACTCGCTCATCCGAATGATGTTCGTGGGCTTCAGTTCAATATCGCTGAGAGCAACTACAAGGACGGTGATCAGATCGACTTTCACATCGATGAGGTCGCTCTTCTGCGCTATGCGAAGCCCATCCTCCTAGAATTCAGTGCGGAGAATCTCGTGACGTTCACCAATGCACGGGTGATCGCAGCAGACTTTGTTTTCTCGGGGATTCCATCTGGTGAGCAGAAGAAGGTGACTCTGGCTCTCATACAGAATGGGAAGTCAGTGCTGACGGGAGATTTCGTGAGTGGTCGCGGGAAGAATCGCCTCGCTCTTCCTTTCAGTACTGCGGAAATCAAGCCAGGCACTTATCAGTTAACGGGCACTCCTGAAGGCGGAGAGGCAGTGAGTTCGCAAATTCGAATCGTCGAATCTCCTTGGCATTGAACAGCGTTGCATAGAACTTCGAACCCATCATTGATTCTTATGAAAAGTTTTCTTTTTGAAATTCCTTTCTTTCACCGTGTAACAGTCTTCGTCGCAGGGCTAGTAATGCCACTGATCGCTCAGTCTGTCACGGCGGCTCCGCGCCTCTACGATATGGGCACTGATCAATCCGCTGTTTGGAATGGATTCGAGCGTGTCACTGCCGCGACGGTTTATTCGCAGGAATCTGGTTTTGGGTGGCAGGGTAAGGAAGGACTGAAAGCCAGTGCCCAGGTCATCCAGAGCAAAGAGGGGGACAGTAAGGAGGATCAGGATCCTCCGATGCTGACGAGTCCAATCACCGAGGATGTGATTACCGGTACGCAGGAGAACCGTTTTCTCATCAAACTGCCGGCTGGAGGATACAAAGTGTTCCTAGTCTGTGGTGGCAGTGACATCCATCGCTTCCAGGTTCTGGACTTTGATGTCACCGTGGGAAATGATACGCAGCGTGTCCAGATCGAGGGGCCGTATCGCTTTGCGCCTGTCGAGTTCGCGACAAGTGTCGAAGGCGATGATCCTCTGGAGATCAAATTCTCGCCGCGCAGCAAGTTTGCCGTCAATGCCATCGTCGTCTGGCCGACGACGGAGGATGCTCAGGTGATTTCGGAGATCCTAGAACCGATTAAGCAATGGACGTGGCTGCTCCCACCGGATGAGTGGGCGAAATGGAAGGAGATTCAATCCTCACCCGAGCCGCTTCCCACTCTCTCCGAGGCTGATGAGAAGCGTGGTTTTGTCGCCTATTCGAGGCCTTACGTGGAGCCGATCTTCCCGCATACAGCGCCTCGTGCAGAGGATATGAGTCCCGAATTGCTCGCCTTCGCCACTCCGGGTGAATACGAGCCTCTGACTCTGGCTGTGTATCCTCTACGGGATTTCGGCTCGGCTAGGGTGACGGTTAGTGACATCGGGCCGATCCCAGCGAAGAATATCGACATCCGTCACGTTCGTTACATGCGGGCGAGACCTAATTACACGGTGAAGTATCAATGGAGATGGGTTCCGGACGTGCTGGAGCATTTCGACTCCGTTCCCCTGACGAAGGCGCAGAGCGAGCGATTCTGGCTGACTGTGCATGTACCGAAGGATACGCCCGCCGGGCAATACAGTGGCACGGTCACGCTTTCTTGCGATGGAAAGGCGGAGGTGAAGGTGCCGGTCAAATTCCGCGTCCTCCCGATCAAGCTGAGGGAAGATCCTTCGAAGATCTACGGCATCTATTATCACGATCCGCTCGATAGTGCCTATCGAGCGCCCGACGATGTATCGAAAGAATATTACCGTCGTAGTTCCGAGCTTGAAATGCTCGATATGCTCGCTCATGGCACGAAGAATGTGGTGTCAGGGATCTGGTGTCCACCAGCAGATGCCGAGGGGAAATTCGAGATCAACTGGGCTCTGATGGAGGAGAAAGTCGCTCTGTGGAAGAAGCACAACTTCGTGACTCCCATCGTTGCGCATATCAACTCTAGTGGTGTGTATTATAAATATATGAAGGAGTATCCCGGCTCGCATCTTGCGGGAGTGAAGGACCCTGTGCCCGAGTTCGAGAAGGAAATCACGGCCATGGTGAAGGCAATCGAGGCGGGGAGAAAGGAGCGCGGGCTTCCCGAATTTCTGTATTATCCCGTCGATGAACCAGGGACGGATCCGAATTCGGTCGCCTTCATGGTGAAGGTTCTGCGCGGCTGCAAAGCGGCTGGTGTTCGCACCTACGTGACGGCTGATCCCACGCACGAGCAGTTCGATCCGATGCGCCCCTTCGTCGATGTCTGGTGCACGCAGCCCTTTGCTCCCGACCGAGATACCATTCTCGCCGACACGAAGGCGCGGGGCGTGGAATACTGGTGCTACCCCAACCACGTCAGCGGCGAGAACGACCATACTCCCACCTCTGGTGCTCGCATGACCTACGGTTTCGGCTTTTGGCGCAGCGGATTCCGCGTGCTCATCCCTTGGATTTATTCTTCCAGCACGGGGAATCCCTATAACTACTTAGATGGGCGAAATTCCGATTTTTTCAATCGACATGAAGCTGACGGCACGCCTGTCCCAGTGACTCTGTGGGAATCCTTCCGCGAAGGCTACGATGATTATCGCTACATTTATACTCTGGAACAAAAGATCGCCGAGGCGAAGAAGAGCGATAACAAAGAAGCGCAGAAGCGGGCTGGAGAGGCGCAAGCCGATCTCGATTCGATCTGGAACGCGATCCGAGTCCAGACGAAGTACAAGCATGATGATCTCTGGGGTTCTGCCGACTACGATGTTTATCGCTGGATGATCGCTCAGCAGATCATGCGTCTTGATGAAGTGCTGAAGTGAGGGAATCCGGATTCCATCATGGTCCGGCTCATGCCGAACCATGATATTTTCTGGTCGTGTCGATTACTTCCCACTGACTCGGACCGCGTCTGCTCGCCGTCCGTCCAGAACGGAATTGGCTCGAATGATCCCAGAGAAGGCTCGGGGAGAGCGTTTCGTGGTTCGGGTCACCTGAATATCGTATAGTCCGGCGGCTCTTGGATTCTGAACGGGAGTTTCGTGTCTTCTGGCAGCGACAGCCGCCGTGACGTTGGTTTTCTTTGCTCCAAGTTGGGTATAAGAGACACGATATCCTCGCAAGGTGACAGGTCCGGTGATGTGAGCGCTGTCGCGATTCGCTGATGAGGCGTTGCGCAAGGACATTCGGAACATGGCGGAGTTTCGTCGACTCATCGTAATCTGCGCCTGCTGGCGTGCGGTGGTCTTGTTAAAGATATTCACTCCGATGAGGCGCTTCCCTCGAACGGCGATGGC
Organism: Verrucomicrobiota bacterium; assembly: GCA_963205275.1. Taxonomy (GTDB): domain Bacteria; phylum Verrucomicrobiota; class Verrucomicrobiia; order Verrucomicrobiales; family DEV007; genus Arctic95D-9. The sequence continues at coordinate 41,710 of CAUJIH010000045.1, read as the reverse complement.
CAGATCTGGCTGGAAATGAGGCGAACCCGGCACGAAGCGGAAGTCGCCAAGGCTCACGCGAACTTTTGAGAGGTCGGCTGCTTTCGCCGTTCCTTCGCCGACAAGACGCAGTTCCACAGCGTGAGGGCCGTCTGATGATATCGAGGCTGACAAAGTGCGCCAGTCGGATGAGCCATCCACAAGGACACGACCGTTTTCTACTCCGTCGATCAGGAGCACGAGGGCTGCGCTGCGTGCGGCCCCTGTGAAAGAGTATCGAACGGCGACGATTCCACGTCCGTTGATTGTCGTGGCCAGAGTCTTCGTCCCCTTGGGTGACGGGCCAGTTGTCTCTGTGATTCGTCCACTTTTCGATCTCCATCCAGCCGAGTCGAGAACGGGGGAGGAGACTCCGAAGGCGGACTGAATCGAGGGCTGTGATGAGAGGTCGCCCAGATCAATTGTTCGATTGCTCTTCAGTGCCATCAGCATCGTGGGCGCGGCTTCCGGGGATTCTGCCGGAGCACCTGCGAGTAGGGCTAAGTTTCCATTCACAGGGGCGCTGCGTGTGAGGGAGAGGGTATCCACGACGAGACGGCCACTGTTCACGCCAGTCCAGATCCAAGCGGACAGGGAAGCGGTGCCTGCGGGCACTTCTCCCGCGACAGTGAAAGGGGTGAAGTTGCCCACCGGAGTGAGGGTGGTGATCGAATCCCCGAGCCACTGTCCTTGTGCTCCCCAGAAGGAGAATCCTGCTTCGCGCTCGCCACTACTGCCATCGGTGATTTTGTAAACTCCGGAGAGAGTGTACGTGTCACCGGAAATCGCGGCTTGATTATGAACGAGGAAAGAATCGGCTCCGAGCAGTGCTGCTTTGCTTCCTGCATAGGCGTCGCTGGTGATCTGTACGTTGGTTCCACCCGTATCCCAAGGATTGGTGGCTCCGCTTTCAAAGTCACCGTTGCTGAATAGATTGTTAGAAATCTGCTCGTCTGGATAGAAGAATACCAGATCATCCAGATCGATCTGACCTTTTTCTGGATTGTACACCCAAAGCGTTAGAGTGGCAGAGCCCTCCGGAACGCTGGTATCAACAAGAAAGGGAGTGTAAGTATTGCTCGGATCGATGAAAATCGAGCGATCTGTGATCCAGTTTCCGCTGGCGTCCCAGAAGGAGAAGCCGATCTCTGCACGATCAGTGATCCCCTGTGCCTGATAGTATCCGGCGAGAGCGATGCGCTGACCGGGGGTAGTGACTTTTGTCTGTACCACAAAAGACTCAATCCCCAGTCGAGCTGCCTTTTGACCGTTGCGCGGTGTCGCGGACAGGGTGACGCTGCCGCCGGTATCCCACGGGGGAATGCCGCTTTCGAAGTCGCCATTATTCAGTAGATTCACATGGCTGGAGGTAAAGGTGGGGCGAGGCTCACCCGATCCACCGAGTTCGACGGACATATCATCGACCAAGAGGCCGCCGCTGGCTCCAGTGACGGCCCATACGGAGACATGCATCGCACTCACAGGGGCTGTGAAGGCGATCTGGAAGGGAGCCCAGCTCGTTCCCGGAGAAACGGCTAGGATACGGTCGTCGATCCAAACGCCATTTGCATCCCAGAATGTGAGGCCGACTTCGGCGTGGGCATTGGCTGTGGCGGGCTTGATCCATCCTTGGAAAAGATAGTTTTTCAGCGCCTCTACAGAAATATTGGTCACCAGCCAGGTAGATGTCCCGAGCGAGGCAGCCTTGGTTCCACCGTGAGCAGTGGGCACAGTTGTGACGGAGGGACCATAATCCCAGTCGTTGAGTCCCGATTCGAAGCCTGCATTGCTGAGAAGCCCCTGCGGCTGGTAGTTGAAGCTGACGGGAGCTACGGCGAGGTTGGCGTTTCCGCTCGCATCGATTACGCGGTCGGAGGCGAGAGCGATGGAGCCGCTGCCTGGCTGCGTGGGGGTAATCTTGACCGTCCACGAGGCTCCAGACCCTGAAAGCTCAGACAGAGTCGCGTTCTGAACGGTGAAATCCGACAGTGAGAGGCCTACGATCGGCTTGTTAGCCGTGATCGTCGCAGTAAAGGGAGACTGACTCTGCGAAGGGCCGCCAGGCAGTGAAAGAGTGAGACTGGGGGGTGAATGGTCTCCTGGAGTGGGGTTTCCCATGCCAGACATGCCGGGAGCGAGTGTGGGATCGAGACTGTTGATCCATTGGGACAGCAACTGCATCCCTGCGGCATCGACCACGTTCTTCGCGATGGGAGGCATGGCGATATTTTTCACGGTGGATCCGAGACGATGATACACGACGGATCGCGCCACGTCGCCGGGCTTGATCAGTTGTGCGCCGGTGATGTCCAGATCATCGACAGCGTCCTCTGCGATCAGTCCTTGCAACCAAGGCACGGTGGTGAGTCGAGCGTCGAATTCTGCCGGAGTCGGAGTGGCTGGCTGGTGGCAGTGCGAGCAGTTAGCGTCGAGATAGCTGCGGGCACGGCGTTCGAGCGTTGCCGATGAGTCATCCTGAGCCTTGAGGGTCAGCATCTGGCTGAGTCTCGACTCGTCGATGGCGGGGGAGAAAAACCCGAGCCGATTCAGCGTCACCAACTGGTTTGCTGTACGACCGGTCGCAGAATAGAAGAAATCGCGATTGAGCTGGCGAGTTCTCACGCTCAGAGCCTTGCCTGTGGCGTCGGTATGGCAGGCATTGCACTCATTCCGCCCCGGAAAGTGCCAAGTGCGGGTGACTCCGGTGACGGTGTAGTTCTCGTCGAGTGGAGCTTCAGGCAGCAACTCAGCATCGCTACCGTCCGGGTGCCAACGGTAGGTGAACCCGAACCAGTCACCGCCTTCCCCCTGGAGATAGAAGCGTGTTTCCAGACGTCGACCCGGTACCTCGAAGTGCTTCACGAGCACTGTGCCGATGGGGAATGTCCAGTTTCCCTCTTCTGACCAGCCGATGCGCTCGCTAGGAGAGTTCGGTACCCCGTCGTTGGGAATGGCGATCCAGCGCTGTTTTTCAGCTCCGTCAGACCACAGAGGCTGGATGACTCCGTAGGGAATTAATCCCGGGGCTGCGGTCATGGTTTGTAGATTCGTAAATGCTCCGGTTTGCGATAATAGCGTCGGAGGTTCTGGCACGCCCTCGGTAGATTTTTCCAAGCGATAGACGATCCCGCCATCCAAGTCAGTTCCAGCGAGTGCCAGAACGTAGATCTCACCGGAAGCGTCCACAGCGAAGGAACTCATCCCGTTCTTCGGACCGGGACCGTGGCGCTGAAGAGTCGTCAGTGTGGTGACAACCGGGGAGGACCCGCTGGTGTCCAGAGACCGGATCAGGCCGTTGTTATGATCACCGAAGATGTATTTCCCATAGAGTTCCGGATGCAGAGAGCCGCGATAGACATAGCCGCCGATCACGCACCCACCGACTGATCGTCCGTAGGCGTACACAGGTGGCTGGTCAGTTCCGATCAGGGGTGATGGCTTGGCCTTTGGCCCAGCGACGGAACCCTCGCGATAGGGCCACTGGAGATTCGCTCCTCGTACGACTTTGCTGATTTCTTCCTGCGTGTTCTGGCCGATGTCTCCCAGCCAGATATCTCCGGTCAGCGGATCGAGAGTCATGCGATGGGGGCTGCGAGTACCGATGGCCCAGAATTCCTCCAGTTGAGTTCCGGTGGGGCTTTGCCAAGGATTGTCATTGGGCACATAGTAGCCCTGAGAGTAGCTGGCGGGCCATCCCGAAGGCGGTGTGATCGGACTGAGTGGCTGGCGACGAATGGGATGGCTGCGCGTTGCATCCTTATCCACATCGATGCGCAACACTCCAGAAAGAAGGCCACCATTGAGCTTCTGGCTGCTCTTGAACTGATCATTCGATCCACCTTCATCTCCCGTGGAAACGTAGAGAAATCCATCGGGGCCGAAGAGTAGACCGCCGCCGTTGTGCCAGTTGTGCTGGTCGAATTGGTTGATCAGAATAAACTCTGAGGAGGGGGCAATGACGTTAGTGGATGGGTCCCAAGTAAATCGAGAGAGGCGGCAATAGGCCTTGTCCAATTGCGTTTTGTTGGTGGTATATCGGTAGTAAACGTAGAGGTAATGACGATTCGGAGACGATGGATTTCCGAAATCCGGATGGAAAACAGCTCCCAACATTCCGCTGTCGTGTGTGGACTGCACCTGTGAACTGACGTTGAGCAGAACGGTCTTGGAAGTCGTGGCCTTATTATTCTCGAATACGGTAATTCGACCGTTTTTCTCGAGGATCAAAAACCGGTTTGAATAAGGGACTGGTAGCATTTGCACGGGATCGATGAATGTCAGTTTCGGAAAGGCATTCACCAGCTTCCAACTACCAGTGGAGGGGCGTGGAGTTCTTGGCGGCAGAGCGCCATTCAGAAATGGACCGATCACTTCCGCCTGGTTGAGTCCTCCGCTCGTCTGGGCGAAGGCGGCAGGGATAAAAAGGAGGGAAAACAGGATGGTAAATATTGTCCTCATACGAAGTATAATTTTGATGATATGGTTAATATTAAAAATGTAAATTAAAAATGAAAACTATCTCATTTTTGATAGATTTAGATAATTTCATCGTCCTGAAATCGGCTTTTTCTTGTCATGGATACTTAGAATCGCCTACAACAGAGTGACGACTGATCGAGCAATACCGATTCGCGATACCGATTTCGATACGCGCTGATTTTATGAGGACGATATTTTCTATGAAAGCCGGGAGCAGCATTCTGTTAGCACTGGGGATAATTCTTTGTTCGATTCCTGCTGAGGCGATAATACTCAAGGGATCGAACGGGCGAGAAGTGGACTTCCATGCAGTGCTCTCGGCGACTCCAGGCGGGCTGAAGGTGAGCATGGCTGCCGATAGTGCTCCGATAGAAATCTCTTGGGATAAACTGGATTTGGCCACCTTAGCGCAGCAGCATCCGGAGATTCACGCAGCGTATCTTCGTGCGAAAAATGGCGAGACTGTGGATCTGGCTGGCGGAAAAGGCGAGGTGGCGAAATCGGATGCAATGAAGGAGGGATCGCCAACTCCGGAAAAGCCAGAAGAGATGAAGGCACCACCCCAATCAGAGTTCAGCGAGATGTATCCCGGATGGATCGATACGAATGTGGGGAATCTCTCATTCATGATGCAGGCTCCCACGGGAAAGATTCGAGGCGTTCTGCTGATCTCATTAGACGACTTTGGTCGATCTTTTCGCTATTTAGCTCAGCATGAAAGAGGGACAGGATATTGGGGGGTGTTTCAGACGAAATTTGGAATGGCTCTGATGACGTATGATGCGCACATGTCACAGAGGGATCCGACGAAGGCTGAGGACTTCCTGTTTCCTGAAAAGGGGAGTGGGAAGGCGGTGTTCACAGCTTTATCCAGTTTTGCCTCGAAGCTCAAACAACCAGATCTGGCGAATGCCCCGATCGCAATCTATGGGTCGGAGCGCAGCGGAGCCGCCTTTGCCTACAACTTCGCTCAACAAAACGCGGATCGTGTGATCGCAGTCGCTCTCTATGACGGAGGATTTTACGATGCTGAGCCAACGGATGCTTCGGTAAAGATTCCGATGCTCCTCATGTGGGGACAATATTCGAGCCGCCCTGAGCAGTGGCATACGGAGAATCACACGGTCTCGGTGCTGGAGAAGGTCAAGAATCGCCAAACGAATTGGACGAATGGGCGGGAGTTTCGGGGAAAGGGAGAAAATAGCGAAGTGGTCGAGTTCTTTGCCAAGCAATACCTTCTATCGATGGTCGAAGCGCGTCTTCCGAAGGAGGCTGCGGCGGAAGGTGGCCCGGTGAAGTTGCTTCCCCTGAATCGGGGAACTGGTTCCTTCGGCAACGTCCGAACCGGCGAGGTTACGAAGATTCCGAATGCAGAGGCCAATCCCGGGGAAGACGAGACTTTTCTGCCGAATCAGACCATCATTCGCTATTGGAAGGATTTCGTGATCGGCAATCTGATTCCGACGAATTGAGGCGTCGGCTCAGAGAAGTCTGATTCAACAGGGTTGGCTGAGTGGCTCTACCCTGTTCATTGCCCCTGTTCAATCAGAGGCTCTCTGGTGACTGGAGTAACTCTGCGATGCGGAGCAGGAGACGACCTGCCGCTCCACCATCCAGGATACGGTGGTCGAAGCTGAGGGTAAAGTTCGACTCCATTCTTGGAACGAAGGTATTGGTCCCCGAGTCCCAGACAGGTACGCGACGCCCAGCCATGAGGCCGAGGACCAGATTCTGTTCCGGCAGAGGGATGGGGCTGGCGGCGGTGATCCCAAATGGACCGACGTTGGTAATCGTAGCGATCCCTCCGCCCATAGCGCTTTTTGGCAGGCGACGCTCGCGGGCGAGGCGCACTAAATCGTCGTAGCTCGATAAAAGATCGCTCAGAGGGTGTTGATCCACATGGCGTACCACGGGGACCAAGACGCCGTCTTCAGCTTCTACTGCGAATCCGATATCGATCACGTTCGGGTGGATGATCTTGCTCCCGATCAGACGTCCTGCCACAGCCGTATTCTCCGCTATGGCGAGCGCCAATGCACGCATGACATACAGGGTGATACCCGGCTTGACAGAAAGAGAGGCGCGATGTGCGAGCAGAGCATCCATGCCCACGGGGACTGTCACGGTGGCCAGAGGGCGAGTCCAGCTCCTCCGCATGGAATCAGCAACGGCGATGCGCATGGGGGAGGCATCGGTCATGCGACTCTCATCCAGCTCGCGGATAAATTTTTCAAAATCTTCCACGGTCACACGCCCGCCAGCTCCACTACCGGGAAGGCCGGCGAGGTCGGCGGAGTTCAGGCCCAGTTCCTCCATGCGATGACGCAGGCGAGGGCTGAGATAGACACTGGAGCGAACCGGGACAGGGAGTCCGCCTTCGATGGTCGGCTGGACGGATAGCGGAGCCTTTTGTGTGATGACTTCACTCTGATCCACTGCGAAGTGAAGATTCTCGTCTGCTTTTGCGCTGCCTTCTGCACTTGTTTCTCCGTTTGCTGCTGCGCTTGTTGCTACTTTTGCAAGGGCGATCTCGCCTGAGTCTTCGGGGCGGAGAAGGCCTGCTCTGACGGCGTCTTCAGTCGTCGCCTCGATCACGGCGATAGGAGAGCCGACCGGATAGCTCGTTCCGATCACGGCGATAATTTCTACAATGGTGCCTGCACAGGGAGTTGTGACTTCCATCATCGCCTTATCGGTCTCGACTTCGAATAAATTCTGGTCGGCCTGGACGGTGTCTCCGGGCGAAACGAGAGCCTCGCGCACGATAGCTTCGGCGATCGAGTCGCCCAGTTGGGGCATGTTGATGGGGAAAACGGGCATAGCAGAAGAGATTCTGTGTCACGACGATGCGCCGCTTCAATCCGGAGCCGGAGTGAATGGAGCGAATGTCTATCAACGTGGATGAAAATGAGATGTCCGCAAGTATTCAGGCGAGAGAAAATCTCGTGAGTAAGGGATTCTCGAATCGACCATCTGGCGCGACTCCGTTATTTCTTCGACTCGACGAAGGCGAAGGATTCGTTATTATCACCGTCATGCTACACCGCATTCTTTTGCTCTTGCTGTCAGTTTCCCTGTTCGCTGTCGCCGACGAGGCGACGCCGCCGAAGGGATTTCACGCGATTTTTAACGGAAAAAATCTAGAGGGATGGTATGGATGGAATCCTCACCTGACCGAAAGGATCAAGGATGAGGCGAAAAAGGCGGAAGATCGAGCGAAACAGCGAGAGGAATTCGCCAGCCATTGGACCGTCGAAAATGGGGAGTTGGTCAATCCCGGCACTGGTCCCTATGCGACGACAGAGAAGGATTTTGGTGATTTTATCCTGAAAATCGAATATAAAACAGTTCCCGGTGCTGACAGCGGCATCTACCTGCGGGGAGAACCGCAGGTTCAGATATGGGATGAGACGCAGGTTTTCAATCCGGAAAAGCCAGATCGTCGCCCACATCTCGGTTCTGGGGGCCTGTTTAATAATCCAGTGAAGACTTTAGGGCGCGACCCCATCGAGAAAGCAGACAAGCCTTTTGGCGAGTGGAACAGCTACGAGATCAAGATGATCGGAGATCGCGTCTGGGTGACGCTGAATGGGAAGCGAGTCGTGGTCGGTGCTCGTATGGCGAACTATTTCGATAAGGAAGCGGCAGTTCCTGCGAAAGGTCCCATCATGCTCCAGACTCATGGAGGCGAGATCCGCTGGCGGAATATTTTCATTCGAGAAGTCGGTACTAAGGAGGCCGCGCAATTCCTCGCTGCCAATCCGCCGATTCCTGATCCGACCTATTACGATGTCGCCTACGGTCCTCACCCGAAACAGGCGTTTCACTTCTGGAAGGCAGAATCCGACAAGCCGACGCCCGTGCTCGTCTATATCCACGGCGGAGGGTGGAATGCTGGAAATCGTAACGCCGTGAACGGGATGTTGCCAAAATTGTTGGCGGCGGGAATCTCGGTCGCATCGGTCGAGTACCGCTTTATCGCAGAGGCGATCAAGGACGGAGTCGAGCCTCCGGTGAAAGCCCCTCTCACCGACGCTGCGCGTGCGATCCAGATGATCCGAAGCAAGGCGGAGGAGTGGGGGATCGACAAGACGAGAATTGGAGCGTCCGGTGGCTCTGCCGGTGCCTGCACTTCACTCTGGCTGGCCTTTCACGATGATCTGGCCGATCCGAAGAGTGACGATCCCATCGCCCGCGAGTCCTCTCGGCTTTCCTTCGCCGCGGTGGATGGTGCCCAGACGACTCTCGATCCGGCTCAGATGAAAGAATGGACGCCGAACAGTCGTTACGGCGGACATGCCTTCGGTCTCGTCGGAGCTCCCTTCGATGAATTCCTAGCAAAGCGGGAGTCTCTACTGCCTTGGATTCAGGAGTATTCGCCTTATGCGCTGGTGACTCCGGATGATCCGCCAGTTTACTTGGCCTTCAGAACTCCGCCTGCAATGGGTCAGGAGGAGAAAGATCCCACTCACACAGCGAACTTTGGTGTGAAGCTCCAGGAGCATTGCCAAGAAATCGGTGTGAAGTGCGAGCTATTTTATCCCGGAGCACCGGGCGCACCAGTCGAGAGCAGTGAGGCCTACATAATCAAATTCTTCGGCGCTGCGAAGTAATCCGCAGATTCAAGCAGCGAACGCAATCGTGATAGAGGCGAAAAGTAGGCCGTAGAGAGTCTGATAATCAAAACATTTTGGAGGTATGGAATTCAGGGCACCTCCGGAAACCCGCGCGAGCACGCCGCCTCGGGAAAAGAACTGTTTCGTTTGCGACTTCGTCGTAGGTTTTAAGAGGCGGGGCTTTGACAGGCGGCGTCTTGAATGCCAAGGCTTTGTCGTTTGTCGGTCGTGGAGTCTATTCCACTTCCTTCGCGCTTCGTCCCTTGACGTCCAAGACTTGCCTCGCGCTTCACGCTGGTATCCGGAGGTATCCTAAAGATTTAAAAGGGATCAATCGACAACTTTTTCCCTTCCTCACCCGGCCACCTCCGCATGAAGCTTCAGCCCCAACGCGTGGACGACTTTCAGGATCGTGTCGAATCTGGGCGCCCGCTCGCCTGAAAGGGCTTTGTAGAGGCTCTCGCGGGAGAGACCGGTGTCGTGGGCGATCTGGTTCATGCCCTTGGCTCGGGCGATGTCACCGAGTGCCTTGGCGATGAAGGCGGCATCGCCCCCCGCCTCCTCAAAACAGGCTTCGAGGTAGGCGGCCATTTCCTCCGGCGTGCGCAGATGCTCGGAGACGTCGAAGCGGGTCGTTTTTAGTGTTTTCATTAAAGATCCTCCAATTGCTTTGCCATTTCTTTCGCCCTCCGGATATCCCGATCCTGGGATTTCTTGTCGCCGCCTGCCAGCAGAACAACGATTTTGGTTCCCATTCTCTTATAATAGATCCGGTAGCCGGGACCGATATCGATTCTCAATTCTCAATTCACCGATCCCGTCCCCGACGGACTTCCAGTCGCCGAAGTTTCCTCCTCGCAGGCGCTCGATCCTCGCAAGGATGCGGGCGCGTCCGCGAAGGTCGGAGAGGGCATCCAGCCACACGGCGAACGCCTCCGTTTTCCGAACTTCGAGCATGGCGATATTGTAGCCTGGCGGATACAGAAGTCAATTTCGGAATAGCCGCGAGCGAGGAGCGCGCCCAAAAAAGAATGCCTTGAAAGGAAAGGTGGCTATGGCCGCCGAACTAGACTGGTTCGGCTTTGAACGGTTCGACCTAAAAATAAATAGCCTATCCCTAAAAACTGCGTGCCTCCGATCTGGTGCCAAGTGCGCGAGCGGACGCGGCGACCGAGATCGGCGTAGTCCATCCGCTGCCGGAAGGAGGGGAATACCGCTCCTATCGTTTCGTGGCCAGTTCTCGTCTGGATTTCGACGAGACGGTTCTCGGCGTCCCAGGTGTAGTCGTTCCTGCCATCGAAGGCGAGGTTGCCGTCGGCGTCGTATTCTAGGGAGGACGGGGCCGAAGGCACCGACGCCTCGACGGAGCGCGTCTCGGTGGCAGCCCCCAGTGTGGCGGCGATGTCGATCCCGGCAGCCACGGGCGAGGTGGTGTTGTCGAGGGCGATCTCATCGGCGAAGTAGCGTCCCTGCCGGGCGGCGGCGGGGCGTCCATCGACGCTGACACTCGCGCCGGGATCGGCCTCGCCGGTGACCACGACCTTACCCGGATGGGTGATGGTGGCGTACTGGCTGGAGTCTTCGCTGGCCGGGGTGTAGGGAGTCGGAAACGACGCCTGCACAGTCGCCGCAGTCCAAGTCATCCCGGCCACCACTGCAAGAAGGAGGGATCGGATTGTCGTTGAGATGTCCAGATTCACGGCAAACGCAGAGTAATTAAGGAAAACTTACTGTCAAGAATGATTGTCGAGAGAGGCGATGGCGCGATGCCTGTGGGGGCACTTTTATTCCAACGGCGCAAGCCGCATACTGCCCCCATCAGTAGCCAGAGTGACAGCCGACCAAAGGGAGACAGACTGTCCGAAGGGCAAGGCGAAGCCGAAGTCAAAGCGGTCGATGGCTCCCGGACTTGGTGGCCGTCGCTTCGCGCGCCAGCGGTGCAGGTGAAAGTATCAATTGGCTTCCGTATCCTCTCCGCTGCTACATTCAAAAGCAAATCTCTGTCCACTCTCTGTCAGGAAAATCAGTCGCCCATCATTCGCCTGCAACAGTACATCATCCCAATACTTTTTCCGATGCCACACGACTTTGCCTGCGCCTGATATGGCAGCAACTCCACTTTCATACACCGCGATCAATAAACCGTTTTGACTGAGGAAGTTGACACGGTAAAATCCAGCATCCTCATTTTCTGAACGATGAAGATCAAGACTGCCAATCTGGGTTACTGGGGTGACACTAAAAATCAACCATTTCTTCCACCCCATCACCAGCACGATATTTTCCCATTGGCCAACTTCCAGTAGTGGCATCAATTGATTCGATTCAGCATCAAACCGAATCTTTGTGAAACTTGCTTCGTGGACTTCTCCACCTTCAAATTTCAAAACTAAATTTGCAGGCCGATCACGTTTGTTGCGCTCCGCGATGGCCGTCAAGGAAGCCCCCAAAATTTCTGTTGGGGCTACTCCCACGATTTTGTTTTCAATCGCAATCATCTGGATGTCCCTCCTAATTTTTCAAGGGCTGTCTTGAGGTCCTTATCATCGGTGATGAGCGGTATGTTGTTCTCAAGGGCTTGCCCTCCAATAATTCCGTCCCCGAACCGTCCCGGACGATCTGGCAACATCCCCCGAATGTTGATTCGGGTATTGAGTGACGGTTGCGTTGTGAGTGTCGGAAGGTCGTAGGCAGCTCCCGGAACACCTCGAAGATTCCCATGAGTGACCGCATTCCTCATTTCCGGAATCGTCACGTATGATTTTACAGGCACTTCTCCCGGCAAAATCCTTCCACCCAATGTTGCATCCGCTTTGAGTCCAGTAGTGACATTACTGTCTAACAATACTCGCGGTGGTGCCTTTTCGGCAAGGAAGGAATGGCCAAAACGGCTGTTCATCCCTATTGCCGAACCGCCCAGCGAAAAAAGCAGTGTCAGCAGCAACAAAAACAGTCTCGTCATAGCTCAGATCATTTTCGTAGGAATCGTAGTTGAAATTGCGCAGCCAGCTCAGAAGCCTAGATAGGCCTGCTCTGCGGTAATTATTTTTTCCCCAAGCGGATACCCCATCGGCCAGCTATCCACGATGACGTGCCCCATGCCACTTCTCCGCCCGTTTATTGGTGGCATATTACCACTTTCAATTTCCTCAGAAATTTTCACCAACTGCACGCGAAAGGCTTCTAGTGTCGACCGATTTGCAACGAGTTCACTATCCGCCTTCGATAATTCCGCGGCGATGCCATCTATTGCCTCATTAGCTCGCTTTAAGACTGCTTGTTGTTTCGGGGTCATGGGGACAAAAGGTCGTTAAGGTTCGGTACGAATTTTTGTATTTGCCCTCCTGGCAATCCAACTCCCTTCGGCGAAGCTACTCCTTCAAATAACATAGCCCCTGGGCGGATCTGCCACTGGGTGAAATAGGTCATTCTGTTCCACTGGGGATCCAAAGCCAGAGAAGCGCGTGATGCCGGGAAGGTCGCGAAAAGATAGCGTCCTTTGGCAAATGCATCGACGTTGTCGAAATAGCGGAGACCGTATTCAGATGCTCCTGCTTGGCGAACTCCGATTGTCCTAACGTCGAACGACTCAAGAACCTGTTTTCTCACGTTTCTTGGGACACCTTGAGCCCGCAAATATGCCGAAGCCTCTTGCACTCCCGCATATGGGTTCGGTGTCAGTGGTGCCTTTGCGGCCCCCAGTCTAGAAAGCGCGAAAATGGAGGTCGTAACCGCAAGTTCCTGATATGCATAGGAAATCCTTTCGTAATCGAGGCTCCAGACATCGCCCCAATATCCGTCGAGTAGCGTCTTGCGAAGGCAGGGATCGCTCCAAAGCTGGCGCTGCCACTCCAGTTCAGACCCTAAAGCCCGATATTGAGCCAATGCCGCCGCTTGGACGCCTTGGACGTAATCGGTGGGGTTGCCGACCGCCATCCCCAGCTCGTAGCCGAGCACATCCGTCGCTCCAGCGATCGCTTGGCCCAGATCGTATGGGGCTGCGAGGATTCCGGGAAGAACTCTGAGATAAAGGTTGGCGTTCCATCCTAGGATGGCATCGTTCGTTGCCCGAAGGTAGGCCTCCGTCTTGATGAAGGCCGCAGATTGAGTGAATGGCTCCATCCCCAGCACATCCACCGCATTGATCGGATCATTGCCGACAAACCCATACAGATTCAGCCCTCCCGCCTCTGCCAATGGATCGCGGCTCAACCACCGCCCATGCGCTGGGTCGTAGAAGCGGTATCCATAGTAGGAATACCGCGTCACCGGGTCCTGCAGCACAGTGCCGAATCGGAAGGGATTGCGTGTGGCAGAATGCCCCGTCGCGGCAAGGGCGTTGCCGAAGGGATCGTATTCGTAAGTTGCCGACATTTCCCCGGCCCCCGGCGTCCCCACTGGAGCTTCCGCAGGTGCCCCCTTGGCCGCGATCAGGCCGACGACATTGCCCTTGCCGTCGTAGCGGGGGAAGTGCGATTGGCCGAGCACGGTGTCCTCGAAGACGAGCAGTCCTCCGGCGTTGCCAGCCCCACCCACGGTGTGGCTGAGGTCGAGACCCCACGCGAAGCGTTGCCGGAGGGCTCCGTCATGCCCGCTCAAGACCGCAGCGAGCCGCCATCCGTCGTAGACGAAAGCGTCGTCGCGGACGAGATGCTCCGTGCCCCCGATCTTGTGCCAGGTGCGCGAGCGGGTGCGACGACCGAGATCGTCGTAGTCCATCCGCTGGTGGAAGGAGGGGAACACCGCACCGACGGTTTCGCGGCCGGATCGGGTGCTGATCTCGACGAGACGGTTCTCGGCGTCCCAGGTGTAGTCGTTTCTGCCGTCGAAGGTGAGATTGCCGTCTGCGTCGTATTCGAGGGAGGACAGGGCCGAAGGCACCGACGCCTCGACGGAGCGCGTCTCGGTGACGGAGCCCAGTGTGGCGGCAATGTCGAGACTGGCAGCCACGGGCGAGGCGGTGTTGTCGAGGGCGATCTCGTCAGCGAAGTAGCGCCCCTGCCGGGCGGCGGCGGGGCGTCCGTCGACGCTGACGCTCGCGCCCGGATCGGCCTCGCCGGTGACCACGACCTTACCCGGATGGGCGATGGTGGCGTACTGGCTCGCGTCTCCGTTGGCCGGGGTGTAGGCGATCTGGTTCGAATCGCCGAACTCGGCGTCCGTGCGGTTGCCGAGGGCGTCGTAACCGTAGGCGAAGGACCGGCCTGCCCGGACGGAGGAGTCGGACAGGGTCTCGATAGCCGAGTTCAGATGCCCGAGGGCATCGTAGCCGTAGGCGATGGATCGTCCGTCCTCCCTCGTCGCCGAGGTGCGCTGGTTAGCGAGGTTGTACCCGTAGCTGTGAGAGATCGTAGGAGCCACCGACGCTTGACTGGCGATACTTTGGAGTCGCCCGAGCTGGTCCGAACTGCGCTGCATGGCGTGGAGAGTGACGCCGTTGGTCTTCTGGCTGACGGTGTCGAGAAGGCCCGAGTTCGAGACATAGGAGTAGGTCGAGCGCAGGTCTCCTAAATCCACGTGCTCGAGGCGTCCCGCGCTGTCGTAGAGGTATCCGGTGGCATGGGTCCACCCCGAGCCGGCGATGGACATGCCGGAGAGGCGGCCCGCCGCGTCGTGGCCGCAGAGGGTGGTCGGGGCGGCGAGGAGGAAGGCCAGCAGGAGCGATGGAAGCGCTTTGATCAAGGATGGTCGGGGGAGGAAAGGAGAAGGTGGAGACGGAACCCTGTCGGGTCGGGCATCATAGAGGGTTGAGTTTGGCTGCTTTTTAAATTCCAGAATAGACCCTTGCGGCTATGTTTTGTCAAAAATTGTCACCTGCCTCCGTCACACTGAAACCGTTTACAGAGAGCGATTGAACGTGACAGCCTTCAAAACTCTCTTTCCCGATCGGAGTGCCGTTCACTTTTACGCCTGCGAGGTAACACTTTTTGAAGACGGCTCGATCAAAAGTGCAGTCTTCAAAGGTTACAGCTCGAAGTTGAAGATTCTGGATTACAGCATCGGTAAAATCACAACCGCTGAAAGTCACCCGCCGTCCTCCGTATTCGTTTAATCCACGCCCACTAATTCGCGCATTCACGAATTTACACGAACTAAAGATAGCATCGTCAAGCGTCGGGCTGTTAATCCGCGACTCTGAAAAGTCGCATTCCGACAGCCTGGTATTTTTGAAGTCGCATGTGTCGAAAACGGCTTGGACAAAAATCGAATTCTGAAGATTCGCTCGAGCAAACGAGCACGAGAACTGCGCGAACGAAGCGTCCGAACCGATTAGAGTCGCGTCTAGGAAATCGGCTACCTCGAAGCCAATCGGCACTCCATCAAGCCCGATCTTGATGCCGCGCAGATCGACTGCGGTCGCTGCTTGCTTAGCGACAAGAACTCGCTCTAGTGCAGCTTTCGCATCAGCAACGAAGCTTACATCGTTCCATCTCTTGGTTACTTCAGATTTTTTCATCGGATCAAATTACGGAACCCATTGAGCTGGGATGAGGGGGATAATATCGTCCGCCATATCCTGATACTTAAGGATGCCGACAACCTTCGTCGATCCACCCACATCGAAGATCACGCTCCTGCCGCCGACATCTGGGAGATATAAGTCAGGCCGCAATCTGTTCCCAGAGCCGAGAATTGTGCGGTCAATCCGGGTTCCTGGAACTTCACGAAACATATCTCTAAATATCGATCGAGTCCGGATGTCCAAAAATCGCCCTCGGATACCTTTCGCGAAGTTGGGTTTGGTGTTGAGATTTGATCGGTAGAGCTGTGCCCAACGGTTGCTGCTCGATCCAAGCCACCGATCCACAACCGCAGCTTGGCGATTCACCAATATTGACAAGTCTTTCTGCAGCTGAAGCAGTGGTGAGAGCTGATCTATATTCTCTGCGGCGGGAACAACTGTAACCTCTGCCGGTGCGGATTCCGCGACATTCTTTCGGAATGGGTTGCGTAGATTCGCATTTCCGAACCTCATAATCCCTGCTCCGGCTAAGTTTCCCAGCGAGGCATCCGCTGCTACTTGTGCGTATTCTTCGGAATTGTTATATAGATTCAACGCCAGCGACTCCGACAGTAGATGCCGGTAGCAAGGATCGTTCAAGGCATTGAACGAGTCGCGCCACCAGATGGCTTCGTCGTAGACGCCGAGAGAAAACCGGCTCATGACAGCATCGAAGCCATGCATCCCAATCTCGTACCCTATGTCGCCAGAAAAGCCTTGAGCTGCATGGGTCAGGTCATAGGTGCCGAAGAGCAGCCCTCGACCGACGGTCTTGACGCCGTTCCAAGCCGTGGTTCCCCCGATTTTGGCAAAGTCGCCGAGAAACGAGGAAACATCCCACCAATCGACCATCCCCAGCACATCCACCGCATTGACGGGATCATTGCCGACGAAGCCATACAAATTCAGCCCTCCCGCCTCCGCCAATGGATCGCGGCTCAGCCACCGCCCGTGCGCTGGGTCGTAGAAGCGGTATCCGTAGTAGGAATACCGCGTTACCGGGTCCTGCAGCACAGTGCCGAATCGGAAGGGATTGCGCGTGGCGGAATGCCCCGTCGCGGCGAGGGCGCTGCCGAAGGGATCGTATTCGTAAGTTGCCGACATTTCCCCAGCGCCCGGAGTCCCGGCTGGAGCTTTCGCAGGTGCCCCCTTGGCAGCGATCAGGCCGACGACATTGCCCTTGCCGTCGTAGCGCGGGAAGTGCGACTGGCCGAGCACGCTGTCCTCGAAGACGAGCAGGCCTCCGGCGTTGCCTGCCCCGCCGACGGTATGGCTGAGGTCGAGACCCCACGCGAAGCGTTGCCGGAGGGCTCCGTCATGCCCGCTCAAGACCGCAGCGAGCCGCCATCCGTCGTAGACGAAGGCGTCGTCGCGGACGAGGTGCTCCGTGCCCCCGATCTTGTGCCAGGTGCGTGAGCGGGTGCGACGACCGAGGTCGTCGTAGTCCATCCGCTGTCGGAAGGAGGGGAACACTGCTCCGACGGTTTCGTGGCCGGACCGGGTGCTGATCTCGACGAGACGGTTCTCGGCGTCCCAGGTATAGTCGTTTCTGCCATCGAAGGCGAGGTTGCCGTCTGCGTCGTATTCCAAAGACGAAAGAGCAGCGGGAACAAAGGCCTCGACGGAGCGCGTCTCGGTGGCAGCCCCCAGTGTGGCGGCGATGTCGATCCCGGCAGCGACGGGCGAGGCGGTGTTGTCGAGGGCGATCTCGTCGGCGAAGTAGCGCCCCTGCCGGGCGGCGGCGGGGCGTCCATCGACGCTGACGCTCGCGCCCGGATCGGCCTCGCCGGTGACCACGACCTTACCCGGATGGGCGATGGTGGCGTACTGGCTGGAGTCTTCGCTGGCCGGGTTATAGGGAGTCGGAAACGACGCCTGCACAGTCGCGGCAGTCCAAGCCATCCCGACCACCACAGCAAGGAGGAGGGATCGGATTGTCGTTGGGATGTCCAGATTCACGGCAAACGCAGAATAGTTAGGGAAGTTTGACTGTCAACACGGATTATCGAAAGAGGCGACGGCGCGATGCCTGCGGGGGCACTTTCCTTCCAACGGCGACAGCCGCATACTGCCATCAGCAGTGGGCAGCGTGACACCTTTTATCCGAGCGTGCCAGCCGAGAGCGGTGAGGTCTACATAATCAAATTCTTCGGTGCTGCGAAGTAATCTGAAAACGAGCGTAACGAGCGTAGAGTCTCGCTTTTGACTTATTGCAACTGATCTCTTTCCCGAAATCTGCTCTGATACAGGGAATGCCGGGAAAGGGTGAGAAAGGGTGAGATTAAGCAGGGAGTCGTTGAATCGTCGCTCCGAGAGCCATCAGCTTTTCGTCGATGTGTTCATACCCGCGATCGATGTGATATACGCGAGAGATTTCTGTGTCGCCTTTTGCTGTGAGAGCAGCGAGAACTAATGCGGCAGAGGCACGGAGATCGCTCGCCATCACTGGGGCAGCGCTCAGTTGCTCGACTCCATGAATCAGTGCGGTGCCGTCGCTGACTTCGATATCGGCACCCATGCGCTTCATTTCCGCCGCATGCATAAAGCGCTGAGGAAAGATCGTGTCCCGCACTACACTCGTTCCGGGAGTGGTAGCGAAGAGAGCGCACATCTGAGCCTGCATGTCAGTGGGGAATCCGGGATAGGGTTCGGTGATAATGTGGGCACCCGTCGGATTCTCAGCGCGTGCAATGCGGATCGAATGCTCTGAGATTTCGACAGTGCATCCGCAGCGCTGTAGTACGTCGGTTACGGCGATCAGATGCTCGGGAGCGACACGGTTGAGCGTAATTCCCTTCGGTGAGGCGATGGCTCCTGCGACGAGGAAAGTGCCCGCCTCGATTCGGTCTGGGATGACTGTGTGCTCCGCTCCTCCGAGCTCTTCGACCCCTTCGATTACGATGCGAGGTGTCCCGGCTCCGGAAATTTTGGCACCCATCGCATTCAGGAAATTCGCGAGATCGACTACTTCAGGTTCACAGGCTGCTCCGACGATCACGGTGGTGCCCTGGGCCAGCGTGGCGGCCATCATCACGTTGTCCGTACCGAGGACGGTGACTCCGTGTTTCCCGCTCATGTTGATTTCGGCTCCTTTGAGTCCGTCATGTGCTTCTAGATGCACCGTTCCGCCTTCGACTCGAGAGACAGCGCCGAATCCCTCTAGTCCGCGCAGGTGGAGATCGATCGGTCGATCTCCGATCACGCATCCGCCGGGCATGGAGACATCGGCTCGATTCCGACGAGCCAAGAGGGGACCCATCGTGCAGACGGAGGCCCGCATTTTTCGCACCAGATCGTAGGGAGCCTCATGACTGCGCAGTTTTTCGCTGCGGATGGTGACGTTTCCGCTCGCCCGTTCTACCTCGGCTCCCAGATTCTGGAGAATCTGGATCATGTAGTTCGTATCCGCGACGTCTGGCACGCGTCGTATGACGCAGGTTTCGCGAGTGAGAAGAGAAGCTGCGAGAATCGGTAGGGATGAATTTTTCGATCCGCTGATGTTGATGCTGCCAGAGAGTTCTTTGCCTCCTTGAACGACGAATTTTTCCATGAAATAAAGTGAGAGTGGTGAGTTACTTTCCCGACCGAAGCACAGAGACGGGCTTTCTGCCAGTAAAGTATTTAAAAAACACCAATTATCAGAGTGTCCGTATCTTAGACGGAAGCAGGCTTTTCTGCAAAAAGGAAGCGTTGGATTCCCGAGAGATCGCTTTTCAGGGCAACGGGCTCGTAGCCCATCGTCTCTGCGAGCTGTTTCAGTCCTGTTCCATCGGCGATCCCGAGTTCCATCGCTATGCTTCCTCCCGGTAGGAGAAAACTCCAGGCGGAAGAGAGACAGCGCCGCTGAATCTCGTCTCCCACATCGCCGCCAAAGAGAGCCAAAGCTGGCTCGCGGAGAACTTCGGGGCTGAGTTCACCTCTGTCCTTTTCGCGTAGAGACACGTAGGGCAAATTGGAGACGATCAGATGGAATTGCTGGTTTTCGAGAGCGGAAAACAGATCGGATTCTACAAAGCGAATGGGAAGGGCGTCGGAATCGGAGAGCAGGCGTCTCGCATTCTCTTTGGCAAGTGCCAGGGCGTCCGGAGAAATGTCCACTAGGGTGACGTGGACGTTTCGACTCGCCAGATGGTGTGCGAGAGACAGCCCGATGGCTCCTGATCCACAACCCACGTCCAGGATTCTCGCGCCCTCGGGCCAGTCTCTTTTGAGAAGATGATACACGAGTTCTTCCGTCTCGGGGCGTGGGATCAGCACGCGGGGATCGACGAGAAACTCTAGATCGCAGAACTCGACAGATCCGAGGATGTACTGGAGAGGTTCGCGTTTTCCCCGGCGTATCGTGAACTCGCGGAGTCGGGTGATGGAGTCCTCCGACAGGGGTCGATCGAAGTCGATGTAGAGCTGCATACGTCCGACTCCCAGCACGTGCGCCATCATCAGCTCCATGTTCAGGCGAGCTTCTTCTACCCCGTGTCGCGTCAGGTATTCGGTGCCGCTTTTCAGAATGTCGAGAATGGTCGTCATGAAAAAACTCACGGCCCGAAACTAAAGCGGCTCGACGTGATAGGGCGCGCCTTAAAAATCGAGTAAGGGGGGGCCGTAACGTCTTTTCCACTATTGAAAAAGGACGTGCGGTGGAGCTGGCTGCAGAAGAAATGAAGTTGACCGTCAGGACCGATGCTTAGGCCACCGGGCCACACGATTCGTGGATCTTGGACTAGGCTGCGGAGGTTGAGGAAATTGTCGTCTGGCTCGACGTAGTCGATGGAACCGCGAGCGATGTCGGCGAAGTAGATGCGCCCTCTCCCGTCGATCGTCATCGCGTCGCAGATGGGCTTCTGCGAGACGCCGGTGACTTGCGTTGCGAGAACTTCCGCCGTGATGTCCGTGCGAAGCAGGAATTCTGTCCGGATTTTATAGAGCGATGTGCTGTCGCGAGCGCCGTAGTAGAGCCATTCACCTTTCCGATCGATGGCGATGGGGCTGACTCCCGTGAGGGGACTTGCTGCGTTGCCGTCCGGTTTGCGGACTTCGATGAGTTTTCCATCGACGGCGAGACGGATATCCGCTTCCTTCTGGACGGAGCGATGCCCTTGCAGCACGCGACGCACCAGGCCGCTCTCGATATTGACGATGAGGATGGCCGATGTAATCCCGTCCGCCGGGTCGGAGAGATAGACATGCGGAGTTGCCGGATCGAGTACGAGATTGGTGAGAAAGGAATTCGGACTCAGGGCGTGGCTGTCGATTACGACGACCTTGTGGAGCTGATTCCGCTTCGTATCCCAGGCGACCAGCTTGGCATCAGTGCCCGAACGCCTTCCGTTATCCAGCATCCAGATGATCCCACGTGGATCGCAGGCTAGCCCGATCACGGAATCGAGCACGACGGGATTGCCAGAGCCAGGAGTGTTCATCGCCTCGTCGGGAAAGGGAAGCCACTGCCCGTCTTTCTCCTGCTTCATCACTCGATACTGAGGGAGGAAAAATGGGTGTCCCGAGATGATATACTCTCCCGTCGGCAGCAGGCACATTCCGCCGGGGCCGATGGGAGCCTGAGCACTCTCCAGAAGCTGCTCCGTGTTTTTCCGAAAGCGAGTCCAGGAGGGGAGTTTCAGGCTAGGGAGTTCCGGTGCAGGGAGGCGACCTGTGAAAAAGATCAGCGACAGCAGCATCACGAGAGCTGTCCAGCACTTTCGATGCCGGGGTTTCTGGTGATGAGACAAAGATAACATTCGTAAGATCGATTATACTCGGTGAGGTCGCTGGTCAATACGGGAATCTCTGTGCTGAGATTCACGAAAGTAATTCTGGATAAGCCTGAGAGGTAAGCTTGCGACAAAGGGCTAGAATCTCATCCGCTGTACCGCAATTTAGCACAGATTCAGCTAGTTTTTGGCACTCGGTGGAACGGAGGCGTGAGATGACGCGACGCATCCGCAGAACTTGCGCCACTCCGACAGATAGCTCGTCCACTTTCAGTCCGATCCAGAGCGGGGCTAGGACGGGATCACTGGCGACTTCTCCGCAGATACCGCACCAGATTCCGTTTCGATGAGCGGCTGCGATCGTTTCCCGCACCATAGCGATCACAGCGGGATGCGCGGGCTGATAGAGATGCGCGACACGGTCGTTCACGCGATCCACTGCTGTCGCATACTGGATCAAGTCATTGGTTCCAATACTGAAAAAATCGACCTCCTTCGCGATGTGATCGGCGATCATGACGGCGCTGGGAATCTCGATCATGACGCCTACCTCGATTTGCTCATCGAAGGCGACGCCTTGCTGCCGAAGCTCGTCCTTAGCGATCTCGACTTGCTGACGAGCCGCACGAACTTCCTTCAGAGAACAGATGAAGGGAAACATGATGCGGGTCTTTCCGAAGGCGCTCGCTCGAAGTATGGCTCGTAGTTGAGTGCGGAATTCCTCCTGCCGGTCGAGACTGAGGCGGATGCCGCGCCAGCCTAGAAAAGGATTGGGCTCAGGGTGCTCGAACAGTTCCGGGCAGAACTTGTCACCGCCGATGTCCAGAGTGCGGATCGTCGCTCCGTGCGGGTGCATGGCCCGGACGACTCTCTCGTAGTTTTCCGCCTGATTTTCTTCACTACGCAGCTCGCTTTGACTGATATAGAAAAATTCGGTGCGATAGAGGCCGACTCCCTCGGCCCCACTGTCGCGAATGCTCTCGAGTTCCTCGACAAACTCCAGATTCGCCGAAAGCGTGAGTTGAAAGCCGTCAGCAGTCTGGGTTTTCGCGCTTCTGAGTGTGCCGAGATCGCTTAGCAGACTCTTCTCTCGTTCGATTTCGATTTCGTAGGACGAGAGTGTTTCCTGAGAAGGCCGGAGGATCACTATACCGCGACGCCCGTCCACGATGGCGATCTCCCTAGCGGAGAAATCGTCAGGGATTCCGTGGAGAGCGACCACGGCGGGAATGTTCAGAGATCGAGCCATGATGGCCGAGTGGGAGGTAGGGCTGCCGAGTTCTGTAGCGAATCCCCGAATGTGCGCCCGATCTACCGCGATCATATCAGAAGGAGATAGATCGCGTGCGAAGAGAATCGCTGTATCAGGATACTGAAGTCGAAGTCCAATCTCTCCACCGTCTAGTCGTAGATTGTGCAGGAGGCGTCTCGCTACGTCCTCGATATCCTCAGCCCGATCACGTAGATACGGGTCGGCGACCTTGCGCAATGTATCGATGTAGCGTTTTGAGACCGAGTAATAGACCCAGTCGATGGAGAGCTTTTCCGTCTCTACAATGCGAAATACTTCGCTCAGCAGAGCGCTGTCCTCGAGAATCAGCAGATGAGCGTCGAGAATTGATGCTCCGTCGGCTCGTGTTCCGATTTCCTCCTGCAAAGCCAAGATTTGTGAACGAGTTTTGACGATCGCTTCATTGAGTCGATCGCGTTCCTCCTCTACTAGGCTCCGTTCGATCAGAATTCGCTCCGGCTCCTCCAATGCGCGTCCGATTCGTTCCGACGGCCCGATGGCAACTCCTGGCGACACCCCTATCCCGGTCAGGCGGACTTCGGGTTTCGGATGGGAGTGGGTCATGTCGGCGGAGAATCGTCTCTAAACGAATGGGAGAGAAGAAAAATTATATCGAAATGAGAAAATCTAACGAACTTCTCAGGGCGGAGAGTGCTCGGCGGAAAGAGGTCAAACTTCGTCCTGAAAGCTACTGTTCACCAGTGAACAGAGCTTCTCCAAAGCCGTTTCTGCATCCTCGCCATTGGTGGTGATTTTAATCACTGACCCTTGGGATGCAGCGAGCATCATTAGTCCCATGATGCTTTTCCCGTTGATTTCCTCATTGTCCTTCTCCACCCAGACATCACAGCGATAGCGGCTCGCCAGTTTGACGAACTTGGCGGCTGGGCGTGCGTGGAGGCCATCCTCGTTCGGAATGGTAATCGCGCATTCAGGCATCGGAATCGTGATGGTTGATTGAAAATTGAAAACAGTGGCTATTGAACAGTCTCTTGAAACGGAGCGCAACGAAAAACCCTGCCTTCTTTCAGGTGATTCGGTAGAGTCAGGCAGAAGGGTTCCGTTCTTCTCGCATTTTTTTCAAGAGCTTCTTGTTAAATTCTTCCGCCGCATCATGGCCCATCGCCCGCAGTTTCTGATCGAGCGCAGCGATTTCGATCAATTGAGTCATGTCGCGTCCGGGGGCTACCGGGAGTTCGATATGGGGAACAGGTAGTCCAAGGATGTCAACGGTCTGACGGGTCATTGAGAATCGATCAATCTCGTTCATCGAAGATTCTTTTTTGAGAGTCACTACGAGGTCGAGCCGCTTTTCCGTCCGTAGCGTACCGACTCCGAACAGAGCTGTTACATTAATGATGCCGAGTCCGCGGACTTCCATGTAGCTGCGCCCTAGTTCAGGCGAGGTCGCCATTAGTTCGCGATCTCCGACGTTTCGCAGGCGCACCAGATCGTCAGCGACCAGACTGGCACCACGACGAAGGAGGCTCAGAACGGCCTCGCTTTTTCCGGTGCCGCTCTCACCTTCGATCAGGATGCCGATTCCCATCACATCAACCATGCAGCCGTGGCGGGAGGTAGTGGGGGCGAATTCCCAGTCCAGTCGTACCGTCGCGGCGTTGATGTAGTTCATGGTGACCATCGAGGTTTCGAAGACGCAAATCCCCGCGTCTGCCGCGATGGATAGGAGCGCCTCTGTGAGGTGTTGCCCTCGACTCACCACGATGCACGGGATGCGCTGGCGACAGAGCTCCGCGAAGCGTCCCTTTGCGTTCGTTTCACTGAGATGGCGTAGGTAGGACCGCTCCGCCTGACCGATCACCTGGATGCGGTGTAGGGCGAAGTATTTGTAAAAACCGGAGAGCGCTAGGCCTGGACGATTGATGGTCGGTTCGAGAATTTCTCTGTTAAATCCCTCTTCTGAACCCACTAGGGTCATCGATAGACTCTCGTGATAGCGCTCGAAAAAATCTCCCACTTTAACAGAAGCAGGGCGATTGACTGGAGTGACTCGTGACATGGACTGTGATGAAAGAGTGTCGGATAGATGCGGGAGAGAGGCGAGAGAAAAAGGACTGAGTTTTACGAAATTGGAGAAGTTGGGGAGGAAGTCATCGCTTGCATCGCCGAAAATGAATGTGATCCTCCTTTTCTCCGATCACTTTTCCCATGCTCGTCGCAGGAATTCCCCATCGCACTGTCTGGCTGGAAGCCGATGAAGAATCGGTCGGCATCATCGACCAACGCGCTCTGCCTTTCGCTTTCACCATAGAGATTCTTCGCAGTACTTCAGATGCCTGTCGAGCTATCTCGGAGATGCGAGTGCGTGGGGCGGGATGTATCGGGGCCACGGCTGGCTATGGCCTCTTTTTGGCTGCTAGGGAGTGCTGGGAGGCGGGTCTCAGTGGAGCTGATTTCGACTTGGCTCTGGCAAGAAAATCGGACTTGCTCCGGGCGACTCGCCCTACGGCGGTTAATCTCGCTTGGGCTTTGGATCGCGTCGCTCGCGAGACGCGGAAGGTTTCGGATGCGGCGGATAAAGTGCGTATCGCTCGACAGACTGCGAATCAAATCGCCGATGAAGACGCCGAGTTTTGTCGTCGTATCGGAGACCACGGTCTCGATTTATTTCGTGAAATTCATGCGACGAAAGCGCCGAAGGCGGTGAAAGGGCAGGGGAGCACTGTGAATGTCCTCACTCACTGCAATGCAGGATGGCTGGCCTTCGTCGATTACGGCTCGGCGACAGCACCGATCTATGCGGCCCATCGTGCAGGGATTCCCGTCCATGTCTGGGTCGATGAAACTCGACCGAGAAATCAGGGGGCGCGACTGACCGCCTGGGAACTCGCACAGGAGGGCGTCCCGCATACAGTCATCGCGGACAATGTCGGCGGGCATTTGATGCAGAAAGGCCTAGTTGATCTGGTGATCACTGGGACGGATCGCACGACACGCACGGGAGATGTGGCAAACAAGATCGGGACTTATCTGAAAGCCTTGGCCGCCCGAGATAACGGAGTGCCCTTCTATGTCGCGCTCCCGTCATCGACCTTCGATTGGGCAATTTCTGATGGAGTCAATGAAATCCCGATTGAACAGCGTGATGGAGCAGAGGTGTCAACTATCGCTGGATTGCTCGGAGAGCATGAAGTTACCGTGAATTTGGTTGCGAAAGGGACTCCTGTGGCGAACTTTGCCTTCGACGTAACACCTGCCCGACTCGTCACCGCCCTGATTACAGAGCGCGGTCTCTGTCCTGCGACCGAATCGGGTATTCTGTCACTGTTTTCCGAACATCGGACGTCGGATTCACCCCCGTGATTGTTCGTCCGTCATCCCATCATTCCTCTCATGCCTGTCAAGATCGATCCCAAGCTCCACCGCGAGAAGAAACCTCCGTGGATACGCGTGCGTTTACCTAATAATCCCGTTTTCTGGGATACGAAGGAGGTTCTGGATAATCTCAAGTTGGTGACTGTCTGTGAAGAAGCCCAGTGTCCGAATCGCTGGGAGTGCTGGGGCCTGGGGACGGCCACATTCATGATCGCCGGAGATCGCTGCACTCGAGCTTGCGGCTTCTGCGCGGTGGACACGCGCCGACCACTCCCGCTGGATGAAAGCGAGCCGGATCACGTGGCTGAAGCGGTTACGCGGATGAAGCTCAAGCACGTCGTAATCACAGCGGTCGCTAGAGACGATCTTGAGGACGGTGGGGCCGAGCATTTTTCCAAAGTAATACGGAAGGTTCGCGAAGCGAGTTCGACTGTCGTGATCGAGGTTCTGGTGCCTGACTTTCTCGGGCGTGATGAGTCGATTCGCACGGTGGTCGATGCGATGCCTGCGATATACAATCACAATATCGAGACCGTAGAGAGGCTCACGCCATTGGTTCGATCAAAAGCAGAATATCGTCGCTCCTTGAGCGTGCTGCTGCGTGCGCGAGAGATCGCTGAGGCTGAGGGGCGCCGCTGTGTGACGAAGAGCGGCATGATGCTGGGACTCGGAGAGCGCGAGGAAGAAGTGCTCTCCGCGATGGACGACCTCCGTGCGCATCGAGTCACTGTGTTAACGCTGGGGCAATACCTGCGTCCATCGCCGAAACACTTGCCAGTGGTGGATTACATTGAGCCAACTCAGTTTGATCGCTATCGGGAGATCGCTCTGGAGAAAGGGTTCCGACATGTGGCCTCCGGGCCGCTCGTGCGGAGTTCCTATCACGCATCTGACTTCAAACCCGAGCAGGATCCACTGGCTTGATTCTCCAAGAACTCGAAATCAAACGAGTGCTTCCTTAGGAGAGCGCATTTGCGTGGTTCTTGTTCTATGGAATTTGTGATATTGTTCTTGAATAGCTTCTCTTTCGTAGTCTCTTTACTCCTCATGGAAAAGTAATCTCAATATCTGCCTGATCTCACAGTGATGAAGTCAGCTTCCTTCTTCTTTCGCACATTCTTACTTGCTCTTTTTACTCTCTCTCTGTTGGCGGGAGCGATTGTTTCCGACTACTACTTCCGTCATGAAGTCACTCGGAAGGCACGGCGCTATCTAGCCTCCCGTGGCATAGAGGTCGCCTCTTCCAGTGCGCTTCCTCTCGCAGTGAAAGGTGATCTGAAGGCTCTGGAGCAGTTAGAAATCGCCGGTTTTAGTCTGGGAGTGGGCGATGCGACTGGGATGACGCCGCTGCTCGCAGCGGTGAAAGCGAAAAATGGAGTCCTGATCGATTTTCTGTTGGAGAGGAAGACTGTAACGACTCTCATCGACCGTCAGACCGAGCCTGAGCACGAGACGGCGCTGTCTGTGGCCCTGAATCGACGTGATTTTAAACTGGCGGATCGCTTAATTGAGAAAGGTGCGACTCCGAAGGTGGAATCAGAACCGGGGGTGGCGCTGATCGTCGCCTCTGTGCGTAGTGGAGATAAGGAAATGGTCGATTATCTCTTGTCAAAGGGGGCTTCACCGGATTTTCAGGCGTCGGAGACTATAGGGGCGCTCGCGATCGCTGCGGATCAAAAGGATCTGGCTATGATGGGGAAACTGCTCGATGCGAAGGCTGATCCGAATGCGATAGGAGTTTCCGGAAAAAATCTTCTGTCCGAGGCTGTCATCGCAGGGCAAAAAGATCAATTTGATCTCCTCCTGACTCATCAACCGGATGTGAACGCAGCTTCAGGGACCCACGAATCGGGCGGGCACATGACAGCTCTCAGCTATGCAGTGGATCAGCGTGATGTTCCGATGCAGGAAGCGTTGCTCAAAGCCGGTGCCAGTCCGGAAGTGATGGGCGTGAGTGGGGAGCCACTTCTGTGTGAAGCGGTCGAGAAGATGGATTTTGATCTGACTCGTCGCCTCTTGTCCCACGGGGCGAAGTGTGATGTCATGTCGAGCAAAAAGCGTTCTCCTCTGCTCTCTGCGGTGTGGTTGGAGTCTCCGGATTTCGTGGATCTGCTTCTTAGCAGTGGCGCTGATCCGTCTTTCTCTGGAGCGAAAGGAGAGACGCCACTGAGCGTCGCCGTGTCTCTGGGGAACCTTGCGATTGTTAACCAATTACTGGTGACCAAAAAAGTTGTCTTCGACGGCCCTGCGATGCTGGCGGAATCCTATCTGAGGCGGGATGATCCGCTGATGCGCGTCCTGCTCCAGTCAGGCGTGGATCCAGAGTCGCTCTTTCCGAAGCGAAAGGAGCGGATCTTTGATGTAGCAGTGAAGGAGGGAGCGACGGGTGCGGTCCGGACTCTCCTAGGGGCGGGGGCGAAGATCGGGGATAATCTCTGGGCAGCGTTGCTCACTGGACAGGATGATTTGATCCGCCTAATCCTCGCTGCGGGCGGAGATCCTAGGCAGATAGGACCCGATGGTCAGGATCCACTCGATTACTGTCTGACCAATGAGCGCTATGCAGCGGCACGAGAGCTTCTCGCGGGAGGTGCCAATCCGGATGCAAGGTTCGATGAATCGGAAACTTGGTTGGCGAAATCGCTCCGAGAAGGAAATTCTGACATCGCTACCGAGTTGATCAAGGCGGGTGCCACGGTCAAAGGTGTCCGGGCAGGCGATGGTCACACCCTTCTCGGATGGGCGATCGCGAACAAAATGCGTGATGCGACGATCGCCTTGCTGAAGGCAGGCGTCGATCCCGATGAAGAAGAGCGCGTACCTGCTGCACAGGGTTTTCGTGATCGCTTCGAAAGCACGACTTTTCGCTATCACTTGCAGGTCGATGCCCGAATTCGTCCAATTATGCTGGCCGCAGCTCAGCGAGACCACGAGATCGCCCAAGCACTGATGGACGCGGGAGCCAAGAGAAACTCCTATTCCAGAAAATATCTCTCCGGGGCGATTATCGGCTCTTGGTATAAGGACGTGAAGATGCAGCAGATTTGTCTTCTAGGGAGAGCGCCGGAGGTGCAGCCTCGCAAGGTGATCGTCAGTCTGTCACGCCAGACGGTGACTCTCTATGAGAATGGAGTTGCTACATTTTCCACCCCTTGCTCGACGGGGATGCGCGGGTATGGGACGCCGCCCGGCGAATACGTGATCAGTGATCAGAATCGTCATCACGTTTCGACGATTTATCATGCGAGTATGCCCTTCTTTCAGCGATTCAGCTTCTCGGCCTTCGGCCTGCACCAGGGAGTGCTCCCTGGTTATCCGGCCTCTCATGGGTGTATTCGTCTCAGCTATTCCGGAGCGCAGCATCTTTTTGGGAAGCTAAAAGTGGGAGATTATGCCGCCATTGTCCCGTAATCGATGCTATTGCGGATTCTTGGGCCATTTCTTCAAGTCCCGTCCGAGGAATACGCTGAAATGCTGATCTTCAGCTTTCAGTCGGACGGTGAATTCGCCCAGCTTTTCCACCGATTGAAATGCTTGTGAAATCGGTTTGGCTAGATTTTTCGCTGATGTCGAGAGGATCAGCGCGTTTCGTCCCGTCAGTAGCGGTGCGTCTTCGAGGTTCCAGAGATCGTATTGGGAGCTGATTCCCGGCGTTGGGTTGAGATTGCGGACCACGGGCTGATCTGGAAGCCCGAAAGCGAGCTGACTGGTCAAATCGCGGTGCCCGGTGGCGAGTAGGAGCGCATTTGTGCCCTCAGGAAGCTGTTCGCGAAATGCTTGGAATTGAGTCGCCAGATTCTCATAACCCAAGAGTCGTCGATTGGGATCGGCTTTATGCCCTTCCTTTCCGAGGAGTGCGAAGATAGGCGATGCAAAATAGAAATACCCTACCAAAACGAAGCCGGTGGCGAGGGTCGCGGGAAGGAGGCGACGCCAAGAGGGTGGGGGATAGGAAGCGGTAACAGCCCCGGAATACCATCCCGCAACCATCACGAGGCCGGAAACATAAAAGACAGCGGCCCAGTTCGGTTGCATCTCTTGGCGCATCGCCATCAGGACCATGACGGCGAGAGGCAGTGCTCCGAAGACGAGAAGAAATCGAAGGGGACGATTTGCCTTTCTAATCGAGAAGAGGCCGACGACACAAAGTGAGGCCAGCACGAATCCTGTGCCGGGTGATAGAACGCCCATTTGCGTGCCGAGAAAGGAGAAAAAGTCCCCGATTCTTTCCACCAGCACACTTCCTTTCGTCGCGGCGGCTTCAAAATGGTGTCCCGTATGTTGAAAGGTGATCCAGTCATGTCGTAGATTCCAGAATAGAGGGGGAAGGAGCGACAGGTAGGACCCCAGCAAGGCGCACCAGAGTCGAGAGCGTCGCAGCAGCGACCGAGTATCCACGGAGAGCGCTAGGAAGATCATCGCTAGCAGCGGGAAGATCATCATCATCTGCTTTGCTAAATGCCCCACTGCTAGTGAGAGAAATAGGACGATCAGCATCGTAGAATTGCCGTTTTCGTCAGTGTACTTCCAGAAAGCCCAGAGGGCGATCGACCAGCAGAATACGAGTGGGGCATCGATTGTCAGGAAAAAAGATAGCACCGAGTTTGCCGGAGTTGCCAGTCCCAGTAGCACCGCAATCCAAGCGGCTTTTTCGTCGAAAAGAGAGCGAGTCAGAGACCAGAGAATCAGGAGCGAGGATGTACCGAGGATCGCAGCCGCCGCTCGGAAGGCGATCAGGCGACCACCGCCCAGCCAGTCAACCAGTGCGTATATCCACGCGATCAAAGGAGGCTTCGAATAGTAGCCATAGTCCAGACGACGCCCCCAGTCCCAATAATACGCCTCGTCCCCGGCGGGATTGACTGCGAAGTATGCAGCATAGAGCAGACGCAGGATCAAAACCGCACTCAGCAGGAGAATAACCCTGATGGCAGAGGAACGGGAAGATGCGGTTGAAATCATGACTGAGCGACCGGGCGATGCTTGTGATCTCAGATTTCGAGGACTCACCCGTAGAGAGCCTCCTTTCAGCGAAGCCAGAATTCTGAAACTCTGCTAACCGATCAATCAGTGTTCATGGTACGCGAAGAGGGATTTGAACCCCCGACCGCCTCGGTGTAAACGAGATGCTCTACCGCTGAGCTATTCGCGCAAGAAAGGGGTCGAGACTCTACGACAAGACGCGAGCTTTGTCTCGAAAAATTACCAAAATTTTGTCATGGCACAAGGAGAGGATCTGTCACCATGGTGACAAGGGCCGGCCCTTTAGACATACCGATGACTGTATACATCCTCCAGTCTCTGATGCGTGTGCTCGATTCGCTTAGATTCAAGCGACTGTACCCTCAACCTTTCTTCAAAAATGCGATTAGATCAGCCATAGATTCGGTGGTGATTGCCGCCTCTAATCCCTCGGGCATCAGAGAGAGTCCTGTGCCGTTGATTTTTGAGATCTCACTTCGGAGCAGCTTTTCTGAGCCTCCATCGGGGCGTACGATGGTGAGACTCGCGTCTTGCTCCTCAGCGATGATCCCGTAAACAGCTCGTCCATCGCGCATTTCGATGCTGTAGGCGAGGAAATTCGGAGTGACTTCACGATTGGGATCGAGGATGTTGATGAGAATTTGATCGGGACTCCAGGCGCGGATGTTGGCGAGGTTGGGACCGACAGTCTGACTTCCCAGATCGCCTGCCTTGTGACATACGATACAGGCTGCCTCGAATGCAAGGCGCCCTTTCGCTGGATCTCCTTTCTGAGAGAGAGCCGTACGATAGCGGTCGATCACTTCTTGACGAGAGGAGGCACTGTTCGCTGCAAAGTGCTTCTCGGCGAAGGCCTTTACCTCCGAATCTGGATGGAGGAAAAACAAACGGCGCTGGGCGAAGGGAACCTGGTTGGCTGGAATGCGGCCTTTCTCGATCGCATCGACGAGAGCTGGGAGACGAGAGCGGACGGCGGTGAAGGCGGTGATGACTTCGTTGCGGACGACAGGAGTCTGCCATTCCCAGCGAGATAATAGCAGGGGGATGGCCTCGGGGTTCAGGCGATGGCTGATACTCTGGATCGCCGCGATCTGGACCTCTGAGGGCTCGGTGGGATCGAGGAGCTCTGAGAGGGGTGTTTCGACGTGAGAGAAGTCGTCGAATTCCAGGCGCGAGATCGCGGTGACTCGCTCCGCAGCCGGTGCCTGTCGGTTGGTAGCGACCTTTGCCGCATCGCTTAGGAACTGATCGATCAGTTGCGCGGAGGTGTCGGAACCAGAACGAGAGCGGAGGCTCTTTCCGGAGCGCATTAGACCCTCTCCGATTCCGGACAAGACCCTGTCGAGCCCGCCTCTCGGCCCTTTCCCTGCTGCGGAGAGGCTGGACTCGATTTCATCTGCCTTACCTCGCAGGCCGATCTGACGAGCCAAAGCGATGAGTAGATCAGCGGATTCCGCACGTCCGGAAAAATCAGACTTGGCGATGAGACGCGCAAGAAGGCCAGCTCCAGTATCGGCGACGGAACTGAGGATGGCATCGCGCATCCAGGGATCAGTCGCGTCACGCCGTGCGATCTCAGCGAGGGCATCGAGTGTGCGTGGATTCGAGCTCTCGCCAAGAGTGAATGCAGTCTGGAAGCGGACGCGCATGGAGTCGTCGGCAGCGAGGGAAAGCACCGCAGAGAGGATTTTTTCCTGATCGAGGTGGGCTTCAGCGAGGCGAACGCTGTTCTCGCGGACTCCTGCGGTGGAATCGTGCAGACCGAGGAGCAGGGTCTCGTCGTCGAGAGCGTGAAAGCGATGGAGAATCCACAGGGCGTGGAGTCGAGCCACTGGAGAGGTGCTTTTGCGGACCAGATCGCGGAGCAGGGGAATGCTATCCTGATTCCCGCGTTCGACGAGGAGGCGCTGGGCGGTCTCGCGCCACCAAGAGGAAGGGTGTTTCAAGGTAGCGACCAGTTCGGCATCGCTCGAATCGCCGAGATGGGGTGACTTGCGTGGCTGAAAATTGGGTGGAGTGAGCCTCCAGATGCGTCCCATATCACGTCCAGCCTCCAGATCGACGGCAGCGTGAATGTCCTCGGGGATACTCCAAGGATGTTCGATATTTTCACGATACATGTCCATGATGTGCAGAGTGCCATCAGGGGCATTACAGAAATTGACGGGACGGAACCAGTTATCGGTGGAGGCGACCATTTCGACCCCCTGATCGACACGGGTAGCTCGGAAAGTTACGCCTTCTTCTTCCAGTCGCAGACGATAGAAGAGATTACCTGCGCATTCGGCGACGAAGACCATGTGCCGGAAGGTATCAGGATAAGCATCGCCCCGGTAGGCCGTGACTCCGCTGGAGGATGTGACGACCCCGGCTCCCACGAGCTCGCTACGGGGCATGACGATATCGCGCTCGCCTGACCAGCGTTCGGCGCGGATGACGCGCCAGGGTTCGGGAGGGGAGATAGGATATACGGGGAGCTGATCTCCGGATTCGGCCATGTCATGGATCGCACTCGTTACGGCTAGGGTGCGGTTTCTGGCAAGGTAGCGGCTGGGCAGTACGATGTGCTGCGCTGGATTGCGAATGTTGCAAAGGAAACGATTTCCCCAGTCGTCGTAGGAGCCGCCGAAGCGTGCACCACCGGATTCGAGTTCGAATTGGTGTGTCACGGGATCGATGCGAAAATCAGCACGGGCCATGAGGAGGGGAGAGTCCTGAGGATGCTCCTCGGAGAGAATTTTCCCACCATTGCTGCCTCCGGCCCCGTGGAGATGACTGTCGAGTCCCCAGACCAGATTATTCATCACAGCCTGGACGTTGAGTTTGCGGAAGCCAGTGAAGAGCTTCTCTCGGACATCGGCGACTCCGTCTCCATCGTTGTCTTTGAAATACCAGAGATCCGGTGTGGCTGCGACGAAGACGCCTCCTTTCCAGCAGGCGACGCCAGTGGGCCAGGAAAGCCCGTCGGCGAAGACCGTGGCTCGGTCAAAGACGCCGTCGCCGTCCTCATCGATCAGGAGACGGATTTGACCGATGGGTTTGTCTGTGGGGTTTTCCTGATTCGGCTTATGCTGAGCCTTGTCGGTGTAGGGATAGTCGCGCATTTCACAGACATAGGCGCGACCGTTTTCATCATAAGCCATTGCCACGGGACTGGCGACGAGAGGTTCCGCAGCGATAAGATCCATGTGGAAGCCATCTTGCACACGAAAGGTGGCGGCTGCCTTGTCTGGTGCGGTCGGTGGAACGGAAGGGATTTTTCCCTGAATGGCTTCCCCCGCAGGCACATCCATGGGGGATCTCATCTGGGCCAGTGCGGACGAGCAGGTCAGGAGAAGCGCGGAGAACAGAAAAGGGAAATATTTTCTCATAAAAAGGCAGCGCAATTGAGGGCGATACGAATCAGGTGCTGAACCCGTGAATCGAAAAGCCACAGAGCTGATTAATCGAGATCAACTTCAGTGATAAGGCACAGAGCGAGGATCAGGCAAGGAGTTTTCGAGCGGTGCCGTACCGCAGACTCTGCATCG
The DNA here is from genome assembly GCA_963205275.1 of Verrucomicrobiota bacterium. Classification (GTDB taxonomy): domain Bacteria; phylum Verrucomicrobiota; class Verrucomicrobiia; order Verrucomicrobiales; family DEV007; genus Arctic95D-9. The sequence continues at coordinate 7,244 of CAUJIH010000045.1, read as the reverse complement.
TATTGTCATCTAGCACAGACTCGCGCAGCTTGAGACTGGCTGATTCAAAGTAGAAAAATGGCGAGTAGGAGCCGAAGCACATGCGATCTGCTGGCAGCTTGGGCAAGAGTGTGGACAGGCTCTCTACTCCCTCTAGCATCGCGATTTCATATACGATGCCACGAGCGGCCAAGGACTCGATCGGAAGCCCGCGCAGGGAGCGGAATGAATTGAGCAGCTGAACGCGGGCATGGGGAGCACGAGATAACAACTCGGCGAGTGGTGAGACATCGACAGGGGGCACATTGACCAAGGGGTGAATCGTGCGCTCGTCTTCCATCACGAGCGGAATCTGCACGAGCAGTCGGGCTTCGGATGCGAGTTCGAAGAAGCGGACGGCTACTGGATCACGCAGAGTGTAGCCGTGGTAGTTCGGATGGATACGAATCGCCTTCATCCCGTGCTTTTTTACACAGCGATGGAGGGCTTCCTCCCAGCCAGGAAGGGAGAGGTTCACGCAACCGACGGGAAGGAGCAGGCCGTCGCCATTTTTTGCACATTCGTCGGCGAGCCGTTCGTTGACAGCGAGGATGTCTTTGTGAAGCAGTGCGTCAAAGCTGCCCGCCCAAGCTTCGGTCACTCCACCCTTGCGCAGTTTGGCAACGAGAGCAGCGGTCCGTTCGAGTGAAGAGTGACGAAAGGGCCATTGGCCGAGATACACATTGGTATCGATCAGATCGCCAGAGGGTGGCGTTGCGGTGGGAGAATCTACCCCGACTGATTTTTCTATGAGCGGGGAGGTGAAGCTCGCTGTCGCAGCGAGAAGTGCTGCTCGGTGAAACTGTCGGCGAGAGAGCGAAGAGGACGATGAGGAAGCTTCACGAGTCATTGCGAGGTGGGATCAGTAGAAGATATTCTGAAAAATACGAGATGGATACGTCCGCAAAAGCGCCCGGTGATTTCGGAATATGGCTCAGTGATCGCAAGAAATGATCCGATCCTCCCTATTGCGCCTCCAGATGCTCGTATGGGACAGGAATGCGACAAACTTTGAAAACGGATGGCCCCTCTGTCGGCACGCCTTGTCCCTGGTCCCTTAGATCCGAATCCCCTTGATCTCAAAGATCGGCTGAAACAGGCGGTGAAGGTTCTTTTGAAAAATCTTTTCTTTGCTTTCGTCTGAGATTTCGGCCCCATACACTTTGGCGAGTTGCGAGGCGAAGCTCCGCCCTGCGATATCGCTGCCATAGACGACGCGGTCGTCACCCATTTCTCGCACGGCCATCTCGGTAAACCCGGCTACGGGATCACTGCCTGCAATATCGGCGACTACGTTCGGTAGATCACGAATAGATGGGATGCCTTGCTCCCAGTCACCTCCGGTGTGTCCGCAGATGAAGGAGGTCTTGGGATGGCGTTTGACCATTTCCACGAAGTCGGTCGGAGTGGATTCTCCAGGGTAATTTCCGGATACCTTGAACCAAGTATGCTGGAGAACCACTGCCTTCAATTCGGTAGCGCGGCGAATGATGGGGTCGATGTCTTCGGCATTGCAGCGCTGAGCCACCCATAGTTTGACTCCGATCATCGGGCCGTTCGCCAGGCAGCGTTCCATCTCCTGTAGAGAGACTTCGACGTGTTTTGGACTGGTGTACACGTAGCCGAAAAAGCGATCAGGGTGGCGATCAATGACATTTAAAATCGCATCGTTTTGTTGGCGAAGCTGATCTTCTGTTGGATCCTGCAGGAAGCTCATGCCCATGCAGATGCACATGCGTTCAACCCCCATGCGATCAGCCACTGCTACGAGATGGTCGCCCCGCGACTCAGGCGTTTTGTCTCCTGCGAGAGAACCGCCTGTGATATGACAGTGGGCGTCCCAGATCCGCATATCGCACTTAGTAAGATAAGATAAGAAATGGAAGGCGAGGCTGATCAGTCTTTCTTCAGGAAGGCGATCAGATCAGCCATGTCCTGAGCAGAGATGGCCGCTTCTAATCCCACGGGCATGAGCGACATGCCGGTGGATGTCAGAGACTTGATCTCTGCTTTCGGAATAGTAGTCGTGACTCCCCCCGGCATATGCAGGGTCACGGCAGTCGCGTCTTCGCCTGATAGAAGACCTGCGAGCGTGCGTCCATCCTTCGTCTCGACGACTTGAGAAACCCAACGCTCTTCTAGGGCGCGATTCGGATCGAGAATATCGGATAGCAGGGCTTCGGCAGGCTTGATCTTAACATCATTCAGCGAGGGGCCGACTTCGCTACCGACATTGCCGATATGATGGCAGGTCACACAGGTGGCTTTTTCAAATACAGCGGCTCCTTTGGTGGCATCGCCCTTGAGAGATGTGATCTCTTTGCGATACTTCTCGACGACGGAGGCTCTGTCATCGTTGGCGTTTCCAAAGACTTCCTGAGCTAACGCATGAATCTTGGGATCTTTGGAGCGTCCCGCGCTCCATCGTGCCATCGGCGGCATGAGGCCGGGACTGATTTCACCCGCCTTCATCTTCTCCATCAGTCTGATATTATTGGCGGAGTTGGATGTGAGAATATCCAGTGCAGCGCTGCGAGCTGCAGGTGGGAGCGTTTTCCAGCGCTCAAAGAAGAAGTCGCCGATCAGATCGGCTTTGTCTCGCGCCAAGAGGCGGCAGGCGGCGGTCTGAATGGCGGGTGTCTCAGAGAGTGAAATCAGTTTCTCCGCGATTACTTTCTTTTCCTCCCAGGGACGCTGGGCGACAAGGTTAAGAGCAGCGAGCCGGTCATCTTCCTTCGCCTGCTTGTCCTGTGCAATGGTCGCTGCCTTCGTAAGAACGGCTTCGAGCTGGGTCGTGCCACCTCCTAAATCCGGGAGTTTCGCAGCGATCAGGGCGGCGAGACTGCGCTGTTTGAGCGGACTGCGTCCGAGGCCTTCTGAGAGGCCGATGACGATGGAGAATTGAAGAGCCTCCTGCGTTTTTGACAGTTGGCTTAGAAGCGTGGAGAGCTCTTTCAAATCCCCGCGTGCTGCGATGACGCGGGCGAAATCCTGAACGACGGGACCGGTTTCAGCGGCCGGACGGGATGTAAAAGTGGAGTCGTTCAGCAGGTGCGCGAGCACGGCGGAAGCTCTCTCAGGCACGGAAGCGAAAATCGCTTTCCGAGTCCATGGATCGGCAGGGTTCTCGGCGATATATCCTGCCAAAGTTTCAGGCGTTAGGGAGACTCCGGGATTGAGAGCGACGTAAAGGAAGCGATAGCGCGGCAGATCCTTTTTCATCGCGTCTAGGAAGGCTGGCTTTAGAGCTGAATCGATTCCCGTTTGTCGGGCGGCGAGGAGAGCGTTTTCCAGCAGTCCGGATTCGGTGGCTTTCTCGATCACAGGTTTCAGATGCTCTGCTTTGAGTGCACCGAGACCAGCGAGAGTCCAGAAGGCGTGCGCTTGAGTTTTCGGGAGAGAAGAATCCGCGAGCAGTTGCTCGAGGGCGGGGACGACGGAGTGATCCTTTTTCTCCACCAGAATTCGTTGCGCTTGGGTTCTGATCCATCCATTCGCACTCTTCAGTGTGGCGACCAGAGCGGCGGCGTCATTCGCAGGGAGAGTCGTGGAAGGCGCTACTTTTGCTCCTTTGGGAACGAGTCGCCAAATGCGTCCCTGATCGAGTCCAGCACGCATGTAGTGAGACTTTGAGAATTCTTCTGGGAAGAACATCGCATGATCGATGAAGCGACGATACATATCGCAGACATAGAGAGCTCCGTCTGGTCCCGTGCGAACCTGCACGGGGCGGGACCACTCATCACCGGAGGTCAGAAAATCGCGATCTTTCACGACGGCTTCCGCTTTGAAGCTGGCTCCGTTAGGGATGAGATGATTGCGGCTGACGAGTTGCGCGGTCGGCTCACAGACGAAGACATCACCCTCCAGATCAGGAATCAAGTCGCCGCGATAAACGCCAAGTCCGCAGGCGGCGGTATAGGTACCTGCATGAGCGGATGAGGTCGTGTGACTGAGAAAAAGTGGATGAACCGGTGCGGCAGAAGGAAGGATATCTTCGTGCCCGACTAGAATCCCAGCCAGCGGATTGCGCTGCACAGCTTCCAGGGGCATCACAGAGAACATGATAGGATTGCGATTGCTGCAGAAGAAGTGACGGTTCCAATCATCGAGACTGCCGCCAAACTGTCCGAATCCTGTCGCGCTCTCGATTTTTCCGCTGGCGGGATCGTAGCGCAGATTCAGCCGAGATACATTGACCTTCTGATCTGGGTGGCTCTCGGGATAGATTTCTTTTGCATCGAGTCCATTGCTCAGCCAGACATGGTTATCGAGTCCGTAGCGGGGGCTGGAGACTTGGAGCTGATTGTGTCGCGGTTCGTTCACTTCGAAGATTGCTTCTCTCACGTCCGCCACATTGTCACCATCTGTATCGGCGAGGAAGAGAATGGCCGTGCGAGTCGTCGCTAAAAGTCCGTTTTTCATCGGCATCAGGCCCTGGACATGATCTAGATTCGCAGCCCAAGTGACGGCTTTGTCCATCACTCCATCGCCATCGGTATCGGTGAGGAGTCGGATACGGGAAAGATGAGGTCCTCCATCTTCCGCAGGTAGTGGATAATCTCCCATTTCGGCAACGAACATGCGCCCCTGATTGTCCCAAGTCACATCGACGGGATCGCAAGTAAGCGGTTCGCTGGCGACGAGTTGCATCTCATAGTCGCCACCGACTTTCCAGAGTTTCTGGCTTTCCGCAGGGGAAAGAGGGAAGCGACGGGGGAGAATGCTCTCTCCGGAGACATCATAGCCCATGTCAGAGGAGCGCGTTTCCTCAGCCCACTTCTCTTTGAAGCTGTCGAGCGGAAAGAGTTCGTAGCGACGGACGTAGCATTGAGCGAATTCACTCTGAATCCCGATGTATCCGGCGGACGGATTGCAGTCAGTGGCGATATTGACCAGTTCCCCATTCAGATACACATGGATGGTATTTCCTTTACAGATCGCTTCGAGACGATTCCACTCTCCAACGGGGTTTTCGACATCTTTCGCTCCGCGATAGCCCTTCACATCGGCCCAATCGGGATCGCGGTCACGCCAGTTGATGCGGGAGATCGTTTTTCCTTCGAGCGGAAATGTTTTTTTCTCCCCTCCTTTCGCCCAGACCCATTCCCCATCACGATCTTGAGCGACCTCGGCGACGGCTCGGGTGGGAGCCAGTTTTCCATCCTTATCTGCTGCTGCCAGAACGAGAAAGTCTCCCGTGCCGCCTTCGATGACATTGATCTCGATGCTGCTCATCCAGCTCTGACTAAAGGCCCCATCGGCTCCGTAAGAGTGGAGAAGGAGTCCGCAGTCCCGTGCTCTGTCCGTGCGCGAGGCGACGGTCCGCTCGCCCCACTTGTATTCTAGGACTAGATGATAATCGCGATAGGCCTGCTTCGTACGGATGTATCCGATTCCTTCACCACTGATCCGGAGAGAACCATCGGGCTGACTCGCCCAGATCTGATCGGGGTCATGAGAGACCGACGACTTTGGGTTCAGGTTCGAGACAAAGTTCTTCCGGCCCGGTTCGGCGAGCTGCTTGAGCAGATCGATGGGCTTGTCCGGAGTGATAGCGTTCCCTTCCTGTGCGCGAAGGGCGGTGCCGACGAGGAGAAAAAGGCTGAGCGAGGTGATGAATCGAAGCATGGGACGAAGTGTAATCACGAGTTACGCAAGAAAGCAACTTTCGCGTGAGATCGCCATGCCGCGATCATGGTAAAAAGTGGCCTGACTAAAGGGTATCCGGAGGTACCCCAAAGACGGATTATGGCTCTGAGACTGTGAATAGTTCGAGGATTGACTCGGTCGGGACTCCGCTTTTGATGACCATCTGGAGGTTCTCCATTTTCTCTTTTTCCTTCGTGTAGTATATCGAATTGGTGGAGGCGACTAATCCGATCATCTCACCGTGCAGATTGTATATGCCGCATCCGCTCGATCCCTTGGCAAAATCAGCCGTGATCTGGAGACGAGGTGGATGTTTCCCCTCGGGTAAAAGATATTTTCGTGAGAGGTAGCCCCGCGTGTAGGTGAAAAAGTAATTGTCCGGATGCGAAATGACGAAGAGTTCATCTCCGATTTCGCTCGACGGTGCCAAACCGATCCAGGGCAGATCTTTGGCATCGCGTAGTTGAATCAGAGCGATATCGTGCTCCGCCGAGGCAGCGAGAACTTTCTCGATGGGGTAGAACTGGCCCGTGGAAGTCATCGCACCGAAGACAATCGCCGTTCGGCTGTCGAGAACGTGATAATTCGTGAGTGCCAGCCCATTGGGAGAAATCAAAACACCTCCTGCTAAAGTGGCATGACGTTTTCCGCAATCCTCGCAGAGGTAGAGATGACCGATGATTAGCGTCGCTGAGAGCGCCCGTTCCCGTGCTTCCTGTGGAGTTTTCGCTGGGGTGGTTTGTGGAGGAGAAAAGGCGTATTTCGTGGCGGCTTGAAGCTGCTGAACCAGATCCGCTCCCGCCGTGAGTCCACCTTTTTCGAAGAGACGGTTGAGCGTGCTGGTGAAGGAGTTCTTCAGAGCCTGATCGTCAATCCAGGAATCGGCAGCATCAGATCGCGGTACAATGACGAAGAGAGTGATGAGCGTCGCGATCACGACTATGGGCCGCAGAGACGCACGAAATAAAAGACATCGGCCTCTGAGGTTCGTGGGATGGTCGTCAGCTCTCATTCGTTCTATGCCTCCGGCACTTTCCACCGTGTCACTGCGATGTGTGTAATGCCATCGCCGCCAGTGAAGCAGAGGAGGAGCAGGGGCAGCGTGAGCTTTCCGCAGATAGCAATTTCGCGAGAAATGCGCATGGCGACATTCTAATGATCTGAATTTTCGTCGCAAGGTGAATCTCAGTCGTAAGGCGTGGGAAACAGAAGAGTTCTCGCTTCGCGCCGAGTATATCGCGCTCTGCAGGTGTGCCGCAGGCGTTGGAGTGCGGCGTGAAGCGCCGCTTTTGCGCAGCCTAGACGGCAGGGTGAGAAAGGTGCGTTTTTTTGTGGTGCGTGGATGGTAGGGCTTATTCGGAAAGCGCTGTCAGGCCAGCGCACTCTAAAGCGCTTCGCGCCGAGTATATCGTGCCCGGAAGGTGCGCCGCTTTTGCGCAGCCTAGACGATAGGGCGGAAAGGGTGCGTTTTTGGGTGGTGCGTGGATGGTAGGGCTTATTCGGAAAGCGCTGTCAGGCCAGCGCACTCCAAAGCGCTTCGCGCCGAGTATATCGTGACCTGAAGGTGCGCCGCT
>CAUJIH010000044.1 GCA_963205275.1 Verrucomicrobiota bacterium | reverse complement strand
GTGCGCCCATCACGCTGCTTGAAGGTCGCGGTTACCCGATATTGCCTTTGCAGGATGGCGCGGAGACTTTTCCAGCTCATCGATTCACCCTGGTCACGGAGCTTACGGCGAATCACTTGCACCGCCTGATAGGCTAAAACCGTTATGAAAAGATGGCCATCACAACGGGATTCCTTGGAGTGATAAACCGGACGCATACCCAAATCGGACTTCAAACTCCGAAAAACAGACTCCAGATCGGTCAGGGTTGTGTAGGTGCGCCAAAGTTGTTCGTCACTCCAATCGGTAAGCGTGGTTCTCAGTTGATACACCCCTGGATTGGTCAGTTTGCTAGCTTCTTGGGGTTGATATTTCCAATGTAGGGCACGAACAATATCCGTCGTTTCGTCGATATCGAGGGTGATATCGTAGTGAGCCGATACTCGTTTGTGTTTCTCCTTGAGACGCCCTATCCGTTGGTGGATAGCATCGCGCTTCTTGGTATTACGAGTTTTGCTCAATCCAGCGGCCATCTTGTCCAGAGCCTTTTCATAGCTCTTGCGAAAACTTTCATTGATTGCCCTGTCTTTACTGGCCCGTCGCTCCGACCAACAAGCAATCTGAATTTCACCTTCAGAATTTCCGGCTTGTCGTTGGAGGTGAATGGAATGTCCGTCGGCAGAGGTAATCACATTGGCCTGATCGGCGTCGAAATCCCGAGCCCGCTTGCGACTGACGACGATGTATTTGAACTGATGCTCGGTGAGCCATGCAAGGTTCTCTTCAGTGGCGATCCCGGCGTCCATGATGACAACGGCGTCCTTTGGAGCGTTGAGCTTTTCCAGCATCCCTTGCAACGTAATGGCTTCACTCACATTGCCATCAAAGATGGCCGAATGGCGGATAAAGCCACTGGCATCCAAGGCCACCCCCAAGGTAACAAGGGGGCAATCGCTGCGCTTTTCCTTGAATCTTCCTTGCTGGGCCTTGGGATTATTCTCCGCATCTCCTTCAAAATAAGTGTTGGTCAAATCATAGAGAGTGATGGTCGGTTGAAAACTGAAGATGCTCTGGGCCTGCTCGAAAATCCTTTCCTCCAACTGGGATTTTTTGGCAAAGAGCATGTCCGAAGACCGATAGAGCGCCATCAATGAAGTTTTGTTGAAATCGAAATCTAAGAGTTCTCCCACAGCACTTGATTTTTGGAGCCAAGAGAAGGTGGCATGTTCGCTGGCAGGCTCGCACATACGCCCAATGATGTTGCCGAGAGCCGCCGCCTTTTGGGGGCCATTGAAGCCGAGTTCGGTAAGGAGTTCTGGGATTTGGAGTTCTTTGAGGGCTTCCAGAGAAACGTATTCGGCTCCCACAGAACGGGGGTGAATCTGTTTGAGGGACTGGATATTGACCTCTTCGTAAACGGGTTCAGCCTGCTTGTTGTCGAGTTTTGCGAATTCTGCCCGTTTGGCAAGTATCTGGCGATACGTGGACTGAGCAATTTCCTCAATGGTCTGATCGAGTTCGAAAAGAGTATTCTCCCCCGCAAGCAACTGCTCAATACGGGCGCAAAGGGTAGACCAGAGCTCCCGATCTAGTGAAAAGCTGGATCCAAGATTTAAGATGGTCCGTTGGGAGACCTTTTTCCCGACTCTGACGGCCTCGACAAGGCGATGGGTGTGATAGCTTTCCCCGTCCTGGCCGGTTTTCATTTTTGTTTGGCGAATATACATTTGCGGTAATCCAAGCACTTTTTTGAGCGAACGCAACGACAAAAATTCTTTTCTGGCACTACATTTGCATTTCGAAAAAATCCTAGTGCTGATTATCAATATGTTACGATTTCAGGCTATCGAAAATAGTTGAAAAAAAGCCCATTTTTGGCCTATTTTTAGGGTAGCCTGTTAAAGATGGACTAGTGAACGACTGGGGTTTCATGGAAAAGAGTAAGCACGGGATCTGGATGATCTCTGAAAAAGGTCGCGAGTGGTTGAAGAACAGGTATCAGAGTAGCACAGACAATCCTGTCTGTGTAAGCCATTCCTAGGACCACCGACGTCCTCGTCGGCAGAGTAAAGCACGGCTGGCATTCGCTAGGAAGGTATTTCGAATGGCGTGAGGTGATGGCAGTATTAAAAGGGGAAGGATGCCTTAGCCCGACTCTCAGAACTGGAGCTTATTTTCGTCGGCAAAGCCCATAATTACGTTCTTTTTGACAAAAGGTCTCCAGCACAAGCGTTTTTAAACTCGCGCCCTGATCAGAAAAAGAGACAGGCTATTGTAGCTATCCACAGATTACGCAGATAAGAATCAAAAAATCTGTGTTCATCCGCAAAATCTGCGGATGAAAATTTCACACTCTTCGGCATCTCCTATCTCACCAATGAAAAATGGTCTGTCGCTAGTAAGGATCTTGAAGCGGAGCGCCAGACTAGGGAGCCTCCGAATTTCCATGCTCTACCACCCAATCCCATCGCGTGGAGGCCTGCGTCATTTGGAGTTCTAAATCCTCGGCTTGGAGGAGCCTTTTCTCGATGAGTTGCTCGATGGTGAGCTTTACCTTCGCCATAAACTCGTCTTTTGATGCGTAACGTTCTTCCAATGAGAGCCGTGGGTCTTGATTTTTCTCTCGTTGGGCTTTCGTGACTGCGAACGGCGTCCATGCTCCTTTCAGTATCACGAGTTCATCCGTGGCGCCCTGTGAAGGGGAGCGAAAGACCCATCCAGAGGCAGTGGCCAAGGGAATGGCGAGATCGGGCATGCGTATGCCACCGAGATCGTTTCCGTCCTCGTCCACTTGAGGCACGAGCAGCGGCAGTTCCGTACCGCCTCCGGCCCCATCGGCGAAGATGGGGTTGTTGAGACGCAGACCAGCTCGGATGGTATTTGGCGAGGCAATACCGGGTACCTTTGGAAAGCGAACTCCTGCAACGGGGGTCAGCGTGCCGTCACGGAACTTGGGGTAGACGCTGGCAGGTGGATCGATGTTTTTGCTCACCCACAGGTGCATGGCTTCGCGTAGTGCCGCGACTACGGGCGTGGCATTGATGGGATCAGCCAGTCGAGCATCGGCAGCGGAGGTGGCAGGAGGGAAAGGGGCTGGTCCGTGCGAAGTGCCTGCGAAGAAGTAAGAGCGCACATTGTCGGGAAAATCCACGTCCTCTCTACCCGCCGCATCTGTATGGGTGAGTGCGGCGACGCGACCGCCACCCCAATACTCCGAAGCCGTATTGGTATAAAAGATCTTGGGAGCATGCTTGACGCGAGGGTTGTCGACTATGCCTTCCTTGTGGCCACTGACTGGATCGAGCTGGGCTGTATCGGCGTAGGGATAGGAGGTGGTGCGGAATGCGGCGAGGTCCCTCGGAGTGGACCAGCGTTCGTTCAGCACCAAACGACCGGCACCGGCTACGTGCGAGAGCACGCCATCGAGAGCGATGCGATCGCGCTCGTCCGTATTGAAACCAAGATAGACGAAATCACGCAAAAGGCGCCCGCACTGCGAGGAGCCGAAGGCATAGGCATATTGGACAGGAGCCAGCGACTCGGGATCGTGCTTCAGCCAAGCCACGGCATCACGGATGGCCGCATAGCCCAATCCGGCGACGATAGGTGCCTCGCTGAGATAAAAGAGTTCGTAGGTCAATCCAGGCTCGAATCCGCCTTCGAGCTGGAGAAGATTGTCTTGAAGAGTCCACTTGGATCGCGGCACCTCCTCTCCGTCAGGATAGGCGAGGCTCGGGCGCACGATGAGTCGACTGTCGGGTCCGTTTATATCCACTGGCGGGTATTCTGGCAGATACTGAATTTTTTCTACCGTGCTCGCTTTGATGGGAGTCATCTGAGCGCTCACTACGCCACGGATGGGGGTGCCGTCCTGATTTTGAATACGCGGGGCGTCCAGTGTGAGCGCATTTTCTCTATCGTTCACATCGAACTCCCATCCGACATTCAGTAATACGAATCCCTGCTCTATCATCGCGGCGGAGGGTTTGGCTCTACCGCCTCGATTCGGGATTTCGACCCAAGCTGCGCCGTTGCGGCGATCCGGGTTTTTCGGACTCCACAGGCGCATATCGGAGGTGAAGCGGACCATGCCTTCTGCATTGGTAGGGGCGAGCGCGATATCCGAGATCAGTGCATTGCCCGGCAGCTTTGGGTCGATGGTAAAATGAAGCTTCCCGGTGATCAGCTCGTAGTCCGTGCCTTTTACCTCCTCTCGATTAATAATCTCCACCAGCTCTACGGCGGCTCGAAGGGGAATGCTGGCAGTGAGAAAGAGAAGAAAAAGGAGAGGCAGGAACCGATCGGAGGGAATGGCAGACGTCATCGTTTCTCTTTATTCCAAGGTGTTTGCCGATGCAATGGGTTAGGCGCACGTGATCCAGACGTAAACGAGTAGCAGAGGAGGGTGAGCGCTGAAAATGGAATATCTCACGCCTTGTTTGTTATATGAGTGACAGGGGAGTGATCTCATGTCATTCACAATCAAATAACAAGCGATACAAATATTATGGGATACTACAGAAAAATAGAAGAGCTAGGCGATCACGATTTGCGCCGTGAGATGGCGGTATGCGAGATTTGCAATCAAGCTTCGTCGATCAAATTGCTAGAAACGTATCGCGAAGACGACGGCACCATACGGACCGTCCACTACGAATGCATGGATGAGGAGAGAAGTGACCCTATCCTTGAAATCATGGAACGTGTGTTCGGTACCAGTTCTTCGGATGAGCCAGTAGTCCCTGTTGACATCACAGGACTCGATCCCGAATCCTTTGAAGATGGTATCTCTGTCTTGATCCCACCAGAGATCGATATGTCAAAAAGCGTGCCTGAGATAGAGATCCAGGCGGAAGAAATCTATCAGGTAGAGGAGCGAACGGAAGGAGAGTGGTACCTTTCCATTTTCTCATTCGGCGACGGTGAACCTGAACTAGTGCTCAATTACGATTGGTTTGAAATCAATCGCGCTGAGTGGAGGGAGCAACAGGAGGAGCAGTCGAAATCGTAAGCATTCACCGAGCTCACTCCCCCGGAATGACGATGAAATCTTGAGAAATCTCGTGTCCTGAACGTCCCGTTCCTATCACGGAGGATTTGGGAGCTGATCTCAGCGATTGACTGCCACAGCGATGGAAAGACACGACATCTGCTGCTTGTGGGAGTGGTCTCGGTGAGACGCTTACTTCTCTTTCCAGTGCTCGCCTCGCCGCTCGTTAAAAAATGTTTCGTGTTGTGTGATGAGGTGTCAGGAAATCTTGGAAAATCAGTTTACATGGAAATTTTAAATATTATAGTTATTATATTCCCTAAAATTTTCGTATGCCGAAGATCTATCCTTCTCCCTCCAGTCGAGTCTCGACGATTTCCCCTGACGAAAGTCGTCAGTCGAACTCGCCTGCGACTGCGATCCGGAAAATGACACTTCCAATTCCGGCAGCCACGCTGGGTGCTCTGCTCGACCGAAGAGACAGTAGTATCGTGCAGACGGCTCTGGCGGGTCTGCTTCAACTCCATGGAGGATGGGGTGGAGTGATCTTTCATGTAGAATCAAGCCTCGTCCTTCCTTCGGGAGATGCGGACCCACCAGCGGAAGAGGGTTGGGAGCTTCAACCAGAGAGTTTGGTGGTGAATGAGATTCTTCAAGAGAATTTTCCCGGAGCTGCTGAGGCTCTCCTGATTCGCTGCTGTGAAACGGCGGCGGGCGAGGCTGTTCGCTCTGGTGATGCAGTGACGATGGATGGAAACCTGGCAGGTGTCGCATGTATGGTCACGGCAATTCCTTCAATCAAATCGGGCAACGTGCGATCCGTCTTTTGTCGTGTGCAGGAACCTCAGAGACGAGTCGGTTCCGCAGCCTTATCGGCCATGCAGACATTTACTGTGGTAGAGAGGCTGGTTAATTCGCGAGAAGAATCGCAGCGACTGAAAGCGCGCTTTTCCAAAACATCGGCATTCGTCGAGCTGCCCTCTGCAGTTTCGACAGGAATCGACTTCGCTGAATGTGCGAGGAAGCTCAGCAATCACCTTCAGGAAATTTTCTCTTGTGATCTCGTGGCGCTGTCCTTGCGAAGTCGAAGGGGACATCGACTGATCGCCGTCTCGGGAGAGACCGGGCCGGTGGAGTCACATACACCAGGGCGGCGGGCTTTGTTGTCGCATTTATCAGAAGCGGTCCATCAGAAGCGGATTCTGAGCTATGGGAAGATGCGGGCCGATGCCGGAGCAGAAGGCGTGTCGGATGATCCTCGTACCCTACGGGAGTGGTTCTCTCCATCGGCTTCCTTATGCCTGCCTCTGATATCTAGAAAGGAAGAGATTAGTGGAGCTTGGTTGCTGCTCTGGAAAAAATCACCGGAAGATTGGGAGGAGAAGTGCGCGCTAGCGAAGGCCGCTGCGCCCGAAGTGGGCGCTCTGATTGCCTTACTTCATCAGGGGAAGGCGGGTGCTCTCCTCGGACCAGTGCTCCAATTATGGAATCGTGCTACGATCACCGGACGGAAGGTTCTCGTCACTGTCGCCGCGCTCCTAGGATTGGGTGCTCTGATTCCGATGCCCTATCCGGTGCGGGCGACATGTGAGATCCAGCCTGCAGTGCGTCGGGTGATTGCCTCTCCCTTTGATGGGACCTTACTACGGACACGGGTGAGAGCGGGGCAGGTAGTGGCCGAGGGCGATTTGTTGGCCGAGATGGATGGAAGGGAACTGCGATCAGAGATCGCGTCGGCGGTGGCTGATCGGGAAAAGGCACGAAAAAAGGCGGATCAGGCGTTGGCCGCAGGAAGCATAGCGGATGCTCGTGTCTCGGAGCTAGAAGCGGATGCCCTTTCGCATCAATTGGAACTCTTGGAATATCGAAGGAGCCATCTGGAAGTTCGCTCGCCGATCGCTGGGTTGGTTCTGCAAGGGGATCTGGAGCGAAAGGAAGGGGCACCGTTGCGTGTGGGCGATCCTTTGTTCGAGGTTGGTCCTCTCGATCAACTGGTGGCAGAGATCGCGGTGGAAGCCGTAGACATACCCTTTACTTCGGCGGGATCACAGGTGCAGATGAAGTTCGAAACCTACGCCGGGAAAGTGGTGAAAAGCACGGTCTCGCGAGTCGCTCCGAAGTCGGAATGGCGTGAAGAAGGGAATGTATTCGTCTGCGAGGCAGAAGTTGAGAATCTGAGCGGTGAGTTGCGTGCCGGAATGAAGGGAAAGGCAAAGATCAGCGGTCCGTGGCGACCCTTGGCTTGGGTTTGGTGTCGTGATGCATGGCTGTCACTACGCTATCGCCTGTGGTGAGAATAGATCGCAATCAAAGAGTGATGTCGTCGATGAAAAATCAGAAACCTGACTTCGCCGTTCGTGAAGTGGAGGCATCTCGGCCTTTATTGCGCGAGGAATTGCGTTGGACTGTCCAGGAGGTTCGCGGTACGGCGAGCTATCTACTGGAAGACCCCTTGCAGGGGAAGTTTTATCGATTCGGACGTCGAGAGTATGAATTCGTGAACCGTCTGGATGGGCGTATGACGGTATCCTCACTGGTCGCCCAACTCTCGAAGGGCAATAGCGCTCTCGCATTAGGTGCAGAAGAAGCAGAGGCACTGGTGCGGATGCTGGCGGATTCGGGACTCTTGCGCAGTAGTGATAGTTCTCACGCAGAAAGAGTATGGGATGAAGTGAATCGTCCGAACGAGGGAAAACGAGTCTTAGGGAAGGTAAGTCAGATTCTTTTTCTACGAATTCCGCTGTGCAATCCAGACCGGTTTTTCTCTTGGTTGGCGATGCGATTCGGCTGGCTCGTCGGTCCTTGGTTTGCCCTTTTATGGGCTGCCGTTCTTTTGACTGGAATCGCGTCGATCTCAGGAGAAAAGGAGAGATTCTTGGCGCAGATGTCCGGAGTGTTCGACTTCGGAAATCTCTGGATTCTCGGTGGGCTTTGGGTGATTCTGAAAGCATTTCATGAGTGTTGGCACGGGTTGGCGTGTCGCCGATTCGGTGGAGCGGTCCCGGAAGCTGGCATTTCACTGTTGCTCTTCGCTACGCCTCTGGGATATGTCGATGCTTCGTCAAGTGCCGCATTTCCATCCCGCTGGCATCGGATGATCGTATCTGCGGCGGGGATGTACGGTGAAATTTTCCTCGCCTCCATCGCTGCGATTCTTTGGGCGCACCTTGAGCCTGGGTTGCTGTCAGAGACGCTGCATCGTGTGATCGTCCTGTCGAGCGTGACGACTGTCGTTTTCAACATCAATCCCTTGATGCGATTCGATGGCTACTACCTGTTATCTGACTGGCTCGATATTCCGAATCTGTATGGCAAGGGCCAGAACTTTGTTCAGTGGTTCTTCCGTCGTTGGATTCTAGGGATGAAAAAGGCGCGGAACCCTCTCAGAAAAGGAGATCCGCATCTCTCGATCATGGCGTATGGCGTCGCTGCCTGGATATGGAAGGTAATTCTGATGACGGGGATTCTGATCGCCACTGCCTTTCTATTCGAACGCTTAGGACTGATCATCGCGATCACGACTGCTGTGGCGATGATTATTCAGAATGTGATCGGGATCAGACGCTATCTTCGGAAGTCCGCCGCATCCGAAGGGCTGCATCCGGCGCGTGTCGTCCTGCGGGTCACAGGGATCGTATGCGTGATGATCGCGCTGCTCTCCTATGTGGAAATCCGACCTTCGGCGAAAGCGCCAGCAGTAGTGCGTGATATCGTGGGAGGAGAAACTCGTGTCAATTGCCCAGGCTTTCTGACGGAACTTGCTGTTTCAATAGGGCAGAAGGTTGCGGCAGGTGAGTTACTGGCACGACTTGAGAATCCAGAGCAGACGGCGAAGCTAAAGCAGATTGAGTCGGAAATCGAACGAAGTCGTGTGATTCGTGACAGTTGGATCGAGAAAGGAGAGATCGCTGCTGCTCAGGCAGAGAGCGAGAACGAAGCAGCACTCGAGGAAATTGCTACCGATCTGCGTAATTATGTGGGAAGCTTGGAGCTACGCGCGCCCCGGGAGGGAACGGTAGATTCCCGACATCCGGAACTTCTCATCGGGACTTGGATCGAGTCGGGGCGGGAACTATTCTCTATCGTCGATTATGGACGCAGAGAACTGGTGGCACTGGTAGCGGAAGAAGATAAAGAGAGCTTTGAGGAGGCGCTTAGAGTCGGTGGAGAGCTAGATTTTCGCCCCCAAGGTCGTTTAGGAACTTGGTCGGCTCTTCTGAGCGAGCGAATCCCACGCGCCTCAGTTCAGCCTCCGCACTTTGCATTCATCACTGCAGCAGGAGGACCCCTACCGGTGAAGAATCGCGTATTGGATGGAGAGGAAGAAAATCGTGCCGCACGTGATGGCGATGCGGATCAGGCTGCGGATCGATATGAACTCGTTCGCCCACGCTTCGAGTTTCGTGCTGAGCTGGATGAGAGCAATGGCATTCTGAGAGCCGGAGAGATGGGGAATTTGGTCGCCCAAGCCGGGAAACGTCGAAATCTGGCCGAATGGGGCAAGGCAGAACTCGTACGCTATTTCGATGGGATCCTTGAAAAAGCGAATAGGTAGGTCTCCATGAAGTCCTAATTGATCTGAAAAATGCGGTTTTCACATTCAGGGCCTTCCGCTCATTATACCCTTTGGGTAAATTTCGCAGTCAAAAATAAAAGATTTTAAAATTCGCTTGTAATTTTTATTCTGAAAATTATAATATTTATTATATCTTTATATTATCTTATGCAGCGCTTATTCAAAAGACTCTTTCAGAAGTCTCAAAAAAATCTAGTACGGAACGCTGACGGGTTACGGGTCGATTTTGAGCCTGTTGAGCCGCGTATCCTATTTTCAGCAGCAGCAGCAGAGCCACTCGATCAAGATGTAGAAGCTCATCATGATACTCCACAGATTCAGGAAGAGAGGGTGATCTCATCTTCTGATGATGAACCTCTCGGAGAATCAACAAGTGGAACAGTGCGACCAGCTACCGAAGTGATTCTCTCGGATCTAAATTACTATGCAGCCGATTCAGAAACATCGGAGCGCACGGAAATTGTTTTTATTTCTACGGCAGTCGAAGACTACGAATACATCGTGTCGAATCTCGATTCTTCGTATGAGGTCTATCTGATGAATGGAGACAGCGATGGGGTAGAGCAAATCGCCAATATTCTGAACGGAAGGAGTAACGTGGATGCGATTCATATCGTAAGTCATGGCGACGAAGGGCGCCTTTTCCTGGGGAACACAATGCTGACCGCCGAGTCTATGGAAGGACAGCACCGCGAATGGCTTGAAGCGATTGGACAGAGCCTCTCGTCCGATGCAGACTTTCTCATTTATGGTTGCGACTTTACGGTTGGATCAAAAGGATTGGATGCAGCGGTGCTTCTTGGCAATCTGACCGGCGCGGACGTGGCAGCTTCTACGAATACGACGGGGAGTGAAAGCTGGGGAGGCGATTGGGATCTGGAAACACATCTTGGGGACATCGAGTCAAACAGCTTATTCCTCCCAAACTGGGAAGGAGTTCTGGCCCCGATTTCTATCACCGACACCAATAATGCTACGACACTGGCCAACAACATTATTGGCTCTGGAGTCACTCTTGTTTCCGCAACTTACACCGGAGGTTCAGGGCAATCCGGTACTTTCACCAGTGCGACTGGCTATTCACCGGAATGGCTCGGGTATCCGAGTGGTATTATTCTGACGACAGGGAATACGAATCAGATTCCAGGACCCAATAAGGCGGACGATGCGTCAATTAATGCGCCAGGAGCAGGATCTGACGCGGATTTTACAGCGTTGGGCGGTGGGAATTCGTACGATGCATCAATCGTGAATATGACCTTTGTTCCGACGAGCAACAGGATAACGATGCAGTTCACCTTCGGGTCCGAAGAGTATGTGGAGTACGTGTATAGCAAATTCAATGACGTGGTTGGGGTTTGGGTGAACGGAGTTCAGGTAGCTCTTACACCAAATGCCAAACCGATCAGTGTCAATGGTATCAATCAGGCGGCGATTTACAACCCGAGTCAGGGGAATGAGGCGAACGATCCCAATCCTGGCAATGGGGCCTGGGACTCTTCTAATCCTAATTTATACAAAAATAATGCACCAAATAGCGGCGCGTATAATACGGGAATGGATGGATTCACCGTTACGATGTCATTCATCGCAAACGTCAACATAGGCGTCAATAATACAATCAAGATTGGTATCGCTGATATTGGTGATGCGAACTGGGACTCTTGGATGTTTATCCGACAAGGAAGTTTAGTGGGAACGACCATCGCGGCCACAGACTCGGTAGCGACTCCCGTCAATACTCCCGTGGACATCGATGTTCTCGCGAATGATACGGATTCGAATAATTATCCACTGACGATCACCCATGTGCTCGACATGCCTATTACCGCCGGAGGATCTCCGGTAACATTGCCGTCAGGTTCGAAGGTGGCTCTGAATGCAAATGGAACGCTTACATTTACACCGGCTAATGGCTCCACCACGGATGAAGTCTTTACTTATCTGATTTCCAATGGACATGGGGCGACGGCATTGGGCTATGTAAATGTAGATATCAATCAGACTCCAGTGAATACAGTGCCGGGAGCACAGACGACGAATGAGGATACGTCACGTGTGATCACGGGAATCTCAATTGCAGATGTTGACAGCACAAGTCTCACAACGACACTTTCTATTCCAAGTGGAACAGGGACTCTCACCATCGGAACCGGAGGTGGTGTCACGATCACCGGGAATGGGAGTTCGCAAGTTACCATTGCTGGGACAGCCGCTCAAATCAATGCAGTCGTAGGTTCCGTGACCTATGCCCCAGCAGCGGACTTTAATACGGACTCCCCCTCGACGCCGATTCAACTCACGGTCGAGACGAGCGATGGAGTATCAAGTGATACTGGTACAATCAATATTAATGTGACGCCGATCATTGATATTGTTGATGACTCTGTCACAACAACTGAGGATACCTCGATAACATTTAATGCAATCACAGGCGTCGATGGCGGAAATGCCGATAATTTTGAGAATCCAGGTAGGGTGATTTCTGCAGTGACGCAAGGTGTGCATGGGTCCGTGCAGTTCTTAGCGAACGGAACAATTACATATACTCCGAGTGCAAATTGGTATGGAACAGATACTTTCAGTTATACCGTAAATTCGGGTGGAGTGACCGAAACAGCCTCAGTCATCGTAACTGTTGATTCCGTGAATGACGCTCCGACAGCCCAAGGAAGCATCGCGAACCAGAGCGGGAACGACAGCGACACCATCACCCCGCTGGATATCAGCACGAACTTCGCCGACGTGGATAACGGCGACGCGCTGAGCTACGCGGCCACAGGACTCCCCGACGGCCTAAGCCTCGATCCCGGCACCGGCATCATCAGCGGAACGATAGCTTCGAGCGCCTCGGTCAACGGCCCCTACACAGTCGTCATCACCGCCACCGATCAGAGTGGAGCGAGCGTGAGCCAAAGCTTCACCTGGAACGTGAGCAACCCAGCGCCGACGGCCAATGACGATAACTACGGAGTGAACGCAGTAGTTGTAGCGGGCGTGATTGGCAATGCCTTGTCCAACGACAGCGATCCGGACGGTGACACCCTGAGTGCGATTCCTGCAACAAATGTGGCCGGTAGCAACGGTGGCTTGTTCTCAATCGCCGCCGACGGAAGCGTGAGCTTCGATCCCAACGGA
>CAUJIH010000043.1 GCA_963205275.1 Verrucomicrobiota bacterium | reverse complement strand
GCGAAGACGGGGCCAAGATGTTCTGCGTCATCCGCAGCTATCTGTCCACGGCAAACAAACAAGGCCTGAGCATTATCGAGGCCATCCGCAACGCCCTGTGCGGATGCCCCCAGCCCTTTGCTGTGGGTGCTGAATAGTTACCATGATCCTAAGTATTCAGGAATTACTCACACGCCTGCTTCTAGCCGCTCTGCTGGGAAGCATGATCGGATTTGAGCGCGAGTGGAAGGTGCGGGCGGCTGGGCTGCGCACTCACATGCTGGTCTGTCTGGGGTCGGCTCTGATCATGATCGTCTCAGCGTATGGTTTCGCTGATGTGCTGAACGGATCGACGAACATCGAGCTAGATCCTTCCCGGATCGCCGCGCAGGTGGTGAGTGGAATCGGTTTTCTGGGAGCCGGGACCATATTGATGCGGAATGACATCGTGCGCGGACTGACGACGGCGGCGAGTCTGTGGGTAGTGGCTGGGGTCGGATTGGCGGTGGGAGGGGGACTCTACATCGCGGCGGCGGCCACCACACTGATCGTGCTGATGATCTTGGTCGTGCTGCGCCCTCTAGAGAAACGAATTTTTGCCAACCGTCGATTAACTCGCTTTCTCACGGTGCAGATCGATCCGGCGCAGATCAATGCCAGCGCCGTAGAATCGACCATCACCTTTGGACGAATCCGACTCGATCACTCGGCGATCACCACAGAAGTGGGGGCCAGTAGTCGCAGACTGGAATTCGTGATTACGGCAAAATCTCCAGGCGATCTGGAGCAACTTGTAACCACGCTACAGGTTCTGCGAGGAGTCACAGAAGTGCGGATGGAAGAACATTTCGAATCATGAACCCGCGATTGCGATTTGCTCCCGTCATTTGTATGAAATTCTACGAATTCGTCTTAGATTAGAATTACTTCATCTATGAGCACTCGCAAAGTTGACGTCCTGATTCTCGGGGGCGGAATTATCGGAACCTGGATTGGATGGGACCTTCAGCAGAGAGGGAGAGAGGTTGTCATCATCGACAAGGCTCCTCCCGGGCACGGCAGTTCTTTCGGCAATGCTGGCTGGCTTACGCCTTGCTTTGCGACTCCATTACCCAAGCCGGGGATGCTCATTCCCGCTCTGAAGTGGATGATGGACCCGGAGAGTCCGCTTTATATCAAGCCTCAGTTTAGCATGACACTTGCGAAATGGTTGATGGGCTTTCTTTCGAGCATGACGGAGGAAAAGTTTCGTCGCTCGGTCGAAGTTCTGTCAAAGCTCTCGTTCGAGACGATGGAAAAATATAAGGGGCTGAATGCACGGAATCCTGATGCTTTTGGCTTTCGTCAGGATGGTCTGCTATTAGTGTCGGAAACGGAAGAAAGCTTGGCTGGCTCGCGGAAGCAGACGAAACTGATGCAGGAGTTCGGCGTCGCGGCTCGCGAGATGTCGGCGGACGAATTGGTCGCCTTCGAGCCGTCGATCCGGCGGGATAAGACGGTGGGAGCGATTTTCTACCCGGATGAAGCTCATGTGGAACCGTATCAGACGGTCACGACCACTTGGAACGAATTCACAGAGAAGGGTGGGGAAACGGTCAGTACGGCGGAGGCTTATGACTTCGAGATCGATGGACACCGTATCGTCAAAGTGCGGACGACGCACGGCGACTTCGAACCCGAACTGGTGGTCTGGGCGTTAGGGAGCTGGTCGGAGGAATTGGGGAAAAGGTTGAAAATCCACATTCCCGTTTTTGGCGGAAAAGGCTATGCGGTGATCGTGGATGACTCTCAATTGCAAGGTGAAAACTGCGTGAAACCTCTGCGCCCGATCAAAAACGCTGATCGCAATATCGCAATCACTCCTCGGGAGGACTCTCTACGTCTGGCGGGCACACTGGAGCTGATTCGCAATGATTTCTCGATTACCCCACGCCGTATCGGGGCGATTCTCAGGGGAGCAAAGGAATTCCTCCGTATTCCCAGAGACTTCGAGGTCCGCGAAGTCTGGCGAGGGCTTCGCCCCTGCACACCTGATGGCTTGCCGATGATAGGATTTTCTGAGCAGTGGTCGAATCTCTTCTATGCGACGGGACACCAGATGTTGGGCCTCCATACCAGTGCTGGGACGGGACGGCTGGCTGCTGAGTTGATCGAAGGAGTCGATCCTTTCGTAAATCCTACGCCTTTCGATCCTACGCGCTATCGAGTCTGAGACAGGTAGAAATCTGGCGGCATCATGGCTACTGACTTTCGTGAGCGCTTTCCTCAATACTGGACTCGTGGGAGCAGAGGTCACATCCTCTGCTGGGGCGGATTTCGGAATTCCTACGGCTGCGAGATTCTGAATGCGTCCGGTGCTATATTCGTCGATATCGACCGACAAGAATCCCCGGAAAAGCGGCCAGGACTGCTGACACGACTGTTTTGACCCGATCTTCGGAAGCTTCCAAGCCTTGGCGATGTGGACTGCCAGACAAGCCGCATCGCTGGCCGTGGGGCGATGGAGCAGTGGAAAAGAGCTTTGGGCAATGGCTCGAAAGATACGATCTACTCCGAGGAAACTTTTCCACTTGCCATTTGATCGCAGAATATGGCCCTGCCCTCGTCCACCCGGAGATTCGTCCCATCGTCGAAGCGCACGACCAGATGACGGCAGCGCGGCTCCCGCTTCCCTTGGCATAGTCGAAAATGAGTTCAGGCAGTTCAGGCACGGGGGTGCGTCTGATCGTACACGCGCTTCATGCGCTCGATGGAAACGTGGGTGTAGATCTGTGTGGTCGAAAGACTCGCATGTCCCAGTAGCACCTGTACGCTCCGCAAGTCCGCCCCATGATCGAGCAGGTGTGTGGCGAAGCTGTGTCGCAGTTTGTGCGGGCTGAGCTGCTGCGGGATGTTGCACAGTGCGTGATATTTGCTAAAAACATCCGTAATCCCGCGAGTGCTGAGTCGTTTTCGCGACTTCCCGATGAACAGGGGACCGGACAGAATACGGGCGGCGTTTCGGTAGCGATGGATCGCCTCTGCTGCCGCGGTTCCTACCGGGCAGACACGCTCTTTGCTCCCCTTGCCGAAGACGCGAATGCATTCCTGATGAAGATCGAAGTCTTCGACATCCAGTCCCGCGAGTTCTGAGAGTCGGATGCCTGAACTATAAAACAGTTCGAGAATCGCGGTATCGCGCTCCGCCGTCCAAGCGGGAGCCTGCTGAGGCTGCGGCGTCTGGAGCGGCTTCTCGATTAGCTCGATCACTTGCGCCTCGGTCAGTATGACAGGCAGTTTTTTCTCCGCCTTGGGCAAAGGGACTCCGGCGGCAGGATTCTGCTGTAAGCCGCGTCGTCGAGATAAATAGCGGAAAAAGCTGCGGATTGCAGCGAAATTGAGTCGTACGGTGGCACGAGACAGATTCTGTCTCATCAGCCAGTAGAGATAGTCTTTCAGGTCCTCACTATCGACCTGAAACCAAGTCTTCTCCGGTGTCAGCCATTCACGGAATCGACGAATCGCGTGGCTGTAGTTGATAAGGGTACGCCCAGAACGGTTTCTCTCGACCAAGAGATATTCCAAAAAGGCATCCAGTTCTACGTCGCCACTCTGCTCTGGACTAGGCAAGATTTTCACGAAAATGCGTGAAGAAGTGGATGTCCTTTAATTGAGGGACCCAGCCTTCTGTGACCAGAAATGCGCTCCGCGAAAGCTTAGGGCAGAGCTCATGGCTCCGACCGATGCGTGGGAATGCTCTGGCAGGTGAATCTGCTGTTCGCACAGCGAGCAGAATCCGAGCGGAGTCGCCCATCCGAGGGCCATCGAGTAATCGCGGTCCTCTGCCAAGAGTGGAACGATCAGATGTCCCGCCGCACGATTCAGGTAGATCATTACGTTCGCTCCACTTTCATCAGAAGAGACCTGTAGGCAGAGCCGGCCCTCACCTGTTGCGGTGCTGCGATAATTTGCGACATTCCAATAGACGACCGCTGTATCACTGTTCCGTGGCAGCACTGCGAAGGTGTCCACACGGGAAGAGAGAGACGAATTCGTAGGCTCGGAAATGGTAGTCTTCATGGTAAAGAAATATGATCTTAACTATCAGGAATAATTAAACAGATTTCAATAATTATTACAATTATTTTCAGTGATTCAAGACCGCTCTTTGCTAAAATCGAAACTTTTTACCTGCACCGAAGGCATGAACGACTACGCTTTCGTACTTTCATGAAACGTATTATTCCCTGTCTCGATGTCTATAGCGGCAGAGTCGTTAAAGGCACTAAATTTGTTGATTTACAAGATGCTGGCGATCCTGCGGAGCTGGCGGAGAGATATTGTCATCAGGGAGCGGATGAGCTAGTCTTTCTCGACATCACCGCGACGACGGAGAATCGTGGGACGATGATCGATCTGGTGCGTCGGACAGTGGAGCGCTGCACAGTACCGCTGACAGTGGGAGGCGGAATCCGTAGCGTCGAGGATATTCAAGCGATTCTCGATGCCGGAGCCGCACGAGTGGGAATCAATTCGGCGGCAGTGACGAATCCGAATTTGGTCTCTGAGGCCTCGAAGACCTTCGGTTCAGACAGAGTGGTCGTGGCAATCGATGCAAAAAAGCGCCCCGATGGCAGCGGCTGGGACGTTCGCACGCGGGGAGGACAGACTTCTGTCGGGCGCGACGTGATCGAATGGGCAAAGGAAGTTCGGGAGCGCGGAGCTGGTGAGATTCTGCCGACGAGCGTCGATACCGACGGGACAAAGGGCGGATATGATGTAGAACTCACCGCTGCGATCGCCGACGCGACTGATCTGCCCGTGATCGCCAGTGGCGGAGCAGGAAATCTCGATCACATGGTCGATGTTCTGACTCGTGGGAAGGCGGATGCCGTCCTCGCTGCCCGGATTTTTCACTTCGGTGAATATACAGTGGAAGAGGTGAAAAAATATCTGTCCGAGCGCGGAATTCCGGTCCGCCTTTGACCGTCACGCTTTTCACTCGAGAAGAGGCGGCGGAGGAATCGTCACGTCCAAGCGAGCGCGAGAGCGATCGAGATCCTTTGATTCGGTAATGGAGGATACGACTCCCTCAGTAAAGTCTACCGTGATTCGACCTGACTCAACTTTCACATAGCGAGTCGCTGTATAGGGCTGGCCAAAGGCGTCTAAGACGACGTAGGTCTCTGGAACTTGCTTGTAGAAGATGTAATCTAGGGTATCGACTCGCCCTCCCGTCGTGACCGTGGAAGTCCGCTTCGACGCCTGACCGATGGATGCGCTTACTTCTTCCATCGTCATTCCCAGAGCGATCTGATGGTTCTCGATCAGGTCTTGTACGGCCAAGAATCGCTGGTGATAGGTGCGAAGATCCTCCTCGAAGCCCTCCGGAATCCCCACGACCGCTGATTTGGAAACCCATCCGGCGATTTGTCCCTGCTGCGCCTGTGCTCTCACGCGAAAGGCTTTGTCGCTGATGGCCAGGAGCACTGCGGGCTGGTTGGGCTTCAGAGTTCCGATCCATCGACTCGCGTTGAGATCTGTATACGCAGGATAGGACTCGCCGATACGCACTCCCATTTCTTCATCGAACATATCCGCCAAGTAAATCGTGCCAGGTTCGCGCACCAGATTGCTCTTTCGCGGGTCGGGACGCTTGATGACACCGATTCCTCCCGAAATTACCTGACTCGGAAGCTCTCCGACGGAAAGAAAGAGAATCAGCAGCAGGAGCGACAGATAGGAGAGGGGAGAAACTGTCTTCATCTCTGAGTTGAATCGGGGCTGGAATGATACTCCAGTCGTACCGAAGGGAGAATAGCATTTTCGTGCCGTAAGATCAATCAGATCCGTAGTTTCGGGCAGGAGGATGAATGATTGGCGATCCGAGAAGTCTCCAAGAAACTAGGGTCGCGATTCAAATGAGATGGACAGCTACCGTTCGGAAGCCTGATTCGTTACAGAATTCTTCTCACAGACACTACGAGCATCAACGAAACGGATTAAATACTAAAACAAGTCAAAATCTAAGAAATATTTATAAATTCTTTACAAAATTTTAAAATATTCTACTGTTTTTAGATGAATTTCCGTATGAAGCGTTCGTGGAGTTCGTATTTCTATAAAATTAGACTTCTTTCGATGCACTTGTTCCCCACATTTCGCTCTTCCTTACTCAGCTTGCTGGCGCTTTCTTTGGGGTTGATTGTCTCCACGGGATGCAAGTCCACGGCGAAGACCTACAAGGACATTAAGTATGATCCGATCAAGCTGAAGACGCCTCCCGGACATGGAATGACTCGCAGTGAGTATCCCTTCGACGAGAATGGAAATTACCGAAAAGATTGGGTAATTAATCATACAGGAGGGAAGGACAAGTCCGCCAGTCCAGCACCTTTTTCGAATGCCTCATCTGCGGCACGGGTGGCTGCGAATACCGAATCGGACAGCGGTGCGGCCTATCCTACCTATACTGCTGCTTCTGCTGCACGAGCCAATGGAAGCACCCCTGCGCTCAGCAGTTTCGTCGGACCAGTGGAAGCACCTGTTGGAACCGTGTCGGGCGAAGTTCCTTCCGTAGAGGCTGCGGCATCTGATCTCTCCGGTGCTCCTGCTCCCACCTCGTCCGGAACACTCGCTTCAGTCGAGATGCCCGCCGTCGCGACGATTACACCGCCGAAGAAAGCGAGCTATCATAAGGTGGTGTCAGGAGATACCTTAACGGCATTGTCGAAAAAGTATGGGACCACAGTGGCGAAGCTGAAGAATGTCAATGGCCTGAGCGGAGACGGAATCCACGTCGGACAGAGCCTTCGGCTGCCCTGAGTCAGATGCATCGGCGGAATCGGTCGGATCGGATAGCACGTTCACTTCTCTGAAGCCAGCAGTCGCTTCTTTCGTCGTGCGATGCGCTGTTTCAAGCGCGACCAGTATTCCTCTCCGACGATGTAACCGACGCAACGCTTGCTGCCGCATCGACACGGATGGGCGTCCCAATGCTCGAGATCGAATCCGTAGTTGTAAGAAAGTTCTTCGCCGCGCTGAATTTCGCGAATAGCGCCGATCCAGATGTGCCCATCCTCGATATAGGCCTCGCAGTTCGGATCGCAGCTGTGATTGATGAGTCGAGCCGGATTCCACGAGACACTCCCGTCGAGATCGAACTCATCATCGAGAGTGAAGATGTAAACGGCTGCATCCCCAGTTTTTTGCGCCTGGCGAATACGCTCCCAACCGCGACGATTCGATTCTTCTTTGTCGATCTTTTCTCCGACGTATTCGATCACTTTCGTTCCTTCGCAGATCCGTCGACGAGCAAACAAGCCGCTGCCGTGAATTCCGGAGCGTCGGATGGTATAGCAGGGAATGTCTTTTCGCACAGATTGCAGCATGGGAGAGATCGCAGGCGATTCTATTTGAAAACGGTCCCTGCTGGCCAATGAGCGGAGATTTCCACGTAATTAGAGTCAAGACCTGGCCAACCGCTAGGACTGTAGAGCACTCCACTCAGTGCAGAGGGAGATTCAGGACCATAATCTGTCCGAGCGAGGGTAATGCGGACTTTACCCGCTTGATCATCGAGCATGGTGACAGTCTGCGGCTCGTCGGAGTCCATCTGCATATCGTCACAGTAAAAATGGATCCCTTTCACTTGATCGCTCTTCAGACCGGGGATGAGTGCGTCGATGTACATCTGCTCTTTTCCCTCGATGTGGGGAGTGAATGTCCAGCCCTGCGGAGTCGGCTTTGGTGCTTGTTCACGAGCGGTCTGAAACGCTTTTCCGAGCTTTTCATCCCGTTTTGGATGCGAACCGGGAGGGGCGACAGGGATCTTAAGTGTGAAATCGGCGAGCCCAAGATTGCAAGACAAAGTGCAGGCCATCCAGGCGACACGGGCGGAGAGTTGCACTTTTCCCTCGGGCAGTTTCTCTGGTGCCTGAATTTCCGTCAGAAGCAGGGCTGGTCTCTCGTAGCCTTGACAGCGAATGTTTGCCATGATGACTTCCTCCGGGGGCGGCCAGAGTATCGGGCCAGCGGTAAAGCCCTCAGGCAATTTCCAATCGATTCGCGTAGCGACCCCCACGATACCTGGGCCACGCCAGTACGTATGAAAGCCGGGCAGGGGATCGAGCGCCAGAGCGACCGTGAATTTCTCTCCGGGAGTAATCGCAGAAACGTCCGTAAGCAACTGAGCACGTTGGATACCAGGCTGAGAGACGGCCTCAGACTCGATGGCATCGAGACTGCTACCACCGAAACAAAGTAGAGAGACGCCGAACAGGACGCGAAGGGATCGAATCATGAGGGGAAGAAACGCCGGGACAGACTCAGGCTCAAACGCTTTTTTCCCGAGAGAGCCGCTTCTTTTCGCGATTGCTTGCCGTGATGCCCCGTGCGGATCAGCCGCCGATCATAGCCTGCTTCCCGCCTTTCGCCTCATCGGCCTTGGAGAAAGTGACTCCGACAGTTTTCGATACGCCGAATTCTTCCATGGAGACCCCATACATCACGTCCGCACGAGACATCGTCCGCTTGCTATGCGTTACGATCACGAACTGGCTGTTCCCGATAAAGCGATCTAGGACGCGGAGGAAGCGCTGAATGTTAGCCTCGTCGAGCGGAGCGTCGAGCTCATCGAGCACGCAGAAAGGGGAGGGCTTGACCATGTAGATTCCGAAGAGCAGTGCGACGGCAGTCATGGAGCGCTCGCCCCCAGAGAGGAGACTGATGGACTGGAGCTTCTTGCCCGGCGGTTTCGCGATAATGTCGATTCCGCATTCGAGCGGGTCGCTGTCGTCGAGCAGGATGAGATCGGCTGCCGCCTTCTCGCCAAACAACTCGCGGAACATATCGCGAAAATTCTTTTTCACCTGTTCGAAGGTTTCGGCAAACATCCGCCGTGTTTCGCGATTGATGCGAGCCATGGTGCGAATCAGCTCTTCCTTCGAACTTTCTAAGTCCTGAAGCTGAGATTGGTTAAAGCGATAGTGTTCCTCCAGTTCTTCGAATTCTTCGATCGCATCAATATTGACTGGCCCCATTGAATCAAGGCGAGTCCTGAGCTGGGAGATGACGCTCTCCACAAAGTTCCAGTCGGGTTCAGCAGGGTCGTGAAACTCAGCTTCCGACGGAATCTCCTCCTCGGGCATCGGCTCACCTTCCTCGTCCACTACGCTCTCGGATGAAGGACGGACTGACCCACTTTTTCGGCGGGCTGCAATCGCGAGTAGCAGGGCATGGCTGTCCGGCTCGAAGAATTCCAGCTCTGTGCGGTGACGCTCGCGGCACAGGCGCTCGACATTTTCGAGATTCAAGGCG
>CAUJIH010000042.1 GCA_963205275.1 Verrucomicrobiota bacterium | reverse complement strand
GCGAAGACGGGGCCAAGATGTTCTGCGTCATCCGCAGCTATCTGTCCACGGCAAACAAACAAGGCCTGAGCATTATCGAGGCCATCCGCAACGCCCTGTGCGGATGCCCCCAGCCCTTTGCTGTGGGTGCTGAATAGTTACGATTTTGTATCGCTCCCAAAGTTGTTTCGGCGAGGGAAACTCGTGCAGCGCGATCTCGCGCTCGACAGTGCCGCTGGTGACCGTGCGGTCATGTTCGTAAAAAGCATCGCCATTGCTGCTGAACACCGAGGGGATATCTAGGATGGTGGCGTAATCCAGCGCCTGCTGGATACCGGCCCGGACCGAGTGATTGTTGTCCTTGGCCTCGATGATGGCAATGGGGATGTTTGGCTTATAATACAGGATGTAATCCGCTCGCTTGCGTTTGCCACGAGTGGTGAGATTGCCCCTCACATGGATTCGGCCATCCGTGAAGCTAACTTCTTCGCGTATCTGTTTCTGCAAGTCCCAGCCCGCTCGAACCAATTCTGGTGTGATGATCTTGCTGCAGATATCGCGTTCTGATAGCTCTTTTTTATTCGTCATCGGATGGTCAGGGCCCCTCAGTGCTGTGGGTTAGCGTGGGCAAATAAGGTTCGCGGGAAATCCGTATTCAGAATCACAGACAGATACTCCGCAAGCGTTCGCACGAGCTGGTGTTCGCAGCATGAATTCGGGATCGAAATGATAGGTATCTGGCGGTATCATCGCGGTGCAGTATTGAGAGAGTTTTGATGCTTTGTCAAGGTCTTGGGACGAGCGGTGTGGCGGAGTGAGTCACCATCCGAGATAATTCGAAATCTCTTCCTGGCGGGTGCCAGCCATGGTTTCGACTGCCGACGAGGACGTCAGCGGTCCCAGGGATGGAACACAGACAAGATTGTCTGCGCTACTCTTCATCACTTCTGCATTCTGACTTTAAACTATCCTGTCTCTTAGAAGCTCAAGCGATCGATATATGCCGAAAAGATATAAAGATGATGCTAAAATTCGATTTTCGTTCTGATTGACTCGGTGCAAACTGAGAGCGACTCAGATTCTATTTTTATCCCACTATCGATGATGTCCGAAAAATCAAATACCTACGATGCAATCATGATCGGTGCCGGACCCTCCGGAACGAGTGCGGCAGCAATCCTTGCGGAAAAAGGTCACCGAGTGCTGGTGCTGGATCGTGAAACCTTCCCACGCTATCGGATCGGTGAATCGCTTCTGCCGTTCACCTATTATCCACTCGAGCGCTTGGGGCTGATTCCGAAGATGAAGGCCTCCCACAATGTGAAGAAATACAGCGTGATTTTCGTGAGTCAGAGTGGGAAGGCGGCGAGTCCTTTCTACTTTTATACCCGCTACGACAAGGAGACTGTCGCTCAGAGCTGGCAGGTGGTTCGCTCGGAGTTCGACGTGATGCTGCGCGACAACGCCATCGAAAAAGGAGCCGAGATTCGGGAGGGTGTGGATGTGAAAGAGCTGATCATGGATGGCGAGAAGGTGATCGGTGTTCGAGCCGTGACTTCGGACGGAGAGAATGTAGAATTTTTCGCTCCGATTACGCTCGACTGCTCCGGGAAAGAAGCTTGGACATCCGCTCAGCTTCGCTGGCGAGTGACTGATCCTCTCCTCTGTAATATCGCCGTCTGGACGTATTATGAAGGAGCGAAACGCGAACCGGGATTGGATGCTGGGGCGACGGTCGTGGCCTATATCCCGGAAAAGGGCTGGTTCTGGTATATCCCGCAGCACGATGATCGAGTCAGTGTGGGAGTCGTGGCCAAGGCGAAATATCTGACCCGCGATGGAGTCAAAGATCCCCAGGCGATCTTTGATCGTGCGGTGACTGAGAACAAGTGGATTCAGGATCACCTGTCCACAGGTCGCCAGGTGGAGAAAATGTTCGTGACGAACGAGTATTCCAAGCATTCGAAATTCGGTGCCGCTCCGGGTCTTCTTCTCGTTGGTGATGCGTTCGCCTTCCTCGATCCCGTATTCAGCAGCGGTGTGCTGGTGGCGATGAAAACGGGCGTATTAGCAGGAGATTACGTTCACGAGGGACTCGTGAAAGGTGACCTTTCCCCGTCTCATTTCGATGGCTACTGTATCGCCTTCAAAGAGGCTCTCGAGAATATGCGGAAGCTAGTCTATGCCTTCTACGATCCAGACTTCTCCTTCGGAAAAGTGATTGAACGCTATCCGGAGACGGCTGGCGAGATCACGGATTGCCTGTCCGGCGACGTGAATCGTGACTACTCCTCGCTGTGGGAGAAGCTGAGCGAATTCGTGGAGATTCCCGAGGCGCTACCTTATGGTATGCCGATGGAGGCCGCCGTGTGAGCAGGGGGCGCAGGCGACCTCGTCTGATAAGGCTCACGGGAGAACCGGCATTGCTCGCCTTCTTTGGTTCGGCTCGATCTTCAAACGCTTCTAAGGATGGGAGGTGGTCCCTGCGGCATTGCGGAAGGACCGACGGAAGAGTTGGATCGAGCCAGACGAACCACGCCGAGGATTAATCCAGCCAGGATTAACATGAGTTCAAGAGCCTGCGGAGCAAAGTGGAGTAGGCTCGGGTTCATGTCGTAGGTGAGCATCGCCCTGCCGTAACTGTCCTTTTTAATTTTCGAGCTTTTGGCCTTTGAGGGGAGGAAGATGGTTGTATGTAGGCATCTCGGATTCGATTTGGTTGTTGAGCCAGGAACTTCATACAGCCTCTGGCCTTTTTCCAGTCTCCCCGATTGCACTAGACGATTGAATCCGCGAACGAAAGGATAGAAGCGATGAGGATGGCTTAATCGCGCCTGATGCGGAGAGTCGGATCGGCTCGAAAGGAGATCACTTTCCCGAGAGCTTTTTGGCCAACTCCTGACTCGCCTGATTCAGATTGGAGATCAGATAGGTGAATTCCGTTCCGTCTTCCTTTCGCAGTGTGATGTTGGTGCCGTCACTAGAGACAAAGGCTGCTTGAAGGGTGGCTCCCGCGCTATTTGTCCAGACGTGTATCTCACCGGACGCCGGGGGCGCAGAACTCGTATCAGCAGATGGAGACGACGGGATTTCGTTTGCGGTAAATTTAGCCCCTTCGGCGATCCATTTGCGCACGATGTTCAGTTCGCTTTGTGTCATGGGTTCGGCCCCTTTCGCCCGTGCAGGTGGGGGAGGCATGGCATCGCCATCGCTGGAGGGAAGTCCCGCTTTGATCGAGAGAAGACTGTTCGCTGCGTCGCCGGGAATAATCACAGCTTTCTCTCCGCCGATTCGCAGACTGAAGCTGTCTGGAGTATCCATTCGCAGATGACCTTTTGCCTTCGGACCGGTATGGCATTTAAAGCATTTTTTGTTCAGAATCGGGCGAACTTCCTCTTGAAAATCGACGCTTCGAACCATGGGAATCGAGAGAAAGCACAGGAGAAAGGCGAAAAACAGATACTTCATGAAAATCAGAGCAGGGGAGAGCATGAATTGTAGCGGATGGATGGGGAAGGTCAAATCTCTCTCGTCTGAAAGCTCTCAGGATTTGGGCTATCTTCCTGATCGTGAGGAGTAGGTTTGCGCCGATGGGTAATGATTCGAAGAATCGCTGCGATCAGAGCGATCAATCCCATCGCGATGGAAAATGAATCTCCGATCACAGCGTAAATCGTGCGAGGGGGATCGAGCGGGACAGCCAGAGTCGCCGGGAGACTGCCACGAATCGAAGTAGAACCAGTGATGGGATCACGTAAAATCCGAGGCTGAGACTCTCGTCCGCTACGGTCATAAAGGCTCCCGTATTCGTCGATGTAGGCGCTCACGCCAGTATTGGCACAGCGAATCATCGGGCGACGATATTCGATGCATCGAAAGATTGCGTTTTCGAAGTGCTGCCAGGGTTCTGCCGATCCGTCAAACCATCCGTCGTTTGTGACATTGATGAACACTTGAGGCCCCTCTCTCAGAAAGCGTCGCGCTAGGGCGGGAATCGTGTCTTCGAAGCAAATCAATGGAATTAAGCCGATCTGATGTCCCTCCTTCTCCAGAATCAGCGGTTCGTAGCTGGTGCCAGCGGTGAATCCCGCGTCCACCACTCCGCCGGTAATTTGTGAGAGAAAGGGAAAGGTACGCCGAAAGGGGATGTATTCACCGAAGGGCACGAGATGCGTCTTTCGATACATCTGATAAGACTGAGTATTTCCTCGCAGGAGAGTGAGTGTGTTGTAGGAATCGGGAGTCTCAAGTTCGGTATCCTCGATTCCTGTGGCGAGATAGAAATTCTCTCCTTTCAGGATGCTGTCGTTCAGATATTCGTGAACCCAGGGAGCGGAAAAAAGACCAGGAATGGATGTTTCCGGCCACACGACCAAATCCGGGGGATCGGTTTTCACAAAGGCTCGAGTCAGGTCTCGATAGTCAAAGATGACCTTTTGTCGCACAGTCAGGTCCTCTGACCATTTTTCGTTCTGCGGTACATTCATCTGCATCAACCGCACTCGCAGCGAAACAGTTTTTCCCTGAGGAGTCGTGAATGCGGTGAGACCGTAGAGGACGATCCCGGCGATCATGGCCAAGGCTACCGATAGATCCAGATGAGGCCGAATTCGCTGACGAGAACGAATTTCGAGAATCAGACGGATCGCTGTGCAGAAAAAAACGATCCCTGCGAAGCTCAGAACAAAACCGTATCCTGTGATTCCGATCACATCGGCGAATTGTACCAGCACCAATTGATCGCGCAGAGCGACTCCGAGTCCATTCCATCCGAAGCCCGAAAACAAAACTCCACGTAGCCACTCCAGTCCTCCCCAAGCTGCGGCGTTGAGAAAGGAGATGCGCAGCACGGCAAATGATTGACCGAAGAGAGTTCGCTTCGTCTTCGGGGCGCTTGGATCATCTGTCGCAGGGTTCCATCGTCCGAGCGTTGCCGCGAAGGCTCCGAAGGCTCCGAAATAGAGCGCCAGATAGGCAGTCAGGAACATCCAGGCAGCGAAACCAGCCAGCCATGTGCCTGCCACCAGTGAGACTCTGGTAATCCACGATACGTTGAGGGCGAAAAAGAGAAATCCAGAGAGGTATCCCAGCTGAAATCCCTGTTTCCAGCGCGATTTTCCGGACCTTTCGGGAGAAAACCAGAGTGCTGCCAGAAGAGGCATCATCCAGAACCAGACCAGCGATCCGATCCCCCAAGGCTGATAGCACAAGGCAAGCAGAGTCCCGGAGAGCAGGGAAGCCACTGCTGGCCAGTAGCGCCAGTAGCGCTGGTAACGCTGAGGAAATAAGTGATTAGGTATCGACACGTTGGGTAGTGGACACGGATTCCGAGTCGTGTCAAAGGGTCTCTAAGATGGATCGATGCTTGCTGTTTCCACATTTCTGCGAGGGCTTTTTCGACTGTTGAATCATTTTCGAAACGGGTGATCTGTGTCTGGATCGTTTCCCATAGCGATCACGGTAAAGCCAGTGTTATTCTCACCAGTGCAGTTTTAACCTTCTCCGCATGTCATCTCAAGGTTCGATCTGGCTCTCAATTGACCGTCGTCATCACGTCATCGCCGTTTTGACGCTCATTGCGATTGTGACGCATCTGATCTTTCGATTTAGTCTGTCGGTCAGTGAAACTGTGGCCAATGCGCCTCTTCTGGCTGCTTTCCTGCTGGGTGGGCTGCCGCTCGTCTGGGAGCTGCTGCGCAATCTGATTCGGCGAGAATTCGGCTCCGATCTGCTCGCTGGAATCTCGATTGTCGCTTCATTGATCCTCGGTGAATATCTGGCAGGAACGCTTGTAATCCTGATGCTATCGGGCGGTGAAGCGATTGAGGCATACGCAGTCAGCAGTGCTTCCTCGGCCCTCAAGGCGCTGGCGAATCGAATGCCATCGGTAGCGCACCGATGGAAGGATGATGAATTCGAGGAGATTGCACTCGAAGCTGTGGCCGTCGGCGATCTTCTCGAGGTTTTTCCACACGAAATTTGCCCCGTGGATGGCACTGTCATCACAGGAAACGGGGTAATGGATGAATCCTATCTGACAGGAGAACCCTATCAAATTTCCAAAACACCCGGTGCCACGGTGATCTCAGGGGCGCTGAACGGAGAGAGTTCTCTGACGATACGGGCTGACAAGCTCGTCGTTGATTCACGCTATACAAAGATCATGGAGGTGATGCGAGACTCCGAGGCGCATCGTCCTCGGATGCGTCGCCTTGCCGATCAGCTCGGGGCCTGGTACACGCCGTTGGCGGTCCTGATCGCAGTCATCGCGTGGGCTGTCACCTGGGATCCGATACGATTCCTGGCCGTCCTCGTCGTGGCGACTCCCTGTCCTCTGCTCATCGCGATTCCTGTCGCCATCATCGCATCCATTAACTTGGCCGCGAAGCGATCCATCATCATTCGGGATCCGACGATTCTTGAGACGATTGATACCTGTCGGACGGTGATTTTTGATAAAACGGGCACACTTACTTACGGACGAGCGGAACTGACGAGCTGGGACGCCGCACCTAGCACGGATGCATCTGAGATTCTGCGCATGATCGCAGGTGTCGAGATGTATTCCAAGCATCCGCTCGCGAAGGCCATCGTCGCTGCCGGCAAAGCTCTCGGCAGAGAATTCCCTCGAATTGACGAGATCAGTGAGAAGCCGGGACAGGGACTCACGGCTCGCGTGATGGGACACGATGTTCTGATCACCAATCGAAAAAAATTTGCATCCCTGTGTCCTGATGATCTCGATCTTCTTCCTTCCGTAGAAGGTGGGCTCGAGTGTGTCGTCATGCTCGATGGGCGGTATGCCGCACTCTTCCGCTTTCGCGATGAACCGCGTGCGGAAGGGGAACAGTTCATCCGGCATCTGGGTGGGAAACATGGGATCGACCGGGCCATAATTCTCTCCGGTGATCGTCAGTCTGAGGTCGATTACTTGGCGAAATGCGTGGGGATAGATATCGTTTACGCGAATAAAAGTCCCGAGGAGAAGGTTGAGATCGTGTGCGCGGAGACGCAAAAGCAGCGCACAATTTTTGTGGGAGACGGCATCAACGATGCTCCTGCTCTGATGACCGCGACAGTGGGGATCGCCTTCGGGCGGAATAGCGATGTCACAGCGAAAGCCGCCGATGCCGTCATTATGGACAGCTCCTTGCGCAAGCTCGATGAGTTGATTCACATCAGTCGCCGTATGCGGCGCATTGCCCTACAGAGCGCAGTCGGAGGTATGGTACTCAGCGTTGTCGGCATGATCATGGCGGCACTCGGCTTTTTGCCACCGGTGGCGGGAGCGCTCGTGCAGGAGGTGATCGACGTCGCCGCCATCCTCAATGCGTCTCGCGTCCTGATTCCACCACACCGACTGACGGACTATTGAGGAGCGACACCCTGGCGATGGGCGTGAATCGCTCGGATTCCATCGAGATGCACGTCGCGAGTGATTCGACAGAATGCTGCGCCGCGGTGTTCCAGTGCGATGGAGACGGCTTTCGCGGAAGGCGAGTCCCCGACGATGAACAGCGGTAGCCCACGCGCATACGTTAGCCCTTCTCGTAGTTCGTGAGCCAGCAGCAGACCCGAGATGTAACTGCGCATTTCGCTCGAGCTGAGTCGTCCGGCCAGCATGTGAGTCCGGCCTAGGAAAATTTGTCGCAACAGACCACCTAGAGCCTCTACTGAGTCCATGCCCCGAAGGAAAGCCGGACTCCCAACGACTGCTGGAGAGCCGTCCCCCGAAACCAAGCTGCCATGAGTCAGCAGTTCATACGCTTCTCCCGTGAACCACGTTCGGAAGTCTTCGATGCGTCCCTGGCGACAGAGGACCCACTTCGAATGGGTTCCTGGCAGACAGACGACGGCTTCTTCTGCTCCAAGTTCAGATAGAAGCCCAGCGATTTGGGTTTCCTCACCCCGCATGACATCCGTGAGTCCGCAGGCCTCATCGTCAATGCGCACTCCTGGAACGATAGAAATCTCCCCGAAGGTCATGGTCGAAATTGTCACGAGACCAGTCACCAGATCGCCTAATTCACAGGGTGCCTGGACATAAGGAGCTTCGATCCACCCTTCGCGAGCGCCCACCATTCCGCTAGCGATCACTTGGGCACCCGGATAGATGCGTCTCCAGTCGCCACAGAGCGATTCCAGAATCGTGGCGCAATCCCGCCCCCCTAGATCTCGGATTCCATCGGCGGAATGAGCGGACGCACATACCTCTCCATCGACCACGAGTTTCGCCCGAAGGTGCGTGGAACCCCAGTCTACAGCGATCAGAGCGGAAGCATTTACATCAGCAGAATCCATGCGAAAAGAAGAGCACAGAAGAGACTGAAAAGGAAACGAGATTCATCAGCGACGAGATTTCTGTCTCCGGAAAGCGTGAAGCCGTTCATCAAAGGCTTGACGCATCCCTCGCCTTGCGACACGATGCGCAGTCTCTTTTGTCCCTGCAATCTCTCTATCCTATGACATCGACCCAATCTCCGCTTCAGACAGGCCCTTGGTGGCGTGCCCTCACTCCCTACCACTGGTTCGTTTTTCTTATGGCCTCGCTGGCTTGGCTCTTTGATTGCTTCGATCAGCAGATCTTCCTCTTGTTCCGAAATGATGCCATCACTAGCCTCATGGCCGAAGGAACGGATTCGACCATTATCAAACAGCACGGTGCTGATGCGACCATGTTTTTCGTCCTCGGTTGGGCGACTGGAGGGCTGATTTTCGGAGTGCTGGGGGACAAGTTTGGTCGAGCGAAAATGTTGACCTTGACGGTGCTGATGTATTCCGTTTTTACAGGTCTATCCGCTCTGTCGCAGGGCTGGTTCGACTTTGCACTGTATCGATTCCTCACCGGGCTCGGCGTGGGAGGTGTGTTCGGGCTGGCGGTGGCTTTGATCGCAGACACTCTTCCCGATCATGCGAGAGCCGGGGCGCTCGGGATGCTGCAGGCACTCTCTGCGGTCGGTAATCTCACGGCGGGAGCGGTCAGCATGTGGTTTGGAAATCTGATTCAAAGCGGGACACTCTCTCCGGATTGGGCATGGAAGATCGCCTTCTTGCTCGGTGCGATTCCGGCTTTCTTGGTCGTCTTTATCGAAGTGAAACTGAAGGAACCGGAGAAGTGGGTGAAAGCACGCGAGCAGAGTCGGCAGTCCAATAAGCAGATGGGATCGTACCGCAGTCTGCTGGGCGAAGCCCGATGGCGAAAACCCGCGTTGCTCGGGATGCTCTTGTGTATCTCTGGGGTGATCGGGCTTTGGGGGATCGGATTCTTTTCACCGGAATTGGTGGGAGATGTAATTTCCAACTCTCTGCGCGGCCAAGGCATTCCGGATGCCGAAATCAGCGGTGCGGCGGCAAAGTGGAAGGGGATCAATAGCATGGTGCAGAATACGGGTGCCTTCTTTGGGATGATTGCCTTCGCTTGGGCGGCCGAGAAAATGGGTCGTAAGCCTGCTTTCATCATTGGCTTTATCGGCGCAATGATTACGACCTGGTGTTTCTTCGAGTTCTTCAATGGGGTTCAGGATGTCTGGATGAGCGCGGTGATGGGATTCTTCCAGCTCGCTCTCTTCGCCGGATTCGCAATTTACCTGCCAGAACTTTTCCCGACACGACTTCGCAGCACGGGAACGAGTTTTTGCTATAATGTGGGACGCTTCATTGCCGCAAGCGGTCCGTTCACCCTGGGGCATCTCCAGAAATTTTTCGCAGAGGGAGCGGATACAGCGGAGGCAAAGCTCATCGCATTCCGTCAGGCCTGTCAGTGGATGAGTCTGATTTTCCTCCTCGGGATTGTTGCGGTGCTCTTCCTGAGTGAGACGAAAGGAAAGCCGCTTCCGGAAGACTAAGTGAGTATTCAGATCAGGGTTTGAATAGAATCGGAGGCGGGTGATTTAGCCTAACCTTCCGAGTTTCACGATTTCTTCGGCAACTATGCGGAGATATTGGGGTTCTCTTATGACTCCTGTTCATGATTCGTTCTTCATTTTTGCCGGCTCTTTCGTTTCTTCTCTCCGTTTTCCTCCCTTTTCCCCTCTGTGGGAAAGCTGAGGGCCGCGTCGCGGACATGCTCCGTAAGTTGGAGCAAGCGAGTGATTCCCAGATTCAGGCACAACTCGCTCGCTTTCCCGATGCAGACGCCAATGGCGATGGGATTCTGACTCGCGGGGAAGCGGTCGCCTACGTGCGTTCCATGGCGGGTGAGACAGATTCTGGAAAAGAGAGAAAACCAACACTGAGCAATGTCTCCTACGGACCGTATGAGCGTAACGTACTCGACTTTTGGAACGCGGAGGGTCAGGGACCTCGACCGTTGGCCATTCTGATTCATGGAGGAGGTTTCACCAATGGCGATAAATCAAAGTGGGCATCGTCCCCGATCCTGGCGCGCCTGTTGGAAAGCGGTATCTCCTGTGCGGCAATTAATTACCGTTTCCGCAAGGATGCTGCGATTCAGGACATTCTGCGCGACGCAGCCCGAGCTGTCCAGTTCCTCCGTAGCAAGGCAGGCGAGTGGAACCTCGATAAGACAAAATTCGTCGGAATCGGCGGATCGGCGGGTGCTGGCACGGCGCTCTGGCTAGATACGCGGGACGATCTGGCCGATCCGAAGGCGGAAGATCCCGTTTTGCACGAATCCTCACGACTCCAAGCCTGCGTCCTTTTTAGCACGCAATCGACCTACAATTTGCCTCGTTGGGAATCGTATCTCGGACCATTTAAACCCGAATGGCTGAGAAGTCCGAATGAGCTGACCGAATTCTATCACTTTGCAAGTCGTGCCGATCTGGAAACTCCGAAAGGGCGGGAAGTGTTGCATGAATGCGATATGCTGGCTTGGATCAGTTCTGACGATGGCCCCGTGTATGTGAGCAATAACAATACAGATCGACCGCCCAACACCAGAGGCGAATACATCCACCATCCCGAACATGCACGCCAAATCCAGAAGGCCTGTGAGGCGGCTGGGGTTCAGTGCATGAAGGGTTCTCAGAGCGCAGATGGCGTGCTTCCCTTCATTCAGGAGGTGCTGAAGCTGAAGTGAGATTGGTTCAGAGATTTCGCGTTACGCGATCTTTCCCTGAATCGCTTTCCAAACATCAGGGAGATCCCAGGTTTCGAGGACTCCGAAGATCATGTGAGAGAGTGGCCAGTCGTATCGCTCTTCTACAGTGAGTGAGTGCCAGCTCTCCAGCTTGTCCTGTAGAGTGACCCTCTGTACTCTGGAATCCAATAGGGTCGCAAAGCCTGCGAGAAGCGTAGCCTTGTTTTTCGCCGCCAGATGGACGTCCGTCCAACCGTACGATGCCAGCCAGTCAATGACGCGGAGGACATCGTGCGTTTTACCGCCGAGATAGGGTTCGTCGA
Organism: Verrucomicrobiota bacterium; assembly: GCA_963205275.1. Lineage (GTDB taxonomy): Bacteria > Verrucomicrobiota > Verrucomicrobiia > Verrucomicrobiales > DEV007 > Arctic95D-9. Next base: position 69,832 of record CAUJIH010000042.1, on the reverse strand, counting down.
ACATCGTGGCAAAGGCGGCATAGAAGTAGTCAGATCCATAGTATCCGTGTGGATCGTTGCCTGCGGTGACAGGGAGAGAATCACCTATGCCACGCGGATCACATGCGACGATCAGAGTCTCCGGGTCATCGGCGATGGCGTTCTCCACGAGTTTGCGCAGAGTTTCGTCCTCGCGAAGTTCTACGTCAGAGGATGTATCGGCGATCCACAACAGCACTTTGCTCTTGCCCTTCGGAGCCGGGGGCAAGACGGAGACGTGGGATTCGTCAAAGAGGACGGTGCAAATGGCTTCGATCCCAGGTTCTGTGCCAACGGCATAGTTGATCCAAGATTTCTTGGGGTAGTTTCGACCAGGGCCGTAACGACGAATCACGCGATAGTCAGGAGCCTTCTTCGGATCCCGTGCTGGCAGGGCGAGGCTGCTGCTCACAGCCTTTTTCAAATCGTCTCCTTTTAAGGCGGCGGACTTTCGCTGGGCCGCGAGCTTTTCAGCCTTCTCTTTGGTAAAGGAGAAAACGGTACGGCATCCAGGATCGTGGACGACCTGACCGCCGGGAGTGGCCCAGAGGTCGGCATCCTTCTCGATTACCAACGAGGGTTCAGCGGCGACTTCGGGACCGTGAGTGAGACTGTTGAAAAAGCGATACATCGCCTCTCGATTCGGCTGCGAGTAGCCGTGGGGATCGGGGCCGATGTGTAGTTTGACCTTGTCCTCGGCTCCCAGAACTGCGTAGAGGTGGCGGAGGCGCTCGTAGGCTTCCGTCGCTCCGCGAGGATCGAAGAAATCTTTGGCTTGGCTGAGGATGATGATAGGCTTCGGAGCCATGGCGGCGAGGTAGTCGTCGTGATCGAGTCCGTAGGCGAGCGAGTGCGGTGGGCATTGCTCGTTATCCTGTGGCAGCTCGTTCTCCATGCTTCTGCGCCAGGTAGAGACGAAACAAGCGGGAGCGCCCATCGTCCAGCGTCGCTCCAGTCCGATCAGCCAGGTGGAAAGAGTCCCACCACCGGAGTTCCCCGTGATACCGACGTTCTGAGGATCGATCTCAGGTCGGGTCAGGAGATAGTCTAGTGCACGAATTCCGTCCCAAGCACGCCATGAACCAAGAAATTCTCCCACCAGTTCCATCTGATTCCCGACGTAGTTGTGTCCTGTAGTCGTGCCTTTAATCAGGATTTTTCCATCCTTGTCGAGATACTGATAGCGCTCACCCTGACCGATGGGATCGTAGATGAGACAGGCGGTGCCGAGCCGAGCTAGACCTTGAGCGAAACTCTGGTAGGCCTCGGCAGCTTTCCCGTTATCGGAATGCCCGCAGGCTCCGACGACTCCAGGCACTTTTCCGCCCGGGCGTTTTTTCGGCAGATAGAGATTTGCTGTCACGAGGAGGCCGGGGCGGCTTTCGAAAACGATTTTCTCGACGGTGTATGTGTCGCGGTCCAGCACGCCGGTTACTTTGGGATTCAGCGGTGTCTTTTCCGTCGGCAGGGGAGCGAAGGCCTTCGCGATCCGTTTACGGACGTCGTCAATGTACGCTTCGGCCTCTGCTTTGGTGGAGAGAGCGAGCTTGCGAGCGAGGTATTGTCGCTCGGTTTCGCGGACTTTAGCCTCGTAGTACTCCTGCACCATCCGGGGGAATCGCTGGAGAGGTGACAGCGTGGGCGCTGCTTTGGCCACATCCTTCCCCGTCTGTTGCGCGCGGAGGGTGGATACAGGGATGCCAAGTCCGGCGAGGGCGAGACCTCCAGCGAAGTGGAGGAGTTCACGACGAGAATGAGAAGTAGAGAAATCTGAGATCATCGGGGCACTTTAGGGGAGGAATAATTTTGCGGTCAAAGCCGCGATGGCGTTAGATGGATAAGAGAGCGGCCTTTCCTTATCCAATAAAAGATTGCGTCAGCGGAGTGGCCAAGTATCCTTTCCCCTTCTCACGAGCCTTCTACATGACGAAATATCCTGATGTAAAACTGTATGACACGACCCTTCGCGATGGCACGCAAGGCGAGGGCGTGAGTTTTAGCTCACTGGACAAGCTTCGAATTGCGAAGGAGTTGGATGCGTTCGGGATGCACTACATTGAAGGGGGCTGGCCAGGATCGAACCCGAAGGACATCTCATTTTTCGAGCGAGCGGTTGATGAGGACTGGAAGACGGCACGCATTGCAGCGTTCGGGAGTACGCGCCGAAAGGATATCGGAGTCGAAGATGATCCCCAGGTGCGCTTGCTGCTCGAAGCACGCACTCCCGTCGTGACATTTTTTGGGAAGAGTTCTCTGCTGCACGTGAAGAAGATTCTCTCGACGACGGAAGAGGAGAATCGGTGCATGATTCGCGACACGGTACGCTATCTGAAGGAAAGCGGGCGTGAGGTGGTGTATGATGCCGAGCACTTTTTTGACGGGTATAAGGAATCAGCGGAATACGCCCTGTCCACTCTCTTGGCAGCGAAAGAGGGTGGGGCAGACTGTGTGGTGCTCTGTGATACGAACGGTGGTACGATGCCGCACGAAGTAGCCGAACTCGCCGCGATCGCTGTTTCTACTCTCGGGATTCCGATCGGCATTCACACGCACGACGACACAGGAGTAGCGGTGGCCAATGCACTGGCGGCGATCCTAGCGGGAGCGACTCAGGTTCAGGGCACCGTCAACGGCTACGGTGAGCGCACGGGAAATTGTAATTTGACCACGGTGATCCCGAATCTGCAGCTGAAGATGGGACGTCCTGTGGTGTCTGATCTGAGTCGTCTGACCCGCCTGTCCTACTTCGTCGATGATCAAGCGAATCATGCACACAATATTCGCGCTCCCTACGTCGGATCGACAGCTTTTGCCCACAAAGGCGGGATGCATGTGAACGCCGTGCAGAAGGTCCGGAAGAGTTTTGAGCACATTGAACCCGAGGCGGTGGGAAATCGGCAGCGCATTCTGGTATCGGAACTGTCAGGGCAGTCGAACGTGCTGATGAAGGCGGAGGAGCTGGGGTTAAAGATCGAAAAGGGCAGTTCGGAGGCGCAAGAGATTCTGAAGAGTTTGAAAGTAATGGAGGAGCAGGGATATGAATTCGAAGCTGCCGAGGCCAGCTTTGAATTGTTGGTCCGGCGACATCTGTGTTCTTCACGGTCCTTTTTTGACCTCAAAGAGTTTCACTGCTCGTTTCGCCATGACGGCGAGCACGGCTATAAGAGTTGCTGGGCAACGGTTAAGTTGACGGTCAATGGAGTGGAGGAATATCGCGTGGCGGAAGGAGAAGGCCCGGTGAACGCCCTCGATGGTGCCCTGCGAAAGGCACTGCGCTCCGCTTATCCCTCCATCGATGAGATGGAACTGATCGATTACAAGGTGCGCATCATCGATGGACACTTGGGCACAGCGGCGAAGACGCGAGTCTTTATTCTCAGCTCTGCCGGACACGACACCTGGGGCACTGTTGGGGTCAGTCACAATATCATCCAAGCGAGCTGGCAGGCGCTAGTCGATTCGGTCGAGTATTTCCTAGCGAAACGCTGCAACTGAAAGAGTACCGACGCTGCGAGCGAGGCTCGCCGATTCTCACTTCGGATGAGACATCTTTTCCACCAATCTTTCCAGAAAGGATTTTGATTTCTCCGGAGTGACGGCGGCTGGATTGGTCTCCGCATCCATCACGCTCTCGACCGATTCCGGCACGACGGGACGTACCGTATCCGGCGTAGAAGTAGTCGAGGTCATGGGAGGATTGGGGAGATCGATGGGTTCCGTCTCGATGCGATTGGGATTGCTCTTCAGGAAAGTATTGATCGGGGTGCGTACTAAACGATCCTCATAGCGCAGGTTTCGCTTCGCGTCGATAAAGGTCCTCGGTGTGTAATATGTTTGATAATTGCGAGGATAAAGATCACGGCGCATTCCGACGCGAAGATCTTTGCGGAGTTCGAAGTGAAGATGAGCCGCATACATCCGATGCGGGCCGCAGCCGATCGTCCCTACGACCTGGCCTCGTTGGACTTGTTGCCCCACACGAACTGCTCGCATTTTTAGATGACCATAAAGAGAGTCGATAAAAGCGATCTGACCGTTATTTTCCCGATAGGCGTGGCGGATGATGACGACGTTGCCCCAACCTCGAGCATAGTCTTCAGAAAATACGACGATTCCGTGAGCGATCGAGTAAACGGGATCGCCTTCGTCAGTATCGCCGCCGCCGTTTCCGTTCCAGTCTTCCCCGAGATGGCCATTCGGAGAAAAGCCACGAAAGATGTAATACCCGTCTCCGTTCGGCTTGCCTACCGGGTAATCGAAACCATCAGCGACTCTGGTGGTCGTGTAGGACTGAGAGGATTGCGCAAGAGCTGAACAGGGAGCGAGCATCAACGCCAGAAACAGTCCTGTAATAAAAAGCAGGCTGTCGGGAACCGGAAGGCGTCTGACGAATCTGGGCATAAATGGATGAATGACTATGTGAGGATCTTTCCAATGGAAGCACGAAACGAATACGAATCGAGAGTCTCAAAAATTAGACCCTTTCAAGGATCATGACGCAGGAAAGAGGGAGAAGAAAGCAATCATTCCAGCCTGAGTCAATCTTCCTGATGGACTCGCATGATTCATCTCTTCGCAAAAAAGAATCTCAGAAATGAAAATTTTTCCAAAATTCGCTTGTATTTTTAATAAAGTTGGAGACTATTCAGAGAACTGACTGTTATTTGTTGAAATTGCGAATTTTTAACGATCTCCAATTCCATCAAATTCTTACGAGAAAACACTGTTTTTAAAAACCACAGATACTTAAAATGGCAGAAGACGAAGACGTACCGGAACTGATGACCGTGAAAGAGACCTCAGAGTATTTGAGGATTCCTCTTCCGACGGTGTACTATCTTGTCCAGCGTGGACAATTGCCTGCCATCCAAATTGGCGGACGCTGGAGAATCAAGCGCAGTCGCCTAGACAGCGAGATTCTAAAAAAGGATGAGAGCGGACAGCCGACCGTGTTGGTCGTCGATGACGACCCAGGACTGCAAGCGCTCTTCAAGCAGTTCCTCAAAAAGGCGGGTTTCGGTCGTATCGTGGTCGGCACGGGTGCTGAGGCGATTTCCTATGCGGAGCGGCAGCGCTTCGATTTGGTTTTCCTCGACCTAAAGTTACCCGATATTCCGGGCGATGAGTTGTATGCGAAGCTCAAAAAGCTGTATCCTGACCTGCCTATCGTGATCATCACGGGGCATCCGGATAGTGATATTCTGACCAAGATTCTGGCATCTGGGCCCGTTACGGTGATCAAGAAGCCAATCGAATACGAACAATTGAATCGAACCGTGAAAATCCTTGGCCACAAGGGCGCAGACGCGGCCTGAGTGGGATTTGTTCGGTCATTTTCTTTTCTTCACCAAGTCCTCACGACACCTCCGTTAGAATCCGATTTCGGAATCTGCGGAGGTGTCTCCGTTTTGATAATTTGTGAGTTTGTCGGTGTGTTTCAGGTGTTTTGCAGCCTCTGTACTTGCACGCTGGGAAAATGGATTGATCGTTTCGCCTCCTCTGTATGTACGAGATAGACAGCGAACAATTGGCCGAACAGATTCAGCGACAAAACGTCTGGGTTCCGGTAGTAAAGGAAGAGATGGCGCGAGTAGTCGTAGGTCAGTCGGCGCTGATTGATCGCCTTCTGATCGGACTTCTCACCAATGGGCACGTTCTTCTGGAAGGTGTGCCAGGATTGGCCAAAACACTCACGGTAAATACTCTGGCCGGGGTCATTTCTGCGAAATTTCAGCGGATTCAGTTTACTCCGGATCTCCTCCCTGCCGATCTTCTGGGGACACTAATTTTCAATCCGGGGACAAGTCAGTTTACCCCCAAACTGGGGCCAGTGTTCGCGAATCTGGTGTTGGCAGATGAGATCAACCGCGCACCGGCCAAGGTGCAGAGCGCCTTGCTGGAAGCGATGCAGGAGCGACAAGTGACAATCGGTGACACGACCTATCGACTGCCTGATCCCTTCCTCGTGCTGGCCACGCAGAATCCCATCGATCAGGAGGGCACCTATCAGTTGCCCGAAGCTCAACTCGACCGCTTTCTGTTCAAAGTGATCGTCGATTACCCCACTCCCGCCGAGGAGAGGGTCGTATTGGATCGCATGGCGACTTCTGCTGCGAAACTTGGAGTGCAGGCGATCATCGATCCCCAAACCGTGATCACAAGTCGTGAATTGGTGAACTATATCCATATCGACGAAGGTGTGCGGGATTATATCGTGCGCTTGGTTCATGCGACTCGGGTTCCCGGTACCGTTGACCCTGGACTCGCCCCGCTCGTAAGGGCGGGAGCCTCGCCTCGTGGTTCGATCAATCTGGCTCTGGCGGCGAAGGCGACAGCGTATCTGAAAGGTCGCAGTTTTGTCGTGCCGCAGGACGTGAAAGACCTGGCCTATGATGTGCTTCGCCATCGGATTCTGTTGAGTTATGAAGCCGAGGCTGAGGAGATCAGCAGCGATGCGATCATCGCATCGATTCTGGAGCGAGTTCCGGTACCCTGATCAAAAATCACTTATGGCGCGAGTGCTCTAGATCAGGTAGAATGTCTTGCGTTCTCTGCGTGAGATCGATTCGTCCATGAAGCTGGCTCGCCTTTTCGCTCTGCTCTTCGCGATCATCGCCGTGATCGTAATCATGGTGCTGTGGAAAAGTCATCATCGGCAGGCCGCCATTACAGAATTGGAGGGACGCTACGGAGCGCAGGTTTATTTCTCTGAAGGTGATGCTGGTGATGAGTTTTACATCGGATGCTCGAGTCCCTTGATCGAAGATCTGGAGACTCTGGCGACTCTCGCTCTGCGGATTGGGAAGCTGACCACTCTCGACCTGACGGGAGCGCCTCATCTGAAGACCCTAGCTGGAGCCAATCGCATGTCGGGGCTCCGCTCTCTCAGAGCCTTCGACTGCCCAGCGTTGATTTCTGCCGAGGGAGTATCAGGGCTACCGGAGTTGCGTGAGCTGATTTTTACCGAGAGTGCTGCTCTATCCGACACGAAGGGGATTCGCGATCTAGCGAGCCTAGTGACCCTCGATCTCAGCGGATGTCACAGTGTACGCTCGCTCGAGACGGACAATCTGCCAGAATTAAAGAACCTCTATTTAAGTCGCTGTCAGTCATTAGAAAAGCTGGATGTGTCGGCATTTCCCTCGCTTCAACAATTATCCCTAGATGAAAGTGAGAAACTGGAGGAGCTGATCGGACTGGCGCAGGTGAGTGATCTTACGGACCTGAATTTGAGCAATGCCAAGGGTCTGAAGAAACTGCCACGCATGGGGTCTCTGTCGAAGCTGGTGGTGCTGGATTTGCAAAATGTCGGAGTGGTCAACCTTTCGGAAGTCGCGTCTCTGCCCGCGCTGCGGGTGTTGCGTATGGGGGGACAGGAGGGAATCCGCTCACTGGAACCTTTGACGCAGCTCTCCACTCTCCGAGAACTTCATCTCGATAATTGTCCGAATCTCGTGTCGCTTCAGGGAATTCCTTCGGGGCTTTCTCAATATGCGGGATTCACGAATTGTCCGAAACTTGTTTCCCTGTCGGGAATTGAAGCAGCGGTCGGACTGGAACAGCTCGATCTGAGCGGCTGCACTGAGTTGACTGATGTATCTGCGCTGTCCGGGCTACAAAATCTCGTCCAGTTAAATCTGATGAAATGTGGAAAGGTGAATGATATCAGCGTGGTGGAAGGCTTGCCTAAGCTAGTAATCGTCATGCTGGGAGGATCGGGCGTTACACCAGAATCCGTGAAGCCAATCCAGGAGAAACGGAAGGAACTGATCTTAGAGTTCGCTCTACCGGAGTGAGCTACCGTAGTGAGCTAAAGCAGAGATGAATGCGGATAAGCACAGGGGGGAGTTCTAAAGGTCGGGCTAAATAATTGAAAATAGCCCGTCCCTTAAAATTCGAAATATCTTCCTGGCGGGTGCCAGTTCCATTAAATGTTGCCGACGAGGACGTCAGCGGTCCCAGAAATGGCTTCTCCGAGCTTCCAATCGATCACCGTTTCTTCCCCATGCCCCCGAACTGGCGCATGAGTTGATTCATCTTTCCCTTGTTTTTCATTAACTTGCGCATTTCTCCGAACTGTTTTAGCAACTGGTTCACCTGAGTCACGCTGGTTCCGCTCCCGAGTGCGATACGGCGACGGCGTGAGGACTTAATGATCTCTGGTCTGGCCCTTTCCTTTGCCGTCATGGAGAGGACGATGGCCTCAGTGTGCTTGAGTCGTCGCTCATCCACATCGATTTCCTTGAGTTTATCTCCTACTCCGGGCAGCATTTTTAGCAGACCTGTCATCCCGCCCATGCGCTTCATCATGCGCATCTGAGAAAGGAAGTCGTTGAAGTCGAACTCGGCTTTCTCCAGACGCTTCGCCATGTGGAGAGCTTCGTTCTCGTCGATGGCTTCGGCAGCTTTTTCGACTAGACCCACGATGTCACCCATGCCGAGAATTCGACCTGCCATGCGGTCAGGTACGAAGACTTCAAGATCGGAAATCTTTTCCCCTACTCCGACGAACTTGATCGGCTTGCCCGTGATGCTACGCATCGACAGGGCAGCTCCACCGCGGGCATCCCCATCAAGCTTGGTGAGGATGAGTCCGCTGAGTCCGATCACTTCATCGAAAACTTTAGCGACGTTCACCGCTTGCTGACCGGTCGCCGAATCGGCCACGAGAAGCGTCTCGCGAGGTGCGAGAAACTCATGGAGCTGTCTCAACTCTTCGATCAGAGCATCATCCACCTCTTGACGCCCCGCGGTATCGAAGATCAAAGCCGTGCCGTTTTGGGTCTCGGCCCACTTTAAAGCCTCCTTTGCGACCGCTAGAACATCGGTAGAACCACGCGTAGGTTGAAAAACAGGGATGTCGATCTGCTTCCCCAGCGTGACGAGCTGATCGACGGCAGCCGGGCGGTAGAGGTCGCAGGCGATGAGTAGCGGGCGGCGACCCTGTTTGCGCAGATGGAGAGCCAGCTTCGCAGAAGTGGTGGTTTTTCCCGCACCGTTCAGACCTACCAGCATGATGCGAGCGGGAGGATTGAGATCGAGTGGCGCGGCATCTCCTCCCAGGAGTTCGGTAATTTCGTCCTGAAAGATTTTTACGATTTGTTGGCCGGGCGCGACGGTGCGGAGAACCTTTTCGCCGAGCGCCTTCTCTTTGACCCGAGCGATAAATTCTTTGGCCACTGATAACTCGACGTCTGCTTCTAACAGAGAGAGACGGACCTCGCGCAGGGCTTCGGAGATGTTGGACTCGGTGATCTTGCCGTGACCACGCAGCTTCTTGAAGGTTTCCTGAAGACTATCGGAGAGATTGGCGAACATAGTAAAAATCAAAAATCGGATCAGATGAAAATGGATGAGGACGAGCGGGATTACTGAGATGCAGTCGCTTCGGTCTCAGTGGTTTCAGATTTAGTCTTGTCATTCACCCCCGAAAGGTAGTCGGCGGAGAGATTGATGCGGAAAGTCCAAGCGATCATCTCGACTTTCGTGGAGCCGCCGTGCCGAAAGCTGATCTGGACGGTGCAGGTATCTGAGCGAAGAGCTTCCGGTGTCTGATACGACAGACGGGAGGTCGCCGGATCGTACGTCGGTGATACTCGTCCAAATCCCGAGACGCGCAGCACCAGACTGGAAGGGTCGAGGCCCTCCAAGCGAGAGAAATCGATCTCGATTGTCGGAAGACGACTGTCGATGGTGGCGTTTGCTTCAGGGAAGACAGTCACCAGTGCATCTTGTTTCGTGCCGTCGGCGGCGACTTGAGCTGTCAGGAGGGAACGTCCCGCACTGATTTCATTGCCTCCGCCGAAATTGAGTGCTGGGTCAAAGTTTGCCAGTGTTTTGCCATGAACGACATAACGGCCAATCTGAAAGTCGTCCGTAGTCCAGTTTGTTTTCTTTCCATTGACGGTAAACGCGGCTTCGTATCCGGCTTCCTTCGCTAGTTCCAGAACGCGATCATTGTAGATACCGAAGGGGTATGCGAGTGTTTTTTGCACCGCTCCGGTATCACCGTAAGTCTGTTCCAGATACTCGATCGATCCTGCCAGTTCGTTCCGCAGCCAGGTGTCGTAGGCTTCCTGGCTACGACCGCCTCGGGCGGAAAGATTCTGGTGACTGACGGTATGGCTGGAGAGTGTTCCGCCGTTGGCTGCGATTTCACGCACTTCCTGATGAGTGAGAGAACGTCCTCCAATATTGATATAGTTTTTATAAAGAAAGACGGTGAAGGGATAGTCAAATTCCTTCAACACTTTCATCGCCAGAGTATGCACGGCTTTCCATCCGTCGTCGATCGTGATCATTACGCATTGGGCGGGGATGTCCGCCTTTTCATGCTTCCAATCGAGAAACTGCTTCATGCTGATCACGGGGAGTTGAGCATCGCGGATCGCCTGCATCTCTCGGCGAAACTCCTCGATATTGATGATCATGTCATTCGTGGATGTGCCCTCGGTGAAGTCATGGTATCCCAGAACGGAAACGCGCGCTTCTTTATTGATGACGGGTTCCATCTTCACCGGAGCGGGCGGAGGGGGGATAGGTTCGGTGCTCTTAGCAGGCTCCGCTTCCTGTTCGGCAGGCTCTCCATCGAGGATGGCTTTGGCTTTATCCAAATAGGGACTGACCTTCTCACAGGAGGAAAAAGCAGACACCACACCCATGCCGATCAGAATCAGAGCTGTACGGAGGGAAAATGGCAGTGTCATGTAGGCGAATTCAATAGGAAGTGTTCAGTATAAGAGGGAAGTCGGACAATGAAACTGCGAATTCAAGATCAGGGGAGGGGATAGCGCGAATTTTAGATTCTTAACTCTTGCCGAGCACTTGGTGAGTGATCGATACTCATCGTCGATGAATGAGAGGAGCATTCTGTGCGAAACCGATGCTGAAGAGCGAGCCAATTCGCTGAGCCACGGAGTCGGCGTGTTGCTCGCGCTGGCCGGGACGGCGGTGATGCTGCACCTAGCCATGCGGCTTTCGGGGCTGCATGTGATAGGAGTGACTGTCTTTGGAATGAGTTTGGTTCTGCTCTATGCCGCATCGACTTGGTATCACAGCGTGACGACGCCTCGGGCGAAGGCTCTTCTGCAGGTGTTGGATCACGCCTTGATTTTCGTCCTGATCGCAGGAAGCTACACTCCCTGGCTGCTGGTCAATCTTCGAGGAAAGCTTGGCTGGACAATGCTGGCGGTGATCTGGGGGCTGGCGATCGGAGGAATCGTGCTGAAGACGATCCTTCTTCCGCGCTTCAATCGTCTAGGGGTAGCGCTCTATGTCGTGATGGGCTGGATGGTTTGTTTCGTATTGCAACCTCTGGTGGCCGCGACGAATGCCACTGCTGTCGCATGGCTGGTCGCGGGTGGCCTTTTTTACACTGGAGGGATTGTTTTTTATCTGAAAGAGAGTCTGCGCTACGGACACTTCGTCTGGCATCTCTTCGTGATGGCCGGTAGCCTGTGTCATATCATCGCGGTGGTGACCGGAGTGCTGGTGTGAACGCGGCGACTGTGGCGTGAAGAGACTCTGGATCGCATGAGGGCGAGGGCGAGAGCTGCGCGATTCATGTCTCGCCTGTTCTTCTTCACGAATTCGCAAGCCGATGCCAAAGCTGCATGACTCCGTAGGAACGCCACGGGCGCCATGACTCGGCACTTGCACGAGCCTCCGTCGCTTTTTGCAATCCGAGCGAATGCAGAACGCCATAGTCTGCGGCGGGAAAGGCATCCGCCCACTTCAGCACACGCATCGCGATGTAGTGGGCGGTCCAATCGCCGATTCCAGGGAAAGTCTTCATCTTTTTGACTGCCCTTTGTGGCTCCAGCCACGGAGTGAGGGCAAACGGATCTTGCAACTGCCATTGAGCCAGCGAGTGAATCGCAGAAATGCGCGTGCGCAGGATGCCGAGCTGTCCGAGCTGATCCTGAGTCGCTGCCGCTAGGGTCTCCGCATTCGGAAAAAGTCGAGTCAGGGTTGGATACGGAGTCTCGATCCCGCTCCCCAGATTCTCTGCAACTCGCCCAGCCAGAGTTCGCGCAGCAGCGACGGTAATCTGCTGACCTAAGACCGCTCGAACCGCAGTTTCGAGAGGGTCCGATCCGCCTGGGACTCGCAGACCGGGATGAATTGTCCGCAGAGAGGCCAGAGCTGAGTGAATTATCTCTGGATTGACCCCGAGGTCAAAAAGACGAGCGATGATCGCGCGCACTCGAGGCAAGACTGGTAGTAAATCGGGGGAGATGAGCAGTTCCAGTCGGTCAGATTCTGCTCGTTCTGAAATACTAAACCACCCCTGATAGGCCTCGGTTCCCTCGATGATGCGCAGTGTGCGACGATATTCCGACTCCGTGACCTCCTCCACGCCGGGAATCGTACGAGAGCGCAGAAATGCCAGAAGTGCATGAAAATCGTAGGGTTTTTGATAGGACAGGGTTAGGCGAATGACTGGAGAGGGTATGATTTCTCGTATGGGACGGAGTGCTTGTGGGCGAATCCCGTAATCTCTTTGAAAATCTCGGACAAACTCTGCCTCTGAATTCCACCGCGTGAGCCGGGCGATGACGGAGACAGACAGGTTCGTCTCCTGCAGAAGCTGTCTCGCAAAACGGAAGCGACAAGCACGTAAGCAAGCTGCCGGAGAGAGGCTGAACTCTTGCTCCCATTGCTCAGTAAGCTCCTGTTCCGTCGTTCCGAGCGAATGAGCTAGGGCTTCCAGCCCATCCAAAGACAGCCTCTCTTCCATCCAAGCAGCCGCACGCCACACCGAGCTCCAGCCTGTCGAGGCATCGAGTGGTATCGTTGCGGTCTCAGGGAGATTGAGAAAATGGGAGGAGGTCATCAATGCAGGAGGCGAGATTTGAGCAGAGTCACATGAGATCAGGAAGACAAGCGAATTTTCGCTATTTACTGGATGCTTACGGATTCACGGTGCGATCCATTCGGCTTTATTTCTTGTGGGCATTCCTTCTCACCGATACTCTTCCTATCGTTCCATAGGATTCGTCACTTGATCGGCCACGCCTCTCCATGACTACGCTCCGACTGACTTTGATCGCGGCACTGATCGCAGTTCCTTTCCTGATGCGGGCGGACGATTCGGTTCACGCCCTTCGGGGCGATCCGTTTCGCCAGATGACTCTGGAGCTTTCGCTCAAGCCCTTCAAAACCGCAGCAGCCAAGACTTATCACGATGTCGCAGTAGAAATTTTCACTCAATGGCAGTCGCTACTCCGCCACACGGATACGATTTCGCTCCTGATGTGGACGAGCGATGGATCGGAAATTCTCGACTACCGAGGCGATCCTGCTCAGTCGCTCGAATGGGCGAAGTATTTGGGCAATCCAAACGATCAAAAGAACATTCCTACCGACGGCCCGATTCCGACTGGACCGACCGACGTGACTCTTCACCGTCGAACGCTGATCTACCGGGAAAATCCACCTCGATTTACCTACGGCGATCTGAAAGAAATCGTCTCCACCCTCAAAAGCGTCGGAGAAAAAATGACGGGTAAGAAGGTGAAAGTTGGCACGACATTCGACAGCGGTCCAGAGTTCGCCATTTCTGATTTCAAATACAATCGACACCGAGAGATTCTCGGGAATGATGGTTCTGTCGGGTTTTCCTTTGTCAGTTGCTACTCTGTTCTCAAAGGGGACAAAGTGCATTACGCAGCTTACCCTGATGGCATTCCGGAGGGCACCCCCTTCGGTACATTCTTTGGTCGCCAGGCTCAGCATTTTCTGACGGACATGGGCTTTGATTCCATTTGGTTTAGCAACGGCTTCGGTTTTGGAATCGAGCCGTGGCGATCCACTGGAGCCGTTTTCGATGGCAAGGGATTCCATGCGGAGCGACTCGACGAAGTTCGCCGAAAGATGATTCAGTTCTGGGATCTCTTTCGGAAAGAGTGTCCGGATTATCGAATCGAAACTCGAGGCACCAACTTTACTACGGGCACTGATCTCGCTCGCGATGGAGTCGATCTCCGCGCGCTCTACCGAGGCAATTACAATCTGCTGATTCCGCCCAATTCTCCCTGGGCTGCGATTGATCGTGATGTGGGACTGGAAATGGCTGGCTATATGTCTCGCATGGCGGAGCTTCCTGCCGATGAGATCCTGTTTCGCTATTATATCCACGATCCTTGGTGGATGAATAGTCCTTGGCTGGATCGCTATGAGCGCGAACCCTACGACATCTACCTGCCTCTGTCGGTTTCTCGGATCGATGCGACAGGAAAAGTTCAGACGCCGACCCATCTGAATCTGCTCACCATCGACAACTCATACGGCGATCTGCCAACACAGGTTCCAGATGAGGTCACTCCCCATATTCTCAAAGCTCGCTACGATCAGCCAGACGCTCCAGGTCCACTGGTGTGGGTGTATCCCTTTGACGAATATCACGACTGGGTGCGCGATCTTCCCCGGATCCCAGAAGTCTATTTTGGCGACTGGTTTATCCGGCAGGCGATCAATACGGGTTTTCCGCTCAATACCGTCACCTCCACCAGTGCCTTCGTTCGGCTGAATGAGAAATCACCAGATTATTTTTCTGCTTCGATCTTGGTCACTGTTGCTCCAGACGCGAACTCACCTTTAGAGAAAGCCCTCACTGACTTTCTCAGTCGAGGCGGGCAACTCCTCATCTATGGTCCGGCAGATCATTCTAGCGAAGAATTTCGCAAGCTGCTGAATCTGGGGCAGGCGGCACCGCTCGAAGGCGACTTTCAGACGCAGTTTTTGCTCGAGCGCGACGCGATTCAGGATGCTGCTCCGGAAGCGTTGATCCACCGATCCTTGTTCTCAGGTGGTGGTATCGGCAGCGTCTTGGCTGATCCCGCTGATGCTGCGACGGAGCTAGGAGTGCGCGTCGCTCAAGGGGGAGAAATCCGTGATGTCGTATGGACTCGCCACCTGCCCGAGTGGAACGGTGGGCGAGCTGTTTACGTCCGTGGCACCAATTCTGCTTCGTCGACCAGAAGCCCGCTGCTTCGCTCCGATGATCAGACGAAATATGTGCTCGGTGGGGGTCTGATGCGCCTGGCTCTTCAGTTCTTCGGCTATGAATCTCTCTTCACGCAGGTCGATGCTGGGCGGCGCAGTCCGCGCCTCGCGATATCGAGGCATGAGAATGCTTGGGTTTTCTCCGGTCAGGTGCAGGATACGACCGTGGGGCAGAGCTTTCGTTTTCCCCAGGGCGCGCCTTTGTTCGCCGGAGTCGATGCGCAGATTATTAGTGGGAGGAGCTTCTATCACCTGCCGCCTTCTTGGCATCGGGAATGCCGAGTCTTTGTGGAGCAGCAGCAAGGGATTATCTCTTGCCACGAATACGCTCCAGTTCAGAAAGACATCCGGCAGAAACTACTGATCGAAGGTCTGAAGGATGCGAAGGTGCATCTATATCCACCGTCCGGTGTGTCCGATGAGAAAATCAGTGTGCAACTCAACGTGCATCCTCTGTCCATCGAGGGGAAAGTCAGCTTTTCATCAGAAGATTCCAGAGATGGGCGGACGGTTACCGTCGAGCACGTTACGGGCAGCCTGGTGGTCACATGGTGAGAGCAGGTGGGAGATGATTCTGCTCAGTGTCCTCGTTCACGGGGTTTTCTTAGGCGTGGATGCGCTCTTCTCCCAAGGAACGCTTCCGCCTCGCTGAATGTGGCGCGATAGGAGATCGGACATTTCGTTGAATACCTTCGGTGCTTTTCGCGCCAGATCCTTGGTTTCACCGGGATCGTTTTTGAGATTGTAGAGTTCGAGCGGACTGTAGGGATCGTTTTGCAAAAGCTTCCAGTCCCCTCGAATCAGGGCTTCATAGCTCTTTCCACCGTACCGACGCCCCCCTTCCCGACGGACGAAATACAACTGCCGAGGCGTTTCAATTTCTCCTCCGTTCAGAATGGGAACCAGGCTGATAGCGTCGAGTTCCTCCGGATCGGAAGGCGTGATTCCCGCCAATTCGAGAAAAGTGGGGAAAAGGTCGAAGCTAAGGCCGGCGTAATCGCTACGAGAACTGGGCGCGATCTTCTCCGGCCAGCGAATGAAGAAAGGCACACGCAATCCGCCATCGTAGTGGCTCTGCTTCCCATCGCGCCATGGGAGATTACTGGCAGCGTGCGGGAGAGACCCGCCATTGTCTGAAGTAAAAGCGATCAGGGTATTCCTCGCTAGGCCGAGATCGTCGAGTGCAGCCAGAACCCGCCCGATCCCAAAATCGAGATGCTCGACCAAGGCGATATTGGCGACCCGAGCAGGATCGGCATCAGGCAGGCGCTTCTTTGTTTTCTCCAGCCACTCGGCAGGCGGCTCGATGGGGAAGTGTGGAGCATTGTAGGCGAGGTAGAGAAAGAAAGGACGATCTTTCTCCGTCGCACGTTGCCTAAGGAAGTCGATCGCCCAGTCTGTGAAGATATCCGTCGCGTGACCTTCAGCTTCCACGGTCTCCTGATTCAGTCTCAGGTAGTTGTTCCCTTGGCGAAGATGAGTGGTGTAGCTATCCATCATGTCCCCGAGGAAGCCGTGAAAGAAAGCGAATCCTCGTTCGTTCGGCAGATTCGGAGATTCTAGTCCGAGATTCCACTTCCCGATGTGACCCGTGTAGTATCCGGCACGGTTGAGCTCATCCGCTAGGGTGGGAACGCCAGGTTTAAAATAGCCCCAGTTATTGGCAGGTGCCGTCCGGACGAGCCCAGGAACTCCGACGCGATCTGCGTAGCGTCCCGTCATGAGAGCGGCTCGACTGGGGGAGCACACGGTAGCATTCGCTCGCATTGAGGTGAAAACCATTCCCTCTCGTCCAATCCGATCAATATGGGGCGTCTGGACATCCCGTGCTCCGTTGATCGATACATCGCCGTAGCCTTGGTCATCGGTGAGGATGATTAGGAAGTTCGGCGCTGCCTGAGCTTGGCTCTCTGAGCATGAGATGCCAAGAAGGATGACGAGAGCGAAGGTGCGGAATACATTACACATGACCAGAGGATAGTTTAGCTCAGCTTAGTTTAGCGCTTCCTGATCGGCAGGATGATGTGCGAAGGATGATCAGCATCCTGATGGATGGTATTGACCGCGACTTTCACTTGGCGATGCTGCTGCAAAGGTTCGCCAGTATTCGGATTCAGATCGAAGCGAGGGAAATTGCTCGAAGAGATATCCACCCGGATGCGATGACCTTTCTTAAACACGTTGCTGGTAGGATAGAGGCGGACTGTCAGGGGGTAAATCTGACCCGGCTCCATCAGCTTTTCCTCCTTCAGGCTGTCGCGGAATCGTGCTCGGCAGATTCCGTCGGCGATGTTGAGATCGAATCCACCGGGATAATCTTTGCTGGGCGGATAGATGTCGAGCAGCTTGGCCGTGAAGTCAGTATCGACACAGTCAGAAGAGATCCAGAGCTTGACCTCCAGCTCCCCCGTGACCTCCACGTCTTCCGTCAGTGGCTCGGTCTGAAATACGAGGATGTCATTGCGGGCAGAAAGTGGCACGGGCTTTTGCCAGTTCCAGACGTGCTCGCCTCCGCGCTGATCCCAAGCACCTTGGAGCAGGATATCGTTGCCGCTGGAGATGTTGCCTCCGATGGTCGGCACTGGATTCGCGGGATCGTAAGTGAAGCTGGTTGATGCTTTCGTCTCGGTAGGCGCTTTTTTGCTCAGTGACCCATCGGATTGCAGGTAGAAATTCACAGCCTCGGTGTCTTGAGGAGGCCAGACGTCCGAATCATGCCACTCGCCGCCGTGAAAAAGCTTCTCCTGTTCGGTCTTGTGACCGTCGCCGGTGCCCATGGTAAAATAGCGGACTTTCTTCGCGAAGGGGGCAGCTTTCCCGACACTGTTGTCCTTGCCCTTCAGAACGTGATCATACCACTCCAGACGCCAGGCTTTCTCGTCAGGAATGGCGGCTTCTTTTCCGAAATCGACCATGCCGTGAACACTCCGAGCCTGTGCGCCGTGAATCCATGGTCCCATGATGAGATAGACATCGCTTTTCAGAACTGGCGTCAGGGCCTTGAAGTTAGCGGTGGTATTTCCCGCCCAGGAGTCATACCAACCGCCGACGAGATAGACAGGAATGTCTTTGTAGTCCGATGCATGATCGATGATGTTGTTCGGCTTCCAGAAATCGTCATTTGCTCCGTGACGCATGGCGCTGATGATCCAGGACTCGTATTCCGGAGAGAGCTGTAGGGGGATCATGCCGTGACGCAGAGGCAGGAGGGAGAGGTAGGTGAAGCGATTGTCTGACATCTCCTTGAGCACAGCCTCAGTGCCCTCGTCTCGTGCGGCATTACTACCACGCCCTCCGTTGATCATGATCCAGTTCCAGAAGCGCATTTCGAAAGCCCCTGCGTTCCGCACTGATTGGACACCGCAATTGGAGATGGCATCGACCGGGATGACGGTGGCTAGTTCCTTGGCACCCGCCAAGGCCATGGCATGCTGAGTCCCGCCAACGTAACTGGTGCCGAGCATACCGATTTTGCCATCGCTCCACTCCTGCTTGCCGATCCAGGACGCACAGTCCACGCCGTCAGGGCCGTCATCGCTGACCCAGTGCCAAGTTCCCTCGCTGGCGTAACGTCCACGCACGTCCTGAGCCACGAAGACGTAACCGCTCCTCGCGAAGTATTCTCCGAAGCTCTTCGCTCCCGTTTTGTTGTATGGAGTGCGCGTGAGGATGGTGGGCAGTTTCCCATCCAGCTTTTCTGGTAGATAAATATCTGTCGCTAGTTTGACTCCGTCGCTCATCGAAACCATCTCCGTTTTCACCTGAACCTTCGGAAGTGGTGCCTCGGCCAGGACGGCGAAGGGAAGAATCGATAGGAAAGCGAGCAGTTTCAATGAATAGGTTGGGCTCATGAGATCAGGCTAGCACGAGCCTTCCAGTGCTGCAATCATCGGAAGCGTTCATCCTGATTTGCGTCCCTACGAGAGAGAAGCGCGTGAGCGCGAGGGGATTCTTAACTTCTCGTGCAGAAGCTGGACGAATCTGCGTTGAAGATAGGGAACAAGGATTCGTCACAGTGATGAGGTGATGTTTTCGGTGTGAACATTGAGTTCCAGAAAAGTAAGACTTGCGAAAGCACTCGTCTTTGATCTCTATTCTATCACTTCCGCCATGCTCCTGCCCTTCGACGACGCCGAGGACTTTTTCCGACTCTTCATCGGTCTGATCCGTTTTATTCAGTTCCGAACGCATCGCGAGAAGATGCGAAAGGGGAAGCCTAAGCCGCTCTCCAAGCTCTCTTTCGGGGAGGCCAGCAAGCTTCATCAGCGTTTCGCCGAGGATCCCGGCGCTTGGGTTGCCGCCTACATCAAAGCCAATCCCGAGCGATTGTCGACAGAAGAACTCGCTGAAATCGCTGAGTGGAAGGCTGCGGTGGGTGGGCGTTTTATCTTCTTTCGCCAACTCAAGGAGCATCTCGTTGTGATCGAACCTGGACCAGCTCCTCGCGTCTATGGTGTTCTTGGATTAACTACTCCGATCAAAGAGCTGCTAGAGGCACCCCTTCCCACTCTCGGTGAGTGCGTGCTGCTACCATTTCGTGGAAATATTGTCTGTGATAGCCTGATTTCTAGCGATCCCGTTGCCTTCGGGCCGGAGGTGAGAAAAAGTTTAGAGGACGTCTATCGGAAGGCGAAGCGCGATGGGAGTATCCTCGAAGTGCTCGGCTCACCGTCTCCGAAGGCAGCTCCGGAAAAGGCAAAGAAGGAATCCTCCCCCGCCAATGCGAGAAAGAAGGCCGATCCGCTCCAACGCCTTATCGTCTCATTACGTAAGCGACTCGAGGACTACCGCAAGAAACGCGATTTTCTGCGCCGCTTTGAAGAGGAGGCAGTGCCTGCGTTCGAGACTTGGTTGGACCAGTGCTTTGGCGAGGAGCGGAGAGAGGTGGCTCGACTCGAGATCGAGCTTGAAGAGCTGAAGGAGACGCTGTTTCGTCTGCAGATGGGGAATCACCCGGCAGCCGGCGACAGTGCAGACATTGTCGAAACCGTTCTGGCTGAGATCAGAGATGAGAGCGACCGCGACGAAGACGACGCAGCTTCAGGCGAACTGCCGGAGGATGTGATGAATGATGTCTTCAGATCCTATATGAAAGCAGCTCGGGGCGTCGATGTCCGAGAGATGAACGAGAAAGAGGTCGAGAGTGCCTTTGAGCATTTTCGCGAGGTCTTTCGTCATGCTGCCGAAGGGAATCATGCCGCCGTTGAGCTCAGTCTCCTCGCCGTCGCAGCGGATCGATCTCCTGAGCATGTCAAGGCGGTGAATACTGCCTATCGTCGTATCGCCAAGCGCCTTCATCCTGATAAAAATGTCGATCATGACGATGTGGCTGCAGAGCTATGGGAGACTCTGCGCGAGGCCAAAATAGCTCTCGATCTTACTGTCATCGAACGTGTCGAAGCTGAATGGCGATTGCTTCGTGGTGAAGCTTTCGCGAAAGAAGATGAGGCCATTCTGAAGAGGCTACAAGCGCAGTTGCGCGCCGACTTTTCCGAGTTGAAGTCTCTGCGTCAGGAACTGGAGGCGCATCCAATGTGGAACCGAAAGGGGAAGCTCCCACCGAAGAACTTAGAGCGAATGATCCGCACGGAGATCCTCGGTGAACTCAATCATCTCAAGAACTGGAAACAACACTTGGAGGACTGTCTCCGCGCTTTTCGTCCTAAGCGGCCACGTAAGTCCCGCGCCTTGAGACCGAGTACTGGAAAAAATCGGAGGAAGGCTAAAACAGCCCCGAAAGCTAAGCAGAACGGCCCCCAAGAGAAATTCGTCCAGACAGAGTTCGAGTTTTGAGGAAAACTGGCATCGTACGAAGATTCGGACTACTTCGAGGTGAGTGTTCTTTACCGAATTATCGGATTTTGATTGCAGGTTTTCAGCATTCATACAAGCTGGGGACCGTAGATTCCTGATCAGACCATGGCGATTATCAAGATATGCTGTCCGAAGTGTGGACAGAAAGTTTCCGGAGACGAATCCTACTGCGGTAGGATCGTGGAGTGTCCGGTTTGCTCATCAGATATTCGTTTTCCAGGAGAACGGAAAGAAGGCTGGAATTCCGAGCAATCCTCCGTGCCAGCGACAGGGGAGTCTTTTGCAGATCCTGTGCCGATTCCTCCGAAGAAGGAGGAGAAAAAGGTCTATTTTTCTGTGAAGGATCGGCCAGCGGGCGAATCTGACGAAGAGGATGCGACGGAAGTTCCCTCTCCTCTGTGGGGCTCGATCTCCATCGTATCGGGGGTATTGGCCGTCGTAACCTGCGTCGGTGGAGTCATCTTTGCCCCCTTGGCAATTGCCTTTGGTCACACCGCGCTCGCACGGGCACGTCGCAGTGAGGTGCAGCCTGCTCCCGGTCAGACTCTCGGAGCTGTAGGGCTGACGATAGGGTATGCCAGCTTGGTTTTGACGCTACTGATTCTGATCGTAGCCGTGTCTTTCAAAGACTCCATCCAGGAGTTGATACACGCGATTTTCAGAATAAAAGCTCAGTCTTGAATCGAGATCATGTCGGAAGTCGCCCGTATGTCCTCCCCACCTTCGACCGTCTCTCGACGCCTGATCGCTCTCGATGCCTTGCGCGGTTTTTCTATGTTCTGGTTGCTGGAAAGGGCTTACGAACTGCTCATGGTAACTCTACCCTATGCGTTGGTCTGGCTCCTACTGTGGTGGCTGCGAAAGCAGAATGTATTTTTACGCTTGTGAGTGGCTGGTCTCGATTTTTCACGAGTGTGACGAGAACTCTTGCCCTGAGATTCTCTGGCGAGTAGCTTCTTGGCATGATGCGACGTGACTGGATCAAAACGACAACAGCAGCAGGAATCGCGGCAACGGCTCCGGATTGGGTGTTGGCTGAAGAAAAGGCAGCCGCTCTGTCGGAACAGTTTTCCGTGCTGGCGGATGCGGTATTGGCCAAAGCGCAGGCGATTGGAGCGAGTTTTGCTGATTTTCACCTCATGCAGTTGGAGGAGGAGTCGCTCTCGGCAAGAGAGGATATGGTCCAAGGGGTTAGTGCGAATTCGTCGTGTGGTGCCTCCGTTCGAGTTTTAGTGGATGGAGCTTGGGGGTTCGCTGCGAGCAGTGAAATCTCACAGAAATGCGTCTTGGCGCTCGTTGATTCTGCGGTGGATTTTGCGAAAGGGCAGGCTGGGAATCGTCTGCAATCTGTAGAGCTGGAGCCACTAAAATCCTATCGTGGCACTTGGGAAATGCCCCTCAAGACCGATCCATTCGTCATCTCTGTTGAAGACAAAGCCGAAGCACTGCTGGCGATCACGCGGACAGCTTTGCTCAAAGGGGCGAATTTCTGTCAGTCTTTTGTTACCTCTGTGCGCGAGCGCAAATGGCTGGCGAACACCGCAGGTACGCGCACTGAGCAATCTCGAGTGCGCATTCATCCGGGTTTCAGCGTGACAGTGCTGGACGAAAAGAAAGGTGGGTTCGCCACGCGCAAAAGCCTGCTACCGCCTCGTGCGGCGGGATGGGAGCATTTTTCAGAGTGGGATTCCGTCGCCGAATCTGCTTTGGCCGTGGAACAGGCACGAGAGAAAATGGCAGCCCCCTCCGTCCAACCTGGGAAATACGACCTAGTGATCGCTCCGAGCAATCTCTGGCTAACGATCCACGAATCCGTCGGGCATCCTACTGAATTGGATCGTGCCCTCGGAGATGAAGCCAACTTCGCCGGCACGTCCTTCTGCACGCCGGATAAGCTAGACAAGCTGCAATACGGCAGCCCACTGGTCACGATCATAGGCGACCGAACCGCAGACGAGGGCTTGGCTACGGTGCGATGGGATGACGATGGAGTCGAGACGACAGAGAAAGAGTTCGCCATCGTGCAAGATGGAATTTTCCGTAACTTTCAAATGGCGCTGGGGCAGGCCTCTCGGATCGGACGTGACGGCGGATCGAATGCTTGTGCCTACGCTGACAGCTATGGTTCCTTTCCCATCCAGCGTATGCCCAATATCTCACTGCAGCCGGGAAAGGATGATTCCGTGACTGCAGAAAGTCTGATCGCCGGGATCGAAGATGGGATTTACATTGAAGGCGACGGAAGTTGGAGCATTGATCAGCAGCGCTACAATTTTCAGTTTACTGGACAGGTTTTTCATCGCATACGAGGTGGCAAGCTCGACGGGATGCTGCGCGATGTCGCTTATCAGGGGAACTCTGTCGATTTCTGGAACGCCTGCGACGGTCTAGGAGGGCAGGGGACATACGTGCTCGGCGGCGCAATGAACTGCGGCAAAGGTCAGCCGCAGCAAGTCGCCCCCGTATCACACGGTGCCGTGCCTGCTCGATTCCGGCAGATCAATGTGCTGAATACAGTGAAGGAAAGCTAATTGCTAGTCGCTGTAGGTGAGACATGAACGAAACCACGCTTGGAGTCATCATCTCATGAGTGATTATGAGTTCTCTGAAATCCCCTTTGGTTCCGCAGCCTACAGAGCGAGCGTTGCTCTTCGGAATGAGATTCTGCGTGCACCTCTCGGTCTCGAGCTGAAAGAGGGGGATTTGGAGAAAGAGCGCTCGGATTATCATCTCGCTTGCGAAAGTAAGGGTGAAATCATCGGCTGTTTGATTTTATCGCCTGAGAGTCAAATTCGTGTCAAATTGAGGCAGGTTGCCGTGAGTTCACGCTTCCAAAGACTTGGCATAGGACGTGCTCTCACAGAGTTTGCTGAAGAGTTTGCGCGCCAGCACGTCTTTACGGAAATAAGGCTTCATGCTCGTGCGACTGCCGTGGGGTTTTACGAGAAATTGGGGTATGAGCGAGTGGGGGAGCCGTTCGAAGAAATCTCGCTTCTTCATTGGGAAATGCAGAAGCGACTGTAGCATTCGCGACCTGAGAAAGCGCTGATTGAGGTTCACAAAAGGTGAGGAGAGAATCGCGCAGAACTTCAACAGGGATCAGGGTGTGTCGCCTGCGGTATTCCGGGCCAGCAAACCGGGATGGATGATGATCGCATAATGATGCCAAGCGTCTCCTGGTCCGCATCGCATCCACTCGCTCGCCGTCTTGGTCTGCGCGTTGATCTGCCGTTGCTGCCACGCGAGACGCATATCATCATCAGCTGGTCCGCTCTCGGGACGGGCTTCGATGGCCTGCACTTCCTTGACATCGAATTTGCCACTCGACCATTTTTTTTCGTCGGTGCCTAGATCGTGGTAGTCGCTCACGATGAGGGGTAGGGAAATCTTTCCGTCATCACTTTCGATGGCCAAGATGAAGCTGCGGAACACCACGTTGGATTTCATTTTCACCAGTAGAATGTCTCCGTCTTTGAGCTCGAGATCACGGATGATTCCGATCACGTACTTCTCCCGTTCGCTCGCCAGATTGCGATAACTGAGTCGGGCTGAGTTATGGCGGATTTCGACAGTGCCTTTGCCGACGAAATGGAGACTCCCCTTGAACGGTAGCCCTGGGCTCGGCGAAATATCCTCATCTGCCAGAAAGCGGCGGTCGGACTTTAGGCTTTCCCTTGCGCGACGAATATTCAACGCTCTCCCAAGATTGGTCGTGCGGGTTATTTCTTGTTCGAGTGCGGCTAATTTTTCGTCGTAAGCGGATCGAAGTTTCTCCCGAGCGACTTTGCTTTCATTCCGCATGCGAATGCGCTCCGTGCGATACGTTGCTCGCAGTTTCTCCAATTCCCCCACCTGGGACGGACGGCTGTTGAAATTGGCCAAAGTTTCATCATCTCCATTACCGAAAAGCTCGATTTCTGTTCTCACCGCGAGGGCATTGTCCAGATTGCCTGCTGCCGACTCCTGTTGAAGTAGGCGCTGTAAGGCGACGAGATAAGAAGCGTTGAGTCGGGTAAGCGGCTCGTTGAGACGTTCGTAGGCAAGATCAAACTGCTTGGTGATCTCGAGAAGTGACGGCGCGTTCTCTTCGCCCTTGGCAACGCCGGAACAGAAGAAGCCCATCACGAAGGGGATCATCATGGATTGAACAAGGTTCCTAATCATTACTCCAGACTCTAGGAGGTTCCCTATTTGAGTGTCAATCCTTTTATCCGCTTCGGTAATGGCGGTCGGCTTTCATACTCGCTGACCTAAAGCAATGCCCGCAGGGGAGGCAGTGAATTGCTATTTCTTGAAAATTTCACGAAAGAACTGCTTCATCGCCTCCCAGGAGTTCGCGTCGGCCTCGGCGTTGTAGGCAGCCCCTTTCGACGGATCATCACCGGCTCCCTTTTGCGTGAAGGCGTGAACTGCACCGGGATAGGCAACTAGCTCGTATTTCACTCCGGCGTTCTCCATTTCCTTACGAAAGGCCGCTACCTCTGCCGGTGGAACGGCTGGATCGTCCGCTCCATGGAGCACAAGCACGCGACAGGTGATATTTTTTGCATCCTCCGGCGTTGGCGTGGAGAGGCCACCGTGAAAGCTGACGACACCGGCGATCTTCGCTCCTGAGCGAGCCAGCTCCAGCGCTCCCGTCCCTCCAAAGCAATAACCAATGGCCGCGATTCGATCCGAATCTGTGCCAGGCATGGAGCGAAGCATCTCCAAGCCCGCAGCAAGTCGCTGACGATAGAGAGTGCGATCACCCTTATATTTGCCTGCGTATTTCCCAGACTCTGGCGGTTGGGGGCGAATTCCCTTTCCGTAGATATCGAGCACGAATACGTTGTATCCCATTTCGGCCAGCATTCCGGCTCGCATCTTTTCGTAATCGGATAGACCGGTCCATTGATGGACGATGAGAACGCCGGGTCGCAAGGCGGAGCTTTCATCCGGTCGGACGCTCCAGCCTTCGCACGTGACATCGCCGACTTGGTATTCGACTGATTGGGCAATCGGAGAAGCCGATGCGACTGCGGCAGATAGAGCGGCGGACGCGGTCATGGTGACAAGAAGGGAATAAAGACAAGTTTTCATGAGGGGGCAGAGTAAGCGATTATGATTCTATCCGATTTCTCCTTCGCCGGGTATCGAATTCGCTGATTTTCTCCATCCCGTTGATCTTGTCTCATTGCCAAAAACCATCGGGCGGATGCATCAGGCTTTTCGAGGATGGGATGCTCGTCTCAGTTTATCGAGAATGGCCCGGCCAATTCCTCGATCAGGTACAGGTTCGGCGATGATTTCGTCATAGCCGCCTTGATCGAGCTGAACCATGAGATGAAACAGGCGGATCCCGGCTTCTGTCAGGCGTCCTGATCCGGGACTCAACACCGCTACTTTCGCCCAGTCGTGCAGGGGCAGATAGCCATCTTTTTCCTGTCCGCGATAGCTGAGTAGTGCGTAGCGTTTTGCAGGATCGGGTGTGAATGTGGCGGGATCTTCCACTAAACGCAGTGGAGTGCGCGGGGCATAGTGGCTGGCGAGACGCCCCGGTGCCTCCGGAGCGGATTCTTCGACGGCAGCGTTCCGTCCGACGAATACCACTTTCCCGAATTTCTTCAAATCATCCTCCGTAATCG
This sequence comes from Verrucomicrobiota bacterium, assembly GCA_963205275.1. Taxonomy (GTDB): domain Bacteria; phylum Verrucomicrobiota; class Verrucomicrobiia; order Verrucomicrobiales; family DEV007; genus Arctic95D-9. The sequence continues at coordinate 43,370 of CAUJIH010000042.1, read as the reverse complement.
GGCCGGGACGGAGGACTTCGATTAGGGGCTTTTTCGGACCCGGTGATACCCGAACAATGGTGGATTCGAGGCCGCGTGAACAGGCCCCCCCATCGATGATGAGAGGAATTCGCCCTCCGAGCTGCTCCGACACATGCGTCGCAGAGGTCGGACTGATGGAACCGAATCGATTCGCACTGGGGGCAGCGATGGGAGTCCCGAATTGTTTGATGATACGTCGAAAGATTGGATGGTCGCTCTGCCGAACAGCTACGGTTTGCAGTCCGGCCGTCACAATGTCGGGAATCACGTCTCGTTTGGGAAGAAGTAGAGTGAGTGGTCCCGGCCAAAAAGTTTCAACAAGTTGAGTGATGGTTTTCTCGATTTCATCCGGAATCTCTGTCACTTCTCGCAGCGCTGTTTTGCTCGGAAGGTGGACGATCAAGGGATCAAAACTGGGTCGCTCTTTCGCTTCGAAAATTTTCGCTACAGCTTCTGGATCGAGGGCGTTCGCTCCCAGCCCATAGACGGTCTCCGTGGGCAGAGCAACTAATTCGCCTGCACGGAGCAATGCGACCGCCTGCCCCACCGCTTCTCGGATATCCAGATCGCTGTCAGTAAAAATAATTTTGGTCTCCATTATGGAAGGTAGAATAAAACGGAACTTCTTTAGAACGGAATCTGTTTGGCGAAGTCGATTTTCCCGTTATGCTGCAAGCAGTGGATACGACAGGAAATCGCCCTCGCAATCTCATTTTGATCGGATTTATGGGAACCGGTAAGACGACGATAGGGATGCGCGTGGCTCGCAGCCTAGGTTTCCGCTTTGTCGATACGGATCGACTCGTTGTCAAAATGGCGGGAAAATCAATCCCCACGATTTTTTCTGAATCAGGGGAGGAGGCCTTTCGAGCGCTGGAGACGGAGGCTCTACGCTCCTGTGTGGGCAGTTCTCGCTTGGTTATCTCGACGGGTGGAGGCATCGTGACACGAGAGGAAAATCGGGCACTCTTGAAGCAGGCGGGCTATGTGATCTGGCTGCGCGCCTCTCCGGAGGCGATTTATGAGCGAATTCGCCGAAGCCGCAACCGCCCTTTGCTCCAGACTCCCGATCCATTGCAATCGATTCGCGATCTGCTCGCGGTCAGAGAGGCTCTGTATGAATCTTGTGCCGATCTGGCGATCCGCTCCGATGATCTCACGGTCGATGAAACTTGTTTCGGGGTGACCGAGTCTGCTCAATTAGCGCTGGGCGAAGGCAGCTTTGAGGGTTGAGGCGATCCGAACGCCCTCATCTCTAGAGAAGAATTTCCGAAGCTGTCTAGGAGACTCATTCGGAGACTTTTGCCACCGTGGGTTCATTGGTAGAACGCGATTCGGCCTTCGAAGGCTTTCGCGCCCTTCGGACCTTGGAAGACGAGAAGGATTTCTCCGGAATATATGGCTTCTCCTTTTGCAGCCGTTCCACCCATGAGCCGTCAGACTGAATGTAGAGAATTCCCATGTCCCGCCAGAGGCGGAGACGAGCCATCGTATAGTCGATGAGCGCGCCAGTCAGCAGATTCTGAGCATCAACCAAGTCCTCCTGAGCATCGACTAGGTCTTTCGCTTCGCCCTGTCCGAGTTCACTTCGCAGTTGTTGCTCCTCAAGACGACGGGCAGCGAGACTGACTCCTTCCTCTGCAATTCGATGGCTGGCCTTTTCCTGATCGAGCGAGCGCCACGCATCAAAGATCTCTAGCTGGGCGCGATCCCGAGCCAGTTGCTCCGCTCGTATCGACCGATCTCTTGCGATGAAGGAGGATCGATAAATATTTCGCTCTGCCTTGCGGTCAAGTGGCAGATCGAGATCGAGGCGACTCGCCCAGCGCCGTCGATTCCAGTTGATTCCCGGCGTCGTATCACCGGGGCTACTCACAGGATTGTATTCCACAGCGACGTTGAGACCGGGCAGCAATCCGTTTTTCGCTACTTTGATATGTCGTTCCGCATCATCGACTCGGTCTTTCGCGGTCGCGAGATCAGGTCGAGTCACGAGTGCAATTTTCACCGCTTCCTCTCGAGTGATGCCTGGAGCATTAATCTGTAGCTTCTTAAGTTCGTTGTCATCGAGGACTACGTTCTCTGAGACCGGAATCCCGATCTGGATTTTGAACTCATCGAGTTTGGACAAATACGAGCGAGCGGCATCGATCCATCGATTTTCTGCGATCAGCTTCGCTTGCTTCAGCCGTCCGAGCTGATTTTGGGTGCGTTTACCCACTTCGGCGAAGCCCTCTTCCCGTTCGACGTTCTTCACGTATCCCTGATAAGCGATAAAGTTGTTGTAAACCTGATTCCGACTGCGCAGAACCCCGTAGTAGCTGTTCGCTACATTGACGATGTATTCTCGACGAAAGTCGGCAAAGTCACGCAGGGTATAGAGCAGGTTGCGTTCTTCCTGTGTTAGCGCTTCCAGAGTGACGAGAGTTCCCGCTCCTTGGAGAAGTGGCTGGACTAGAGACACTGCTAAATCCGACTCATTAATCGAGCGATTTCCCGTCATGATGCGGAGGAAGTCCTGAGTGAAGTCGGTGGATAGGCGTGCTCCGGTAGCCATCAGCCAAGAGAATCCAGCCGACTGACTCCGGGCGAAGGTGTCGGTCGCCACGATCTTCGTCATTCCCGGCAGGAGAGTGGCATTCCGGGAATCGCTGGCCCGAGTTCCCAGCCCCTGCGCGAAGAAGATCGGCGTGAGTCGATGGCGAGCCAGCGACAAATCGAGCGACGCGAGGTAGAGCTCTTCCTTCGCCCGCAGATAATCGCGCCCGTGGGTGATGGACATCTCCAGAGCTTGAGGAAAAGGGAGCACTTTTGCGCCTTTTTCATAGCGGGCAAAGTCCCCGAGAGCCTCGGAAGACTTCACATGAGTTTTCAACTCGCTCAGGGAGACGGGTGGCTCTGTGGTCAGTTCGATATCCTTCGGCGCTACATTTTCGACAACAGTGGTTCGACTGAACAGGTCGGTGTAGACTTCCCGATCCGCTCGCTTTCGATACATCTCTGCGGAGCAGGAGGCGAGAAGGAAGGTGATCAAAAGATATAGTGATCCGACCCGACCCAGCGATGCCAGTCGGTGATGGATCTCGTGAACTCTCGCCTGCTCCCTGTTGCCTCTTTCCATTTATGCGCTCTCTTTCGGGCATGAGTCGCAAATTTGCAAATCACGGTAATCCGCTATCGAAAGAAAGTGACAGAGGGGAATTCTCTTTTCCGCGTTGAAAATATCGCTGACTCGCTCGACTGAAATGACGGTGCCGGAGGGTAGATACTCTTTGATCTGGAGCGAAGAAAAGTTTCTGGAACGGGTCCCGTAAGCCGGATTCTGTTCGCTCGTGCCGTGTTCGACGCGGGCGGACGATCATTTCTCTAAATCGACTTCCTCACGAGAGTCGATTTTCCTACCGAAACAGGATGCGACTAATACCCGGACTTATCTCAGAGCCAAAGCCCCGAGGCCGGACCGACGATCCGTTTGCCCTGTTCTGTCTTGCACCGCATGGGGTTTACCTTGCCCCCTCAGTTACCCTCGGGGCGGTGAGCTCTTACCTCGCCATTTCACCCTTACCTACTCCGAAATCGGAATAGGCGGTTTGATTTCTGTGGCACTTTCCGTCGCCTCTCCCTTACAGAAAGACGCCCCGATTTTCATCGGGCATGCTGTCGTGTGGTGTCCGGACTTTCCTCTGCCCCGAAGGAATCAGCGATCATCTCCGACCCGTCCCAGAGCAGTGAAGCTACACGAGATTCGACTAATCACGAAGAAAAAATTTGGCGATCAGTGAGAAAACTAGATCATCACGTTTCGTTACTGCGTGCGATCCGTTCTTCGACCTCTTGTCGGTTGGGGAGATAGCCACGTCCTCCTAGAGCAGTGGCGGAGAGCGCGGCAGCAGCGGATGCGAGCTGGGCACACTCTCGCCAAGGACTTCCCCGCACGATTGACGCGAGCAGAACTCCGTGAAAGACATCGCCGCACCCTGTTGTATCGACTAGGTTAGGAACGAAAAAGGCGGGTTGATGAAAGATTTCATCCTCTGATGTGCGAAACCAGCTCCCATTGATACCGTCCGTAATGCCAACGAGTCGTGCGCCCCACTGCCCGAGTCGCACGAGCTGCTGCTCGCGCTCCGCTTTTCCGACCGCTTCGTCGGCGAAGTTGGCGGCGACGACGAGCAGATCTACGTGGGGAAATAGTTCGCGCAGGGATCCTTCGTATCGATGCGCCCCACCGTCGAATGAGACGAGTCCGCCGTTCTGATGCACGCATTCTGTCGCCGGGAGGCAGGCTGCCCTATGACGGCCGTTCAGGTGGAGTATCTTGCTACGGGAGAGAAGAGTATTCGGCAAATCATCCGACTGAAGCGGTGTAGCAGTGCTTTCTTCGTAGAGAATGTGTCGCTCCCCATCGCTCTGACGGACCAGCACGGTCGCGAGAGCGCTGGACTCTCCGCGTTGTCGCTGGAGAGCTTCCGTGAGCACTCGATGCCGCAAGTAATCCGAGTGGAGGATCTCGCCACGCCAGTCATCGCCGATGCGGTCGATGATCGCTGCAGAAGCGCCAAAGCGAGCGGCGGCACAGAGTGCGGTGGGGACAGGGCCGCCACCACCTAGGTGAGAAGCGAGGACTCGTGTCACTCCGCCCTCTGAAGGGAATGCGTCCACCACCTGCGTCAGGTCGAGAACGGACATTCCCAGTCCGGTGATCTGCACGGCTCCGATGTGAGCCATGAATCTGCTCAGGAATGGTGTTCCTTCAGCCAGGCTACTACCGCATCGATCATCAGTGCCTCCCCTTCGCCGCTATAAACATGATCGACTCCCGGTAGAATCGAGAGTTCCTTCGGCTCGTAAGCACTCCGGTAGAGTTCACGTCCTTCGTCAACGGGCACTACGTCATCAGCGTCGCCATGAACGATCAACCAAGGAATTTCGATCTTTTCCGTTTTGGAAAGAATGTTGCCAATTTTGTTGAGGTCGTCCACAAATGCCTTCGATAACGGACACTTCGGATCCTCCCACATGCAGTCCTCTCCGGGAGTGAGGGAAGCGAATTCACGCTCGACGAATTGTTTCGTATGAACCATTGGCGAGAGCGAGATCAACAACTCGATCCGCTCATCCTTCACCGCAGCAAGCACGCCAGTAGCAGCACCCATACTGTGTCCGGCGTAGCAGATGCGGTGGTAGCCTTCTTCTTCGGCAGAATCCACGATCGCCTTGAGATCTTTCATCCCTTTCGAAATGGTGCTGTTCTCGAACTTTCCATCGGATTTTCCGTTTCCAGAAAAGGAAAAACGCAGAGCATTAATGCCCGCTTTTTCCAAGGCATTGGCCAAGGCGATCGCCCAAGGACGATCCTTATTACCCGTCAGGCCGTGACCGATGATCACGAGCAGAGACGTGTCAGTCGGGTCGCCGTGAAACTCGTAGTCGAGAGATTCTTTGGAGGAATTGAGAATTTCCAAGTGCATAAAATCCGAGGAGAGATAGGCCGGTAATTTGCGGGGTCGGTTTAAAGTTGTCTATGTGAAAAAGAAGAAATTTTAGGTTTCTTAGAATTGGACATCGAAGACCCTTACTTTCTGAAACCAAGAGGAGAAATTTTTTACAAATACCTCGTGTTCAGGATGAATCTGATATTGGTCGTGCTGCTCGACAGAATCGAATTCGAGGACGAGTGCGTAGTCGAAGGTATTCCGAGTCACCGGACGCTCCGGGGTGCTGGCTGGGCTTCCGAAACTACCGGATCTGACGACATCGATACGAAACAGCGCTCGCAAGCCCTCTTCGAAGGAGGTCTTTTGTGCGGAGTTAAGGCTGGGATCTAACCAGAAATAGACATTATGTCGAACCATATCGGAGAGTACTTGAGAACAGAATCCGAATCAACGGGGAATCAGAATTTCTTTACTTCGTTTCACCCGGTAATCGTCTGACTATTTGATCTGGACTGCATCATGATTCAATGCGTACTATTCGTTACCTTCGATTAGAACAGTTTCCATCCATGAGAGATTCTACTGTCAGAATGAGAGAACCTCGTCTATTTTCCGTGACCTCGGCTCTGTCATGAAGAAACGATTTGCCTTTTCTCACTGCGTCATCACTCTCCTCACGCTCTTTTCCTTCGTGGAGATTCTCTCTGCAGGAATGTTGACGCCTGCGCAATTCCGAAAATTTCAGGGGCGGTATCGAGGAAGTGTGTCGGGAATCGCAGGGAATGTGATCTATGGCTCCAAACCTGTGGGGCCTTTCTCTGTGATCGTGAACGTGAGTTCGAAGTCGAGTGAAGTTCTTTCGCCTTTGATCAGCGGATTATACTTCTCCAAGAATCACAAGGTCGTCTGGGGCAAACCGACCGGCACCACTAGCAGAGTCGTCATCAAGGGTGTGTATCGGGGTACGTTCGTCTACTCAGGTGTGTTACATAAGTTGAGTGGCACTCGCACACTGACGATTCAGGACCGAGGTGCGAAAGTGAAAAAGAATCGCTTCGTTGCTCAGTTCTCGGATACCCTGACCGAATCTGAACTAGTTTCCGGACGTGTTGTCGCTGCAGAGAAGATCAGTGGAACTCTTCGGAAGTGAGAGATTGATCCATCACCGATTCATCTAGGCAATCACGCCGCTCTTCTTTTCAGCATTCCGATGAGTGCTCGCGCCTTTGTTCGTCCTTCTTTCGTGAGTGATAGTGATTTATCATTTTCCGCCAGATAGGAGCGGCTCTTCAGAGCAGAGATTGCGGAAGTAATATTCACGACTCTCGGACGTCCGCATTCAGCGATTACATCGTTGACAGCACGACTCGAAAAGCTGTCCTGTTGATACGCGTCTGCTAGGATCAGCGCAGCCAGCAAGGCCTGATCCGCCAATGTCGCATCATACGTCGCCGAGTCCTCCAGGAGCCGCCGCGCTTCGTCATGCAAAGCCGGACCCTCTTCATTCTCTGAGCCCAAATCTTCGCGATCCGTAGAAAGCATCTCCTGAGACCGAACACGAATGACCGCTCGCACCATTCTTTCCAGTGCGATCAGCTCGGATAAATCCATTTCCGAGACCATGAGCACAAGGGGATCTTCCTCAAAAGATTTCATCTTTAACTCAAATAAAACTCAAATAAGCTGAATTTTAGCGAAAATATTTCTTGAACTTGAGATCAATTTATGAGATTAAGGTCAAATTAAAGAAACGATTAGCTCACTTTAACACGAGTGTTTAAAAAATGTCAAAAAAATTCGCTAAAATTTATAAAAGTAAATTCATTTACATCTCATTTATATGAATAGCATTGAAACAGTGACCCTTGGTGGGATGGAGCACATGCTCGAAGAAATCATTCCGCAGCTTGGTTTTAATCGTCAGACAATCTACCGAGGGCAGGCCTCGACGGATTGGAAATTGCAAGCATCGCTGTTTCGTGCCGATATAGCCAAAACGGAACACAAATCGTGGGTGGAGTTGCAGGCTCGAATGATGTTCTCGTTCAAAGAGCGTGCCATGAGTGCGATGGATGTCGCTCCGATGAGCGAGCTGGAGTACATGGCTTATGGGACTCATTACGGTCTGCCCACTCATTACACAGCCTGGTCGATGAACGCTCTGGTTGCACTTTTCTATGCGTGTGATCCACTGTATCCGGATAAAGACGGGATTGTGTACCGAATCATGCCTTGGAATGCTTCATTCCGAATTTCTCAGGATTATGAGCAGGCGTCCAATCGTTTGCGGGTGTATCAACCTCGCCGTCCTGATGTGACGATGCGAAACCAGCGAGCTTGTTTCCTCGCTCATCCCATGCCTGAGAGAGCGGAAAGCGTGCTTTCCATTGAGGAGGTTTTCGAACGAGGGCATGAGCCGCATGTGTTCGCTCGCATTATTGTTCCAGCCGAGATGAAGGCATATCTGCGGCGCCGTATAGCGCTGCTGGGGGTTGACCACTCTTTGGTGAATCCGGGATTAGGTGGGGTATGTGATGATCTTCGTTCAGAAGTCTACTATCATACCGACTCCTACGATTGGATCTATCCCGAAAACGCTGAACAGTTCGGAGTGCAGAATGACCTGCCGATTGATTGAGTCGACTGAAAATCCAGAGAAAATGTCTCGCATCTCCACAGGCGCTATCCTATGCTGCGGCTAACATTACAGAAAAGAGATGGATGCGATTAAAATTTTAGGAAATCTGATCGGAAAGAATGCTTTCGGTTCCAGTGCCGGGGGAAACGTTCTGGAGTCCATTCTTTCGGGCGGGAAAGCTAGTGCGCGCACTAGGACGACTCGTTCGAAATCGTCGCAATCCTCGAAGTCGCCCGATCTTATGTCCGTTCTCTTGGGAGGAAAGAGGGGGAAGGCTGCGGGAGGTCTGGCGGGTTTGGCGGCCCTCATCCCCGTGATCCTCGCTGCAAGTGGGAATGGATCATCTACCGGTGGAGGATTGTTGGGAGGCTTGCTGGGCGGAGGTCAAGGGGGAGCCGGTGCAACGGGTGGCCTCGGAGGACTAGGTGGAGTTTTGGGGTCCTTCCTAGGCGGTGGCGGTGGTGATCAAGCTGAAACGGCAGCGGGGAGTGCCTCCGGAAACGTGGCAGTGCCCGCCAGTCCGCCTCAGCAGGAGTCTGAGCAAATGGCGAGGCTCCTGATCGAGGCGATGTGTCTGGCCGCTCGGGCCGATGGCTACGTGGATGATCAGGAGAAAGCGGCCATCCTTGAAAAAATGGGTAATCTCGATCCTGATGAGCGCAGCTTCGTCGAGCAGATGCTCTCCTCCTCTGTGAGTGTCGAGGACTTTGCCAGCCGTGTCCCTGAGGACATGTCGAGACAGGTGTATGCCTTCTCACTGATGGCAGTGAAGCTGGATTCGAGGGAGGAGGCTCAGTATTTCGTCCGACTCGCTCAGTCCTTGAAGATCGATGGCGATGAGGCCAATGAAATCCACGGCAGCCTCGGTCAACCAGTTATTTTTAAATAATCCGAAACCGATTGAGTTTTTCATGAGTCGACCTCGTCGAGGAAAATCACCCGGCAATCGACCGAGAGAAGCTCGGGCGAATACACATTCGAGCGCGACGGGAGGGATCGCTCGCCTCACGGAAGATGGGTTGAGAGATCGACTTGCCGAGGCAAATGCACTGGGAGAGACTCCATTACTGCTCATCCTCGATGGTGTGCAGGATCCTCATAATCTGGGGGCCTGTCTACGCAGCGCTGAGGGGGCTGGAGCGCTGGCAGTGATCGTCCCTCGCCATCACGCTGCTCCTGTCACCGAGACGGTGGTGCGGATCGCGTGCGGCGCAGCAGAGCATGTGCCCGTCGTGTCGGTGGGAAACCTCGCACGCTTCATGGGGGTCCTACGTGAAGAATATGGAATTCGTATCGTCGGAACAGCGGATGAGGCGACGCAGATGCTCTATGAGAGCGATCTAACCGGCCCTCTGGCGCTCGTCCTAGGGGCGGAAGGAGAGGGGATGCGCCGCCTGACGAAAGAAAATTGCGACGAACTGATCGGTATTCCCATGCTCGGTCAGGTTCCCTGTTTGAACGTTTCCAACGCCACCGCAGTCTGTCTCTATGAGTCGCTGCGTCAGCGCGAGTTCGAGGGGGATTTCTGATTCGCATCTGATTCGCAGTATGCTTTGGAGTTCCTGCCTATTCGACTGGACGACTGGAAAGGCTGCTCTCTCTCGATTTTGTAAAATAATCCTTTAAAAGCGAACAATTTGATTGCCTATCGAGGACCCTTTTCGATATAACTCTGATACAATCTGAACTCTGCCTGATTATGAACTCATCCTATTCCTACGCTTCCCCCGCCGCCGTAGCTGCTCCTTCCGAACGTGCCGCTTTCATACGTAAAACCTATCTGCACCTAGCCTTCGCCATCCTCGCTTTTATCGGGATCGAGTGGGTCCTCCTTCAGCAAAGCTGGATTGACTCGCTCATCGGAATGATGATGGGAGGGAAAATTAGCTGGCTCATCGTGCTCGGTGCCTTCATGGGAGTTTCTTGGCTGGCCGAGGTGCTCGCCTCATCGAATGCCTCGCGCGGCGTGCAATACGTGGGACTGGGGATCTTTGTTCTTGCGGAGGCGATTATCTTTCTTCCGCTCCTTTACATCGCCCTTACGGTTGCTCAGGACGGAGCGCTGATTATGAAAGCCGGTGCCTGTACGGCGTGTGTCTTCGGTGGACTGACGCTCGCTGCGTTCACCACACGCAAGGACTTCTCTTTCTTTCGTAGCTTCCTTATGATCGGCGGATTCGTGGCGATGGGGATTATCGTGGTCTCTCTGATTTTTGGCTTCTCACTCGGAACTTTTTTTGCTGGAGCCATGGCGATTTTTGCCTCGGTCGCGATTCTCTACAATACTTCGAACATTATCCACCACTATGAGACCGGCCAATACGTGTCGGCTTCGCTCTCGCTTTTTGCCAGCGTAGCTCTCCTCTTCTGGTACATTCTACGTATCTTTCTTTCCTTTGGCCGAAACTGATCCTGTGCCGATGGTGCACAATCCCGAAAGAACTACCGCAACTGCGGGATTCCTTCCTGATTGCTCAAAGAGAATGTTCTTCGTACTGTGAACCACTTTGATTATGACTACCCCATCTCTTTCATCCACGATTGATCGCCGCAAAGTTCTCAAATACGGAGCCGGATTCGGACTGGCGCTCGCTTGGCCTAATTCCCGCGTCCTCGGAGCCAATGACGACATTCGCGTCGGCGTTATCGGCGTGAATGGCCGCGGTGGTGCGCATCTCAGTGCATTCACAGGCATGAAGGGTGTAAGAGTCACTGCTATCTGTGACACGGATCCCACAGTTCTGGACGGTAAAGTGAATCAGGTGACAAAGAAGCAGGGCTTTGCAGTCCAGGGCTTCGCCGATATGCGCAAGATGTTCGAGGGAGATACGGTTGACGTAATGTCCACCGCGACTCCGAACCACTGGCACACCCTTGCGGGGATCTGGGCGATTCAGGCAGGTAAGGATGCCTACGTTGAAAAGCCGATCTCCCATAATGTATGGGAAGGGCGCCAGTTGGTGCGTTTGGCCAGAAAGGAAAAGAAAATTTGCCAAGGTGGCACACAGAGCCGCTCCGAAGGTTCGATCCAGGCTGCGGTGAAGTGGATTCAGGAAGGAGGCCTCGGGAAGATCAAATATGCGAAAGGAATGTGCTACAAGCCTCGCATGTCCATCGGCAAAGGGGGCGGTGGACAAATCCCTGATGGACTCAACTACGATCTCTGGAGTGGACCTGCAAAGATCGAGCAGCCTTTGCGCCGAATGAAGTTCCACTACGACTGGCATTGGTTCTATGCCTATGGGAACGGAGACATGGGGAATCAAGGGATTCATCAGATGGATGTCGCCCGTTGGTTCCTCGGTGAAAGCGCTATCGCACCACGCTCCATGAGTATCGGTGGACGCCTCGGGTACGATGATGACGGGGAGACTCCGAACACTCAGGTCGTCTGGCACGATTACGAGAAAGCGCCACTGATTTTCGAAACACGTGGTCTGCCTAAGGGAGCCGAGTTTCAAGCGAAAGATCTGTGGGCGAAAAATATGGATGCTCCGGACGACTTCGAGGGAAGAAGCGGGATCTCAGTCGTTGTCGTTTGTGAAGGCGGTTCTCTCTGCGTTGATGCGGGGGGGCGAGTGTCCGTGCAGGATACCAAGGGTAAGGAAATTCCTGCTCCAAAACCATTTGAGACAGAGAGTAATTTCGAAAACTTTATCTCTGCTGTGAGGAGTCGAAAAGTCGAAAGTCAGTATGCTGACTGCGAGGAGACGCACATCTCCAGTGCTTTATGCCATACCGGTTTGATCTCTCACCGCTTGGGGAAAGCCGTGCAGAAGGGAGAAGTGCTGGAACAGATCAAGGGAGACTCGCTGCTCACGGATCGCTTCGGCTCGATGGCTGATCATCTAGCGAGAAACGGCGTCGATCTCGCGAAAGAAAAGATCGTTCTTGGACCGATGGTGAAGTTTAATCCACAGACCGAGGCTGCCGAAGGTAATGGCGATCTCGATGCTGCGGCGAATCAGCAGGTGAGACCTGAGTATCGCGAGCCTTACGTCGTTCCGGAAGTTCTCTGATTCGATTATTAGCTCTGGCGCACCCTGTGGATCCTCAGCCTTTGCGAGAAGGCGAGTGTTCACAGGGTGCTTTGTTTTCTGCTCGGATCGCCGGAGCTTGCTCCGAAGGTCAGATCATGTGACGACGATACGTTCATCCCGTTGTGTCAGTCAGTTCTACAGAATCTCACGTAATTTCATTCGGATTTCTAAGATATTCATTGCCAGAAAATTTCTAGAATCCATATTAAATAGAGTAATTCTGATTCTATTCTCCTGCATTTCGCCCCGTAAAGTCCTCTTTTTTCTATGGCTTCCAAATCCTCGACTTCAGCATCGCGAAAATCCTCATCGGGGAAATCGTCGACGGGTTCTGGTCGCGAGCGATTGGAGGAAAGGAACGAACCCTACTTTCTTCGCGAGGTCATCGTCATTCTTCTGAGCGGATTTTGCGCAATGTTTGCGCTCGCTCTCGTCTCCTATTCTCCCTCCGATTTACCTGCTTGGGTCCCTTTTAGCAGCCAAGCGGGAGGGGTTCATCGAGAGGTTCAGAATTTCATTGGACCGGTTGGTGCGGTGCTTGCGGGATACGCCTTCTTTTTCTTTGGGGCAGCCGCATTTATTGTGCCTCCGATTCTGGCTTGGTGGATCGTCCAGATCTTATTCGGAGCTCGCCCCTTCCATGCACGGAACCTGACGGCCCTCGTGGCACTGACTGTCTCAGGAGCCTGCCTAGTCGAGTATCAAACATGGTTTTTTTCGGACTGGGTCGAGCATCTGAAGCTCTCTAAGAGCGCGGGAGGATTCATCGGTTATGGCCTAGGGTACAAGGTAATTGAGCGATTCCTCGGTTCCGTGGGATCAGTGATCGTGATGGGAATCATCTATACGATTGCGCTCATCGTAATTACTGGCATTCATCCGCTTCGCTTCGTAGTGCTCCTCAGTCATGGAATCGCCGCCACTGCTCGGAAGTTCTGGGAATTTCTTCCTCGTCTGGCAGAAATTCGACTTCCACTGCATTGGTTCGATTGGCTATCGAAGGGGGAAGCCGTCGAGGATCGTTTCGGACGCCGAGCGCCGTCAGAACCTCCTGTGAGAAGGCGTGAGCGTAAATCCCGCCCTGCGCCAGAACCACAAGCTGACTTGATTCAGGAGGAACTGTTCTCGGTATCCGAGACTGCGGGGGCTGAGCCTAGAATCGTTGATTCGACACAACGTACACGCAAGAAAATGACTCCTGAGGAGGCGGCAGGCTCCCTGTTCAGAAAAGAACATGAAAGCGCGGAAAGTCTGCTCGCTGGAGGTCAGTTTCCGAATTATCAGCTCCCCAGTCTCTCCCTGCTGAATAGTCCAGACGAAGGCGATATCCCAGTGACGAGTCAGGATGAACTGCTGGCACAGCAAAATACCATCGTGTCTTCTCTGGCTACCTTCGGAGTAGAGGTAAGACCGGGCAATATCACTCGCGGTCCGACGATCACACGATATGAGCTTTATCCTGCTCCCGGTCTCCGTGTCAATCGGATCACATCTCTCGAAGCGGATATCGCGCGTGCCACGAAAGCAGAGAGGATTAATATTCTCGCCCCTGTTCCCGGCAAAGACACTGTCGGAATCGAAATTGCGAATAACGAGAAAGTTCCGGTCGTCCTGCGTGAACTTTTTGAGGACGACGCCTTTCGCAATACGAAAGCGAAACTACCACTCGCCTTGGGCAAAGACGTCTATGGGCGCACCATCGTCGGCGACCTAGCCCGTATGCCTCATCTGCTGGTAGCGGGTGCCACCGGCAGCGGAAAGAGTGTCTGTATCAATAGCATCATCGCCAGCCTCGTCTATCGCTACACCCCAGATGAGCTCCGCTTCATCATGGTCGATCCGAAGGTGGTCGAGATGCAGCTCTATAATGAGTTGCCTCATATGATCATCCCTGTAGTGACTGACCCCAAGAAAGTGCTCCTAGCTTTGCGTTGGGTGATTAATGAGATGGAGCGTCGCTACGCCCTGTTTGCCAAGGTTGGAACACGGAACTTCGACGGCTTCAACTCGATGCGTGCCCGGCAGATCAAGGAACGCGAAGAGGCGCTGGCAGCAGCAGAAGCTGCGCAGAGCGATGAGGACGAGGACGAGGAGAATGAATCCGTTTCCGCAACGCCGGAACTCGTCCACTGTGTCAGTATTAGTGATGAGCTGGAAGACGACGGTTTCCCACCCTTCGAGATGGAGGAGGAGTTCCCTCCTACTCGCTCCGTGAAGCCAGAGTCGAAGTCACGAGTTGCAGATGACCTTCCAGAAAATCTACCCTATATCGTGGTGATCATCGACGAGTTGGCCGATTTGATGCAAACGGCACCCGCCGATGTGGAAACGGGCATTGCCCGGATCGCTCAAAAGGCACGTGCCGCCGGGATTCACCTGATCGTCGCCACCCAGACGCCGCGTGCAGACGTGGTGACTGGTATTATCAAAGCCAATATTCCCAGCCGTATCGCCTTTCAGGTCTCATCGAAAACGGATAGCCGCATCATTCTGGACTCTAACGGAGCAGAGAACCTAGTCGGAAAGGGCGATATGCTCTACCTGCCGCCCGGGAGTGCTCAGCTCGTGCGTGCTCAGGGCGCTCTGATTACAGACGAGGAGGCACAGGCTTTGGTCGATGCCTGTGCTGCGCAAGGTACCCCAAAATTCGAAGCTGACGCCCAAGAAGCCATCGAATTCGGTAGTGCTGATGAGGAGGGAGAAGAGATTTCAGATGCCGACGAAGAGATTCTAGAAAAATGTCTGGAAGTCATTTACTCCGAGAAAAAGGCATCCACCTCCCTGCTTCAGCGTCGTTTGCGTCTGGGTTACACCCGAGCGGCACGGATGCTCGACATTCTGGAGAGCCGCGGTATCGTCGGACCCGTGGACGGCGCTAAACCGCGTGAAATTCTCGTCGATCTTTCGGATGATTTCGAGTAGTTTCCTCTGATCTCATGAGAACCTTTCGCGATCTGACAGTGTGAGCCGAGACCGATGTGCGACGATTTCTGAGAATAGAATCGTCCATTCGTATTCCCGGTATCGTCGGTGTTCGATTTAAGTTTCCTTGGAGAGTCAGGAGCTATCATGCCGACAATCGGTCAGAAATTACAGGAGCGACGACTCGATCTTGGACTAGAGATCGAGGACGTGGCGCATGATACTCATATCCAAGCGTCTATGCTCGCCGGAATCGAGCAGGATGATTTTTCTCGGTTTCCAAGCGTTTCCTATGCCAAGAGCTTCATTCGCCAATACGGAGAGCGCTTGGGTCTGAATCTAGAGGAAGCTCTAGAGAGTCTGGAAGGACACTCGAAATTGGGAGAAGGCGGTAACATGTTTCCTGCAGAATCTCGTTTCCGACGCTTTCGCCTGCGATGGCCTAGACGCAGAAAGAAATCACTGAGTCCTTTTGCGAATAAGAGAAAGCGTGCGCCTTGGCTCCTAAATCTGGTGATCCTAGCTCTAACATCTGCGATTCTCGTGTTTTATATGATCGGCTACGATGCTGCCTCGCCCGAACAGGCGAAAGAGGAGATCGTCCGGCAACTCACTCGCTCCATCGCATTCGAGGGAGCGGATCGTCCAGAGCAGACGAATCAGCCAGCTCCCACGCCCTTAGCTCATCCAAATCAATCCCCAAATCAAGCTCCCGCTGTATCCGAGCAAGCACCGCGTCGAGTCGCGGCCGAAAAAGCATCGTTTATCCCTAAATCGCTGGTAGAACCGATGATAGAGCAGACAGCTCACGAATCCTCTGTCGCCTCTAAGGCATCGAAAGGTGGGAGCTCCCCCCTACGGCCCAGAGTCACTCCTGAGGTCGATCTGGGAAAAGAATTGCCTTCAATTCCTGTATCTCCGACTCTTCCTTCCGGAGTGGATTCCCCTTCGGAATCGATAGAGATTCGCCCTCCCGGCACAGATCCGGCAGAAGGAGCAAGCAAGAATTCGCTTCCAGCAAGTGGGAAGCCTGCAGATCAGCCGACTGCTCCCGTGTTACGAGCCGTTCCTGTCGTAATCTCGGAGTGAAGGAGCCATCTTGACTCCCTTCATGTACACCTTGGCGAATCTTCAGCCTCACCCCTGTAAGGAGCTTTTCATAAACGTTCGATCGCTTACTCTTCGGGAATCGCGATGAAGTCCTGGGTGATTCCCTGCCCATTGCGTCCGACGCCTTTCACCTTCGCCTTCGAGGCGGCAGGGGGACACCTAGGGTTGAAATAATCGGGGCGCACGGCGTTGTGCTCTTTGTTCAAGGCGTCGTCACTTACGTAATAGGTCGCTTTGACCAAATGAGACCAACTGCTGCCAGAGAGGTCGAGGTCGGCTTTGAGTTGTGAAAACAGTGTCCGGAGCTGTCGATCCGGCTCGGCCTGCGGATCAACAGGGTAGAGTCCATCAGTGTAGAGGGTTACAGGATGGCGCACGATGGTGAGTCGAGAATATACGGTGGGGGTCGTCATTCCGGGTGGCGTTCGCACTTCAAGTGATGGACCGTCTTTCAGACGAGGCGCAGCGACGAGCATCTCGATCTCGATGGGCAGGGTGCTTTCCCATTCGACATAGATGGCGGGGGGAACTGGATGGGGAGTGAAGAAGTCGGCGAGGGCTTTTTCGGCATCGGCGCACTGCGTCATGGGAGTGAGGAAGCTCTTTACCTGCACTACATCTCCCTTTCCGAGTCCGAGAAACTCGAGAGTTCGCGCAAGACTGAGAAGAGTTTGCTTCGTCGCATCGTACAGAGTGCCGTCCCCTTTCTCCGCTTGGCCGGAGATATAGACACGAGCACCGATCGGGAGGACTGCTGCGTTGCCGGAGGGTAAAGGGATCTCTTTCTCAATGTTTGCTTCCGATACTGCCGCGACAGCATCGATGGCGAGCAAAGCTTCGCTTTTGGGCAGGGCGGTGGTCACTCGACTGATGGCCGGCCGCTTTTCTTTAGGAAAGCGCTCCGAAAGAACTGCATCAACGGACGGCGCGACCTCGTTGCTCGTTAGGTAGAGGTTGAGTTTCACCACTTGATCGAGCGAGCTGTATTGCGCTTTGAGCAGCTCGTCGAGTGCTGTCAGCGCTGCCTGAGTCTGAGCCGTGGCATCTTTGCCTTCGCCCGTAATTTGCCCTGTGTGGATTAGGGGGCGATTATTGACTGATACGACGTGCAGCTCCCTTTTTGCATCCGTATGATAGACGATTTCGGCCATGAGAGGAGAGAGGAGAAGTAGGGAGAGACTGAAAATGAATGTGGAGCGCATGACGAGAAATGAGAAAATTAGTTGAAGGCTGCGAGATGAACGATTATTTCCACATTTCGTGGGTTTTGGCGATAATTCTTTCTTCGATGGTGTCGGATAATTCAATCACGTCTGACGGCCCTGATGCAATCCATTTTCGCCTGCAAAAGAATGAACGAATGCAATTCTCGCGAGACTTTTCATTGCGAGTCAATTGAACTTGTTCTTAGATTCCGGCCATGCTCAACGGAATCTGGATGGGAATGTTCGTGGTCGGAATCGTGGTCGCTGCACTAATGGGGCGACTGGCGGGGCCTGATGGTATCGTGGAAGGAATGCTCGACATCGCGAAGACTGGTGTCGTGGGCATCGTGATTCCGCTCAGTGCTGTGATGATGCTGTGGCTGGGGATTCTGCGGTTGGGAGAGAAATCGGGTATGATTCACGCCATCGCCGGTGCTTTCCGTCCCGTGATGAAGTGGCTTTTTCCCGAGGTGCCTGCTCAGCATCCGGCGATGAGTTCGATGGTGATGAATATCGCTGCGAACATGCTGGGCCTAGGAAATGCGGCGACACCTCTGGGGCTGAAGGCGATGCAGCATCTAGACGAACTCAATCCGCAGAAGGGTACGGCGACGAATGCGATGTGTACCTTTCTCGCGATGAACACGAGTTGTGTTACCCTGATCCCGGCTACGGCGATCGCGATGCTGGCGGCCCAGGGAGTAAAGGAACCTTATGCTATCGTTGGCACGACTCTCGCTGCCAGTGTCTGTGCGACGCTGGTGGCGATTATGGCATCGAAATTGTTCGCTCGAATCCGAATTTTTGACGGCCCATCGGAACAGGGTGAGGCAGGAGTACAGGGAATATCAGGGAATGAGGCACTTTCCCCGGCGGATCGCCCGTTAAGTATGCGAGCCAAGTGGCTGCTCGGATTCATCGTCGTAGCGTTTATCGGAATTGCGTGGCTCGAGACTTTTCCCGAGCAGCGAACAGCCCTGCAGGAAATGACTGGCCTGTCGGAGATGGTAACTCGACTGAATACTCCTGCGCCTTCGGCGGTAGCCCATCCTGAAACGGCAGAAGCTCCGCTCTGGCAGCGCTCGATTTCTGCTGTATCGGTGATCGCTATCCCTTTCGTGCTGTTTTTCTTTCTCGTATATGCCGGACTGAAAAAGGTGCCTGTGTATGAAGAATTCGTCGAGGGAGCGAAGGAGGGTTGGGTGATCGCCGTGCGTATCATGCCCTATATTGTGGCGATGCTGGCGGCTCTGGCGACGCTGCGAAACTCTGGCACTCTCATGCTCCTGCAGGATCTGCTGCAGCCCGTGCTCAACTGGCTGAACTTCCCGGCGGAACTCCTGCCAATGGCTCTGATGCGCCCGCTCAGCGGAAGCGGGAGTCAGGGAGTGCTGGGGGAGCTGGTGGCGAATCCGTCCCTCCCCGATCTAATTAAATACATGGCAGGTACGATGTATGGCTCTACAGAGACCACATTTTACGTGCTGGCGGTGTATTTCGGATCTGTGGCGATTCGTCGCACACGTCATGCACTGGCTGCTGGGTTGATCGCAGACTTCGCAGGAATTATGGCCTCTGTGATCATCTGTCGTGCGATGTTCGGCTGATCAAGACGTTGCAGCCCGTTTTTTCCGCACAAAAAAGCCTCCGAAATCCTGAATCGAGGACTTCGGAGGCTGTTGGAAAATTCAGAGAATTGTCAGGGCTTAGCGCAGCTTGGCGAGATACTTTGCAGGATCGGCTTTGAATTTCTTGATGCAGGATTTGCAGCAGAATTTCACTTCCTGTCCCTCTTGGACCAGAGTGACTTCCTTGCCCATAGAGCCGAGTTCTTCACCTGAAACGATACATTTCTTCAGTGGGTAGCTCTTCACTGCGTCGTTTTTCGCAGGATCCTTTGCGGAAACGGTGGAAACGACGGTCAGAGCGCAAACAGAGAGAATCAGAGTCGCGAGAATGGATTTCATCAGAATAATCGAGAGTTTTTAATGAAGATTTTTAAATGACGATCAGCCGATCACTCACCAGAGCGATCCGTAGGGGAGAGACAGTCTGCGAGAGTTATTGTTCAAGCAAGCCCTGTTTTTCCACAGACGATTATGAAAAAATATGAACTCAGAGACGGCGATAGTGCTGGAGCATGATCTGATCGCTCAGCTTCAGGTGGCCTTCCACGTCAGCGATCACGGCAGGCTCTGCTTCGAAGTGATACTGGACATAGTATCCATGTTTCTGCTTTGCGTGATTTGCATTGATGAATTCTTTACGTCCGAGACGGTCAATTTGCACGAGAGAGGCACCTTTGGACTCGAGTTCCTTCGAGATTTTTTCGATGATTTCGTCGATAGACTCATCCTGGCCCTGGAGCTTGAGAATGTAGATTCCTTCGTATTTGCGTTTCATGAGATAGCTGGGATTCCGCTTCGATGCGGGTCAGAGTGATAGGCGATGGGTTTAGGTTAACGATGAGTGTGGGTTAAACAACAAATCTTTGAAATTTCCGACTAGTTAAATCGATTCATCGTCGCTTCAAGTCCATCGGAAAGCGCGTAATTTACTCCTTCTTGAGCAATTTCGAGGACTTTTTCCATCTGAATCCATTCTTCGGGCAAAAATTGTCCTAGAACATAGTCCACCAGAGAGAGATCCGTAGGTGGTTTGTCAATGCCGATTCGGAGGCGGGGGAATTCTTCTGTTCCAAGAGAGGCGATGATCGATTTGATGCCATTGTGTCCTCCTGATGAGCCTTTGGCTCGGAAACGCAGCGATCCGACCGGGAGGGATGTGTCGTCATAGACGATCAGGATCGAATCGAAATTCAGCTGATAGTGGCGAATGAGTCGGGCGACGGCGTTCCCGCTGAGATTCATAAAAGTGAGCGGCTTGGCAAAGACGATGCCCTTCTCATCAATTGTCACTTTGGAGCGAAACTTATGTTCTTTCTCCCATCGAATTTCTCGCTGTTTGGCGAGATGATCGAGCAGTTCGAAACCGATATTGTGCCGCGTGCGCTCGTACTCCGGACCGGGATTGCCCAGCCCGACGACCAAGCGGATGCCTTCGAGGGGAGGTTCCGGGTGAGTCGTAAAAAGTTGTTCCAGCCAGCGCTTCATGCCTCGTATAGAATCTTACTCAGCCCCTGCGAGAGCTTTGATCTTATCTCCCAGATCACTCCATCTGACAATCCGACTCTCCAACAGAGCTTCGATCTCTGAATAACGCTTCATCGCCTCGGAGGCATCCGATCCGTTTTTGAAAAATTCGGGATCGACCAATTTACCATCCAGCACGGCTTTTTCCTCCTCCAGACGGCTGATTTCCGACTCGACGGTATCGAACTCCTTACGCAGCGGCTTCAACTTCGCGGCACGCTCTTCGCGAGCTTTCGCCTCCAGCCGTCTTTGTTCTTTTCGATTGCCGCCGTTCGAAGAATCGTCCTCGTCTCGCCTGCTCGCACCGGGGGAACTCGCCGCCTGTCGTTCCGCCTCTAGGGCGAGGTCGGCTTTTTTCTTCTCCAGATAATCGCTGACGTTCCCGTAGTAGAGCTTCGGCTTTTCGCCGGGAATGAATTCGAGCACTTTCGTTACGATGGGGTCGAGAAAGGAGCGGTTGTGCGAGACGATGGCATAGGTGCCCGTGTATTCGAGGAGAGCCTTCTGGAGAACCTCTTGTGACTGGAGATCGAGGTGGTTCGTCGGCTCGTCGAGAATCAGAAAGTTCGCGGGGAGGAGCAGCATCCGAGCTAGGGCTAGTCGTCCGCGCTCTCCTCCTGACAAGACACTGACGGACTTGAACACATCGTCCCCGCGGAATAGGAAAGCTCCCAGCAGGGTTCGCAGATTCCCGGCTGCTGCTGCGGTGACGTTCCCCTCCATCGTTCCTAGGACAGTCTTCGCCGGATCCAGTTCGTCCGCATGAGTCTGAGAGAAGTAGGCGATCCCTACCTTCAGACCGACCGAGATCGTTCCTGACGTCGGCTCTTCAATGCGAGCGATGAGTCGGGAAAAAGTGGATTTTCCTGCACCATTCACTCCGACGATGGCGATTTTGTCACCTCTCTCGATGGTGAAGTCGAAGTCGCTAATGACACGCTTTTCTCCGTATTGCTTATTCACTTTCTCCAGCTTCATCACCGTCTGGCCGCTGCGCTCAGGCTGGGGAAAGTGAAAGTCCATCGACGCTGCATCTTGTTCTAGCTCGATACGCTCGATCTTTTCCAACTGTTTGATCCGTGACTGGACCATGCGAGCCTTAGATGCCTTGGCTCGGAAGCGATTAATCAACTTTTCCGCTTTCTCAATCTCACGCGTCTGATTGCGAAGCGCTCGTTCCGCCTGCTCGCGACGAGCGACTCGTTCGGCGAGGTAGAAGGAGTAATTTCCTGAATACTGCTGCACCCCACCGTTTTCAAAGGCCAAGGTGCGATTGGTCAGATTATCCAGCATACTGCGGTCGTGCGAGATCAGCAGGATAGCACCTCCATACTGACGCAGCCACTGCTCCAGCCATTGCACGGTCTCGATGTCCAAGTGGTTCGTCGGCTCGTCGAGCAGCAGGACGGATGGTTCCTGGAGCAGGAGTTTAGCCATGGCGATGCGCATTTGCCAGCCGCCACTGAATTCCTCCGTCCGTCGTTCGAAATCGGACTTGGAAAAGCCGAGTCCGTTCAGAACCGTGGCAATGCGAGGGCGCATTTTATCGACGTCACGATGCTCTAACCGAAGCTGAAGGTCGCCGAATACCTCCAGCAGGTCGCCGTAGGCAGGATCGGTGGGGTTGGTGGTTTCCAGTTCTGCTTCAACTTCTTTTAACTCATTCTGAAGCTGTATTACGTCGTCGAAGGCTTTCGCTGCTTCTTCGATGACGCTGGCACCTGTGTGGAGAACACCCTCCTGAGGCAGGTAGCCGACCGTCGTCTGCTTCGCCTTAATAATGCCACCGGTATCGGTCTGTTCGATCCCGGCGATGATCTTCATCAGGGTCGATTTTCCAGCTCCGTTCGGGCCAGCAAGAGACCATCTCTCCTTCGGGCGAACCGTGAAGGAGAGGTCTCGGAAGAGGGTGCGCGATCCATAGGCGACGCTGACTCGGTCAACTGCGAGCATGAGTGGGGGGGCGGAATATAGCGCAATTTCCTCGCCTGCCAACAGAAGGGGCGAAGTTTGCTGGATGGTTGGAAGGAACGGGGCTGCGACAGGCGGTGAACGAGCCTAGATTGTGGCTAAGGAGATGAATTCCTCGCAGAGGCGCGGAGGATGCTGCTTCTGATGAAACTGAATGAAGCGGCGGATGGTGCCCACGTAGCTCTGCTCAGTTCGATAATAATAAAGACCCTGTCCCTTACAATCCTTCAAGATCGTCTTTGGATAATTCAACGTCCTTAAGTATCTTGAGAAGCAATCCGGAGCCAATCGTCTCTCCCGCATGAACAGGGACGACAGTATATCTTCCGTCAAAATGTCGCATTGAATAATGACTGCCTCTGATGCGCACGACCTCGAATCCATGACCTTTCAGGATACGAATTAATTCGTTGCCTTTGAGCCGAGGTAAGCGTGCCATCGTCAAACGCGAATACGCTGCACCCCGATGAAGTTGGATGGAACGAAGGTGTCTTCTTGATCTTCCAAGCATAATTCAATCGCTTCACGGATACGTTTCATCAGCGTATCCAGCGATTTAGCCTGCGTGTGGCATCCACGTAACTCTGGAACAGATGCGACAAAATATCCGTCGGCATCCTGCTCAATCACGACGCTGAATTCTCGAATCTCTCGCATGGTCAAATCTTGTCTTCAATTCCACGGAAAGCAATCTCTTTCCCCGAACGGCTACTGGCCTGGTACCCGCGACCGGGGTTACACTCCTCAACTGAGTTAAAGCTAAATAAAAACTAGCATGTCCCTTAAAAAGCACTCTTTCACCAGTCCAGTCTGGGGCCGCCAATGTCCTCGTTGGCCTTTGCGCCATTGCGGCGACAGCCGGTAGTCCTTTCCCCTTTGCGTCTATTCACCATCCAAGAGCATTCGAAATACTTTCCTGGCTGACGCCAGCTGTAGTGTAGGCTGCCGACGAGGACGTCAGCGGTCCCAGGGATGGCTGCCACAGGCTTCCTGCCTGTGCAGAGTGCTGAGAGCTTCCAGCTCGAGTGTCATTCGCTCGGCTACGGCGATAGCGGGTAACTCCTTCACTAGGCAGGCTCTTCGGCATTCAACACTCTAAATCAAAAATAGCCTGTACCTTAAAAATCAAGATGCACCGAGCGATCAACTTGCAGGTTTTCCCCTTTCGGAGAAGAATTTTGAACTGACTGAGCTTCGCGAATCTCGGCTCACTACCTGTTAGGAGCAGGCGACTGAACCTTCGCCTTCTGCCCTTTTCCCGCTGGACGTTTTCCACCCTTTCCTTTTCCTTGGCCCGAATTCCACACGGGTTTCCAGTCTGGATTATCGGTACGAGCAGTTTTTAGATAGGAGTCGATTTTCGCCACGATGTCTGGATGATCGTTCGCGACATTCGTCTGCTCTGCGACGTCGTTTTGCTGGTCGTAAAGTCGGAGCGGTGCGTTCGGACCTCCCTGGCGGATTCCCTTCCAGCGACCGTCATACAGTGCCGCCTGCTTGAATCCACTTCCCTCGTGAAACTCCCAATAGAGGAATTCGTGCTTCTTCTGCTCGCTCTCGCGTCCCGTGAGCACGGGCACGAGACTGATTCCGTCGAGATTATCTGGCACTTTCGCTTTCGCCAGTTCGGCGGCGGTGGGAAACCAATCGACGAATCCTCCCACATAGTCGCTGGATGTGTTCGGTTTGATTACTCCCGGCCACCACGCGACAAAGGGGACGCGAATGCCGCCATCGGTCAGGCTCCGCTTGATTCCGCTGTACGGACCACTCGGCTGAAAGCGTTCTAGGTTGTGACGACTCTCATTGTGAGGACCGTTGTCGCTGGTGAAAATGACGAGGGTCTTCTTCGCCAGATCGAGTCGATTCAGTAGATCGAGCATTTGCCCGACGTAGCCATCTAGGCGAGTGACCATCGCCGCATGTCCCTTGTCTGGATTCGGCCAGTCTTTATCAGCGTAGGGGCCGTAGTCGGGAACGTTCGCACCGTCGCCGAGTTCTTTCGCTCGCTCGTTGTTGGCGTGAGGAATCACGGGACTCCAATAGAGGAAAAAAGGACGATCACGATTATCTTCGACGAATTTCAGACTCTCTTGTGCCATTAGATCGTCGGCGAATACCTTCGGATCAGGGGCATAGCCTGCATCGTCTCCTCCCACGGGAACCACCACATTCGGCAATGCGACTCGCTGATCATTACGCCAGAGATGATCAGTGAAGTGATTGTGTGCATGACGCTGATTAAGATAGCCGAAAAACAGATCGAATCCGTGCTTCCAAGGCAGGCCAGGTTCGGCGACTCCGAAGTCTCCCAGTCCCCACTTTCCGCACAAGGCGGTGCGATAGCCGACCTCGTGCAGCACATCGGCGATGGTGGTATCACCTGAGTGCAGCATTTGCGCTTCGGGATTCGTCGGCCCGGAGTTTCCGCGGACGCGGGTGTGTCCATGATGGAGGCCCGTCATCAGGACGGATCGCGAAGGAGCGCAGACAGTCGCGCCGGCGTAAAAATGAGTCAATCGGAGACCCTCGCGAGCCATCTCGTCGATGCGTGGAGTTTGGATCACCTTTTGCCCGAAGCAACCGATCTCTCCATAACCCAGATCATCTGCCATGATCCAGATCAGATTCGGCCGATCATCGGCGGCTAGAATCGAAAAATGACAGAGTAATGCAGTGCCAGCAGCGAGGATTGCAGTTCGAATCATGAAGATCAGGATAAGTTCGTTTTGATAAGGAACGATTGCCTAAAAATCAGGTCAAGGTCAAAAGGATACGCATATCCTGACTCTTTTATCGCAGCTGACTTCCTCGCTAAAAAATCACATCACAGCGAATCCCCGGTTCATTGAGAGTCGAACCGGAGAAGGACGGAATGATAATGCCCTTACCTCATCGCACGAAGCGAAGGGGGGGGATTACTCCGAGATCAGGTGATTTAGCACGTAGGGCAGGATGCCCCCCGCATTGTAGTAGTCTACCTCTGCCGGAGTATCGAGTCGAACCTTCAGCGGGATGGATAGCGAGCTTCCGTCGCTCTTGTGGACCACTAGTGACGCAGACTGCATCGGTTTCAACTCTCCGGCGATTCCTGTGATGTCAAAGGTGGCATCGAGCTGATCTTTCACCTTCTCATAGTCAGACGGATCGGCGAAGACCAGAGGCAGGACGCCCATTCCGATCAGATTGGAACGGTGAATGCGCTCATAGGACTTGGTCACGACGGCCTGGACTCCGAGCAGGCGAGTGCCTTTCGCAGCCCAGTCACGTGAAGAGCCCATGCCGTAATCGACTCCTGCGATCACGATCAGATTCGCACCGTCCGCCTGATAGGCCATGGCAGCATCGTAAATGAACGCAGGTTTCGCTTTGCCGAGTGGGGTAATCTCCTGATCGGGAGCCGGAAGATCTCTGGAGCCAAAGTATTGGGTGTAGCCACCTTCGATACCGGGACACATCAGGTTCTTAATGCGCACGTTGGCGAAAGTTCCTCGCGTCATCACGCGGTCATTTCCGCGTCGCGAGCCGTAGGAGTTGAATGCCGCCCGCTCCACTCCATTCTCCAGCAGGTAACGTCCCGCCGGGGAGGTGGGCTTGATTGATCCAGCAGGTGAAATGTGGTCGGTCGTCACGGAATCGCCGAAAATTCCCAGCGGACGAGCCCCGACGATATCGGTATTCCCCCCCGTTTTCGTTTCAAAGAACGGAGGAGACTGGACGTAAGTCGATTTCTCGTTCCAGGCATAAGTCGCGCCAGTACCTCCGTGAATCTCGCCCCACTTGGGATTCGCATGCGCGATGTTTCCGTAGAGTTTCGCATAGACCTCGGGTTTGAGCGCTGCGTCCATCTGAGTGCGGACTTCTGCTTGGGAAGGCCAGAGATCAGCGAGATAGACCGGTTTCCCGTCTCGATCCGTACCGATGGCTTCGGTCGTTAGGTCGATATCGACTCGTCCGGCTAATGCGTAAGCGACGACGAGCGGCGGCGACATGAGAAAGTTCGCACGCACTGAACCATGGATTCGGGCCTCAAAGTTCCGGTTCCCGGAAAGTACAGAGGCGCAGACCAAATCCCCCCCCTTAATCGCTTCTTCAATTGCAGGATGCAGAGGTCCCGAGTTTCCGATACAGGTGGTGCAGCCATAGCCGACGGTTTCGAAGCCGATCTTGTCCAACTCCTTCTGCAGCCCAGTTGCTTCGAGGTAGTCCGTGACTACTCGCGATCCGGGAGCGAGCGAAGTTTTTACAAAGGGTGGGACTGTCAATCCTTTCTCGTTAGCCTTCTTCGCGACCAGTCCAGCGGCCAGCATCACGCTGGGGTTGCTAGTATTCGTGCAGGAAGTAATCGCCGCGATTACGACTTCGGCGTGGCTCAGAGTGGTCTTGATGGGATCGAAGGCCTCCTTCGCCAATACGGGGATCGATGTCGGGCGATTTCCCGTCATTTCGACCTTGTCCATGTCCGATCCTGGTTCGATGGGTTCGAGCAGAGACCCGACAGAGAATCCAGCGGGCTCGGCCATTTTGATTTCCACTTCGGCATTGCGCTGATCTGCGGATAGACCGAAGCCCCCAGCGGAAACGGGAGTCGTAAAAAGGCGGTCAAAGGTGCTCTTGAGCGCAGGCACTTCGATGCGATCTTGCGGGCGCCTCGGCCCAGCGACGGAGGGGCTGATCGAGGCCAGATCGAGTTCTAGAACCTCTGTATAATCGCAGGCATCGGCCTCATGGATTCCGTAGAGACCTTGTGCTCTGTAGTAATTTTCAATCGTCTGACAGAGTTCTTCAGAGCGCCCCGTTCCGCGCAGGTAGCGCATGGTCTCGCCATCGACAGGGAAGAAGCCGATCGTCGCGCCGTATTCCGGGGCCATGTTTCCGATCGTGGCTCGGTCGGGCAGTGCCAAAGCGGCGGCACCAGCACCAAAGAATTCTACGAATTTCCCGACGACGCCGTGTTTGCGAAGCATCTCAGTGACTGAAAGGGTCAGGTCCGTCGCTGTGACACCCTCGCGCAGTTTTCCGTGCATGTGTACGCCCACAACTTCCGGTACCAAGAAAGTAACCGGCTGCCCGAGCATTCCAGCCTCGGCCTCGATCCCGCCGACGCCCCAACCGACGACGCCCAAGCCGTTGATCATGGTCGTGTGTGAGTCCGTTCCCACGAGAGTGTCGGGATAATACAAGTCACCTTTGGAAAAGACGCACTTCGCCAGATATTCCAGATTCACCTGGTGAACGATTCCGATACCGGGAGGCACGACGGAGAAGGTCTTGAATGCCTGCTGACCCCACTTGAGGAACTCGTAGCGCTCGCGGTTGCGGATGAACTCGATCTCCATATTTCGCTCGAGAGCGGTGTGGGTTCCGGCGAAATCGACTTGCACGGAGTGGTCCACCACGAGATCGACCGGAACCAGCGGCTCGACCTTTGCTGCATCTGCTCCACGCTCGACCGCAGCATCTCGCATGGCGGCGATGTCAGCCAGTAGAGGGACGCCAGTGAAGTCCTGCAGAATGATGCGAGCCACAGTAAAGGGGATCTCGTAGTCACCGGGCGACTTCGCATTCCAGTTCGCCAGATTCGTTACGTCCATCTCGCGAACCTTGCGTCCGTCCAGATTCCGTAATACAGACTCCAGCACGATCCGAATGCTGACCGGCAGGCGAGAGATATTCTTCGCCACTCCGATTTCTTCGAGGGCATTCAAGCTATAATATTTTCCCTCAGATCCAGATCCGGTCTGAAAGGTTCGGATTACATCGAAACTCATCTGTGTTTAGCTGGGACGGTTAGAAATGGTGAACTTGGTGAAAATGCCGAACTCTTCAGAGCCGGGCGGATACATTGCGCGAAACTAGCGCCAAAATGCACTCTATCTGTAAAGCACGATTCCCATCGCGGCAAGGATGGGAATCGGCAAAAGGATAGAAGGAATCCTCACGAGGAAAGCTCAGAGGATCAACTGAAGAGCCGGAGCAGGCTCAGGCGAGTTCGGCCAGTTTCGCTTTGATCGCCTCGAAATTCGGCAGATCGTGCGGATCATCGTGACTCTCCGCGTATTGGATCACGCCATTCTGATCGACGATGAAAGCGGAGCGCTTCGACACTCCACCCATTTTCAGATTCTTTTCCGGGAGGAAGGTATCGTAGGCAACGCCGTAGTCTTTCGTCACTTTGTGCTCGTAATCACTCAGTAGAGTGAGACCGATGCCGTCTTTCTGCTTCCAGTTTTGCTGGGCGAAAGGATTGTCTCCACTGATGCCGAGAACTGTAGCGTTGAGCTTCTCATAGGCCTCGAGATCGCCCGTGACGGAGCAGAATTCGGTGGTGCAGACACCAGTGAAGGCCATAGGGACGAAGAGCAAGACCACGGGTCCGTTCGCGATTTGCTCGGATAGACGGACGAGTTCCGGGCCGTTTGCACCAATGGTGGGAAGTTCAAAATCAGGGGCTTTGGAGCCAATTGAGAGAGCCATGAGCGTATTCGATTGAGGGTTGGAGATTTAAGGTAAAATAGAAAAGACCGGCTTGATCCGGCCGAGATACGCTACCGACCTTCCGAGCTCGGTCAAGGTGCGATTACCTTCGATTCTGGCGGAGTTTCGTTCGTTTTTGTCTCTACCACGAGCTGGCTTTTCTCGGTGTACACTGCGGCTAAAGAGGGGATATTGGCCTGTAGTGCGGGGATCTCGGGATCGAGCCGGAATAGGTCGAGTGCCGCATATCCGGTGATGAAATTCGCCGGTAGTTCTCCGACATCGGGATGAATGTCGATCACCTTGAAAGCGATGGTGCGGGCGCGCAACTCAGGCTGGAGAGTAAAATTTCCGTTTAGATAGCGAAATCCCTTTTGGAACGGACCTTTGCGCATCGCCTGAGACATGCGGACCGTCAGTCCGTCCTCAGTGATTTCTTCGATGCGGGTGTTTCCTCGGAATCCCTTTGCCTCGTCGAGGCTCGCAATCAGTGTATTTAGATCCTCTGTGGAGAAGAGCACTCGCTCTGACTTCCCGGTCTTTACCGCATCGGCGATCTGTTGTAGTTTGCCTTGAGCCTTCGCCATCTCAGCCGCATCAGGGGGCGCGATATCCACCGCAACGGGAGCGTCCTGCGTAAAGCCCCCAAATGCCCGGAGCTGCACAATACCGATCCCGATATAGAGCGCGATCAAGCCTCCGAACACACCGATGATCGTAGTAAGGATGCAGCATCCCGGCGCGGGCGAACCTCTACGGTCGCTCTGATCGGCAGAGGCAGTTTCGTTGGTTTCTGACATGTGCGGCATTTTGGCCCGCCTGAGCGGAAACGCAAAGAGGGATTTCAGGATTCCTTTGAAATTAGGACGGATCTTTCATGAATACTTTCATGAAACTGACGAGAGATCGAGCTTGTTGATTTTACACGATCAGATAGCATCTTCTCGATCTCGGAAAAGTTGCTCGGAGATTGTCACCTGCCTACTCGACTCGTATGAATCAGGAAAATGAATCGATGCATACTCTCATGAACCATTCTAGCCACTTTTCTGTTCGTTCGCCGAGATTTCATTCGTTTCAGGTTTCACTACTGGCTGCTCTGGGAATCGCTGTTTTGATTCCGTCGCACATCGAAGCCGAGCAGACGTCTGAACTCTGGGGGAAGGAGGGAGAAAAGTGGACGCCTGAGAGCCGACTTCCCGATTTTTCTCAAGCGGGCTATCGTCGAGGAGAGGAACCCTATCGAATTCCAACCGACGCGATCTCTGTCAAGGACTTCGGAGCGACGGGCGATGGACAGGCAGATGACACGGAAGCCTTCAAGAAAGCCATCGCTGCTGGACCAGACAAGTTGATCCTGATTCCAAAAGGTCGCTATATTCTCTCCGATATTCTGGAAATCACTCAGCCGCGCATCGTGCTGCGCGGCGAGGGAGCGGAGGCGACGGTTCTGCTGTTCACCCGTCCCTTGCAGGAGATTAACCCGAAAACGGCTCGCACAGGCGGCTTCGGCGCGAACGGTCGAGACACGACTCCGTATTCATGGGGTGGAGGATTGATCCGTGTGACCGGAGATTCGCCCGAGATTGGGGGCGGCATTGCGGTGGCGAATGAAGCGACGCGAGGGGCTTCTCAACTGACACTGGAATCTCACGATTTCAAAGCGGGAGATGAGATCGTAATTTCATTGAAAGACGACACTGAGAAGAGCTTGTTGGCTCATCTGTATCGGGGGCAAGGCGTAGATATCAGTCCGCAATTTTCAAAGACCATTAAGCAGGTATTCCGCATCACCGCCGTCAATGGCAATGAGATTTCGCTGGACCGGGCACTCCGCTTTGATGTTAAATCCACATGGAATCCAGTCGTTCGGATGTTTTCACCTCATGTCACGGATGTCGGGATCGAAGAACTGGGATTCGAATTTCCCGCGACTCCGT
The DNA here is from genome assembly GCA_963205275.1 of Verrucomicrobiota bacterium. Taxonomy (GTDB): domain Bacteria; phylum Verrucomicrobiota; class Verrucomicrobiia; order Verrucomicrobiales; family DEV007; genus Arctic95D-9. The sequence continues at coordinate 12,456 of CAUJIH010000042.1, read as the reverse complement.
ACGTCGGACATTGGGATGAGGTAGGGTTCAATCCCATCGAATTCGCGCCGAGCGTTGCACACTGCTGGGCACGGAATCTCCGTATCCGGAATGCAGACAGTGGTCCATTCGTTCACGGCTGGTTTTGTTCTCTCGACGGACTCACGCTGGACGCGGATCGCAAGCGTGCGCTGAAGAATGGCATCTCCGGGCACCACGGCCTGTCGCTCTTTGGCAATGATGGACTCTGCACGAACTATGTGATCGAAACCAAGTTCTTTCACGACAATGGCTTGTCGGGTGGCTCTGTTGGCAATGTTTTTTCCCGAGGAAAGGGGGAAGACATCAATATGGATCACCACAAATATGCGCCCTACGAGAATTTATTCACTGATCTCGATGTGGGAGAGGGGACTCGGTTGTTCGAATCGGGTGGAGGGGGAGGAGCAGGTAATCACTCCGCAGCAGGTGCCACGTTCTGGAACATACGGAGTAAAGAGGATGCGGAATGGCCGGAGGCGTTTCAGCTCGATTTTCTGAACTTGGTGGCCCTGAAAATGCGAGGAGGTAGCACTCGGGATCTGAATGGTCGCTGGATTGAAGCAATTCGTCCAGGGACGATTGCTCCACCCGATCTGCATTGGGCGATGCTGCAAAAGCGGCTCGCGGCTCAGGGGAGGAGTTCGGGAGAATCACCGTCTGCATCTGGAGCCAATTCCGCTCCTGCACTTCAATCGTGGAAAAGTGCCGAAGGACAGGTGATCGAGGCCCAATTCGAGGGACTGCAGGGAGATCAGGTAACGCTGATTCGTGATGGGAAGAGCTTTACCTTCCCCTTAGAGCGACTTTCCGCTGAAAGTCAGGAACTGGCGCGAAAGCTCGCGAAAGGCCAGTGAGTCGGACCGAATCAGGTGTAAATTCTGTAAGAGGATGCCTGTGGTCTAGGCAGGCATCCTCTCCAGATGATTAACTAGGCTGATCAGATCAGGCAGATGCCGCTGTCAGCGCCTGATCGAGATCGGCGATAATATCTGCGGGATCTTCGATTCCGATTGAGACGCGAACTACGTCAGGCCCGGCACCAGCGGCGACGAGCTGCTCAGGAGAGAGCTGGCTGTGCGTCGTGGAGGCGGGGTGAATGATCAGACTGCGAGTATCGCCCAAGTTGGCTACGTGACTGAAGAGCTTCACATTGTCCACCAGCTTCACGCAGGCGTCATAGCCACCTTTCACGTGGAAGGTGAACAGAGCGCCAGCTCCACGAGGCGTCAGGCGCTGAATGCGCTCGTAAAAGGGAGAAGAAGGAAGCCCTGCGTAGTTTACTTTCGAGATGTGTGGATTTTTCTCCAACCAAGTTGCGACCTTGGTAGCATTCTCGACATGCTTGGCCATGCGCAGGCTCAGTGTCTCGATTCCCATCAGCGTGTAGTGCGCAGCCTGTGGGTTCAGCGGAATCCCGAGATCGCGGAGTCCGACAGCGATACCGTAGAAGGTATAGGCCAGAGGGCCGAAGGCTTCGTAGAATTTCAGACCGTGGTAGGCAGGCTCTGGCTCGGAAAGACTCGGGAACTTGTCACTGGCGGACCAGTTGAATTTTCCGCTATCCGTGATGGAGCCGCCCATCACCGTGCCGTTGCCTGTGAGATACTTGGTCATCGAGTGGACGACTAAGGTCGCGCCGTACTCGATCGGGCGACAGAGCCAGGGAGTGGCAGAAGTATTATCCACCACGAGTGGAATTCCGGCCGCATCCGCGATTTTTGCGATCTCGGGGAGTTCCAGAATATCACCGGCAGGATTCGCGAGCGTTTCGCAGAAGAGCGCACGGGTATTTTCGTCGATGGCGGCCTTAATCGCGTCGAGATTGGTGAAATCGACCGCTTTCGCACCCCATCCGAACTTGCGGAAGCTGTTGGTGAACTGCTGCATCGATCCGCCGTAGATCCGAGTAGAGGCCACGATGTTCTTCCCCGGTGACATCAGAGGAAACATGGCCATAAACTGTGCTCCATGTCCGGAAGCGCAGCACACCGTGCCTGCACCGCCTTCGAGGGCTGTGATTCGATCTTGTAGTGCTGTGATCGTCGGATTATTCAGACGAGAATAGATGTAGCCGAGTTCTTTCAGTGCGAAGAGTCGAGCCGCATGGTCGGCGTCGCGAAAAACGTAGGCTGTCGTCTGATAGATCGGCACTTGGCGAGCACCGGTCGTCGGATCTGGCACCGCCCCAGCGTGAATCTGTTGGGTATCAAAATGGTATTCGTTAGACATGGTAATTTGAGTAAATAAATCAACTTAGTAGTGTTAAGTCAAAGGCATCTCGATGGATCTGTCAAGATGACAATATTGACATTCTCGGGATGAGACTTTCGGAAGCTGAGAGTTCCTGTCAAATCCGGAAATGGGTTTCCGTGACGCTTCCTTATCGTCTTTTCTGGTTTTGCTGAGGTCTCGGTGGAGGGAAATGAGCTTTTTTTGAACGGATGGGCCGATCTTCCCGTCTCTTACAGAAAAAACCAATGATGATGAAAGAAGACTCCAATGAGTTTTCAGAAGACTGGCAGAAGTGGCTGGCCGAGTACGGCAGTCGACTGATGTTGTTCGCTCGACAACAAACCCGCTGCGAGGCGGATGCAGAAGATGTGATGCAGGCAGCGCTCATCCGAACTTGGAAGACGCATCAGGGAAAGCCGGATGATCAAGTGGTCGGGCTGGCGTACACGAATATTCGTCGCTGTGCGATCGACTTAGGACGCAGTGATGATCGCAGGAGACGGCGTGAGGATCAGGCGGTGCAAGAAAGGGGCGAGCAGGTGGCTTGGTTCGAGTTGCCGGAGGACGATACATCACGAGCCTTGCAAGTCGCTCTGACGCGGATTCCGGAGAAGTTTCGCGAGGTGATCACGCTCAAAATCTGGGGTGAGCTAACCTTTGATCAGATCGGTAAAGCTCTGGATATCTCGCCCAACACGGCAGCCTCCCGCTATCGTTACGGGATGGACGCGATGCGCAAGGCTTTGGAAGGCGAGAGTGCGGTGATCAGGAGTTAGATACTACTGATCCCGCTCGGGTTCTCGGACGTCTGCTTCCTCACTTCTGCCCGTTCGAATGAGTGAGGCATTCACTCCTTTCTCAAACCTTCGGCTTGAGAAAGAGCACTTCCGAGCGCGTGATCCATCCCGTCCGCAGATCGACACGCATCCATCCTTCGCTGTTCTTCGGATGAAAGCGCACGGGTGAGCGAGGGCCGAATTCTGCCAGATCGTGCTCCCTCCACGTTTTTCCGAGATCGAGCGAGACGGCGAATCCCGTCTTTAATTCCGATGCAGGAGCGCAGTGTGAGGCGAAAATCGCTTGTCCTTGGATGATCATGTTCGCCATCTCGAAGCGAGCGGGAAACATGACCTCGTGCTTCGACTTGTCGAGAATGTCGGCGATGTCGCAGCGGAAGAGGCCTCGGTCGTGAACCTCATTCGGCTCGATCTTGCCGTTGGCGTCAGCAGCCCAGTACATTTTTCCGTCCAAGAAATTGAATCCGCCTGATTTGTAGCGTGAATTCGATCCGACGGAGATCAGAATTTTCCAGTCCCACTTGTCCGCAGCCCAGTCGTAGGTACCTCGCATCCAGTGGACTTCGTGTTGACCGTTGCGATCTCCATCGCCAGTGCAGGCATAGAAAGCGTTGTCGTAGGGATTGTAGGTGACTCCGTGGATATGCCGACAGATTTCCGGATTATTCGGGTCGCCGATGAATTCATCTGGAGTCGCACCCTTTTGCTGGAAGCTAGGATTCTTGCCGAAGGAATAGGCGAGCTTGACTGTCTCGCCGCCATCGACGGAGTAGTAAATGTTCGGTGGCACCGCTCCTCCCAAGACATTGCAGTAATTTCCCCAGACTAGGATTTCTTTCCCGTCTACGTCCCAGGTATGGATTCCGTCGAGACTGTGAAAATACCAGCCAGGCATTTCCGGATCCTTCGGTGTATGAGGACGATAGTCGCTGCCGTCGGGGCGTTTGACCGTGATCTCGTGATAGGTCTTCAGTTGATCGGTGCTGAGGAAAAGATTGGCCCGAGTCGCAAAGAGAATGTTCCCATTTTTCAGGAAGGTGCTCCACAGGATGTTCGGCGCGTCGGGGAATGCGGTCTTCTGCGCCCAAGAGTGGGCATTGTCTTCGGAATACAGGATGTGTCCTTCGTGAAAGGCGAAGGCCTTATTCTCCCGCTGAGAGTCGATGTAGGGGCCATCGGGAGGTGACAGGCGATAGAAGAAATCCTCCGTTTCTCCCGTCCCATCGGCAGCTCGAGAGCGCGACGGAGTGGAGACAAAGGGGAAAGCGCTGACAGCGGCCGCGGTTTTAAGAAAATGGCGACGGGTGGGGGAGAATCGAATATCCATGGAGGCAGAGTAGCAGGGATGTGCATAGCGGTCGAGATTGCATGATCACGCGATCCCGGATTTTCGTCAGATGAGAGACCGGTCTTGAATATTACCTGCCAGTGAGACGCCGCTGTGTCTCCGCATCCACGGGTTCGCAGAGGCGATAGCCCTCGCCACGCTGAGGAATATCTTTCAGCAAGGTGTCGCGGTTGGCTGCGCTGGCAAAGTCGAGTCCGATCAGGGCTCGACCGATGCGCTCTCCTGTGTGTCGGTAATTGAAATAACAGAGATTCGCCGTCTGTCCGACGTATCTTGCAAGGAAGTCGTGGAGGGCCCCTGGGCGTTCATAGAAATCTAGGCGCAGAAAGCTAGGGTACGAGAGAAAATCATCACGCAGGGGGATTGCCCGAAATGTGACATCGACGGCTCCGGTCAGATCTTGCCAAGCGTATCCGCCTGCATTCAGACGCTCCGGTAATTGTGCGAGAGCGGACGCGTCGGCGGACGTGAGGGTGAAAATCGGCCAAGCTTCGGACTGATCGGTCTTTCCATATTGAAAATCGACGATATTGAGATCGCGGAAAGCGGAATCGAGAAGACGGAGCATGGTCCCTGGATGTTCGGGAATTTGCACGCGCAGGGTGCGGGTGGCCTGGCTGGCTGCGCCCTGAGACTGAGCGATCAGGCCCAACTGAAGGAAGTCGATGTTCGCTCCACTGACCACTGTCAGGACTCTTTTCCCTCGCCAGCGCTCGGCCTGCTTCAGCACTGCCGCTAGTCCCAGTGCGCCAGATGGCTCGGGGAGACAGCGGAGTCGATCCCAGAATACCCGGATGGCGTGACTGACCTCCTCATTGCTCACCGTCTCAATTTCAGACAGGGTATCGCGCAGGATCTGACAGGGTAAGGTGCCTGCTTTCCTCACGGCAGTGCCGTCGCAGAAGAGATCGACTGATCCCAGATTCACCGGAGCGCCAGCAGCGAAGGCCGCTTTCATGGACGCCTGGCCTTCGCCTTCCACTCCGATCAATTCAATCTCCGGCCAGTAGAGCTTCAGCCAGGTCGAGACTCCGGACGCCATCCCCCCGCCACCGATTTGGAGAAAGGCGGCGTCGAATGGCCCCTGACCTGACAGCACAACTTCGTCTGCCAGCGTCCCCTGTCCAGCCATGACCAGAAGATCATCGTAGGCATGGACATAAACGGAGTCGTGTTCTTTCTCGTCTGCACGAGCCGACTGAACGGCATCGTCATAGGAATCTCCGGCCAATCGAATTTCTACCCATCCGGCCCCATGTCGAGCCACAGCCTCCTGTTTCACCTGTGGTGTCGAGCGCGGCATGTGGACACGAGTACGAATTCCGAGCGCCGCCGCCGCCAGTGCCACGCCTTGCGCATGATTTCCGGCCGAGGCAGTGACGACTCCGCGTGCGGCCTCCTCTGGCGAGAGTGCCGCCATGCAGTTACAGGCTCCGCGCCATTTGTAAGAATTGACAGCACAGCGATCCTCGCGTTTCACCCAGACCTCTATTTCCTGCTGCGGCAAAACAAAGCGCTCCAGCGGCGTCGGCTCACCGAAGCGATACACTCGCTCACGAGCGAACAGAATTTCCTGCCGAAGCTGTCGATCCAGAGGAAGGGATGATACGGGAGATATCATGGGGGGGCTAATCGGGAATGGGAGCGAGTGAAGGTGGAGAAAGGGAAAATATAGGAATTCGGTATGAGGATTATAGATGTCGCTCAAGTTTGTGCTCTCGAAAGATCGAAGGATTAACGAATTTCTCGTGTTCGCGAAGAGAATGGCGAGCGAGGAGCTGATGGAAAGTTGCTTTCGACGAGTGAAGTTCTAAAATCCTGAGACCCTTGCTTGACAATATGAAATTTCTACAGTTCAATCGAACAGAATGAGGCCAATTGCCATCGATCTCTTTGCTGGTGCCGGAGGAATGTCGCTCGGATTCGAGCAGGCAGGCTTTGAGGTAGCCGCCGCTGTGGAGATTGATCCCATTCATGCGGCAATCCATCAGTATAATTTTCCTCAGTGCAAGGTGATTCCTCGTTCCGTTCAGAATCTTAGCGGATCTGAGATTCGAAGGATGGCGGGAATTACCGGGGCGATTCGTCTGGTATTCGGTGGAGCGCCCTGCCAAGGATTTTCTCTGATCGGGCAACGCATTCTGGATGATCCTCGCAATAGTCTGGTGAAGGACTTTGTTCGTCTTGTCGGAGAGTTAGATGCCGATTACTTCGTATTTGAGAATGTTCGCGGTCTTACGGTTGGAGCGCATCGAAAGTTTCTGGAGGAATTGATCGCGTCTTTTTCTGAAATCGGATATCAGGTACGCCTGCCTTGGGCGGTTCTAAACGCTTCTTTTTATGGAGTCCCTCAGGATCGGAAACGACTTTTTCTGCTGGGGGCAAAGCGTGGATTGGAACCACCTCATTACCCAGACCCAGTGACCATACCTGCGACAGGGGATGAAGACTTTTCACTCCCTTTCGGGCCGACCTGTCATGACGCTCTCGATGATCTTCCCGATGCAGATCGATTCAAGACGCTTCTGATCACGGATGAAGTCAGGACATCGACACGGACAGCTCCATCTCCCTATTCCAACGAGATGCGCGCCACTCATGACGAAGCATGGCACTATGGCTACAGGCGCGTTTGGGATTCGGATGTGCTCACAGCCAGTGCTCGCACGAATCACTCCGAGATTTCCCGAATCCGCTTCGGAGAAACGCCTCCCGGTGCCGTCGAGCCGATCTCGAGATTTTTTAAACTTTCTCCCGAGGGAATATCGAATACTCTCCGGGCTGGAACCGATGCGGCAAGAGGTGCCTTTACAAGCCCTCGTCCCATTCATTACCGATATCCTCGTTGTATTACGGTTCGGGAAATGGCTCGACTGCACGGGTTTCCGGATTGGTTCCGATTCCACCGTACGAAATGGCACGGGGCAAGGCAGATCGGGAATGCGGTGCCACCTCCGCTTGCAAGAGCCGTCGCTGGAGCGATCATCTCTTCAATGGGTGTGAGTCCCGAGGCACCTTTTGAGGCACTTCCTCTAGGCGATCCGATTTTGTTGGGATTGGAGATGTCTCAAGCTGCGGAATTCTGGGGGATCGATTGCCCGATTCAAAAACGCAATCGCAAGAGCGGAGCCAGAAAGCGCTCTCAGGTGGAAACTGAGGCAGCTCGATTGGCTGAGTCGATGGTCTGATATCAATGAATGAGAAATCGAAGAATCGCTATCAGGCTTTAGTGGAACACTTGTTTTTTCAGAGATATGAAGCCATTTCTACGACAATTGAATTTACTCGTGAAGACCTGATTCAGGCTGCGGAAGAGCTGGGAATCAATGTGCCGAAGAATATCGGAGATGTCCTGTATTCCTTTCGCTATCGCAATCCACTCCCTACGTCGATTCTCGCGACTCAAAGCTATGGAAAAGAGTGGATTATCGAGGGGGCTGGATCGGGACGCTATGAGTTTCGCTTGGTAGCCGTGAATCGCATCCTGCCAAATCCTAATCTGATTACGATCAGAATTCCGGATAATACGCCCGAGTTGATCGCTGCCCATTCTCTTTCAGATGAACAGGCACTCCTAGCTAAGATTCGATACAATCGTCTGATCGATATATTCCTCGGACTTACGACTTATTCTCTTCAGAATCACTTGCGAACCACCGTGAAGGGACTTGGACAGATCGAAATCGATGAAATATATGTGGGCATTGATCGATACGGCTGTCAGTATGTGATTCCCGTTCAGGCGAAGGGAGGCACTGATCAGCTTGCTTCTGTTCAGACCCGACAGGACATCGCCTGTTGTGTCGAAAAGTTTCCCAATCTTGTGTGTCGAGCTGTCTCCACGCGGTTTCTGGATACATCGCGAATCGCGGTATTTGAACTCTGCTTAGATCAGGATGGGTTTGTCCGCGTCGTAGAGGAGCGCCATTATCAGCTTGTTCCTGCGATGGAGATCAGTGATCAAGAATTGACGGAATATCGCCAGAGAGCTTCTCGTTAGCCCTTCTACGCGGAGACGCTGCTTGATCCTCTGGATTCGCAAGTGGAACTACGAAGGACTCCGTCCATCAAATGACGATGGATCAGCCGTGTACCCGAAGCGTGTGATCGCTGCTGCCTCTAGGCGAACTGCGCGAGATCGGACGGCGGGATCCCAGACGGGGCGGGTAGATGCCTCGCTGCGATTGACTCGCTCCTTGCTCAGAATCATTGTCTCATCTACCGCACATCCAGTTCGCTCCAGCACTGTTAGCAGATCCTGACGCAGGTTTTCCTGTTTCCCGATAAAGTCGACAGGACGAAATGTATAGTGATTAAACAGGGCAGAAACATAGCCCGGATATCGATCCATTACAGCGGATACGAAAGTATTGAAATCGCGTCCCTCACCCAGTCCGTTGAGCACGGCATTCGGGTGCCAGCGGTGGAAGTTGTTTTCCTCACCATCGCGCTCCCATTGGAGGGAAGGCTGATTCTTATAAAGATAGAATGACTCGTACCAGTCGAGCGGATGACGTACAAAGCAAAATGTGAAGGGTCGTGGGTGCGTATTTAGGTAGAGTGATCGCTTCCACATCCATTCGAGTCTGCGACCCAGCCCCTGATATCCAGGTGCGAGCAGATGCTCCAGATTCGCGTGTCGATGGCCGATTGAGCAGCGCATGAGGCCCGTTTCACGCAGGATGCGCGTGACCCATGTACCGCCAGTTTTAGGAATGTGGAGAAAGAGAGCACCGTTCTTCAGGATTACCGCCATTCAGGTAGTGGTGCTCTCGTGGAGAGTTTTGTCAACGTATACTCGTCTGCCTTTAGGAAGATAAAGCAGCCGAGGCAGATCGCGCATCGCGGTCGCTGAAATCCGCGAGTCGCCAGAGTGTCTGGTGAGCGGAATCCAGTCCTTCGGTCTCGGATAATCGATTCGGGATACAGGGCAGCGAGAATAGAATCGAGTTCCTGCCGTCTGGGGCCTGCTTTGCGCAGATCATACCTCCATGCTGGAACACGGTCAGATAGCAAGCGAGAAGGTTGATCCCCAGCTCTTCCGGCTGATTCATACGAACGTAGAAGGGGTCGAATATTCGGGCCAGTTCTTCCTCGGGAATGGGAGGGCCGTCGTCGATGAAGGCCACATCAATTCCCTCTTCGTCGATGCTTTTCGTCACTCGCACTTCGACTTCATTCTCTTCACGGAGGTTCGTTCTCGCCTCTTCAAACAGGAATCGAGCCATCTGAGAGAGCTTTTGACGATCTCCTGAAATCTTTGGAACATCGTGCGACACGATCATTCGGAAACGAGGGCATCTCTGATCATTCGAAACGATGGCTCGAGCCTCGTGAAGCAACGCGGGAAAGTCGATGTGATCACTTAGATTCAATCCGCTCATTTCCGTACCCTCTGAGAGATTACCGAGGATGGAAGTCATGCGCTCGATCTGCTCCCCAGCTTCCCGGTAGGAATCTTCCCAGAAGTCCGGATCTTTCAATTCACCTTGGACTTCCTCATGCAGTTGATAGGGCAGGAGGTCGTGAAAGGTGCGGAGCACCGTCAGGGCATTTCTTAGGTGGTGGTTGAGTCCAGCGGATAGGATTCCGATCCCTGCTGCTTTATCCGCCATCAGTAGTTGCTGGAAGGCGAGGCTCTTTTCATGGAGTAGTATTTCACGCTCTCGTTCTAGGCGGAAGTGCTTGAGAGCTCGTGACAAGCGGTGCTCCAGATCAGTCGGATCCCAAGGCTTCGTTAGATAAGTGTACAGCAGTCCATTATTCAGAGAATCGACTGCCAGGTCGAGATCTGCGTATGCGGTGATCAGGAAGCGGAGTGGCTTGGCGTCCAACTCCCGAATGCGGGTGAGGAGTGAGAGTCCTGACTCTCCAGGCATTTTTTTATCACTGACGACGATTGCGATTTTATCGTGATAACGACGAAACAATTCAAAGCCCTCCTCGGGAGATCGAGCGAGGTAGATTGGCGCTAGATCTGAAAAGATCGCGTCGAAGTATTTCAGCGATTTCTCTTCGTCATCAATGAACAGAATCCCAAAATTGGTGTTGCCTGAATTCATGATACTACAGAGAGTTGCAGTGGGGATAATGCCGCCAATGCTTCGGAGGTGTGTGAGGGGAGGGAAACGACGAGAGCTTCCTCAGAGTCCCGAACAGCCGGGAACTGAAGCTGAAATTCGGTGTGCGACTGGCCGTCGGAGAGAACTCGAATGGTCCCACTGTGAGCTCTCACGATGCGATAGCAGATACTGAGTCCGAGACCAGTGCCGTCACCGGCTTTTTTTGTGGAGAAAAAAGGATCAAAGATGTGCGCTCGAATTGATTCCGGGATTCCTGGGCCATTGTCTGTGACTGATATCAGAACCTCACCATTCTTTTCTGAAGCCGTGATTCTGATTTCACCGTTTCCGATTTCTCCCATCGCTTGAATGGCGTTGTGAATGAGATTCACTAAAACTTGAGTGAGTTGATTTTTTACTCCGTTGATTTTGAGATTGGGCGGGACGGAGCCGCCGATGAATATCTCCTTTCCATCGAGTTCGGATCGCAACATGCGCACAGATGCGTGAATCGCTTCCAGCAGGGTGAAGGGAGCCAGCTCCTCGCTGCGCTTGTGAGAGAATTCTCGGAGTTCGCGAACGATTTCTTTCATCCGATCAACGCTGTCTTGGATGTCCTCCACTGCCTCCTGGACTTCTTTGTCTTGAGACAGCTTTTGTAGGCGGCGGCGGAGCATGAACAGGGCTTGATTCGAGTGATTGAGGGGATTTCCGATTTCGTGAATTACACTCGCACTCAATTGTCCGAGAGATGCCATCTTTCCCGACTGAATGAGTTCTCCCTCAGTATCCTCAAGCTCGTGGAGAGTCTTTCGTAGAACGATAGCAGTCTCGCGAAAGGCGAACTTTTGCTGTCTCAGTCGCTGTCGAGTTCGAAACTGTTCGATCCGCATCTGATTGTGAGCGTAACTTGCGGCAAAAACGATGCCTCCTGTGGCCACGAGAAAGATCAAGTTGCTGAAGAGCCCAGCAGCCTCCATGGCTGTCAGTCCGTCAAGAATCGCGGGGAGACAGGCCAATAGGTAGAGAATGAGGACCATGCCTGAAACCGCGAAGACTTCGCGATAAGTCCAGTGAAAGAGGAAGCCCGTCGCGACGATGCAAAGAGAGAGTCCAGCGTAGTAGACCGAGGCCGGATCACGAGTGACATAGATCGTGATGGCGATTACGAGAGCCGGAATCAAGGGTAGAATAATGGTGAGCGGTCTAAAATAATATTTTCCAACTCGGGAACGTAGAGCGAGCAGGAGTACCATCACTAGCGAAGCGCAGGTCCATCGCAGGGCAGAAAACAGTGCCTGTTGCGCCGGATAAGTGAAATAATCGAGAACCGCGAAGAAAGACACCATCGCAGCAGCGATAGCGGCGAGGATTTTAAGATTGCGCAGGGTGAAGCGACGATCTTCAGCACGCATCAATCGCCATGTAAAGTCAGACAGCCCGACAGGCTGTGCCGAGCTTAACAAAAAAAGATTTAATCCATTTCGGAAAAGAGGCATCACACAGAAAAAGTCACGAATTAATCCATTAATATACCCTGACAATAAAAGTTGTCTATTGATAATTATTAAAATTATTAAATTTATGTAACATGGATCTTAATATTTCAGATATTTCAAATATTTGATTGAATAAATTATATAATAATGAATATTCCTAAGGTGGTTTCAGTAGACCTTCGCTGCTTGCTTGATTGGGGCGCGTTTCTAGTCTGTTTTTGTTGTGGCAACGCCTTCCTTGTCTGACGACAGAGAAGGCGTTGCTGTTTTGTTGACGGCGGCACCAATTCAGGATGGTGCAGTGGCGCTCTGTATCTCGCGATCCGATTGCTCCGTGTTGAGAACTTAATTTTCGAGTAACTATTCAGGTATCTAAGATTAGTTGAATAATTTCAAAAATCAACGAGACTGGCCCAGCCTTGACTGATCGTGCCACAGCCCTTCGCCCTGTTGTTCAAGCTGCGTTTGACGCTGGCGGAATTGATGCCGTCTGCGAA
>CAUJIH010000041.1 GCA_963205275.1 Verrucomicrobiota bacterium | reverse complement strand
CTCTCTAAGAATTGAAGGATGAGTTTTTTAATATCGAATTTGACTTGTTATCGGTGAGAATTCGTTAAACTACTTCTCCATCTCAGGGTTCACTCCTGCTTTACGATTCTTACTACTCCGTCATGCGACGACTGTGCCTCTTTTGTTTTTGATTAACCTCACTGGCCGCTTCGATCACGCTTCATGCCTTCGATCTCGACGCTTACCGCACAGTGAAGACGGCGATCCCATCGGAGATTCAGGAACCTGCGGTCGGAAAAAGCATAGCGAACGGATATTTAGGCGTATCCGTCGATGAAGATGCTTCCGGTGCTTTATGCATCGAAGAAGTTGCCCCGGAATCTCCTGCGGAGAAATCAGGGCTGAAACCAGGCGATCTGATTCTCGCTCTCGATGGTGGCATCAGAGGAGTGATCCCCGGCTGCTCCAGCGCAACGATCCCTTTGGAGTCAATCACTGGGTCGGAGGAGCGGTAGGCGTGATTCGCGATGAGCACGGGGGCATACCCCGCTGGGATGAGCTTTTAAAATGCAAGTGCGACATCGACGCCACTTTGCAAGAACTCCTCGATCATCGACTTGTATGGAACGAGGCCCGATTCTGTTTTGTGCAGAACCGCGACAAGAACCTCGGCGGTAATTCACTCTTCCGTTCCGCCGAGCGAATCACCACAGAAAAGCGCCACCTCAAGCGCAAGTGGAAGGCTCACATCCGTTTCGAGGACTACAAGAGCCAGGAGCGGGTCGCGATCCACGCGCCACGACGGCAAAGCGTGGCGATTTCCTGAAATTCACCCGACGGGCCCCGCGACCGGAGGCGAAATGCCTACAATTCCAGCTCGTATCGCTCGATCAGGCGACCCGCGTGCTGTCGGAGTTTCTCCGGGTACTGATCAGATTTCCACGAATACCAGAGATGCGCGTAGCTCAGATGTCGGAACTGAATTCGGCTTTCCGCCATGAGTGCGGAGAATCTCGCGATTTCCTGTAGATGTGTTTCGAAGGGCTCCAATTTCAGGCTATTAGGGGGCTCCCAGAAGAGGTAAGCAAGTATGTTCCGCTCTGGCGGTTGAGGAGCTTTGAGAATACCCAAGGAATGCTTCAGGAGTTGGGCGACATCAAGATAGTTGAAGCGCTCCCGTCCGGAAGTGACTGCCAGATAAGCCTTGTTGAGCACATCATCTCCACAGTGTTTGTAGGCGTCGCCGTAGGAGGCTGCGAACTTCGGAGCTTTGCGCGATAAAGGCTCAAGGAATTTGCTCTCCACCGCAAGACGCACACTTGGTGACGTGGCGACGAGATCGAGATTCGGAGGCGTCCCACCAAGCCCGGTTGGCAGTTTCTTCTCAAACCTGCACGTAGTGAAACCGGACAGGCCGAAGATTGTAAGGAGCGCCGGTTCCGATCTCGCAACGCCGAAGGAGTTCACGCAGAGGGCCGAAGATGAATAGGGGGCACAGAACTTTGCGGGAGCGCCTCCGGGTTCGTCATACAACTCACCCCCGCTGCCTTCGGAGAGGTCGTCCCTGACGGCCTTCATCTCGACGCCGGGGAGTAGATTCGACCTCCATTCGATAAAGTGGTCGTCATGGCAGGTGCCCGAACGAAAGGCCGAGTCACCGTTCAATTTTCGGAATCGCAATACGATTGCCTTTTCAGCCTGCTGACGTGAAACCTTTTTCATGAGCGCCCATTGCTCGTCCTGATTCCGCCGCGCTTGGTCGCGAGTCCGTCCTCGTCTGACGGATCGCCGCGATGAATCGAGAATCGGCCGGAAGCTGCGTTCTGAACAATAGTCAGCTTGGGAATTCGGAGGCTTTGCCGGAACTCACGCTCGGCCCGTTCGATCATGGCCTCGTGGGCGCGTTCGTAGTTTTCAAATTCCATCAGGAAGATTCCCATCATATCACACCAGTCAAATGGGCGATCGACCGAAAACCGTTCAGCGGTCAGGTCGGTGCTTGACGGATGGGATAGACGCTCCGGTCTCAGGTGATTCAGGTCTCCTTTGACAAATCCGTCGTTCAGCAATGCGTCGCCAGAGCATACCGATTTCGTGATTGTGCCCACACCCCCGAACACCCCCCTTTTACCGCGACCCAGGCGGACCCTTGGTTGAAAATGGAGTTCTTAACGGATGGACCACACGAGCCACGAGCAAGAGGCTCCTTCCATGCAAGCGAACGAACAGCCCTATCTAATTCCTCCCGATCCAATGCAGCTCAGAACCAAGCGTGGCTATCAATTCAGCGAAGTCTCCTCTGCGATGCAGAAGGCGATTCGTCGCAGTGATGTCTCGCTTGCGGGATATTGGGCGCTGGAATTGTGGGAGAGTGGCTTTGGCAACTACTGCTGGAGGCGACTTCTCACAATCAGCGCCGAGGACTGCTGGGGCATTCTCACAGGCGAAGTAAAGGCTCTCTATGATGCTTACCTCATCATCAACGAAGGCATCCCGACGAAGCGGCACCGAGGGCGAATCTTTATCTCAAAAGCCGTCATTCTTCTGTGCATGGCCAAGAAAAATCGCGACGCCGACCACTTGCAAAATTTCATCTATGATCAGACAGAGGGACTGGGCCCTGAAAACCTCGCTGAAGAGTTGCGTAGCTCCGGTGACTATGTCCCCATCCCCGACTACGCCTATGACTGTCATACGAGAGAGGGGCGCAAGCGTGGCAAGACGAAGAAGGACTTCTTCAAAGCCGAGCAAGAGGCTCTAAAACCCTTCCAGCCGGGGCTGTTCGATGATTTGCTGTAAGTCTTTTTACACGTGTCGGATACGAGAGCACCGTCTATCATGGCATGGGGAACTGTCGAGAAATGTTGCCTGATCCTTGATCTCGACGCTTACGGGCTTGTTCAACAAGGGGCGCAGTCAAAGCGTCTGCTTTGCTACGGCTTTTAATGTCCGATATTCTTGTTTTGACTCCATGAGCAGCGACATCTGAGCCGCTTCTTGCTGGATATCGTTGCGAGAGACGTGCTGAAGTTCATCGAGCCGACCAAGGTTGCGAGCAAGTTCGACAATGGACAATCTGCGAAGAACATCTATTGTAATTGGTCGCTTTGAGTCAGAGAAAATCAAAGAATTTAGAAAAGCCTTAGCTGTAATGGATGAAATCAGATCAAGAATCAACTCTGCTTCTTTTTGCGATTGGCAGGGAATAGAGTAGCAAGTGTCGTCCACCATTACAGGTTTTCCGCCACTTGGTGGAGCTGCGACAAAAGAGATATTTTTGTAAAGTCCCGATATCGCGACCTTCCACGGCGCAAATGAATAGGAACCTATTCCGAAAACCGAGAATCTCGGGCGATTCTTATAAATAGAACTCTTCCTTCCGTCCAAGATGGAATGATGCTTCTCAAGATAATTCCATGTCTTTGGAGCCTTGCGTTCGATCTCAGAGGTGTCATCGCCAGTGTGCCTCTGAGTCACCAACACCGCCTTGCGACTCACCACGCGACCATTGCCGAGATCTGATGACTTTAGCAGGGGAAATACATAGTCATCCTCAATATCCACAACATCACCCATACCGTTAATGAGATTTCCATTCTCAATCGAAAATTCCATTACCTTCGCTGCATCATGCTTCACGCCTGAGCGCCATGTGTAGAGCGAAGAGCCACCGTCCAAGTGGCGATGCGCATAGTAGGCTTCAATATCGGATACTAAATCCCCGTCTATAAAACCGAACTTCGTCGAATTGTGGGACAAACTTAGGTCAGGATAGATCGTTGCAATTCGATCAGCAGTCTTCTTTCCTGTTGAGAAAAAGAGACAAGCATCTACTGCAACATCAAACTCTGCCTTCGCATCGATTTGGAACAAATGGCAGTTTTCCCTGCCGCTATCAGTCTTCCAGAAATGGCGCAAAACTTTACGCGCTGTCATTGTCTTGCAAAGCATAGCGATTGCTCCGGTAGGAGGAAGTGCTTCGATGAGACGAATCAACATCCACTCCGCAATGTCAAAGTTGGACTTTCCAGTACGTGCGTCAAACCCTCTTAATCCTTGAAAATTAGTCTTTTTCGGAAGATTGTTACTCCCGAGCAGTCCTAAATCAGAATTGGTAACCCAAGGTGGATTACCAATAACAAGAACTCTGGGCTTACCCGATCTCGATAGATTATACACCCAATCCTCGGTAAAAAAATCTCGATGATGCACTTCTACTCCAAGTCCCTCTAAATGGGAACGTGAAGTTTCGACATACTGTTTGTTGATCTCGTAGCCCTCGTAGCTCGCAGTTCCATTCCAGAAAGTGGCAGCCGCACCTAAAAATCTTCCGATTCCAGATGTTGGCTCGACCACATAATCCGGATTGCCAAACAGTTTAGCGACGAGAGCAACAGCCCTCGTCGCTAAACTGTTTGGAGTCTGAAAGTCCCCGAATTCTTTTCTCTTGTTCATAATGCCTCGATACCTGAAATCACTCCAGCTTGCTGAATCACTCGAGTGTATTGAAGCCGCCATTGTAGGGCGTTGGAAATCGTAAGGTATCCGATAGCTGGCGGATTCGCGAGCACTTCTTCTGCCAACGTTTGCGCCTGAATTTCGTCAAGCGGTAGCATTCGCTCTTCGAACAACGCTAAAATATCATCCAGATTCCCATCGTTTTCGATGATACGAGTGAGACAAGAAGTAGTCTGGAAATCCGCTGTTCGTGCTCGATTTAAAAAAATGGTGTGGAGTATATTCAATCTGCTGGTTCTGTTGGTATTGTCTTCGGTCTTATCATAGACGAAAACAAGCAGATTGTAGCCGAGACCATAAATCTTCTGTCGAGCGGACTTGAACGGGCAGGATGACTGCGGCTGACGAATGCTAGTGACCTTCATGTCAACCTCAAGCACAGGGAAATCAATTCCTTTAGCCGATGATCCTTCTGTGTATTGATATTTTTTGTGAAGATAGGCTTGAAACTTGTGCTCAAGGTGAGTTCCAACAGCCTTACCATCAGTAACCCCATAGAGAGATGGTTCATGAGACTCGGATACTTGACTTGCAAACGCTTTCGCTTCAGCTTTGAGGATGGATAGATTCAGGGGGCGTGACATAAGTTTTTTAGGCGAACAGTTGTTCCGTGGCCAGTCGTTTTTGATTGGGGAATTTGGCGACTTACGAACTGATTGTACACAATCCCACCATTCCGATAAAGGAATTCTGTAACTATTCAGGTATCTAAGATTAGTTGAATATTTTCGAAAATCAACGAGACTGGCCAAGCCTTGACTGATCGTGCCACAGCCCTTCGCCCTGTTGTTCAAGCTGCGTTTGACGCTGGCGGAATTGATGCCGTTTGCGA
>CAUJIH010000040.1 GCA_963205275.1 Verrucomicrobiota bacterium | reverse complement strand
TTGAAAAGAAATTCGTTTCCTATGCGCCTGGGTATTGGGCGGGAGAGGGGATTTCAGAAGAGGACTGGAACAGCCATATCTGGCAGTTGAAGCATCGCATCACGACGCTGAAGCAATTGGAGGAGAAGTTAGTTCTCACTCCAGAGGAGCGAAATGGAGTCATCCTGTCCGGAACAAAGCTGGCGATGGCGATCACGCCACACTTTTTCAATCTGATCGACCGGGATGATCCGAATTGTCCGATTCGTCGGCAGGTGATTCCTCGCGTCGAGGAGACTTTGGTGTCTCCTGCGGAGATGGCTGATCCCTGTGGTGAGGATTCGCACATGCCAGTGCCTGGACTCGTGCATCGCTATCCGGATCGCGTGCTGTTTCTCGTCACGGATCGTTGTGCCTCATATTGTCGTTACTGCACGCGCAGTCGCGTCGTGAGCGGAGTGGGGGAGCAGGAGCTGGAAACGGATTATGAGGCGGCCTATCGCTATCTGGAGGCACATACTGAGGTGCGTGATGTCCTGTTCTCCGGCGGCGATCCACTGCTGTTTTCTGACGCAAAGCTGGAGCGGATCATCGAGCGCGTACGACGGATTCCGCACATCGAGTTCCTACGGATCGGGTCACGAGTTCCGATTTTTCTGCCGCAACGGATCACTCCAGAACTGTGTGCAATGCTGAAAAAATATCACCCGATGTTCATGAGCATCCATGTGAATCATCCTCGCGAGCTAACGCTGGAGGTGAAGGAGGCGCTGGGAAGGCTCTCCGATGCGGGAATTCCTCTAGGGAATCAGAGTGTGCTGCTGAAGGATGTGAATGATGATCTGGATGTGATGAGGGCACTGGTTCACAAGCTGCTAATGTGTCGAGTGAAACCGTATTATCTCTATCAACTCGACCTGATTCAGGGTTCTTCGCACCTAGAGGTACCAGTGGAGGAGGGGATCCGCATTATCGAGGGATTGCGCGGTCATACGAGCGGATACGCCATCCCTCAATACGTCATCGATGCGCCGGGCGGAGGGGGGAAAGTGCCGATCAATCCTGATTACATTCTGCAGAAAACGGGCGAGCGAACTCTGATCCGGAATTACGAAGGGCGCACTTTCGAGTATCCCGAACCTCACAGCATCGAAGCAGAGAAACCGATTGGACGTTGACGATTGGACGTTGATCTAGGCTCAATCCGCTTGCAAAAGGTGAAGGTCTGGCGAATTTTTGGAACGAAACACTGAGCCAAGATTTACTCAGTGTCATCAGTGGAAATCACGTCATCTCAAGCTCATTTCAGTAAGCAGCCCCTCAGCCCCTATGTCATCGGAACTCGAATCGATTCGGAACTCGCTCGCAGCGGGTGGTGCCTTGGATGATGAAACGAAGGAGGCTCTGACGACTCTGGAGACTGCGCTGTCGCAAATTGGCGAAAATTCGCTTTCGGAGCGTGTTCAGGATGTCGTTTCTCAGACGGCGGTTGCGTTGGGGCAAGATTCCACACCTTCAGGGTCTGAGATTTCCGGGAAATGGGAAGAATTGCGAGCTGCCTTCGCGGATTGGGAAGAGCAGCATCCAGGAGTGGTGATGGCGATCAGCCGTCTGTCCAATTCCTTGGCTGCGTTTGGGCTTTGACGCTGCTGAGAACTGTTGAAGTGCTGATACGCTGATACGCAAAGGATAGGCCGACAACTAGGCAACTGACGCACTCAGCAAAAATCTGAATCGAAGATACGATCCAGGCAGGTGTCGAGAAGTCCCGTCCTCACCGCGACGTCGAGGATCGTAAAGCGTCTGCGAACGTAAAAGGCGGAGAGGTAGCTTTCACGGAGTCGCTCGCGGGTGATCCCGATCTGCTCCGGTTCGGTGACAGCTCCAGCATCGCGAAGTCGCTGGCGGAGGACTGACTGCGGCACGAGTTGTCCTTGCAGTTGTGTTCGTAGATCTGGCCAGATTTCTCGGAGGCGGAGGAGCTGCTCGCGCAGTTCTTCTCGACTGGAATTCTTCGCACTTATCTCTCGCAGAGCTACAGCCTTTAGCTCAGGCGAGTCAAAGCGTTGGTCGGCTCTGCGAATCCACTCATCTAGATCGGGCCATGCTGCGACACAGGCTTCGACATCGAGAGTTTCGATGGGCTGTTTGAAAAATTCTTCGTAGAGCGCAGTGATGGCTAGGGTGGCGATGCCGACTTTCGCGCCGTGGGAGGGTGCCCGTCCGTGGTAGGTATGGTGCTGCATGTCCCAGAGATGGCTGAACTGGTGCTCCGCTCCGGAGGCAGGGCGACTAGAGCGCGTGGCCTGCATGGCGAAGCCTCCCAGCATCAGGCCTTCGATTAGATGTCCCATCGCTTCTGTTTCGCCACGATAGACCGCCTCCGGATGGCCGAGAGCTGTCTGGAGTCCGCCTTGCACGATGTTCCAAGCCTGTGGGACGATGGGTTCCACCCCAAGTGCATCGGCGAGTATCCAGTCCGCTCCTGCCGTAATCTTCGCGGAGAGGTCCGCATAGCCCCATCCACTCATTTCAGCAGGGGCCGCACCGATCACGTTCAAATCCGCGAGCACAGCGAGCGGGGCGGGGCAGTCGAAGGTCTGCTTCGATCCCTGATAGGTGATCGATGCTCCGTAGGCGGTGTACCCGTCCATGGAGGCAGCGGTGGCCACGCAGAGATACTGCCGTCCTCGGCGATGGGAAGCGAGCTTTACCAAATCGTTCATCGTACCCGATCCCACAGCGATCGGGATGGCGTCGTGTCCCTCGAGTGCGGCTTCCACCTGCTCTACGAAGCGCATTTCGGCGTAGAGATCTGGATCGTCGATGAGAACGGGCAGACGAGAGCGAATCGTGCTCAATTTCAAGGCCTCCTGCAGCTCCTTTCCCGCCGCTGCCCAGGTGTTCGGGTCAGCGATCAGAATGGCTTCGCATCCGGGGAAATGTCGGCTGAATAAAGCGGGAACTTCTCCGAAATTTCCTCGTCCGATCTCCAGAGCACGAGTTTCCCTAGCGGCGGATAGAGCTTCGGAGACGGAGAGACGAGTGGTGATCATGTAGAAAAAGTAGAAGACAGTTGGAGCGAGGTGAAAACTTAGAATTGATCGAAAATTGCGCGGGCGGCCGCTTCGTCGATGACGAGAGTACGGAGCAGTCCTCCCCGAACCGCTGCGCAGATGGCAGAGGCGCGATCCGCACCGGCGACGATGCCGATGGACTGAGGAATTTTCTTTAATTGGTTCAACTCCATGCTGATGACTCGTTTCTTCCACTGCGAGGCGCATTCTCGACCCTGCGCATCGAAGAAACGTCCGAAGACTTCACCTACGACACCCAAGTCGGCGAGTTGCTTCACATCATCGGCCCCGAGAATACCGCGCTCGACGAAGACGGAATTCTCGAGCGTTCCAATCCCCACCAAGGCGACATCGACCGATAGATAACGCTGCCAGACGGCCTTTAGAGGCTCCAGAGCGAGAAAGGCATCGCGCGTGCGATGGTCAGGCACCAGCGCGGGAGTGTTCAGCATCATGAAACTGCTGGACCAGTGCTGAGACAAGATGCGCCCGAGTTCGAGCGCGTCCACGGAGACGACGGTCGGGCCGATGTTGCCCATGGCCTGGAGGATGGTCAGATTTCTATGCTGGCCTTCTGGCAATGAGACGATCAACTCACGCATCGTTCGGCCTCCGGCCAGAGCGACGGTGCTACGCTCTGGGATCAAGGAGCTAACGAATGCTGCTCCGAAGTGCCCGACCATGCGTCGAGTTTCATCCTCGCTTGCGCCTGGCATAGTTTTGATCACGGCTGCAGAGTGGATTCCCAGAGTCTGGCGTAGTCTATTTTCCAGTTCGGTATGGCGGGAGTCATATTCCGCTACGCTGATGCGGACGATGCCTCGCTCACGAGCGAGGGCGAGTAGCCTAGAGACTTTGGCCTGTGAGACTTTGGCAAGGCGAGCCACTTCGCTCTGACTCATGCCGTCGAGATAGTAAAGCCGGGCGGCGAGATGGATCTGCTCTTCGCTGAGGCTGCTCTGCATGAATCCTGGGCGAAAGAGATTAAAGTGATTGAGTGACCCGAGGAATGCTGAGGTAGCGTTCCAGTTCCTCGTCTCGACGCTTTTCTTCCCACTGCAAAGCATCTGCCATCCATCCGGCGCACTGCATCGCAATTGCCTCGGCATCACGGCGATAATAATGCCAACTACTGCGGCGAATCATCACATCGTCGAGATGTTGCGCCCATTCGTGTTCGCAGAAATGTCGCACGGCAGATTCAGAGAATTCAGGAGGTAAAATGCCACTGATCCCGGGATTATCTAAGAGGGTATGGTCCGCAGTAGAACAGGGTTGAGCGGACAGGTGCGCTTCAGAAATGAGGCGATCCACAGTCTGTTCTGCCATCAGGCGGCAGGTCGTGAGCTTGCCACCGGCCACGTCCCACCAGTTCACTTCAGGATTTTTGATCTCGTGCGAGCGAGAGATGTCCGATGGCTTGTCATGATCGGTTTCATGGGAAGCGTGAGGAGCTGCGATCAGAGGACGCAGACCGGCCCAGGTGCTGATGACGTCATCAGTCGTCAGTTTCGCTGAAGGGAAATGCTGATTCGTGATGCGTAGGACATAGGCGACATCATCGGCGTCGGCATAGACTTCACTGAGAGAGCCGGAGTAATCGGTATCCGTCGTGCCGATAATCGTGCGCTCGCCCCAAGGAATCACGAAGAGGATGCGTTGGCCTTCGCTCATCACGATGGCTTGGGAAGCGGGGAATCGGGATTGATCGACGACCAGATGGATGCCCTTGGTCAGGCGCAGTTTCACAGCGCTATGAGCGAGACCCTCGGCCCAAGGACCGGTGGCATTGACGACGGTCTTGCTTCGTACCGTGAGAGATGAGTCATCATGACGATCTTGTATTTCGCACTCCCAAAGGTGATTGTGCCGAGATTTTACGAGTTTTGCATAATTTAAAATCAGCGCATTGTGGTGGGTTGCGGATCGCAGAGTATCGAGCACTAGGCGAGCATCGTTCGTGAAACCGTCGAAGTAGCGGACTGCTCCATTGAGGCCGTCGGGGGACAGGCCGGGTGCTTCACTCATCGCTTCTTCCGCACTCAGCCAGGTCGATTTGCCCAGATTGCGCCCACTACAGAGAAGATCGTAGATTTTTACTCCGATCTTCAGTTGCCAGAGCTTCCACTGGGGATTCCGGCGATAGGTAGGAAAGACAAAAGGTAAGGGAGCTGCGAGATGAGGCGCGATGCGGTGAAGAATGGTTTTTTCAATGCTGGCCTCACGCACGAGTCCGATGCGCCCTTGGGCGAGATAGCGGATGCCCCCATGAAGTAGACGACTGGATCGGCTACTGGTGCCGGAGGCAAAATCACCCTGCTCGACCAATCCGGTGCGCAGGCCGCGCATTGCCGCGTCTCGTGCAATTGAGGAGCCGACGATTCCACCGCCGATGACTAGGACATCGAGAGGGGAGGATTGGAGTTGATTGATGATTTCAGAACGAGTCATAGCGCGGAAGGAGGAATGGTGGGGACTTAGCGAGTCGATTCGAGCAAGGCTTGCAGTTCGGTCAGATCACGGAGGATGAGATCCGGTGGATGAGGAGCCGCCTCGGCGTCTGAGGCAGTCGCCTCTCCGCTCAGGACCAATGCTCCGATGGCTCCGGCGCGGCGGGCCATCTCCATATCGGTGTAGATGCGATCTCCCACCATCATGAGTTCTTCTGGACGGCATTCGACTCGCTGACACAGACCCAATAGCATCTGAGCATCAGGCTTGCCCGGAACGGCGAGGGGCTGGATGCCGGTGGCAGCCGTGAGCGCCGCACAGACGGAGCCGCAGTCGATCAAAACGGTGCGCTGATCGGTGGGGCAAACGAAATCCGGATGCGTCGCGATGAATGGTTTTCCCTGCTTGATCCACCAGGCCGCACGGCAGAGTGATGCATACGTGAGATCGAGATCAAAGGCGACCAACACGGCATCGGGTTCATCATCAGGATCATCGTGCGTGGTCTCGTAGCCTGCGGATCGGACTTCCTCGGCCAGACTGGTGGTGCCGACCAGAAATAATCGCTTCACCGAGGGATGCGTGGATTTCAGATACTCGAAAGTTGCGTGAGCGGAGGTGTAGATCTGACCCGACTCTACGGGAACACCCATGTGACGAAGATGGGCCTCGTAATCGCTCAGGGATTTCGAACAGTTATTGGTGAGAAAAGAATACGTGAGTCCTAGGCGTTTCAGCCCTTCGAGAAAGCCCTTGCTATAGGGGAACAGTCTGTTTCCTGAGTAGATCGTTCCGTCCATGTCCAGAGCGATATGGCGCAGCGAGTGCAAGCGTTTCCTGAGGGAAGGGGAGATGGAATCGAGAGTCGTCACTGGGATTTGATACGCACGACAGGAGATAGAGCAAGGATAATTATGCTGAATAAATATTCACGTAAAGCGCGAAAAATTGCGCCAAATTGTAAGGAGGAGAGAGCGATTCCTTTCTGGCTGACTGAAACTCAGATGATTATCACTCCAGTGCCAATTTTTGGTTTGAAGGCTAGATTCTTCCAAGCTTTCTGAAAGCGCTCAGCAGTGTCGGCGAAGAGTGGGGAAATCTCGAAATTGACACGGGGCAGTCCGCTTTCATCAGCTTCCAGTTCCACGCCAACTTCTCGCAACCATCGAGTGAACTGCCTGAGCTGATCCTGATGCGAAGTCAGCGGAGAATCGACCCCATCCGCATTTTTCACAGGAGAAAACTCGTCTGCACGGCTGGTCTCGATCACGAGAGGATTCTTCGCGAATGGCAGCGCATCGAAGACGAACATTTCGAACTTCCAGGCATTCGGTGAGTCAGGCGTGTGGAGACTCCCGTCCTCTGTGAGATGAGGCACTTTTTTGTGCGCGAGATGGAAGGGGAGTTTCGCCTCGCCGTCATTCCCCCCGAGTCGTTTTACGAAATCGCGATTCAAGAGGTGGATCGCGATACTGCCGGAGGCGAATCGCAGCGAGCCGTCAGGATTCCTCGCCTGAGTGAAGGATTCCGGCAGGTCGCTGTATTCGACGACGACGCATTTTCCATTCTGCTCGCAGAAAACGCCGACTTTTTCTTCGGGATTGGATTTCAGCACCATCTTGCTCGACATTTCCGAGTCTCGCTGCAGATGGAAGCCGATAAAGGCGGGGTCGAGACAGCGCACGAGAGGATTGTCTACCTGAAAGTAGCTGATCAGATCGGTGCCCTCAGATTCCATCCGTGCGATGGAACCTGATCTCACGAGCGCTCGCAGTGCGCCTCCATGCCCATCGGGACTGAGGGCGATCTCGCCGGGTGCCGACATCAGAATCCGGCCTTCGGAGTCGATGGCCGGCAGGAAGCCCTGTGAAAAAAAGTGAACCTGATCGGCTGGTAGGCCGAAGTAATCGTTCTGCTCGAAGAAGGAGACGGTTTCCGAGTGATTCAGAACCGAAGTCATCAGATACCACGGAATATTGTGATCATACCGTCGGCGAGCGGCGAGAATCTTTTCGGCGAAAACCTGAAAGAGTGGCTTTTTCAGCACTGGCGTGACCCCGAAGGTGCCTTTCGGGCCGTCGAATCCCAGGCGTGTGCCTTGTCCACCGGCAACTGTGAAGGCAGCGAGTCGTCCGGCGCGGAGCGCTGCTTCGCCTATGGCAGTCGCTTCGCACCATTCTCGGATGCGCCCCGCGTCCGCATGGGGCAGGGGAATGAAGTCCGCTGGTTCCAGGCCGTCGAGTGACATGGTTGTAGCCTCACTACGACGAGCGATTAGCGTTTGATGAAGTGCGGCAATTTCGTCCAGATCGATGCTGGAGGCCTGGGCGATCAGCAGATCCTGCGTTACTTTATCGAGCTTATCAAAATGAGTAAAAATATGAGCTTGTCCATTTGATTTAAAGTTACTGATGATATCTGTCATATCCGTCATCGTGTGATCGTGAGAAGGGTGAGAAATTAAATCAGCGTCATCAGCTCCCCAGCTCGCGTGAGCGTTCCGCTGCGGCGGCCACGCCACCTCGGACGATGGCTTCGAAGTCTCGGCTACGGAAGTATTCCAACGCGGCGAAGGTCGTTCCGTTTGGACTGGTGACGTTTTGGCGTAGCACGGCGGGATCTTCCCCCGTGGAGCGCGCCAGCTCAGCCGCTCCTGCGGCTGTATGGATTGCCAGATCGCGAGCGATGACGGGATCAAGTCCCTGGGCGATCCCTTCGGAGATCAGCGCCTCCAGCATCAGGAAAAAGTAGGCGGGGCCGCTCCCGCTGAGCGCAGTCACTGCGTCCAGAGCACTCTCCGACACTTGACAGACGTAGCCGACAGCCGAGAGGAGAGAGGCGGCCACGGAGGCATCCGATTTCGTAGCTGTCGATCCGAGAGCGAAGGCGGAAGCGCCCTTGCCGATCAGAGCTGGAGTGTTCGGCATCACGCGAATCACGCGGTGACGACACTCAGTACCGGACTCGATCGCATCAATGCGGATTCCTGCGGCGATAGATAGCAACAGTCGGCCTTGGCATTCGCCCAGTTCCTCCAGCATCGCGTAAAAACCTTGAGGTTTCGTGCAGAGCAGAACGACATCTGAACCTTCGATCACAGCAGCATTGTCCGGTGCGACGGCGACTCCCAGTTCCGCGCTCATCGCTACCGTCGCAGCGGGGTAGCTGTCATACACCAGCGTATTTTCTGGTAGGCACAGCTTTGCTCGAAGGATACCCTCCGCTAAGGCTCGTCCCATTTTTCCGCATCCGATCACTCCGAGTTTCATAGTTACAGAATATACTGGAATCTTTGAAAGTTCCAAAGTTGAAAAATCAATCAAGTTGAGGGAAATACCTTACGAGTCGAAGGATTCCTCCCATTCCCCATTGCTGAATTGTCTTTGCAGAAGCGCATTGCCAAAAATCCGTTGCGACAGGCCGGGAAAAACGGCTTAACGTAGTAAAGGTTACGAGCATTTTTTTGAGTCTCTCATGTCTGCTGGAATTTTCCCAAGTGCTGCCGCCTCTGTGCGAGTCTCTGTCGATGAGTTTGTCTTGGCTTATCGAGGGATCTTGGTGGCTCGTATCTTCGAAGAAAAGATTGCCTCGCTCTACCGGGCTGGAAAGGTAATCGGCGGCGTGTATCTCGGACGGGGACAGGAGGCTTTCAGTTACGCGCTGGCCGGACAGTTAGATCGTCGGCTGGGCGACACGTTCGGTGCCTGCATTCGCGACCAGGCGGGGCGCACTGCCTTCGGAGAACCACTGCTGGACGCCGCTCGCACCTATCTGGGGAAAATTACCGGTCCGATGCGAGGTCGGGACGGGAATATCCATCGCGGCCTGCCGCGTCAGGGGATGCCAGCGATGATCAGCCACCTAGGGTCGATGATTTCCGTCATCAACGGCACCTTGATCGCCAAGCGCTATCGAGGAGAAAGCGCCTACGTCGGAGGAGTCTCGACTGGGGATGGCCAGACATCTACCGGAGCTTTTCATGAAGGGTTGAATCAGGCGGCGGTGGAGAAATTACCCTTGGTGGTCGCCGTTTCGAACAATCAGTATGCCTATTCGACTCCGATTGCGAAGCAGTACGCCTGTGAGGATTTAGTGGACCGAGCAGCAGGCTACGGGGTGGCAGGGTATTCTGTCGATGGAACGGACTTGATGGCCTGTCTGGAGGTGTTTCGAACGGCGATTGCTCGAGCGCGGGCAGGAGAAGGCCCGCAGATGGTGGTGGGGAAATTGTTGCGACTCTCGGGGCATGGCGAACACGATGACGCCAGCTACATCTCGGCGGAAGCTCGTTCGGGGCGCTATGGACGGGACTGTGTGGCGGTCGCTCGCGAGCGCATTCTCGAAGATGGCTTTTTGACTGTGAAGGAACTGGAAGCTCTGGAGAGCGAAGTTCAGGGTTTCGTCGAGCAGACTGTAGCTCAGGCTCAGTCGGAGGAAGACCCCAGTTCTCTGCGTGAGGACTGGAGTGCTTTATCGACACGTCGCCTGATCGTCAATCAGTTCTGATTTGCTTGCTGCGGGAATCGACGGCTGTCGAGAAAGTCAGTGGTGACAGGATGCGCTTTTTCTTTTCTCCTGCATGAACCCGCTCTTGAGAATGGGGGATTGAAGGGGTAAAACAGGGAGATTATGTGTGCTCTCTTCAAGATCGAACGACGAGATGATTTTTCCGAGACTGTCGCGAGGCTTTCCGAGATCGTCGGTGCAGATCATGTGCTCACCCGAATCGAGGATGTCGTTCCCTATGGATTCGACGCCACCGCAGCGCTGAAAACAGGTGCGCCGTGCGTAGTGCTGCCTCATACGGTGGAGGAGGTGTCAGCGGTGATGCGATTCTGCCGTGAAGCGAAGTTACCCGTCGTGACGCGAGGCTCGGGAACGGGCTTATCGGGCGGTAGCATCCCGGTACCGGGGGGAATCGTGCTCTGTCTCGTCCATCTCAACAAGATTCTGGAAGTCGATTCTGAGAATCTCACTCTGCTGGCAGAGTGCGGTGCGATCACGAAGGCAATCGACGAGGCGGCACACCCGAGTGGATTGTTTTATCCGCCAGATCCTGGTTCGATGTCCATCTCGACTATCGGTGGGAACGTCGCCAACAATTCGGGAGGATTGCGAGGGCTGAAATACGGTGTGACTCGGGATTATGTGATGGGCATGGAGGTTGTCCTGCCCGATGGAGAAATTACCTGGCTGGGGTCCAAGTGCGTAAAAGATGTCGCGGGATATTCGATGAAAGACCTCTTCGTCGGCTCAGAGGGGACGCTGGGCATCATCACGAAAGTGCTGCTGAAGCTGGTGCCACGCCCCAAGGCTCGAAGGACCTTACTAGCGACTTTTGACTCGATGGAGTCTGCTGCGGCATCGGTTTCGAAAATCGTGGCGCAGCATATCGTTCCCTGTACGCTGGAATTCTTGGATCGAAAAACTTGCGAGAGCGTGGAGGCCTATGCCCATGTAGGACTGCCCACTGGCGTCTCTGCCGTAGTGCTGATGGAGACGGACGGGCATCCGGCGGTAGTGGAGGAGGAAGCGGTACAAATGGCGGCCATCGCTGAAGAATGCGGGGCTGTTTCCGTCGAGCGGGCGAAGGATGATGCCCATGCGATCCGGCTTGCGACAGCACGGCGGAGCGCCTTTTCTGCCCTCGCTCGGGTTCGTCCGACGACGATCTTGGAAGATGTCACGGTTCCGCGAAATCGCTTGGTCGATATCGTTTCCTTCGTCGAGGAGGTAGGAAAGCGGCACAATCTTCAAGTCGCCACCTTCGGCCACTTCGGCGATGGGAACGTGCATCCGACCATTCTCACCGATGAGAAGGACGAGGACGAAATGAGTCGAGTGGACGAAGCCTTGTCCGAAATTTTTGACAAAACCATCGAACTCGGAGGAACCGTCACGGGTGAGCACGGAGTCGGTCTGGCGAAGAAGCCGTATCTGAAGCGGCAGTTTGACAAGAGCAGCTATGCTCTGATGCGCAAAATCAAACGAACTCTCGATCCAGATGGATTGCTGAATCCGGGAAAAATCTTCGATTTAGAAGACTAAAGTAGAGGGTCAACTATGAGCGAATCGGTCCAGAAATTCAAACCCGCCACGAACTCGAAGAATCGAGTGCTGAAGCACCTGTCGGACCTTGATTATTCGGTGGTGCAGCAGTGCATGCACTGCGGGATGTGTCTGCCTGTGTGTCCCACCTATTTGGAAACGCGAGTGGAGCGGAACAGCCCTCGCGGACGCATCGCGCTGATGAGAGCAGCCATCGATGGCGAGATCGAGATTACACGGGAGTTCGGTGAGGAGATGTATTATTGCCTCGGCTGTCTCGCTTGCATGACAGCCTGTCCTGCCGGAGTCGATTATGCTACGCTGATCGAGGAGACGAGGGCGGAGGTAGAGGCGCAGGATGTCGTCTTCTCTTCGGGGCGACGCTTCTGGCGGTGGCTGACGCTGCGACAGATGTTCTCTCGCCCCTGGGCCCTGCACTGGGTGGGGCGCTCTCTTTGGCTCTATCAGGTGAGCGGACTCTGCTCTCTGGTGAGAAAAAGTGGGCTGCTACGACTTCTCCCGAAGAGTCTTCGCGATCTCGAACCTTCGACGCCCATTATCTGTCGCCATTTTTCCGATGAATTGATCCAGGAGCTGGAGGCACCGACGAAGAAGCAATATCGCGTCGGAATGCTGACGGGATGCGTCCAAGACCTCGTTTTTTCCGATATCAATCGCGATACCGTTGACGTATTGCTAGAGAATGGATGCGAGGTGGTGACACCACATGCCCAAGGCTGCTGCGGCTCGCTCCATTCGCATAACGGCGATCTGGAACAGGCGGCGATTCAGGCTCGTCGAATCATTGATCGCTTCGATCTTGAGTCGCTCGATGCCATCATCACGAATGCGGCAGGCTGCGGCTCGCACCTGAAACATTTCTCTCCTCTGCTGAAAAACGATCCCGACTATGCCGACAAGGCGCATGAATGGGATCGCAAGGTGAAGGACATCTCCGAATGGCTGGTCGAGATCGATTTTCGCAAGCCCCAGAACCATCCAGCCACGACACAGAAAGCGACCTATCACGAGGCCTGCCACCTCGTCCACGGGCAAAAAATCTCCGCTCAGCCGCGTGCTATCTTGGCAGCTCTGCCCGGCTATGAGTGGGTCGAACTGACGCGGGCGACTCACTGCTGCGGCAGTGCCGGGATTTACAACATCACCCAGCCCGAGCAAGCGGGAAAACTTCAGCAGGAAAAAGTCGGAAATATCGAGAAGACGGGGGCTAGCATCGTTGCAACCGCGAACCCCGGCTGTCTCCTGCAGATTCAGAACGGAGCAGGGAAAGGTCTGAGGGTTTGTCATCCGGTCTCGCTCTTGGCAGAGGCCTATCGGGCGGAGGCCGCAGAGGCATGAAACAGGGCTTCGTCCTGCTGGTGTCTCTGCTTCTAGGAGCGCTCTTCATCTGGACGGGAGTCGGAAAAATCAAGAACCCCGTCGCCTTCGCCGAGGCTGTGAGAAATTACCGCATCCTTACAGATCCCGGACCCGCCATCGTGGCGCATTTTCTGCCTTGGGTGGAGTTTTTTGCTGGGTTGGGCGTGCTCTGGAGAGGAACCAGACGTGGAGCCGCTGCGGTGCTGGTTCTTCTGCTATTCAGCTTTCTGCTTCTAATCGGCAGCGCTTGGATACGAGGGCTGGATATCGCCTGTGGATGCTTCGGCGAGAGCGAAGGCATGGATTACACGGTGAAGTTCGTGCAAAATACAATCCTGCTCATCCTAGCGATATGGCTGTGGTGGGCGTCGGCGAGGGGCCATGAAGAAGAAACTGAGTTGTCTGTCGATGTATAGTTCATGTCTTGGGCGCATGACGGTGGTGATGGTCGCTCTGGCGAGTAGCCTGAGTCTCGTGGCGTCAGACGTAACATCTGATTCAGCGTTGGAACGATCCCTGAACGAATATTTGGAATGCGATTTTTCGGCTCGTATTGATCAAGTCCGCCTCGGAGCAACCGAAATAACGATTCGCGGACACTTTGATTCTGAGAAAGTGCCCTCATCGAGCAAGCTCTTCATCGCTGAAACTCCGATCCACGTCCTCCATGGAGCAACCAATCAGTATACAGAGCTCACGGCTCTACATCCGGAGGACAAAGGCAGATTTGAGCTGATTCTTCCCCGGTTTCGCCCAGTCAATGAGCAGCCCTATGATCGAATGAGTTCGCGCTGGACGGTTCTTCTCGCTCAGCAGAATGAGAAGACAGCGATCTCCGCCGCGCATTGGGTCGATGAAATCGACGAGCCGGCAGAATTCCCACCTTCTCAGAACATCGCGCATAAAAAAGGGCTCGGCGGCTGGCAAGATGGCATCCTGCCCGACGAGCTTCATGATCTCGGAATCGCGGCCATCACGATGAACCTTGTGCTCGATCACTACATTGCTCTGCACGCAGCCCCCGACACCGAGCCGATTTCCTGGCAGGGACATCAGTTTTTCGTTCGGATGGCGGCACTGCGAGCACTCGACGCCCAACTGCTCAAAGCAGCCGAGGATAAAGTCGTGGTCTCCGCCATTCTCCTGATCACCAATCATGCGCGTAAGCCCACCGAGGTGAACGCGATCCTAGGACATCCCGACGCCACGGAGGAGGGCATTTTCGCCATGCCCAACGTCACCGACGAGACTGGCGTCGCTCTGTATGGAGCCGTGCTCAAGCTGCTGACTGATCGCTACTGCCGGGCAGACGCTCGCTACGGGCGCATCCACCACTGGATCATTCACAACGAAGTGGATGCTGGACTCGTGTGGACAAACGCTGGAGAAAAATCAACCCTTACCTATTTCGATCTCTATCAGCGCTCGCTGCGTCTCGTGGACCTGTTCGCCCGCCAACGTGATCCGGCGAGCCGCGCCTTTGTCAGCCTCGATCATCATTGGGCTTCCGCTGGCAAAAAAGAATGGTACAGCTCGCGACGACTACTCGAATTGCTCGTGCGCTATGGCGAGGTCGAAGGCGATTTTCCTTGGGCGCTCGCCTATCATCCCTATCCTCAAAACCTGTTTGAGCCACGCACCTGGAGGGACGATCAGGCCACGGATTCCTTCGACACTGTGAAAATCACACCGCGCAATCTCGAAGTTCTCGATGCTTGGATGAAGCAAGATCGTCTGCTTTATCGAGGGAAAGTCCGCCCTGTCCATCTGAGTGAAAACGGTTTCAACTCCCGCGACTACAGCCCGGGAGAGCTGGAGGCACAGGCCGCTGGCATGGCTTATGCGTGGAAAAAGATTCAGCCCTTGTCGGCGATCCAGGTCTGGCATTATCACAATTGGATCGACAACAAAGGCGAAGGCGGTCTACGCATTGGGTTAAGAAAATTTCGAGATGATCCCGCCGAAGCACTCGCGAAAAAGCCCATCTGGGAAGTGTATCGTGCCGCTGGCACCACTGAGGAAGACGCCGTTTTTCAACCCTATCTGAGCACGATCGGAATCAAAAACTGGGATCAGGTTCGCGGAAGGGAATTACGTCCCTAGAATACACACAGTCTTGACTGCGCGGCAAAGTGACGAAGAAAGGTGAAACATGAGAATCCTTTGTGTCGCAGTGCCTTGGCTACTTAGCGTTCGCTCCACGAGAGCCTCGGATCCTCACTTTCCGACGGACTCATGCAAAAGCTTCTGGAATACCTCAGAGGTCGCTTGGGCCATCGCTTCTTGGGTATTCGTTTGCATCACCCAGTGACGAGCTTTCTCCGCCTGCACACTTGCAGCGGCGGGATCGCTCAGCAGGGTCGCCAGCTTCTCTGCTAGATCAGCGACATCTTCGGGGCGATGGAGAGAGAGCCCGGCTCCGGCTTCCAGCATCTCTGGAAAGGCACCGCGATCTGGCAGCACGACAGGTAGTCCGCAGACCATTGCTTCCAGAGCATAGATGCCCTTGGGTTCGAGAAAACGCGCCGGAACGGTGAACAGATCAATGTCTCGCAGAAAAGCACGTTTTGCCTCGCCATCGGGGGCCTCGATGTGGAGGAAACGGTCTGTCAATCCGGCGGTTTCGATTCGAGCAAGCTGCTTTTGATAAAACTCCCTGTCTTTCTCTGAAAGCCAGCCTCCTGCGTGAAAACGCAGATCGGGAAAGTTCGGTGCGAGTTCGAGAAAGGCTCCGACGGCGAGATCGAAGCCCTTCTCCGGCGCGAGTCGAGCGAAGTATCCCATCGTCTGCCCGACGGATCGCTCTCTCCGTCCGCGAGCAATTTCCT
Source organism: Verrucomicrobiota bacterium (assembly GCA_963205275.1). GTDB lineage: Bacteria > Verrucomicrobiota > Verrucomicrobiia > Verrucomicrobiales > DEV007 > Arctic95D-9. The sequence continues at coordinate 8,103 of CAUJIH010000040.1, read as the reverse complement.
CGAATTCCGATACGTCCAGCCCCAGTGGAACGAGGTGAAAGCGATCTTTCGGTATCCCGAGTAATTCGCTCATGTGATCGCGATAACAGTGGGAAAAGGTGAGGAAACCGTCTGCCTGAGCGGCCAGAATACGCATTTCTTCCAGCACCTGAGACCGCCATGGCTCCGTGAGTTCATCGAGGAAAACGTCGTCTCCCTGCAGGGTTACCAGAACGGGAACTCCGAGTTCTCGTTTCAATGCAGGAATGGAGCCGCCTACCAACAGATTGGTCAGACAGACCAGATCAGGTTTGGCAGTCTCTCGCAGCCAGCGAACGAGGCGAATGACCTCTTTTTTTTGATACCCCATCTCGCCTCGGACCATGGATAGAGTCATAGAGCCGAGTTCCTTCGGACTGACAGAAACTGCACGCGAAGCGACTCGTCGGAGCAGTCCAGGACGGTCTAGCCAGCGGTCCAGAGCCGCTGGAATATGGCGAAAGAGTGGGATTTTCTGCTGTAAATAGACATTGATTCCGCCGAAGAAAACCTGATCGATGGAGTGATCGTCGCCATCGACACGGATGGGCGTATAGAGCGGAAGGAGCGTGACATCCCAATCTAGTTTCGTCAGTCCCGCCGCCAGTACATTATCACGGATGCAGCTCCCGCAATACATCCCGGCAGCTCCAGCAGTGAGATAGGCAACTCGAGGAGGAGTGTTCACGAGATTGTATAAGAATTCACTGAGATGGAGACGAAGGGTGATTTATCGCCCCACCGTGTGAACTTCTGGGATACCTTCCAGAAGAGACTGCCACAGATCTGGCATTAATCCCGACAGAGCGGTCACTGTGGTGGGCGGTAGAGTCTTCGGACTCATCACGGTGGCTGGCGTGTCGTTTCGCTCGAATTCGCCACAGGGACGTGCGTGCTTATAGTCGGGGTCCAGAGCGCCGGACGTATTCAGTTTTACTCCAAGCCAGTTGGGGTTCGGCACTGACAGGAAGAAGCGATGACGGGTGTCTACGCAGACTTCCCCTGCCTTCAGACGCAATTGTCTCCGAGCCAGTTCTCGGAACAATTCCTTCGCAGTGAATTCTGCAGGATTGATGAAGTCGAGATTCTCCCGAATCAGTGATGCGTAAGGCTGTTCTCCCTGCTCATTACGCCAGTTCCGGAGATGGGTAAAAGCGGCTGCGATCTGATCGTCGACGATGGGGAAATGTGTGCATCCGAGCATGACAGAGCCGATGGGCTGAGTCGCCCCCGACTGGCGGTAACGCTCCATCAAAGTCGTGACTTCATAGCGGACATGGGCAGCGACTGTCGCCAAATCCTCTCCGTCCAAATCTCCGGGAGCGAAGCCATACGCTTTCATTAAGCTCGGATCGGGGTGTGGGCCGAGATAGGGGAGCGTGCGTGTTGTTCCCGGCGCATTGACAAAAGAAGGATCACCCTCGATTGCACCGGCCAAACCGATGGCTCCCTGCTGAATCACCGGTGGTGGTGTCTTGCCTGCGAGCCCTGCGGCACGCTGAATCGCAGTGGGATAGGCCTCGCAACTACACGTCCCGACAGTCGCCATGACTGCGATGGCATCGGAGGTGGATTCCGAAGAAAGGCGTTTCACGAGACCTTTGGCTCCCGCTTCGACGACACCGATCACGGGGATGTCTAGGTCCCAGCTTTTGAGTGCCGAGCGAATGTCCTCTAGCCCGAAGGCAGTGGCGGTATTGCAGGCGATCACGATCGCCTTCACCGGATTTTTATCTGTCGTTCGACGCAGGAGAAATAGGGCATCGCGCAAGATTAGCTCGCGCAGAAGATCCGTCCGTCCGGCGCTAGAATAGTTCCCGTAGGGCATATTCGCCTGATCCCCGAAGTAGATGAAACGCTCGATCGCGAAATCCTTCTGACCGTCGGCACCAGGCTTGAGGTGATCGTTATGAAACGCATCAATGCGAAGGAGCTCGTCCAGCACAGTGAGTCCCCCGATTCCAGAATCGAACACCCCGATGGGCAGGCGTTTGAGATCGCCTTCATAGACAGATCGATCAAGGGAGCAGAGCGAGCTTCCGCTAGGACTCTCCCTGACATGGCGCACGAAGGCGGTAACGGAATCATCTGCCAGTCCCAGCCCCGCGATCAGCAGGAGGAGTGAACTGAAGAAGGTGGCATTCATGCGCAGAGTATAGGATGATCTGAGAAATTCTGAAACAGGAAATAAGACGATTCGGAGCGGTAACTCACGGCGCAAACAGGGAGAAGCACTCATTTGAAAAGCCACAGAAGCCGGGCGTAAAATCCATTCATGACCGCACCACATCGCGTCACCTTTCGCGTCTACAGGATTCTGCTACTTTCGATCTTTTTCCTCATCGAACATCTCGCTGCTGCTCCGAATCCAGCTCCTCAGATGCCTGGTTCCGCCTTGACTCCGCCGGAGCGTCCCACTGCACCGGGTGCTCCGCTGATCTACGAGCACAGCGGAGAGGCAGGACCAGATGAAACCTTGTATCTGGTGGGGGACGGACTCACGGACGCACTGTTCGCTTGGGGCGTGAGTGAGAAGCATCCCGGAGGCGAGGAGATCAAGTTGCGAGTGCAGTGGTCAACTCCGAATCAGGTCGCCGTGACGATTCCCGAAAAGGCACACGACGGCCCCATTCTGATCTGGGCGAAGAATGAGGCTGGATTCTCTGATCCCATCGTTCTGAATACACCGCAGCCTTGGTGGTGTATCTTCGATGATCAGGCGAAAATGTTACGAGTTTTCGGACGTAATCTCTCAGAACGTCCGGATTTTACAGCGGCGCATGCCTATCTTTGTCGTCCCGGCCAGAAGGGCTTCTGGGCGAAGGTGCAGAAAAAGGGAAAATATGAGATCGCCTGTCATCTGCCAGAGTCGCAAGAACCGGGCGAATACCAAATCTGGCTTCACGCCGGGACCGGTGGCTCGCTCGGCTGGGGCGAGCCTCTCACGATCCAGATTCCTGCCTCGGTCGAGCAACAGGGCAAAATAAGCTCACTTCAGCCGGGTGATGATCTTCAGGCAGCCATCGACGCAGCAGGTGCAGCCTCGGGAGGTGAAGTCACTCTCCCGGCAGGCGATTTTACTTTCACCGGAACCCTGAGGATTCCCGCCGGAGTGACCCTGTCCGGTCAGTCGAAGGAGGCGACCCGAATCCGCTCCCTCAGTCCCGGTGGGTCTATCGAGTTAAATTTCCCTCGACTCGGAGGCGTCGGATGGGATCAGAGCGTTGCTTCCATTCATACCGTGGGCGACACCATCGAATATCAGATCGACGTTCCGAAATCGGGAGAATGGACCGTATGGTTGCGCTATGCCACGGAAATGAGTCCATGGAAACTGGCCGGTGTGAGCGGGAAGATGACCCTGTCGAGTGGGAAAGCTGACCCTGTACCATTGATGAATCTCGATAATACAGGGAGTTTTGGAATTTTTCGCTGGAGCCGATCAGCGACGATGCATCTCGAGGCAGGAAAGCAGACCCTGACATGGAAAAATGTCGGTGGAGGTGGGATCTCGCTCGATGCTTTTGTTTTCTCGCTGGATCCCCAATTGTCCCTGGATCAGGATTCGCGTCCGATCAGCGACGATGGACTCATCGTTCTCCAGGGAGAGGACTGCACACGCTTCGAGTCGAAGGAAGGTGTTCTGCCATCTGCTGATCGCGCTGCTGTATGGCTGACTGGGGACGGTGCCAGTGTGCGCGATTTGACCATTCTGGGGAATGCGCAGGTCAACGTGGGGATCGCCGTTCGCTCCGCTGATCCTCTGAAATGGGTTTCCGACTGCAAGATTGATCGCGTTCTGGTTTCCGAATGCGATGGAAAACATCGAGAAAACTGCGGAGTTCTTTTACGCTATGCGGATCATGCGCGAGTCGCTGATAGCGAACTATGGGGGCGCTCTCCGATCTTTCTCTCCGGAATCCGGAGGAGCATAATCCGGGCCAATCATCTCACCTCAGTGACTCGGTTCGGAGGCAATGCAGAAGCCGCCATCCAGGGACGTACCGAGACGATCGAGGAATGCGTGATCGAAAACAACCGCGTCGTTTCACCTCCCGGTGCAGAAGCGGGTGGCCCTACGGCACGGCGGCTAATCTGGCTTTCCACCGGTCACGGCTCGATCACTCATAACTGGATCGCTGGGAATCAATCGGGAGGGGATGCGGAACAGGCGGGCGGCCCTCGCTTCGGTGGGGTCGCTGGGACGGAACAGAATGTGGGCGAGATGATCCTGTTCGAAGGAAACCATCGCACGATGTTCTTCGGTGCGCTGGTCGGAGCTGATGAGAAAAGCGTTACTTTGCCTAAAACTCTTCTGCCGACGCCGGAGGAGCGGCTGGGCAGTGTCAAACGAGAGCAATTGGCACACGACGATCAGGGAAACGAGACGCCATACTGGCCGCCGGATACCGACGACGGATCGCCTGAGCCTCCGATCAGCGAGTATTACGTCAGTGTAATGTCGGGTCGTGGTCAGGGGCAGAGCCGCCGCGTCCTTCGTCGCGAAGGCGAGCGCTTGATTCTCGATCATCCTTGGCGAGTCGCTCCCGAGGCCGGATCGCTCGTGACGATCAGTGTGAGCTTTTACCGCAATCTGATCACGGGCAATTCCTGCCAAGATGGGATGACGGGGATTCAGCTTTGGATTTCCTGCATCGAGAACGTGGTCGCCGGGAATACGATCGCCCGCCAGCGTAAGCCAGGCCTGTTTTTCTATGCCAATGCCACGACCCTCGCCTCATCCATGCCGCGTACTTGGAATCGAGGAATTAGCCCACTCTTCTGGAATATCGCCGAGGGCAATCGAGCCGATGAATGCAGTGCCGGGGCCTTGATTACGAGTGGTGACGGAGTAGGACTCCCCATTGAATTTCCGCGTGCTCTCGGGAATGTTCTACGACACAATTCCTTTCTCCGGAGCCGTACAGAGGGTGTCATCCTCTCCAGTCGCAAAGCGATGGGGAAGACGGAATCCGGCGATGGCGACACTGCTGCCTCGATTGCGGGGACCATTGTCGAATTCAATGTAGTGCGCGATGCCGTCACTGCCTATCGATCTGCCAATCACAGTGATGCCGTCGTGTTTCGTCGAAACCATGCCTACTTCTGGTATCCCGTGAATCTCTCCACGGCTCCGTCTGTGGCCTTCCGTGTGGACGAACCTGGGCGCAAGGTCGCGATCGAACTCAACTCCATCGAGGGAATCAATGGAGTGCCAGATCCGAAGATCATCGAGCTGCAAACGCCAGAGCCATAAAGATCTCGCTCTTCATGTGATCGGTGCGAGCAGGTCTGCGAGATCCGCTTCTGCGAACGAGAGCCGTTGTGGAGCGCCTTCGAGGATGCCGTCGTGTACACACGAGCGTCAAAGCTGTCGAGTCGTCAATGGAGCCATGATTCAAAGAGGTATGATCACCGCTCGCTAAGCTCATCCAAGAATTCAAGGACATCGAATGAATTCCTAGAGTTTCTAGATAAAAGTGCTGTGATCGTGGGAATCGGAGGCGACAAGTGGGAAAAGTTGAGTTTTCTATGAAAAGTATTCTATGAAAGAACCGTCTCTTTCGCTGAAGTATGTCCATAGTCGTTGAATCCATCGATCCGGTTGAGTGCTTGTCCGGCAATTCTCCAGAGCAAGTGGCTGCGGAACTGAGTCATCTGCCGGGCATGATCTTTTTAGACTCGGCAGCGACAGCGGTGGGCGATCTAGCGGAATCTTCCGGGCACTTTTCGATCATTTTCGCAAATCCCGTATCGATGATCGAGGGGAATCTGTTCTGTGAGTCTGACTTTCAGATGCTCTCACAGCGGCTCGATTGCGAAGAGAACGAGCAATCTACCGAGTTTACAAGGTCGGAAACGAGCCGCTTTCTCGGTGCAGGACTCTATGGCACGGTCGATTATGACGGTCGCTTTGTCTTTGGTGAATATCGGGAGTTTCTTCGGTATGATCACTCTCAGGAGTCTTGGCTGGAGGTGGGATCGCTCTCCTCGTGCAGACGGCCTTTCCCTGCTCAGCCAGATAAAAAGATTTCGTTCGCATCGGAGATTACGCAGGAAAAATTCTGCTCAATGGTGGAGGGGGCACTCCAGGCGATCGCCGCTGGTGAGATCTATCAGGTGAATCTTTCCCATCGTCTGATTGCGCCCAAGATGGAGCTGGATCGTCGGGCGCTCTTTGCTCTTTATCTGAGACTGAGAGCCGTATCTCCGGCACCTTATGCCGCCTATTGTGGGCTAGGAGAGCGCACGGTACTATCGTCCTCGCCCGAGGAATTTCTTCACATCAGTGATCGTGCCATTCGCACACGACCGATCAAAGGCACGCGACCGCGCTTTCAGAATCCGCAGTGCGATGAGTCCTCGGCCAGTGAGTTGGTCCAGTCGGCGAAAGAGCTGGCGGAGCTGACGATGATCACAGATCTGGAGCGCAATGATCTCGGTCAAGTCTGTGAATATGGGAGTGTCACGGCACCGGAGATGCTAAAGCTAGAGCGCCACGCCCAGGTGTTTCATCTCGTCTCGACCGTGGAAGGGATTCTACGGAGAGGAACTAGCCACGCTGAGGCATTGCGAGCCTGCTTCCCCGGCGGCAGTATCTCTGGAGCGCCCAAGCGGATGGCACGAGAGATGATCGCGACTCTGGAACCGTGCGAACGTGGACTCTACACTGGTGCCATCGGTGGATTTGGCTTCAATCGCGAGAGTCGCTTTAACATCGCGATTCGTACTCTGATCGCCGAGCGTGGGCTGCTGCATTTTCATGTGGGGGCTGGAATCGTCGCCGACTCGATCCCGGAGAAGGAATGGGAGGAGACTCTGCACAAAGCGGCGGGAATCCTTGCTGCCTGCGGCGGGGATGAGGGGCGATGAGCGAGTCGTTCCGGAAAGGTTTCCCCGGACGAGTGGTTGCTCTTTTTTCATCCTCCTTCTATGATCTCGAATCGTGAGTGAGCCGTTGAATGAACAGGAGATTTCTCCGGAGACTCCCCCCGAATACCGCTGATTGTTCGGGCGATTCGACAAATTCAGATGTCCCGAGTCATCCTCTGGTGACACTGGAGTTCGTGGCTGATCAGACGATCAATCTGGCGCTTCAGCAGAATCGTATTCCGGTCATTAAACGGGTAAGGGTACAAAATGTGTCCGATCAGAATTTATCCAATTTGGAGGTGCGCATCGAGGCTCTGATCAATTATTTCGAGGTATCCGTGCTGACGACGGGGCGTTGTGTAGATGACTCCCTGATTCCGCATCATCGCTTGGCTACGTGATCCAAAATGTGCGCCTTCCGGTCCTACATCGAATGCGTCAAATCGTGACCTGCTCCCATGATATACCACCATCGGTTCCCCATTTTCATCCACTACCTTGGAAGAGTTCTCCGGATCATTCTCCCAATCACCGAACCATCGCTTGAAATTGGGGGTATGCACCATCGCATACCGACGTAGCGCTATAGCTTCGTCGCCCGTCCAATCTAAAAGCGACTGATAGAGTGTAGACGGCTTTCCGTTCGGAGCGAACACCGATCCATCGTCGCGAATGCGTCCTTCGTCTTTCAGACGATCTAAAGCGTCTGAAATCTGCTGTTCAACTTCCGCCTTTTGCTCGGGAGTAATCTCCCGCCTGCCCATCGAGAGGCGATTGCCCCTCGATGCTCGTCCCGCCGCGTCGCTTAGGACTCTTTGTCCGGGGGTCGCTCGCTGCTGACTATTGGCTCGCCATTTCGGGCTGCCTGCGAGTAGATTCTCGCCGCCAGACCCCGCTGTTCGGCCATGTACGCTTTGTGTCTCGCGTGCCGTGCCGCTTCCTGCTCTGGAGTTTCCGGCCCGCGCTTCTCGTACCATGCCTGGAGTCTCGCCCGTGTCTCTTCTAGTGTTTCCATGGTACTGATATACTACATCATTTGGGGCATGTTTTCCAACAATTTCTGCCAATAAATCATCAATTTCTACGTCACTGATTCTCTCAGCGCGAGAGTCGGATAAAGCATCGAGAATCACCCATTCAGGATGCAGCGTTTGAAGCTTTTCCCGTGCTTCATCGATCTGTCCTTTTCTCACTGCGTCAAGCGTATCGACC
>CAUJIH010000039.1 GCA_963205275.1 Verrucomicrobiota bacterium | reverse complement strand
GGTGGCGGCGCGATGGCAGATGTCTGGATCGCTGCCTTCCAGTTGCCGAATCTCTTTCGCCGCATTTTCGGAGAAGGAGCCTTCAACTCGGCTTTCGTACCCATGTACAGTGGACGCTTGGAAGAAGAGGGTGCAGAAGTTGCTGATCGATTCGCCAGCCGCACGCTCTCTGTGATGTTCGGGCTTCTGCTGACCTGTGCGGTGCTGTGCTTCATCTTTATGGAGCCGATTGTGCGGATTTCCAATATCGGCTTCGTCGCAGATGGGCGCTTTGCTCCAGCGGTACAGGCCTCTCGGATTACGATAGGATATCTGATCTTCGTCTGCCTAGTGGCGGCATTGAGCGGAGTGCTGAACAGCCGGAAAGTTTTTGCACCTTCGGCTTGGGCGTATGTGGCGCTCAATATTGTCTTTATCGCGGCCCTGGTGCTCATCGTCCCTCGCACAGAGTCGCCGCTGATGGTTCTCTCTTGGTCTGTCATCGTATCCGGAGTAGTTCAATTGCTCATCGTCCTGATTTCCTGTTGGCTATACGGCGTTCGACTGAAACCGATGAGCTTCCGAATCGATGACGATATCAAACGTCTGGGATTGCTCATGGGGCCGGGATTAGTCAGTGCAGGAATTCAGCAGGTCAATCTCCTAGTAGGTGGGGCGGTGGCTTCTCTGGCAGTGGGAGGGAAAATTGGCATGAGCCTGGCGGATCGTATCAATCAACTCCCTCTAGGACTGATCGGGATGGCAGTGGGAGTGGTGCTGCTTCCCGAGATCACGCGCAACCTGCGTGGCGGAGAGGAGGAGGAAGCCAAGCGTAGTCTTAGCAAAGGAATCGAACTCTCGCTTTTCCTGTGTCTGCCTGCGACGGCTGCTCTTCTCGCGATTCCTCGCGAAATGATGTATGCCATTTTCGAAGGAGGAAAATTCGACGGAGACGTCGCCTCCTACGCAGGTTGGATTCTTGCGGCCTTCGCGACTGGCACCCCAGCCTACATCTTGGCGAAAGTGCTCCAGCCGGGATACTACGCCCGTGAGGACACGAAGACTCCGATGCGGTTTACGATTATTTCTTCCGTTACCAATATCGTACTGGTCTATCCGTTTTTTCTCTGGATGGGGGTGATCGGCTGTGCGCTCGCCACGTCCATCGCCGGATGGGTGAATGTCGCGCTTCTCTGGTTCGGGCTTCGCGGAGCTGGCTTTATGGAACGCAGCATCGGCTTCACGGGCCGATTGCTCCGACTGGTGCTCGCTTCCGCACTGATGGGCATCGTCCTCTGGGTGATCGCATTCTTCGGACATGAACTCCTGATGGCACCAGGACGCTTTGTTCAACGTGTCTCTTTGGTGGGGGCGATGGTCTGTATCGGATTATTCGCTTACCTCGGAGCGGTTCTGGTTCTGCGGATCTATTCGCTTGATGAGCTAAAGAAACGCTTCCGTCGATCAAGAGCGCGATAAGATTTCACCAGAAGAGAGATTTCTCTCAGAAATACGGCGGAAAATCGTTATAACGGTCATATGATCGTGCGCCTCCTAGTCCCCCTGATCGCCATCATTGGCACGCAGCTCCCCATGAAATCACGAGCCGATACCGTCGAAGACCAACGTGTAAAAGCCGAGCGGGCGATGAAAGACGGCAACTGGAACGACGCTCTCACTCTCTGGAGAGAAATCTTGCCTGCGGCTGAAAATACCGGAAAGAATCCAGGTGATGATCTGGAAAAGGCGATCCAATGCATCCGGCAACTCGGTCACTGGAATGAATGGGAGGCACTGGTCGAGAGCACAGTCAAGGCCCATCCGGACAACTGGCTTCTGCTGCGCGATGCAGCGGTCCAATACCAGAATACCCAGTCCTGGGGTACGATGATCAGCGGCGAATTCCAGCGCGGACAGTATCAAGATGGGAAGCAAATCAGCAGCGCAGATCGTGACCGGGTGCGTGGTCTCCAGCTATTTCAGCAAGCCATGGAGAAAATGGAGACGTCCGATGCCACCTCGGACGAGCGGGCCAACTTCTATGCGCAAATGGCTGGAACGATTCAGGCTCGGGAATACTGGGAACTCCAGGCAGTCACCGATTTATCGGAACTCCCGGATTACGAGGACAGCGAATTTTCTTTCCAAAGACGGCGGGGCTTTTATCCCGGTCGCTCCCAGCAAGGTGCCCCAGTCGATGAGAAAGGAGACGCTGTTTTTTTCTCTATGCCCAAGTCGTGGTCTGCTGCGAAATCAGACGGCGAGCGGCTTCGCTGGCTGCTCGGGCAGCAGGCAAAACAGGGACCGCTACATGCGCTCCAGGCGGATCTGACTTTTTATCGCCTGCTTCGCGATCAGTTCGGCGTGCAGACCATCGCGCAATACTGGCGCAATCCAGAGGAGGATGACCAGGGCAGTCAAGAGGGTCTGCTCACGCTCCATACCCTGAAGAAAAACGAAACCATCGCCCGTCTCGCCACGGGGGTGAAACGCTTCACCCTGCCCGATGAGTTTAATTACATCGCGATTTTAGAACGAGTGTTCACCAACGAAGCCTCCCCCGATATCGCTCTTCAGACGGTCGAGGACTTGGCTACGATCTTTCGCAATCGTCGTCAGTACGAGGAAGCCGCTGCGATTTATCGAGATGCGCTCAAAAGGCTGAATCCCAGCAAGCAGCTTAAATCCAGTTGGCGAACTCAGCTCGATCAGATTGTGAAAAACTGGGGCCGATTTGATGGTTCGACCACCCAAGTGCCGGGCACGGGAGCAAAGCTAGGCTACGTCTTTCGCAACGGAAAACAGCTAAAACTAACAGCCCGAAAGGTGAAGTTCAATGATTTGCTCGCCGATATAAAAGAGTACCTGAAATCGAATCCTGCTTCTCCCGATTGGGGAAAGACGAATCTCTCTCGTATTGGTTACGAGATCGCCGAGAAAAATATGGCCAAATATCTGGGCGAACAAGTGGCCGCTTGGGAACTCGATTTGGAGCCGCGTGAGAAGCACTGGGATCGCCGAATCGATATCACGACGCCGCTCCAGACAGCAGGCGCTTATTTTGTCGAGGCGACTTTGGACAAAGGCAATGCAGTCGGGTGCATCGTCTGGATCACAGATACAGCCATCGTTTCCAAGCAGGGAATCAACGAGCAGCAGTATTTCGTCGTCGATGCGAAGACAGGCGATCCCGTGGCCAAAGCAAATCTAGAGTTCTTCGGATACGCCGTAGAGTACATCGATAGCAGTCAACGCAGCGGATGGCTGGGAAAACGGCGTGATGCCAATATTCGGACGCGCAACTTTGCCGAATTCACCGACGAGAACGGACAGTATTTCGCTGCCCCGAAGACCCTGTCTGATCCAGAGCAGCGATATCAGTGGCTCGTCACTGCCACCACCCAGGAGGGCCGCTTTGCTCATCTCGGATTTCAAAATGTCTGGCTCGCCGGAAAATCCGAGCAGGAATGGGCGCAGCGGAAAATCCACCTTATCACGGATCGGCCGGTCTATCGTCCCGAACAGGAAGTCAAATGGAAAGCCTGGGCGCGACTAGCGAAGTATGACTCCCCGGAAGACAAATCGGAATTCGGCGGAGCAAAGTTCCGAGTCATCATCCGAAATCCCAAAAACGAAAAGGTCTTCGAAAAAGAACTGACCGCCGATCCTTGGGGAGGTCTCGACGACCAGCTCACACTGGAAGAGGAAGCCACCCTTGGAGTGTATCGCTTTGAATTCACCTGCCTTTCAGAACGAGTCTCCTTTCAGCAGGAAGGAAGTTTCCGCGTGGAGGAATACAAGAAACCAGAGTTCGAGGTCAAAGTCGATGCCCCGTCGGAACCGGTGATGCTAGGTGAAAAAGTCACCGTGAAACTCTCTGCCGATTACTACTTCGGCGCTCCTGTGACGAATGCCACGGTGAAATACAAGGTGCAACGCAGCGCCTATACCACCCGCTGGTATCCCCAGCGTCCCTGGGACTGGTTTTACGGTTCCGGCTACTGGTGGTTTGGCTATGATTACGACTGGTATCCCGGCTTCCGATCCTGGGGCTGCCGTGCTCCCATCTGGTGGTGGTGGCCGCAGCATACCGACCCGCCGGAACTCGTGATGGAGAGCGAAGGCAGTATCGGAGCCGATGGCAAACTGGAGATTCCCATCGACACGACGCTCGCCAAGGAACTCCACGGCGATCAGGATCATCGCTACGAAATCAGCGTTGAAGTCACCGACGAGAGCCGTCGCACCATTTTTGGCAGCGGTCAGGTTCTCGTCGCCCGCAAGCCCTTCTCGGTCACTACTTGGACGGATCGTGGACACTATGAAGTGGGCAAGCCCATCGAAGCCCATCTGCGTGCCATGACGCTGGACCAGAAAGGCGTGAAAGGCACAGGACACGTCTCTTTGCTAAAACTGAGCTACGATGACAAAGGTAAGCCACAAGAAAAAGAGGTCGCCGGACAAGACATCACCACCGATCAGAATGGAAGCGCGAAGGTGAAATTCAGCGCTACCGAGGCCGGACAGTATCGGCTTTCCACCAAAATAAAGGACGCCAAAGGCCACGAACAGGAAGGTGGTGTGTTTTTTGTCATTCGGGGCGAAGAAAATGATCACCGCGACTATCGATTCTCGCAGATCGAACTCGTGCCGGAAAAGGCGGAATACGCTCCTGGCGAGGAGGTGAAACTACTCATCAATACGGAGAAAGCCGACAGCACCGTCTTCCTTTTCGTGAAACCGATCAATGGAATCGCACCGCGTCCGCAGGTGATTCATCTCAAAGGCAAGAGCACAACACAGACCATCGCGGTCGCCCAGGGTGACATGCCCAACTTTTTCGTCGAGGCATTCACCGTCAGCGATGGCCAAGTCCATTCGACCATGCGAGAAATTGCCGTTCCCCCCGCAAAACGAGTCCTGACCATGGACCTGACCCCGAATGCAGAGCGCTACAAGCCGCGCTCCACAGCCAAGGTGAAAATCCAGCTTACCGAGTCAGACGGCCAGCCCTACGTCGGCAGCACTGTCGTCACCGTGTATGACAAGGCGCTCGAGTATATTTCCGGCGGCTCCAACGTTTCGAAGATCGGCGAATATTTCTGGAAATGGAGGCGGCATCATCGTGAGGAGAAAAGTTCGAATCTGGGGGCTTTTTGGCCTTCTCTCAATATTCCTACTGGACTCCCGGGCTGGGAGCCACTGGGCATTTTTGGAAGCGACACTGTGGATATGATGGTTCTATCGAGATTAGCTCTCGACAAGGACAGTAGCCGCCGAGGAAGGGCTCTTATGGAAGACAGGAGAGACGCTATGGTGATGTCTGCTCCTGCTCCGGCTCAGGCTGCTCTCTCCGTCGCCGAGAAAGCAACTTCGAGCGAATCCAGGGTCGCTCCAAACGGCTCTGGCGCGGGCGGAGCACCTCCCGAGCAGTCCGTCATGATACGCAGCGACTTTGCAGATAGTGCCTTCTGGACTCAATCGCTGGAGACGGATCAACAGGGCTTCGCCGAAATCGAAATTCCGCTCCCTGACAATCTCACCACTTGGAAGATCAAATCATGGGCCATGGGGCACGGGACGAAAGTCGGTGAGGCAGAGGCCGAAATCATCACCAGCAAGGATCTCATCCTCCGCCTCCAAGCCCCGCGTTTCTTCGTCGAGAAGGACGAGGTCACGCTCAGTGCCAACGTCCACAACTACCTCGACACCGAGAAGGAGGTCAAAGTCTCACTTGAACTCGACGGCGCCTGCCTCGAAGCGATCGACGGACAAAAACTGGCAAAAACCGTCACGCTCACAAGTCAGGGCGAGCAGCGCATCGACTGGCGCGTGAAGGCGGCTAGAGAAGGCACCGCCGTCGTCCGCATGAAAGCCGTCGCCGACACAGACAGCGACGCTGTGGAGATGAAGTTTCCCGTCCACGTCCACGGGATGCTCAAGACAGAGAGCTGGAGCACCGTGCTCCGTCCAGACGCAGAGGAAACAAAAATCACCTTCACCGTGCCCAACGAGCGACGCCCGGATCAATCGCGGCTGGAGGTGCGCTATTCCCCTAGCCTCGCGACTGCCATGGTAGATGCCCTGCCCTATCTGGTGGACTACCCCTATGGCTGCACCGAGCAGACCTTGAACCGCTTCGTGCCCGCCGTTGTCGCCCGCAAAACGCTCCTCGACCTAAAGGTCAACCTCGCCGAGGTGAAGAAAAAGCGCACCAACCTCAACGCACAGGAAATCGGCGATTCCAAAAAGCGGGCGCAGCAGTGGCGCGAGCTTCGCTGGTCGGACAAAAATCCAGTTTTTGACGATGCAGAGCACCAGCTCATTGTCAAAACCGGACTCGAACGCCTCAGTTCCATGCAGAACCGCGACGGAGGTTGGGGCTGGTTCAGCGGAGAGCGCGAGTCTTCCTATCCCCATACCACCGCCGTCGTCGTCCACGGTCTCCAGGTCGCCCAGTCCGCCGGATTGGCCATCGTCCCCGGAGTATTGGAAAACGGCGTCACTTGGCTGAAAGATTACGAAGCCGATCAGGTCCAACGCATCCAGCGCTGGCGAGACAAGAATCCGCCTAAG
>CAUJIH010000038.1 GCA_963205275.1 Verrucomicrobiota bacterium | reverse complement strand
AAGCCTCCCGACGCAGCGGGCGGTGCCTATTTAATCCAGTAAGCGGCAGGTGGACAACTACGCTGACAGCTAATGCTACCTGGAAGATACAAACTTGATGCCGCTATACGAATTCGTGTGTCAGGGGAAGGTGTTGGAATTGGTTGGTGGAGCAAAGCGGATAAATTGGGATATGCGACGTTCGACACACGCGTCTCTTTTCTCACCACAGCCAAGGTGCTCAGATTAGAAGGCGGTTCCAAGGCGGGAACTCTCTTATGGTTCAGGATCGATGGCTTTCCCAAGGAGCCTAACCTTCCACCCTACTCGTACGTGACTCAATACTGATTTGACGACCCCAGACACTGTTGAAAATCTCACGGACAAACTCAATTGACTTCTATCGTGAAATTCGTTTTCATTGTAGTCGCCGAATCATACAGAGTCAGAGAAGCAGCCTTCCTCCTTGGGAGCACTGATTTTGCCATATTCTCCCGATCCCGAGTCCTAGCTCGATGACGGACTCAATTCTGAATTTTACAGAGAGACCGTCGTCGTCCCCGCTCGCTCAGCGACTCAAAGGGATCGTCACGGGCTTGTCGGTGGACTGTGTGAACTCTCGGGCGCTGAACAGCCAGATCACCAGCTTTTTCCCCTCCCAGTAGTCAGGAGTCGAAGATGCCTTGTAAAAAAGCTGCTTTCGCGCCTGCACCATTCCAGAACCCCGGACGCCTACTAAATCAGGAGCCAGCCCATACTTGAGTGCCAGCATATCCAACACACCAGCTCCTACACAGTGCATTCCGGCATCTCGCCCCTCGTGGAAAATTAGTGTATGGCTGTCGCCTAGCAGAAGCACCGGTGACTTCGGGTCAGGTGTCACCCCAACAGTCCCCTCTGTGAGCACGTAATTCAGAGGAAGCGACTCGGGGGGCACCACACGTTCGTTCTCATCTCCTGCAATCAGATCTCCGACGAAAGTGAGCATTTCCCGATTGCCCAAAGTGTAACGCCCGGGAGTCCCACCAGTGATCGGCTTTGCACTCGCGATCAGCTGGGCTGTCATCGCTGCACCTAAAGGAGAAAAGTGTGCATCTTGACGACAATAGAGCAGTGCGCCGGAATCCGCTGCACGGGCCTTTTGAAACTCCGGCTCTAGATCGAGCACATCGACTCCACTCTCGTGAATTTGCTTGAGAAACGGCGCTAGCGCCGCAGGATCCCCAGGACGAAAATCACTCACCAAATAATCTGGGTAGATAGCCCCCTTTGCAGGAACCGGAACTAGCAACAGATCGACCCCTCTCTCTTTCAGCATCGCATGAAACTCAAGAATTCCCACAACCGGATCACTATGATTTTCAGCAATTGCTTCCCAGGCTTTTTCCCAAAAACGCCCTGTCGCGAGATGCTTCACTTCTCGTGTCGGAAAATACCACTCAGGATCATCGCCCCGCACGACATGACCAGCGGTAATCCGAGACTCGACAGCCTTAGCAAATAACTCAGCGCGATCCTGCGCAATCGCGCTGAGCACGGAAAGCGCAGAAACACTCAAACAAAAACAGACACGATGGATCATGGAAGCCCTCTATTCTTATGATAAAGACCGCAGGCCTTCAAGCTTTCAGCGTCTATCCGAAGAAAAAGTTTACTCCTGTATAAGGACCGCCCAAGCACCAATCGCCCAATCGCGCCCTAGCGCCATGACACGTTTCCTGACAGGCACGGTTTGCGCTACCCTTCGCTTCAAACCGTCCTCGCAAAGGCCCCTACACTTTCACTTCACCTTCTTCTGAGCGTCTTCTGCCGGTGCCTTGGCGGGGGCGGCCGCCTCCGCTGAGGAAGGGCTAGCCTTTGCCGCGTCTCGGGCAATGTTCGCCATCACCTGGATCGACCCAGCGGACAAGGTGCCCAGCACTCCTGAAGGCTGCCCGTCTAGAATCCGCATCACAGTCACTCCCACGGGCTTACCGTCGAGCGTGAACACCGGAACCCCCTGAGCCGTTCCCGCATCTGTCACGAAAAACGTCCGATCACCTTTGAACACGCCGGTAATCCGTCCTAAAACTAAGGTTGGCATATAGCCATAGACTGCCGACGAGCGTGAAAGTCCGATCACTTCATCCGCAGCATCCACGGTGGCAGCAAACCCAGCGAGATCCACCTTTTCGAACTTCTTCGACAATCCTTTAACCTCCGCCTCAACTGGAAGAATGAACGCGACATCGGCATCCAGATCCTGTCGGACCACCTTGCCATGCAATAAAGTCGTATCTCCATAGCTGATTTCCGCTGGAGAGAACTCAGTCTTCGCAGACTTGATCACAACGACCTTACTATCCATCTGAGCCTGTTGCCCCTCTAATCCAACAGCCGCATCGATGGCCGAATTCGAGACTACGACGAGGCCGTCATCCCCAATCGTCACTCCGAGAGTGCGCCTTTCGACCGCGCGATCTGGCAGCGGGTCTCCCGAAGTAGTCGCTTTGAGTGTCCCCTTGGCGGTGACGACAACAAGAGCTCCCTTATAGCGCTCCATCAGTGCTCGCGCACGCCCTTCGAGACTCGTTGCCTCCGCCACAGCAGACGGCCCACCAGCACTGTCCTGAGCAATAATCGAGCAACAACCAAGGCACAGCAAGATCCCGAAAGGTAAACTTAGACTCAATTTCAGATTCATAAAATTAAAGAAAGTAGAGTATCAGGAGAGTCTCACTTGTAAATAATAATCTCGTCGATCTCCTTCAACTCAGGATCGCGAACACACCTCGTATGGGTTTTCACACCACAGCTTCTCTTTACTAAAAAGCCTCGAATCGACTTCGCATTCGAAGTCGACCCGAGGCCATTACCGTCAAATTCCAGCCAACAAGCCTTACCGCGAGTACAACTCGACGATCAACTGGACATTCACCATCGTGTCGATTTCCTCGGCAACATCAGGCAGGCGCAACATGCTACCTTCCATGGTGTCACGATCAAAAGCCAACCAGTCCATCACTGGGCGAATCTGAGTCTGCTCGAGCAAACGCGCCCCCAACTGTCGCGAAGCAGCGGCAGCACTCACGCTAATCTTGTCGCCAGGCTTCACCTGATATGAAGGGACATCGACACGCTTACCATTGACGTGAACGTGGCCGTGCCCGACGAACTGCCGAGAAGCACGACGGGTATTCCCCAGCCCTAAGCGATAGCAAACATTATCAAGGCGAGTCTCTAGAAGCTGCACCATGATGTCACTCGTAATCCCACTGCGTCGATGAGCCTCTTCGTAGTAGCGATGGAACTGCTTCTCGAGCAGGCCGTATTGGAAACGTAGCTTCTGCTTTTCATTCAGCGCGACTCCGTAATCACTCCGCTTTTTGCGTGCGCCGCGTGCACCGTGCTGCCCAGGGGGATAAGGACGACGCTCCAACGCTTTGGAGGGTCCGAACAATGCCACTCCGAAGCGGCGACTAATGCGATCTGAAGGACCTGTGTATCTGGCCATGGATGAAAAATAAAGGATTGTTTTAGATAAAATCAGACTCGGCGAGCTTTTTTCGGGCGACACCCATTGTGTGGCACAGGGGTTACATCCTTAATTCGCAACACCTCGATTCCGAGCCCTTGGACGGCTCGCACTGCGGACTCACGTCCCGAGCCAGGGCCTTTCACTTGAACTTCCGCTTGTTTTAAGCCATGCGCCATCGCCTGGCGACAAGCATCCTGCGCCACTAGCTGCGCAGCGTAGGCCGTACTCTTCCGTGAACCTCGAAATCCCATCTTGCCAGAGCTCGACCACCCGATGACATTTCCTACGGGGTCGCACACAGAAACGATCGTATTATTGTAGGTAGCCGCCACGTGAACCACCCCAGACTGCACATTCTTGCTTCCCTTTGCCTTCAGCACCTTGGGCTTTTCAACACCTTCAGCACTTTCCATTTCGAGGAAAATATCCTCAGCTGTGCGGGGGCGCTCCTTCTCCTTACGAGGTGCTTCGACAGGAGCTTCAACGGGAGCGACAGCCGCTTCCGTCACCGGGGCTTCGCTCGCTTCTGGGGGATTCTCTTCAGCCATATAATTTTTGAGTTTTGAAATCTTTCGGTTGCCAATTACTTCCGAACGACGCCCACGGTCTTACGCTTTCCTTTTCTCGTACGAGCGTTTGTGGAAGTCCGCTGGCCTCTGACAGGCAAGTTTCTGCGATGCCGGATCCCACGATAGCAATTAATCGAGGTAAGACGCTTCAGGTGAATCTGGAGATCACGGCGCAGATCGCCCTCGATCATGATACCACCACCAGTAATCGCTGCAGCGATTCTTGCCATCTGATCCTCACTCAACTCCCCCGTTCGAGTATCCGGGTTCACACCGGCCTCATCGAGCACCTTGACCGAAGTCACGCGCCCAATGCCATAAATGTAACAGAGAGAAGCTTCAATACGCTTCTCATTCGGGATTTCTACTCCTAACAAACGTGCCATATTCGTGGTTTTTAAATAAACTTACACTCAGCCTTGACGCTGTTTGTGCTTGGGGTTTTCGCAAATGACGCGCAAAACGCCGTGCCGCTTAATAATTCGGCATTCGGTGCATAGTCGCTTGATCGAGGATCGAACTTTCATAAATGATTATGGGTTAAATGAGAGAATTCGTCAATACAATGGATCGCCCAGTGAGTTCATCCACAGCAAATCGGTCCTCACTGCATCAACGTGAGAGCCATAGGATAGCGGTGTAAAGATAAAGTCTCTCCGCAAAAATGGGGAGGGAACCTTTACTACAGATTCGCTATCTCGCAACCGCTGTTTCAAAAATTTATTCAAAATTTCAGTTTTATTTCGAAGGATCTAGCGGCTATGCCGCCGGAGCGGTAAAGCTCCTCTCACGGGGAGTGAGAATCTCCGCCTCCTGGTCCGTTATCAATACCGTATGTTCAAAGTGAGCTGATAGCGACTGATCCCGCGTAATCACAGTCCACTGATCGTCCAGAATACAGATTTCAGGACCTCCAGCATTCACCATCGGCTCAATCGCGAGCACCATTCCAGCCTCGAGTCGAGGATTCGCAAATCCGCGTGCCCGCATAGAGTCGACCTCCCAGTAATTGGGAACCTGCGGCTCCTCGTGCAACTTTCTTCCGACCCCGTGCCCAACAAATTCCCGCACTACGCTATATCCGCGTGGTGAGACGAAACCTTCCACAGCTGAGCAAACCACCGATAGGAGAACGCCCTGCCTAGCTGCAGCAATCGCAGCATAGAGAGAAGCTTCGGTCGCCGCGAGCAAGCTCTCGGCACTAGACGAAAGTTCTCCCACCGCAACACTCTTCGCGTTATCGCCAATCCAGCCTTTCGGGGTGGACACTCCGACATCAATCTTGACGATATCGCCGTCCTTCAGCACGCGAGTCCCACCAATCCCGTGAACAACCTCTTCATTGACGGAGATGCAAATGTTACCTGGATAGCTGCGGTAGCCTAAAAAGGCACTCTTACATCCTAGTTTTGCGATCGCACGGGCCGCGATCTGGTCGATTTCCCCGGTCGTTACTCCGGATCTGACGGCATCGCAAGCCGAATTAAGGACATCAGCAGCAAAGCGCCCTGCCTCACGGAGGCCATCGACCTCACTTCCGCTACGCAAAGAAATACGTGATTTTCGTTTTGCCATCCCTGCCTCGGGTATTTCACGCAAAGTCAAATAGACGAGAGTGGATCAATGTGCGGTGATTTGATAGTAAACCAGTCCACCAATAATTAGAATTGCGGCGATCACTGACAGCCAGAGCAACTGATTTCCACTCGCGAGAGAGCCGGTACCGCCTGGACTATCAAAGCGCCCGCGCAAACGTCCTTTTCGCAAGAATCCATCATAGTGTCGCTGAATCAGGTGAGTCTCCACCTGTCTCATAACATCGAGAAGAACAGCGACAATAATTAGCAATCCGGTGCCCCCGAAGAACTGCGCAGCGAGCGGCGGCACGCCCATACTTGATGAGAGGATCGACGGGAGGATCGCGACAACCGTGAGGAAGATGGCTCCAGCAAAGGTAAGACGACTCATGGATCGATCCAGAAATTCAGCAGTCGGCTTACCGGGGCGAATTCCAGGAATGTAGCCTCCGTTCTTCTTCAGATCATCGGCGATCTGGTTTGGTTGGAACATAGTAGCGACCCAGAAGTAGCTAAAGAAGAATATCATCGCACCGGTCAAGCTATAATACACCCATCCGTGTGAGCCGCCGCCTAGGATGCTCATTACACGTTGCGCCCATACCTCATTGGGGAACATCCATCCGATGATCTGAGAAGGGAACATCAGAATTGCCTGGGCAAAGATGATAGGCATTACGCCGCCGTAGTTCACTTTCAGTGGCATATGCTGCGTCTGTCCACCGTACATCTTCCCTCCTCGGACTTGCTTCGCATAATTGATCGGCACTCGGCGTTGGGCCTCCGTCAGAGCAACGACTGCGGCTACTACGATAAAGAGGAACGCGAGTAATGCGACGAGTTTGAATGGGTTCAACATGTTCTCACCGGCTCCGGCGACATAGGTTTGGTACACTTGGAAGAGCGCGCCAGGAAGAGCGTAGATAATATTAACGGTAATAATGATCGATACACCGTTCCCGATTCCTCGTTCGGTCATCTGGTCCCCAATCCACATCAGAAGCATCGCCCCAGCAGTAATGATGAGGACCGTCCTCAAAACGAAAAACGGCCCCGCGTCGGGTACAAGCTCTCGACTAGAACCGCTTGCGATTTCACGAAGAAATGGATTGGCCTCTGGAGTAACCAGCGACTTCGCTAGCATCCACCCTTGGAAGAGACACAGCACGATGGTAAGAACTCGCGTGTAAAGGCTAATCTTCTGCCGTCCGTCTTCTTCACGAGAGATCTTACTAAGAGAAGGAACAACCGCTGTCATCAACTGCATCATAATCGATGCACTGATATACGGCATAATCCCGAGCGCAAAGAGAGCCGAGTTCTGCAGGCCGCCACCGCTGAATACATTCATCAGCGCCAGCATCTGAGTCAATCCCTGCCCACCACCAGATTGCTGTTGCACTTGATTGTACCATTCCTGCAGTACATTCTGATCCACGCCTGGTACAGTAATCACCGCTCCCAGTCGTACTATAACTAAAAGGAGCAATGTATAAAGAATTCTGGAGCGTAGCTCCGGAATCTTCATTGTATTGGTGAATGCAGAAATCATCTCAGACTTTGAAATGGTTAGACTCGAAGGCGATAAGCTCAAGCTGCAGCGATACTTCCGCCAGCCTTCTCGATCTTCTCTCGGGCAGTCGTAGATATTTTATCGGCGCTGACCGTTAACTTTCGAGTCAGTTCCCCATTGCCCAGAATCTTAATTCCATCCCACCTTCCCTTCACTAGACCAGCAGAGCGAAGACTCTCTTCAGTTACCTGATCACCATCCGAGAACTTGGCTTCGAGCGATGAGACGTTCACAACGGCGTATTGATCCTTGAATTGATTGTTGTTAAAACCTTTTTTCGGAAGACGGCGCGCCAGAGGCATCTGTCCACCTTCAAACCCAGGGCGAATCGAGGCTCCAGCACGAGCCTTCTGACCTTTATTTCCTTTACCCGAAGTGCGTCCGAGACCAGAACTCTCTCCACGACCCACGCGACGCCGCCGATGCTTGGATCCCGGGGCTGGCTTCAATTCATGTAATTTCATGTGTAAAACTCAATATCGGTTACGCTCTTATAGAGCCTTTTTCTCGGGTAGGCGCTTTCCTCGCCCTGCATAAATTTGCGCCTTCGTGCGGAGTTGCTCAAGCGCCTGCAATGTCGCCTTGACAACATTCGCTGGATTGTTCGATCCCATTGATTTGGCGAGCAAATCCTTGATTCCTGCAGCCTCCACGACCGCTCGAACTCCACCTCCAGCAATGAGTCCAGTTCCTGGAGATGCTGGTATCAGAAGCACTTTGGCTCCCCCATGCTCGCCCAATACTGGATGAGGAATCGTATTCTCGGTAATATTAACGGCCATCATCTGACGTTTCGCCGATTCAGTCGACTTATTGATGCACTCGGATACTTCCAAAGCCTTACCAAAACCGAATCCAACATTTCCCTTCCGATCCCCGCTCACCACAAGGGCACTGAAGCTAAAGCGACGCCCCCCCTTCACTACCTTGGAGCATCGATTAATGTGTACCACCTTTTCGAAGATATCCTCTTCTGAATCGCGCTGCGGACGAGGATTGGATGAACGAAGCCTATCTTCGGCAATCTTCACCTTATCGAGGTGCTGTGGAGCTTCCGCATCAGCTTCGCCACCACTAGTGAGGCCGTCCACTGTCTCCTCGATCTTGGCCTCCGCTTTCCCTGATAGGCTATCGTTATTGAGTTCGTCGCTCATAGTTTCAATGTTAGAAATTTAAACCCGCCTCCCGAGCCGCATCTGCAAGTGCCTTAACCTTCCCATGATAGGGGAAACCACCTCGATCGAAAACCACGCTCTCGATTTTCACAGACTTAGCTTTTTCAGCCAAAGCTGCTCCGACCTTAGCGGCGGACTCTTGATTTGCCTTTCCATTCGCTACGGATTTATCCATCGTCGAAGCCGCAGCAAGCGTGCTGCCACATGTATCATCGATCAATTGGGCGTATACATGCTGATTGGAAAAATGAACTGCCAATCTCGGCCTTGCGGCTGTTCCGGAAATCTTCCGACGAATGCGCCGATGAAGTCGGGCGATCGTTTGTTTTCGAACGTATTTGCTCATAACTCTAATAAAGGTATTCTCTTATCGCACACTCTTACCCTGCTTACGACGAATCTTCTCACCTTTGTAATGCACTCCCTTACCCTTGTACGGCTCTGGCGGATAATAGGATCTCACCTCAGCGGAGAATTGCCCGACCAACTGCTTATCAATTCCTTCGACTCGAATATTTGTATTATTCTCGACCGTTACTCGAATTCCTTCCGGGATATCGTGATTCACCGGATGCGAGTATCCTAGGGTCAGATTTAATTGACTCCCCTTGACGGCAGCTCGGAAACCGACGCCAACAATCTCGAGCTCCTTTGTAAATCCATGAGAGACACCTTGCACCATGTTGGCAACGAGACTGCGGGCCGTTCCGTGCATCGCACGTAATTCGCGCGACTCGGAATCTCGACTAACGCTCAGATTCCCACCTTCTTGCTCTAGCGAAATCCCGTGTGGCAGAACCCAATGAAGCTGACCCTTCGGTCCCTTGACACAGAGATCGCGCCCCCCACTTACCTCTACTTCGACTTTATCCGGAAGGCTGATTTGTTGTTTACCAATGCGTGACATGTAGGCTCGAATTTAAAATTTATCGTTACTGCGGACCGATTCACCAGACGAGCGCTAGCAGCTCTCCTCCGATGTTCTGCTTCCGGGCTTTATGTCCAACCATCAGACCTTTCGAAGTCGAAATGATGGAGATACCCATTCCACCGAGTACTTTCGGAATTTCACCACTCCCAACGTAGTGTCTCAAGCCGGGACGACTCACTCGCTTCACCCCAGCCAGAGCTGGAGTACGCCCATCGTAGCGAGGCTTTGCAATAAGCTGAGCGGACACTCCTTCGCCGCTCTTCTCATAGGACCAGAGGTAGCCCTCCTCCTTAAGGATGCGTGCGATCTCTTCTTTCATCCGCGAGTACGGGGCGGAAAATTTCTCCTGATTCGCTCTCGCTGCATTTTGAAAGCGAGTGAGAAAATCGGATATCGGGTCAGACAGAACGGCCATAATTAAGCTTGGTAAGAAGACGTTGAAGAAAGTTAAGCGGCAGCACCCACTTTGCGGAAGGGAAAGCCGAGGAGAGTCAGCAACTCGCGTGCCTCCGCATCGGTTTCGGAGGTAGTCACGATCGTGAAGTCGAATCCCATATTTCGGGAAACCTTATCAATCTCGATCTCAGGAAAAATCGTATGCTCCGATATGCCACAGGTGTAATTCCCACGGCCATCAAATGATTTGGTCGGCAGACCACGAAAGTCCCGAATCGTCGGGGCGGCCAAGTTAATAAAACGATCAAGGAACTCCCACATACGGTCGCCGCGAAGCGTGACACGCGCCCCGATCACATCGCCTATGTGTAGCCGAAAGTTTGAGATCGCAGTCTTTGCCCGGGTCGGAACAGCTTTCTGTCCAGTGATCTTTCCTAACTCTCCGATTACGGCTTCAGCCGCCGCCTTTCTATCTTCCGCCTTTCCAAATCCGACGTTGAGTACGATTTTTTCAAGCCTCGGGATACAGTGAGGGTTCGCATAGCCGAACTTTTCCTTCAGCTCCTTCGCGATCTTTTCTTTGTAAAATGTTTTTAGTGCAGGTTGCATAGCCTTAATCTCAATTCTTTCTACTTTCAGGCATCGACCTTTCTCACATTCGAAATATGAATCGGGCCCTCTTTTTCAATAATTCCACCTTCAGGATTATCCTGAGTTGGACGAGCGTGCTTTTTAATCATCCTCACTCCTTCGATCAGAACTTGGCTTTTTTCTGGGAACACCTGTAGAATTTTTCCCTTTTCGCCTTTGTAGTTCCCCGTAATGACAACCACATTGTCATTCTTTTTCACGTGAGTTTTTACGCGCTTTGCCATGTTGACACTTCCTTCTAAATAATAACTGAGGGTTTCAAAGAACTTCCGGCGCCAAGGAGACGATCTTCATGAAGTTCTTCTCACGGAGCTCGCGAGCCACCGGGCCAAAAATCCGTGTTCCACGGGGATTCTTATCTTTATCGATAATTACGATCGCGTTGCCATCGAAACGCAGCACAGATCCATCCGGTCGGCGTATCGGAGCCGACGTCCGCACGACAACAGCTCGAACAACATCGCCCTTTTTTACGCTAGCACTTGGGATTGATTCACGAATGTGCGCGGTAACAATATCTCCAATATTCGCGTGACGCGAACGGGTTCCTAGAACCCCGATCATTTTTGCGACGCGAGCACCGGTATTATCGGCGACTCGCACCTGCGATTCCATCTGGATCATATCTTTTGAAAAGTAATTAGTGAATAAATTTCTTCGGGAGAATCAATGTGTCAAAACCGATTTTAGCGTCCAACGCTTATTCTTGCTCAGCGGACGCGTCTCTTCGATCAGCACACGATCCCCTACCTTAGCAGTACCTTCCTCGTCGTGTGCGAAGAACTTGGTAGTTTTTTTGACGATCTTTCGAAAGCGAGGATGCGGCACGCGTCGCAAAACTTCGACGACGATGGTTTTCTGCATCGCATCAGATGTCACGATTCCTACTTTGGTTTTACGGGCACCGCGCTCGCTTGTGGTCTCTTGGTCGCTCATTACTATGAAAATTGAATGTGGATCTTACGTTCGTTATTCGAGTCGATTTATTCAGGCTTGAGCACTCTTGCGAGCGGTCAACACCGTCTCAATACGTGCGATCTCACGTCGATTCACGCGGAGTCGGCAGGGATTCTCTAATTGACCGGCCTCTTTCTGGACGCGCATCATCAGCGCCTCTTCTTTCAGCTCAGTTCTTCGTCGCGCCAACTCGCTGGTGCTTAACTCGATCAGATTTTTCTTGTTCTTGGCCATGGAAGAATATGGTTATTTGATCACTTGTTAATTATTCACTGCTCTCCACGAGCCACAAAGCGACACCGTACCCCGAGCTTGTTGGACGCTAACCGTAACGCCTCCTTCGCCGCCGACTCTGGCACTCCCGAAAGTTCGAACAGCATAGTTCCAGGGCGAACGACCGCCACCCATGCGGAAACTGGTCCTTTACCTTTACCCATCCGGGTTTCTGGCGGGCGCGATGTAATCGGCTTGTGGGGGAAAATTCGAATCCAGACTTTCCCTCTTCTCTTTAAGCTCCGATTAATCGTGATCCGACACGCCTCAATCTGGCGATTGGTGATCCACGTACGCCCAAGGCACTGGAGTCCATATTCGCCGAAGCTTACTTTGGTTCCGCGTGCGGCATTACCGGCACGGCTCCCACGGTGAGTCTTACGAAATTTAACTTTTCTAGGAATTAGCGGCATGGCGGTAGTCCTCTCTTTTTATAATTAAAATCTCAGATATACACCTCTTTCTCAGGCGCGATTCGAGTCCCTACGATTCTGACGGTGGTCTCCACCACGTCCACCCCCCTCACGACGTTGGCGCCGCACCGGGGCCTTCTCGTCTGTCTCGAGCTTCTTGGTAATCCACACTTTCACTCCAATGATTCCCCAAGTCGTCTCAGCTTGGACAAACCCGTAATCAATCGGCACACGAAGAGTCTGAAGAGGAACTTTACCCTCTCTGTATGATTCTGCACGAGCGATATCACCTCCTCCGAGTCGTCCAGCGCATCGAATACGAATCCCGTCTGCCCCGAAATCCATCGCAGTACTGATCGCCTTCTTCATCGCACGTCGAAATGAAATCCGGCGCTCAAGTTGAGTAGCCACTTGGGCCGCTACCCAAGAAGCATCGAGCTCCGGTTGACGAATCTCATGAATATCGATCTTTACTTGAGGCGTGCTACAAATCCGAGCAATTGCATTCGTCATGACATCGATCTCTTGGCCGCGCTTGCCGATGATCAGCCCAGGACGTGAAGTGTGCAACGTAACCCGCACACTGTTCCACGCACGTTCGATCACAATGCGTGACACAGCGCCCTTTTGGAGCCGTTGCTCGAGATAACGCCGCACCTTGATGTCCGCATGAAGGTGTTCGCCATACTTCTCCTTCGTTGCATACCAGCGCGATTGCCAGTCTTTGCTCACGGCAAGCCGAAACCCGATCGGATGTACTTTTTGTCCCATGATAATCTATCAATAAATTTTCGATTCACTCTACTTCGCTACTCGTCATCAGCTCCTTTGCCTGAGCAGCCCAGCCCTCGACCACTCCACGATCTTCGATCTCGAGAAGGGTTGCCACGCTATCGATGTTCGACTCGCTCCAATCCGCAGCCTGTTGCACAAGATAGATTCCAGCGGTGTTAAGCCTCGCAACGTGCTTTTTCGTGAGTCCACTGATTTGATTCAGATCGCCTTTCTGAGAGGGGGGAGAGTCATAAACCATTCCGAGCTTTTCGTCAAGCCGTGTCTCGCCCGAGGCGTCAGAATTTTCTTGCCGAGCTTCCTCTCCTCGAGCAGCCCTTTTTCTGCTTGTCTTTACCTCATCCACTATCGGCTCCGCATCCGCAACAACGATTCGAAGATGACTTGTGCGTCGCCGAATCGGTCCCGCAGAGCCCCTCGCGCGCGGCTTAAAGCGCTTAAGTGTCGCCCCCTCTCCCACGACAGCGCTCTTAACATAGAGACGATCCAATGGAAGTTCGAAGTTATTTTCCGCATCGGCGAGAGCAGTCTTCAACGTCTTTGCAAATAGCCGAGCTCCCTTTCGTGGGGTAAAATTAAGCAGATCGAGAGCTGATGATGCAGAGAGTCCTTGAATCTCCCGAGCCACATCACGGGCTTTGCGAGCGGAAATTCTGGCGTTTTTATAGGTCGATGTGACGTCCATTGTTTTGGATAGATGTATGAAAACTTAAAGCTGTTGCTTGTCGGGTAGGAGGCGCACTCGATCCCCTATTTGCACCTCATCGTTAGCAAGCCGATCCTGCAATACGGCACCAGAGATGCCATCGCGAACATCGACTATCAAGGCTGTATAAATGGTGCGCTCTCCGCGTAAGACCTGAATCGGAGTCCCAATTCTCACTCCAGTCCGGCGACCAGCATCAAGAACTACTAGACCGATCTCCGCATCGAGACTCACCACATGGGCGCGATCTACATCAGCCAAGCCTCCGTCGGCTTCCACCTTGGCCTGAAGGGCCGAGTCGGCGGCGGCTAGGGCTCGTTCGGCCTCGGCTCGCTTCGCAGCATCAAGCTTTTCACTCGCATTCAAGGTTTTGAGATACGCTTCGCTCAATGAACGTAAAGCTGCATTCTTCCGATCCAGCTCTTGCTGGGCGATATCAAGGTCACGAATGGCTTTCAGTAGACGCTGCTCGAACGCGTTGTCTTCTCGTGAAAAAAGATCGACCCCTAGCGCCTGAAGTTTCAACTCCGTGGCTTGAGCGGCGACAACCTGCTCTTCCGCTACACGAACGGCCTCGCTTAAGCTAGTAACCAGAGTTTTTCGCTGAGCTTCCGATTCGGTTAGACGCCTCTTCATCTGCCCCGCATCCTCCTGGGCCGCCTTTAATGCTGTCCGTAGTTCGCGGATTTCCAACGCAGAGGCATCCTCTGCTGGTGCAAGCTTCACAAACAGAATCGTCAGCAAGCAGACACTGGCTGCAAAAGGCCTCATGATTCGTTTTGATGAAAGTTCTACTGCCATGGAGATCGACGATGTGGCTGTGAATTCCCCATCGTAACTCGAGTGCTTACTGCTAGCCTTTAATCTTCGGGTTGTGGCCGCTGTGCCCGCCAAACTTGCGAGTGAACGAGAACTCTCCCAATTTATGGCCGACCATATTTTCAGTCACAAACACCGAATTGAATTCCTTTCCATTATGGACCAAGAAAGTGTGCCCCACAAAGTCGGGGGTAATCATAGAACGACGTGACCACGTCTTCATCGGACGCTTTTGCCCTGATGCATTCATGTCGTCGATCTTGTCGAGCAGTTTCTGGTCCACGAACGGACCCTTTTTTAATGAACGACTCATATTATATTTCTCTCGTTAAACTCTTCCAATAAATCAGCGACGACGTTTGCGTGCCTTGCGTCGCTCGACGATAAATTTGTTGCTGCCCTTGTATTTCTGTCGTGTTCTCAAGCCCTTAGGATGACCCCACGGACTCTTCAGATGTTGACGGCCACCGCCAGACTTAGATTTGCCTTCACCTCCACCATTCGGATGATCCACAGGGTTCATCGCCATGCCGCGCACGGTCGGGCGAATCCCTAGCCAACGAGTGCGACCCGCCTTGGCGCTGATTGTTTGCGAATGTTGAATATTCCCTACAGTACCTACTGTCGCATAACACTTCACATGAACGCGTCGAATCTCTCCTGAAGGGAGCTTCAACAGGGCATAATCTCCCTCACGGTTTGCCAATACGCAGCTCTGTCCAGCACTACGAGCAATCTGCCCACCGCGACCTGGAGTCAATTCGACGTTGTGAATCACCGTTCCAGTAGGAATACTCCCGAGTGGCAACGCACACCCAGGCTTGATCGGGGCTTTTTCCCCTGAAACCACCTCAGTTCCCACTTCCACACCACGAGGCGCGAGAATGTAGGCCTTCTGTCCATCCTTATACTCGATCAGAGCAATATGCGAAGAACGATTCGGATCATACTCGATAGACTTCACCTCCGCCACTTCATCGCGGCGAGATCGTTTAAAGTCGATCAGACGATACTTACGCTTGTGGCCACCGCCACGGTGACGACAAGTGATTCGGCCGTTGTTATTCCGTCCCCCACTTCTCTTTTTCGGACTACAGAGACTCTTCTCGGGCGTAGACGTCGTGATCTCCGCGAAGTCGGGGTGCAACTTATAGCGGCTGGGTGGGGTAATTGGGCGATAGGATTTTAATGCCATGGCTCTGCGGAGGTATTTTTAGGGTTATACCAAGTCAATCGTTTCACCGTCAACGAGACGTACGAATGCTTTTTTCCAGTGTTTCGTTCTACCAAAGTCGGCACGCCGCTCGCGTTTCTTCTTGCCGAAGTAATTAGCAGTGCGAACATCTGCCACCTTCTTTCCGAACAACTTTTCAACAGCGTATTTAATCTCCAGCTTGTTCGCCCGGGGATCAACTTTGAACACATAGACGTTCTCAGTCTCCGTGAGAATCGTTGCCTTCTCACTTAGCTGGATCGTTTCAAGGATCTGAAAAATATCTTTCATAAAAAACTAGACTCTTTTCTCACTTACTTGCACGACTCGACGTCGTCCGAGCCGCAAGAGTCGGCAACGCATCGTCGAGGATCACGATCTTATTATAATGCAGAAGCTGTTCTGTGTTCACTTCATCTGCTGACATGAGTAGCGCTGCCTGATAGTTCCGCGCCGCCCGCTTGGTTTCCTCAGTAAAGCCAGTAGCCACTACGAGAACTCTTCGAGCTTCGCCAGCAACTTCGAGGAGTTGTTGCACGAAAGAGCGCGTTTTACCATCGGTGATCTCGAGCGCCGGAACCGTAACCACGGATCCCTCTTCAATTCGCGCAGTGAGCGCCTTCGAGAAGGCAAGGCGCCGAGTCGTTCGATTTACCTTTTTGGCGTAACTGCGGGGTCTCGGACCGAAAGCGACTCCACCACCAGGGTGATGCGGAGGATTATTTCCACCCTGACGAGCCCGTCCAGTACCTTTTTGCCGGAACGGCTTCTTTCCTGTCCCGGAGACTTCGCTACGAGTTTTGGTGTTTGCGCTGCCGGTGCGACGATTTGCCTGCATCGCCACGACGACTTCGTGCACGGCATACACACCGTGGTCGGCATCCTCCACTAGGGAAATCCCTGCTTTCTTTGCCGCACTGGAGTTCAGAATATTCGCTGCCATTTTCAGTCTTCTTTCAATCAATCTTTAAACCGGGACTTTCAATTCTCGCCCGACGCTTCCTCAATCGCTGGCGCAGGCTTCTTTACCGCAGGCCGGATCACAACGTAGCTTCCCTTTGATCCTGGAACAGCTCCACTCACCAAGATCACACCATCCTCGGATCGCTTTTTAACGATCTTGAGATTCTGCACAGTGATCGAATCGCACCCCTGATGACCAGGCATTCTCTTTCCTTTCCAAATGCGAGCGGGAGTTGATCCAGCAGCCACTGCACCTGTTCGCCGATGCATCATGTGTCCGTGCGTTTGCGGTTGCCCGGCGAAGTTGTGTCGGCGCATAGCACCCTGAAACCCTTTACCCTTACTCGTTCCGATCACATCGACCCATTGTCCCTCAACGAAAACATCAAGTCCCGGATGGTCCCCCTCGGGAAGCTCAGAATCCGAGGAGAGTCGAAACTCCTGAACGCGACGCTTAGGAGATACGTCGTTCGATTTGAAGTGGCCGGCCTCCGCTTTATTTATTCGAGACGTTTTCTGATCATCATAACCAACCTGCACCGCGCTATACCCGTCCTTCTCAACAGTCTTGCGTTGAAGAAACACATTGTCGCGCACGTCGATCACAGTCACAGGAATTGCGTTTCCTAGATCGTCGTAAATACGGGTCATGCCCACTTTTTTTCCAATTAGTCCGATGCTCATTTGCAGTCGCTTTGGCGTTAAATTCTTTTCACTTACTTTGCTTACGCTGATGATTATCCGTCAGATCTTGATCGTGATGTCAACTCCAGCGGGGAGATTCAATTTCCGAAGCTCGTCGGTTGTCATCGTGTCTCCGTCGGCAATAATGATCTCCAGCAACCTCTTATGCGTCCGAATTTCAAACTGTTCCGCAGACTTTTTGTTTACGTGAGGAGAACGGTTCACACTGAATTTTTCAATTCGTGTCGGCAACGGGATCGGCCCACGCACCGGCGCAGCCGTTCTTTTCGCGGTATCCACGATATCCTGCACCGCCTTGTCAAGCAAGCCGGAGTCGTATGATCGGAGGCGAATCCGTATCGCGCCTTTTTGCATAGTTGCTTTCATTATAGTTAGTCCGTTGAAATTCGAAAAATGAAGAGGTGAGTTAAATATACTGCGACAACATACGATTCAAAATCCCACTTGGGACCTCTTCGAAGCTGTGTGGCTCCATCGAAAATGTTGCTCGTCCTTTGGAGAGGCTCCTCATGTCTGTAGCATACCCAAACATTTCCGCCAATGGGACCTCTGCGTGAATGTGGCTCAATCCGTTCGAAGAATCAACTTCGACAATCTGCCCGCGACGACGATTCAGATCTCCGATGATATCTCCTTGCGCTTCGTCAGGTACATCCACCGCCACCTTCATCATCGGCTCTAGAAGCAAGGGTGCAGCAGCCTGCATCGCCTCACGCATCGCCAGAATAGAGGCAATTGTAAATGCTTGCTCATTGGAATCTACATCGTGACTCGATCCACCAAGCAGCTCCACTTCTAGATCCACAACAGGATAGCTGAGCAGCACTCCATTCGTAAGCGAGTCACGAATTCCCTTTTCACAGGCTCCGTGAAATTCCTTAGGAATCTCCCCGCTTGTCACACAATTAACAAAACTAAAACCTTCACCTCTACGCTTCGGAGAGACTCGAACGATCACATGGGCATACTGCCCCTTCCCACCGGTTTGCTTAATTAACTTATGCTCACCCGTCGCGGTTCCGTTA
This sequence comes from Verrucomicrobiota bacterium, assembly GCA_963205275.1. Lineage (GTDB taxonomy): Bacteria > Verrucomicrobiota > Verrucomicrobiia > Verrucomicrobiales > DEV007 > Arctic95D-9. Next base: position 15,824 of record CAUJIH010000038.1, on the reverse strand, counting down.
ATACTCTCGCGGTATGCGATTTGCGGCTTACCAGCGCTAATTTTAACACCGTACTCTGAAAGAATTCGCGACTGAATAATCTCTAAGTGAAGCTCACCCATGCCCGCAAGCAACGTCTGGCCAGTATCTTCATTTGTCGAAACCACCAAGGTCGGATCCTCCTCTGATAGACGCTTAAGAGCTTCTCCCAGCTTATCCGAGTCTGCGGTGCTTCTCGGCTCTATCGCCATCGAAATGACAGGCTCCGGAAATCCCGGAGGCTCGAGCATGATATCAAAATCTTCCGCATGGAGAGTATCTCCGGTGCGAACGAACTTCATCCCTACGATCGCAGCAATATCGCCCGCATGACAGACCTCAATATCGGAATGATCGTCAGACTGAATCCGAATCAGCCGCCCGATCCGTTCGGCACGATTCGTCCGAGAATTAAAGATTTTATCCCCCTTCGAAATCGAGCCGGAGTATACGCGAATAAAAACAAGTTTTCCGACGTATTTATCAGACCAAAGCTTGAACGCGAGTGCACAAAATCCCTCTCTGTCATCCGCCGCCGCCTCGACCACAGTTCCATCATCTTCACGCCTCGTTCCCTGAGCCGGGGGAATATCTACCGGACTAGGAAGATAGTCGATAATAGAATCCAGCAAATACTGAACCCCTTTATTTTTAAACGCCGACCCACCAACTACTGGGACTGCAGAGTTTGCAATTGTCGCACGGCGAATAGCCGCCTTCAGGTGCGAGGGCAAAATATCCGCCTCAGCCAGATACAAAGCGGCCAACTCATCATCCAGATCTACCAGCGACTCGATCAACCCCGCCCTCGCCTTAAGCGCCAACTCCAGCTGATCATCCGTTAACTCCGTCACATCATAGACGGACCCTAACGCACTATCGTCAGAGTAGACAACTGCTTTCAGGTTAATCACATCAATCTGACCGGAAAGATTATCACCGGAACCGATGGGCAAAAAAACAGGCAAAACATTCGCCCCCAATTTGGCACGAATATCCCCCACGACCGCATCATAGTCTGCACCGGTGCGATCCATCTTGTTTACAAACACGATGCGTGGCACATGATATTTATCAGCCTGTCTCCAAACAGCTTCTGACTGGGGTTGAACTCCTGCCACCCCGCAAAAAACCATTACCGCACCATCGAGGACACGAAGCGACCGCTCCACTTCAGCAGTAAAGTCGACGTGACCGGGAGTATCGATCACGTTTATCCGCATCTTCTCTCCCGTAGCCGATTTATACACCCCCGGCTCTTCAGACTGAACCCACTCGCAAGTCACTGCAGCCGACGTGATCGTAATCCCACGAGCACGCTCCTGCTCCATCCAATCGGTTGTCGCTTGGCCATCATGCACTTCACCGATCTTGTAGATAGCACCAGTGTAGAACAACAGTCTCTCGGTCAACGTCGTTTTGCCCGCATCAATGTGAGCAGCGATGCCAATGTTTCGCAAGTTCTCCAAGCGGAACTCGCGATCAGACGCATTGCGACCAGAACTCATCGCTTTGGGCGAAGACTGTATAACAGCGGACACTTCGATTACCAGCGGAAGTGAGCAAATGCACGATTAGCCTGCGCCATCTTGTGCGTTTCGTCGCGCTTGCGCACGACCACGCCCTGATTTGAGCTCGCGTCTCGCAGCTCATTCGCCAACGCCACATGCATTGGAGTCCCCCGACGGTTGCGCGCAGCATTTACCAGCCAGCGCATAGCCAAGGCCTCTTGGCGATCTACAGCCACCTCCAACGGCACCTGATAAGTCGCGCCACCGACACGCCGACTCTTCACCTCAACCCGTGGCTTGGCATTTTCAATCGCTCGATTCAGGATTTCCACCGGATCGACGGAATCCCCGCCTTCATTCGCTCGATCAATAGCGGCATAGACGATGCGCTCAGCGAGCGAACGCTTACCCTTCCGCATCACTTTCGAAATCAGCTTCGAGACCAGTGAACTGTCATAACGCGCATCCAAACGGACAGGCTTTTCGTAGACTCGTTTTCTTCGGGACATAGGATTATTCGGATTAAAATCTGCAACATTCGTATCACCGGAGCAAAAATCAGATCAGGATCTGATTTTCACCCCTTCGGACGCTTCGCGCCATACTTCGACCGGGCCTGCTTACGCTTGGCAACTCCCAATGTATCGAGAGCACCTCGAACGATGTGGTAACGCACACCCGGCAAGTCCTTTACCCGTCCACCACGCACCAGCACGATCGAGTGCTCCTGCAAATTGTGCCCTTCCCCACCAATGTAGGCAATCACTTCCTCTCCATTCGTTAGACGAACCTTCGCAACCTTCCGGAGTGCCGAGTTCGGCTTCTTCGGAGTACGGGTATAAACCTGCAAGCAAACCCCACGGCGCTGTGGACAATCGTCGAGCGCAGGAGATTTAGACTTTACAGTTTTGTCCTGTCTCCCCTTTCGTACGAGCTGGTTAATCGTGGGCATGGTGTTTCCGGTAAATAAAAATTTTTGGCATTCATTCGAATCTCCTGCGCCCAAATGGGTGTTCGATTTGAGTCTAGGAGAATTAAATTCCCCCACTTTTCGAATGCCGAAGGCAGGTGGGGGGCGGGAATATATGCGGACAATCTCTTGCCGCAACGTTTTTTTAAATCAAATTTTTCTTTCTTTTCGATTTTCGGCATCGTATCCGACACTTTCAGTCCTGAGAAAGTGCTTCATCAAGGCCTAGAGCGGTAGCAGGAGGCGGATTTGAACCGCCGACCAAAGGCTTATGAGTCCTCTGCTCTACCCCTGAGCTATCCTGCCGTCACGAAAAGGGCTTGTAAGGAACTTTTTTCCTGCGAATTGTCAAGTGAAGCTTGTAAATTCGTATCCAAGTCCCACGGGAGCGGCGCTTGGTGTGTCGCTCAAGGACTCAGCTTTTCAAGTCCCCATGCGATAATCAATGGGGTAAAAAGAAAACTAGCCAGCGAAGTAACTAGCACCACCTGCGTCGCTACCCGGGGTTGCCCCCCGTAAAGTCTGGCCAGCACGATAGGAAAAACCGCGCTCGGCATTGCTGCCTGCACGATCAGGAGACGCCGAAGATCCAACGACAAGGGGAGAGGGATAAATAGCGCGATCATCAACAGCATCGCCGCATGAAATCCGAAGCGTGTGAGGATGCTGGCTGCGCCGACCCGCACGATCTCCTCAGTGATCCCCTCTCGAAAGAGCCGTCCAATGGTGGATCCGATCATAAATAACGCCATCGGTACTGCGCATCGTCCTAGCATGTCGACGGTGGCACTCAGTATGCCTGGAATTAGATGATGCACCCCCGTGTAATTGAGAACCAGAGCGCAGATCACCGTAATAAAAGGTGCATTCAACAGCGCACGCAATCCTGCTTTACCGGTGAGAATCGCGACTCCTACGGTCCAGATCGCCAAGTCAATCCCGATCCCGAGGACGAAGCACAAACCGGATGGCCCCGAGTTCCCAGGAAACAGATCGATCAGGATGGGTAGGGCGAAGAATCCATAATTCTGAATTCCACTGCTAATTGCGAACGTACGAAGCCCCTCTCCATACCTCAGTCGAAACAACCTCCCCAACCCCCAGGCCATAGCAAATCCGCAGAGAATTGCGACAAAGCCGATCCCTATTGTCCAGGCTGCGGTAGACATCCTCTCCAGTGCCGGATTCCCAGGCACCAGCGTCAGAATTAGGCAAGGAGCCAGGAGATTGATGCCCAGCTTCATCATGCCCGTCTCCGTCTCTTCGTTCAGCCAGCCGCGACGGTGGAACACAGCACCGGTGGCGATCACGAGAAACACGGGCAGGAGTGCCGATAGAATCGCTGCGAAGGAAACCATAAATCCAATCTCTGCTACGGACTCGGCAGGACGATCTCAGTGAAGCAGAACCCAGGGAGCCTCCGGGAATTTTTTTGATGCTTCCTCCATCGCACCGATATCGCCAGCGAATCCCCAGTGCAGCGTCTGCCAGCCCGCCTGCGGATTTTTTTTTAGCAAAGCGAAAAAGTCCAGATCCATATCGAACGCAACATCCGGATTGCTCGGCTTTTTCCCATCCACGCGTGCCGCACCCCCGCTGAATTTCGCCCAGTTACCTGCGATTCTGACTTCTCCTGTAAACTGCACCCGCCCTCCTGCATAGGCGGAAACAGGCCCACGCATCGAGTCCATGATCGCCTTGCGCTCCTCTGTTCCAGGCTTCGGATTAACCGTTCTCACTCGAGTCAGAGTTCGTGTAAAAGTAATTGCTTCGGGGTTGGCAAATTTTCTCTCTCCACCTTCACCGAAGACGACCCGCCCTTCGCCAATGAGCAACGTTTCCCCTTCGAGTTTGAACAGAAACTGCTCCGATCCCTCTGCTCCCTCGGAAGTCCATTCTACCGTCCCTTTCGCCCTTTCTGCGCTGACTTTTCCACTCAAATAACCCTGGATCCATGGATTTCCTTCGCCAAGCTGACGCATCCAACTCCCATAAACATCACCTCCCTCTAGGGTCAAGGCGACCCTGTCACTCTGGCCATCGTAATAGATCGTATCCGCACTGAGGATCTGAAAGGGCGAGAGCGCGAGAGCCGTGAGAAAAAGAGAAAGCAGTTTCATGAGGGCAGCGAAATACCTACACCAATTCCTACTTTTCCTCAATCGGAGAAGCGCGAGTTCAGATTATCTCGCTCCATCGCGATGTGAAAAGTTTCTCCCCAAATCCTTTCTGACTCTTAGAAGCCTGCTTTGCGGAAGTAAAAAAACAGATTACACTAACCGATCTTTCGCCTGCGAAAGGGCACCACTCTCATAATCGTATCTCAGATATCCCTTAGAAAATGCGATCCGAATACAACTGGCATCCAGGAATGCCGAGCAAGTCCGTCTTCAAAGTGGAGACGCGCAATCTCGGATGGTGGGTCCTGCTGGCGATCATAATTTCCGTTATCGTCCACATCCTTCTGTACTTCACTCTGGGGATGATCCATCGCCAGATCGGCGGATTCGATAGTGTAGAACAAGTAGGCCCTGCGAAACACAAGCAGGTCAGCATTGATCGTTCCGCTCTGGAGGAATTGCTCGCTGATCCTACGATTCCGGATGCGACCCCCGCTAAGCCCGAGAAGCTCAGTGACATGGATCTCACCGATAAGTCACTCGATGAATTCGATCTGATGGAAAAGGCGAAGGTGGATGCGATCCGTATGTCACCAATCGAAGCGCCACAGATCTTCGCTAGTGGCACTCCCCAGCAGGCAGCGGCCCCCTCGATGTCATCGGCGGCGGACCAGATGGAAATCGCTTCTTCAGAAATGCTTTCAAAAGAGCTCGCTGACATACGAAACAAGCTAGTGGAATCCTCCGCGAATGTCTCCGTGGCCCAGCCAACGCTCGAGTTGGGGAGCACGAAAGATCCTGCGGGGGAAGTAGATACTGACAGCTTTTTCAAAGAAGCTGCTGCGAAAGCTTTTGGCAAAGATGCAGGTGAATTCATCAAAGGCTATTCCAGTCTCGACGATATGATTGGGCGCACCGGAGGGGTCCCGGTCGGAGAGGAGAAGATCGCCATTCCCACAGATATTCTATTCGACTACAACGAGTCCGATCTGAAGGAACAGGCTCAACTGAGCATGATGAAGCTGGCTTTCCTCGTCCAGACGAATCCCGATGCCACCTTTATCATCGAGGGACATACCGACAGCTTCGGAGGGGACGACTTCAACATGCAACTCAGCATCAAACGAGCCGATGCTGTACGCCGATGGCTGGTGGATCGACTACGGGTCAGTGACGAGACAATCAAGGTCGTCGGTTATGGAAAGACGCGCCCCATCGTCTCTACCGGAGGCGATGCCGATGCCCAAGCTCTGAATCGACGCGTGGAGATCGTCGTGAAAAGGGACGAGCCAGCGAAGAAAACGGAGTGACCTCCCTCTTTCGTGTTCGATATCGCCTCGCGCTCGATCCCCATATTCAATGAAAATAAACGCCTCCCAACCCTCTTCCCTCACTGACCTGACCCTCTTAGGTCACAGCGAAAACCGCCTCCCTCAGTCCCCCGAAGAGGCTAAACTAGAAGTTTTTGCCAATCGTAATGCCCAGCGTAACTACTGGATCGAGCTTGACTATCCTGAATTCAGCTCCGTCTGTCCCGTCACTGGGCAGCCCGATACCGCGCATCTGACGATTCGTTACATTCCAGATCAGCTCTGTTTGGAGACGAAGTCTCTGAAGTTCTATCTCGCTTCTTATCGGAATCTTCCCTCATTCAACGAAGACATCGTGAATCGTCTGCTCGATGATCTCTGCCGGGCGTGCTCGCCTCGTCGTATGATCGTCTCCGGGCGCTTCTCACCTCGTGGTGGCGTCCGCCTCACGGCGACCGCTGAATTCCCAGACATCGGGCTGATGCTTACCGAGGGGGCTCGATGAGGGTCGTGGTTCTTCTCAGTGGCGGAGTCGATTCCGTCACCGCTCTCCACCAGTCCGTATGCGAACACGAGGAGGTGGTAGCCCTCAGCTTCGACTACGGGGCAAGGCACAACGCCCGAGAACTACCCTTCGCGGAATATCAATCCCGTCTCCTCGGGATACCCCACCGAATCGCTCGATTCGATTTCATGGAGAAGCTTTTTCGGAGTGATCTTCTGAAGGGAGGGGGCGATATCCCCGAAGGTCCATATGACGAAGACAACATGCGCCAAACCGTGGTTCCCTTTCGCAACGGGATCTTTCTCGCCATCGCGGCTGGCTTTGCCGAGAGCGTCGGTGCAGGTGGACTCGTGATCGCAGCACATTCCGGTGACCACTCGCTCTATCCCGATTGTCGGGAGAGTTTTATGCTGCCGATGGCGGAGGCGATCCGTTCCGGTACCGACCCTAGAATCGAAGTCTTGCGCCCCTTTATTCACGAGAAAAAAGACGGGATTATCGCTCTCGGAGCGAAGTTAGGAGTCGACTATGCCCAGACTTGGTCCTGCTATCAAGGCAAGGATCTGCACTGCGGAAAGTGCGGCACCTGCATCGAGCGACGCCAGTCCTTCGCACTCGCTAGAGTCGAAGATCCAACACGATATGTAGACTGAGGGTTCCGAACTCCCTTTACTCACATCACCTTCCTTACATCACCCAGCGTCGAATCTCGCTTGCAGAGATGAAGTCATCGGAGACCGAGTACTGTTTTCCTGCCTCGATCGTCACGACTTCGCCTCCGGTAGTCCGGATGCGCAATTGCAGAGGACGATCCCCCCGGTACCTCTTTGTCATCGCGAGAATGGTATCGAGCGAGGAAACGGTATCACGACTGGAATCGAGTTGGACGATCACTGCCGACTGAACCTTCTTTCGCGAGTTCTTCGCTACGGTCTTTGTGTCGGGACGAGTGATGGGCTTGATTTCGCTAGCCGTGAGTTGATCCTGATCCGAACGTTCTTCATAATCAGCCTTCGCTCTGAGTTCGACCACGGTCCCACTGACGAGCAATTGATTGAACTTCAGATATGCCTCGCTCCAGACCTTCACCTCCACGCTGCCGGTCGGATCCTCGAAAATCAGAATCGCGAAAGGTTTCCCCTCCTGTTTTGTATATTTCACCGAAACATCGTTGATCATCCCTGCGAAGCGGTAGGTCTTTTTGCTCTCGCGCAATTCCGGTAATTGCGAGAGAGTCGTAAACTTTCCACTCGCCCAGACGCTCTTATATTCATCGAGGGGGTGTCCCGTGACGTAGAAGCCGAGCAGTTCCTTCTCATAGGCCAAGTACTCGCGCTGACTCCATTCCACGACTTCCTCATCCACCATCGCGACGACTGGCGGGGCGGAGATTAGTTCATTGAGATCAAAAAGAGAACCCTGTCCGGAAGCGCGATCTCGCTGGGCGGAACTAGAGGCGGCGATCACCTGACCGACTCGAGAGAATAGCAAGTCACGCCGCTCTCCGGTAAAATCAAACGCTCCTGCCTTAATAAGATTCTCCAGAATTTTTCGATTCACCGAGCGGCTGTCAAGACGACTGGCGAAGTCTTCCAGAGAGGAAAAGCGACCATGGGCCTCTCGTTCGCGAATGACCTCCTCCATCGCGCCTGCCCCGACGTTTTTAACGGCGGCGAGTCCGAAGCGCACAGCCAGCTTCCCAGAATCTTGCTCTTCTGGTGAAAACTTCAGCATCGAAGTATTCACGTCGGGGGCCTGGATTGTGATCCCCATTCGCTGACATTCGGCGACTAAAATCGAGATTTTCTTTGTATCGTCGATTTCGTTCGATAGCATCGCTGCCATGAATTCGACAGGATAGTGCGCCTTTAGGTAAGCGGTGTGGTAACAGACGAGTGCGTAGGCAGCCGAGTGTGACTTGTTGAATCCGTATCCTGCGAATTTTTCGAGCAAGTCGAAAATATCGTTCGCCTTCTTTTCCGGAATTTGATTTACCTCAGCGCAGCCTTTCACGAACTTCGCCCGCTGCTTCACCATTTCCTCCAATTTCTTCTTCCCCATCGCTCGGCGCAGCAGGTCAGCCTCACCGAGGGAGTAGCCCGCTAGCACGTTCGCCGCCTTCTGCACCTGTTCCTGATAGATGAGGATCCCATAGGTTTCCTCGCTGACTGCTTGGAGCAGGGGGTGCAGATATTGAATCTTCTTCTTTCCCGTTTTTCGTGCGATGAAGTCCGGAATCAGATCCATTGGACCGGGGCGGTAGAGGGCGATTAGAGCGACGACGTCCTCGATGCGATTAACCTCGAATTGTCGACAGAGAGTCATCATTCCTCCAGATTCGAGCTGGAACAAAGCGATCGTCTCTCCCCGTCCGATCAACGCGAAGGTCTCTTGATCGTCAAATTTCTCGTGGTCCAGCTCGAAGTCGGGCGTGTGTCGACGAATTAGCTCGACCGCATCCTGAATTACCGTCAGTGTCTTCAGACCCAAGAAGTCCATCTTGAGCATCCCTAGGTCAGTCAGCGGACTCATCGCGTACTGAGTGACGACTTCGCCCTCCTTTCCTCGTGTGAGCGGGACGTAGTTGGTCAGATCTCGATCACCGATCACCACCCCTGCGGCATGGATGCCCGTTCCACGCGTGAGTCCCTCCAGAAAGGTCGAATATTTCCACAACTGAGCTGCGGTGGGATTATTATCAATCTCCGCTGCCAATTCGGGATTTTTATTCACAGCTCCTTCGAGAGTGATATTCAACTCCTTGGGAATCATTTTCGCAATTCGATCCCCTTCGCTATAACCAAGTCCCATCACGCGTGCGACATCGCGGATCACGCTTTTTGCTCCCAGCGTTCCAAAGGTGATGATCTGAGAGACCGCACGCTCACCGTACTTTCGACGTACGTAATCGATGACCATCGGGCGCTTCGTCGGACAGAAGTCAATATCGATATCAGGGGGTGAGACCCGCTCTGGATTCAGGAATCGCTCAAAAATAAGTTCGAAGCGCAGAGGACAAATATCCGTGATGCCCAATACGTAAGAAACCAGAGAACCTGCCGCCGACCCCCGTCCCGGCCCCACTGGAACTCCATTATCCTTTGCCCATTTAACGAAGTCCCAAGTGATCAGGAAGTAGGAAACGAATCCCATGCTCAACATGACCTCGATCTCGTAATCCAAACGATTGCGCAGATCCGCATCGTTCATTGCCCGATTCTCACCATAGCGCCAAGCGAGTCCTTCATAACAGACGCGGCGGAAGTATTCTTCGCGTGGACTACCGTCGGGAGAGTCGAACTGCGGATACTTTTCAGAGCTGGCTGAGTCGAGGTGAATCGAAACATCGCACATCTGCGCAATGCGATAGGTATTATCACAGGCCTGGGGCAGCTCTCGAAACAACTGACGCATCTCGGGCGTGGACTTGAAGTAGATCTCTGGTGAGTATTTCATCCGGTTCTCATCCAGCAGCAGAGAGTTGGTGCCGATGCAGATCAGGACATCGTGCGCCTCGTGGTCCGCCTGGCTAAGAAAGTGGACGTCATTCGCTGCCACCAGATTCAATCCGAAGTCTCGTGAGAACTCTACCATCTTCTTCGTGCAGATTTCCTGTTCTGGATAGCGATGATCCTGAATCTCCAAGAAGAAGCGCTCTGGTCCGAAAATATCTCGGAATTCACCTATGCTTCTCCGTGCCGAGACGAGATCCTCATCCAAAATGGACTGATTGATCTCTCCGCCCAAGCAGCCGCTCAGGCAAATCAGTCCCGCAGAATGGGCATTAAGCGCCTCCTTATCAATCCGCGGCTTATGATACATACCTTCCAGATGGCCTAGACTGACTAGCTTCATCAGGTTGGCGTATCCCTCATTCGTTGCAGCCAAAAGAGTCAGGTGAGAATAGCGCTTTTTCTTCTTTTTTCCTCCTCCGATCAGAATTGGGTCAGTTCGCCTCTCTCTCATGGAGACCCCCGGAGGCGTGAGATACACCTCACAGCCGATAATCGGCTTGATTCCGACGCTCTTCGCCTTCTGATAGAATTCGATCGCTCCGAAGATATTCCCGTGATCGGTCATCGCCACGGCAGGCATGTCGTAAAGCGCAGCCTTTTTCATCAATTCCTTGATCCGGACCGATCCGTCGAGAGCCGAATACTCTGTGTGCAAGTGGAGATGGATGAAGGGATCGTCAGGCATGGCGTCGGAGAGGCAGGCGAAAGACCGAAGGACAAGGATGGATCGTAAGGGTATCGACTGGATGTGTCACGGCAAGAGAATTCGTCGCTACCATCAAGCAGAATACTGAATTTACAGAACTCCCGAAAGATCGATACGACTCGAATCCGCCAAATAAAAAGGGCCTCCTTTTCTGGAGGCCCTTTTTAATCAGAGGAAAGAGTATCGAAAGCTGGAGAAGATCAATAATCGAGCGACAGACTCCGAGAGACGGTGGGGATCAGATGCTCGTCGCTGTTCGCCAAGGCAGAGGAAATGCGGTCCAGCCACTGCATCACCTGTACTTCCGCAAAGCGCGGTAAATCTGCTGGCTGATTCAAGGCATCGATCAAGTTGACATCAGCACTGTCAAGAGCTGTCTGCAATTCGCGGGGCAGCTCGGGGATATCGACTTCGCTGGCTTCCAAGTAGCGGATCGCTTTCTCTCCCGGACTTCCCTTCCACTTCAATTCGCCTTGACGGGCACCAGTCACATGAGCAACCACGTAATCAGCCTGATCTGTAAAGAGCTCAGCCAGATCGTAGATTTCCTCATTGCAGCGCTCCGTGCCAATGTAAGGAATCACAAGCGTCATTTCAGCATCGATTTCGGCGAGCACATTCTCGAGGTCTTCGGACTCGAAAATCTCCGCCCAGTTTCTTGCGGCACCAGAATGCACATCCATGATGACTGCTTCATTCTCATCGATCGCGGAGATGAGCTGGGAAACATCAAACTGGTCTTCTAGATCCCAAAACTCGCCTAGGTATGAATCCGTCATATCCATCTCATTCGAGGTCACCAGTAGGTGTTTGACTTCTTCCGCATGAAGGTGATACGACAGTGCCCGAGCAAGGGTGGACTTGCGAGAGCGCTCAAGATCATTGACGACAACGATTAATTTTTTCATGACAAATCAGACTCTTTCAAAACAATTATAATAACAATGATTTTAAAGGCAAGCTAAAATTTCATTAAAATTAAAGATTTTATATTTCTCATACCCATTCTTGGAGTATTCCGTCTGGGGTTTCGTTCAGGGAGTCGAAAATGTTTGAGTTAGTCGTGAATTTCAGACGGACACTCCCTTAAAATTAGTTGAATCTGAGACTAAAGACCATTTGAGACGCAAAAATGTTCAAAACGGGTTTCATTTCCGCCACAGTGTCGATTCTACAATCGACGGCTTCCGACACGTTCATCCGATGAAACGCGGCGTTCTCCCAAGGCTTTTTCTTTGACGCTTTCCATTTCCTCTTTACTGTAGCGTTCTCGCTTCCGGCGGAAGCATTCGACACACGGGGTCCGTCGATCATTCGCCTCTCTGTCACTCGTTACACACTATTATTGATTATTCTCCATCATGGCTTCATACGGAATTAACGGTTTTGGACGTATCGGACGCATGGTTCTTCGTGCCATGTCCGATGAGCAACTCAGAAAAGTCGTCGCAATTAACGACCTCACGGACAATAAAACCCTAGCCCATCTGCTCAAATACGACTCGTCGGCGGGACGCTACCACGGGACTGTGGAATACGACGATGAGTCGATCACGGTCAACGGTCACCGCATTCTTGCCACAGCGGAGCGCGATCCTTCCAACTTGGACTGGACTGGAAAGGGAGTCTCCGTCGTCCTCGAATCCACAGGCTTCTTCGTGGATCGTGTAGGTGCCGGAAAGCACATCGAAGCGGGTGCTAAGAAGGTGATTATTTCCGCACCAGCAAAAGACCCGGATCTGACGTTCTGCATCGGGATCAATTCTGATTCCTATGATTCGTCGAAGCATCATATTATCTCGAATGCCTCCTGCACCACGAACTGCTTGGCTCCAATGGTGAAAGTGCTGAATGACTCTTTCGGAGTCGAAAAGGGATTCATGAGCACGATCCACTCATACACGGGTGACCAGCGGCTCTTGGACGCCCCCCACAGCGATCTGCGCCGTGCGCGTTCGGCGGCGGAAAATATCGTGCCTTCCAGCACTGGCGCTGCCAAAGCGATCGGACTCGTCATCCCGGAACTGAACGGCAAGCTCCAAGGAGGCGCCTTCCGCGTACCTACTCCGGATGGATCCGTGACAGACTTTACCGCTGTGCTCAGTCGTGATGTCACGGCTGAAGAGATCAACGCGGCATACAAGGCAGCCGCTGAAGGTCCGCTCGCTCATATTTTTCGATACACGGAAGATCCCATCGTACTCAAGGATATCGTGGGCGATCCTCACTCCTGTATTCTCGACAGCAAGCTGACCATGGCTCAGGGAAGCTTCATCAAGGTTGTCGGATGGTATGACAACGAGTGGGGCTATTCCAACCGTGCAGTGGATGCTATGGAACTCGTCGGCAAGAGCCTCTGAGACCTCGATCTGCATTTTTCGAATTAGCGCCCCCGACCGCCTGGTTGGCGGGCGCTTTTTCGTCTCTGGTTCTCCACATTACCCTCTTCATCATTGTTTCATCTCTACCTCTACATTTCTCATGGCTAAACTCTCAATTCGCGATCTACAACCCGCAGGAAAGCGCATCCTCATGCGCGTGGATTTCAATGTCCCGCTGGACGATAATCTGAAAATCACGGACGACACTCGCATCATAGCAGCCCTGCCTTCGATTCGATATTTAATCGACGCGGGAGCTAAAGTGATCCTGATGTCCCATCTCGGTCGCCCCAAAGGAACCGCAGATCCGAAATATTCTCTAAAACCTGTCTATGAGCACCTCAGAACGCTGCTCCAGAGTCCTGTCCACTTCTCCACAGACTGCGTTGGAACGGAGGCGGAGGCAGCAGTCGCCGCACTTGCGGATGGCGAGGTGCTACTGCTCGAAAACGTACGCTTTCATGCAGAGGAGGAGAAAAATGATGCAGAGTTCTCTCGTCAACTGGCTGCTCTGGGCGAAATCTACGTGAACGACGCCTTCGGGACAGCCCACCGCGCTCATGCATCGACAGAGGGAGTCACACATTATCTCTCTCCGAGAGCGATGGGATTCTTGGTGGAAAAGGAGCTCGAATACTTGGTGGATAAGCTGGAAAATCCGGCACATCCCTTTCTCGTGATCATGGGTGGGGCAAAAGTTTCGGATAAAATCGAAGTTTTGGATCGGCTGATGGGTAAGGCGGACATTTTCCTAATCGGCGGAGCGATGGCCAATACCTTCCGCCTGGCTCAAGGTTACCAAATCGGCAAGAGTTTGGCCGAACCGGACAAAACCGACCTTGCTCTGCAGATCCTCGACAAGGCTGAGAAAATGGGCGTCGAATTCCTACTGCCTGTGGACACGCGTCATACGGCTGAATTCCGAGCGGATGCCCCGACCGAATGCACAGCACCCTGGGGCGAAGGCGGAGCGATTCCCGCAGATCGCGAGGGCATCGATATCGGGGACCGAGCCATTCAGGAATTCTCACAGAGGATCGCGGAGGCGCGAACTATCGTCTGGAATGGTCCGATGGGAGTCTTTGAAAAAAGCGGCTTCGATCTCGGGACGCGGGCGGTAGGGAAGGCAATTGCAGAAAACTCCAGTGCGATTCGCATCGTCGGTGGAGGCGATTCCGTCACCGCTGCGAATCAGTTCGGCTTCGGAGAGTCTATGGATCATATGTCCACTGGCGGCGGAGCCTCTCTCGAGTTGCTCGAAGGCAAGGAACTGCCGGGCATTGCGGCACTTGATGAGAAATGATTCACTCACCACTTTTAGAAAAATTCTTAAATTGTACACTCTGAAGCTCTTATGATTCGAAATCCTATTATCGCTGCGAACTGGAAGATGAACATGACTCCGACGGAGACGGAGAAGTTTTTCAGCGTTTTCCTGAAAGAGTTACCGACATCCAATCTGCGCGATGTTGTCATTGCACCTCCCTTTGTCTCTCTGGCCAAGGCAGCCGATATGCTGATGCAGGCAGATTCGGTGAAGCTTTCTGCTCAGAACATGTCGCAGGAAGCCTCCGGAGCCTTCACAGGCGAAATCAGCGCTGCGATGTTACTCGATCTCGGATGCCGATATGTGATCCTAGGCCACAGCGAGAGACGTTCGCTTTATGGCGAAGACGATGTCGTAATCAATAAGAAGGTTCATGCCGCCCTAGCAGCGGGCTTGATCCCTATCCTGTGTATCGGCGAATCGTTGGAACAAAGGGACGGCGGGCAACTCGAGTCCGTACTTTCCACCCAACTGGAGGGAAGCCTAGCCAACGTATCCACTGATGCGGCGAAAGGAATCATCATCGCCTACGAACCGGTCTGGGCGATCGGCACTGGACGCACGGCGTCTCCAGAACAGGCTCAGGAGACGCAAGCATACGTGCGAAGCGTGCTGAGTCGTCTGTATGGCGCGGCAGCCAGCGAAGTGATCCGTATCCAGTATGGTGGCAGTGTGAAACCCGGCAATGCCGCAGAATTGATCAGCCAGCCCGACATCGACGGCTTTCTCGTCGGTGGGGCCAGCCTAGATCCCGTCTCGTTCGCCGAGATCGTACGTGCGGGTTGCTGCTGAGAGAGATGATGATTTCGCTCGCGATCTTGTCATCGTGTTTCTTTCGACATCGCGAAGCGTCAGATCGACTCTCAATCCTCTAAGAGCACGCGCATCCCTTTCATCAGGATCTCTTCTGAGTCCGGTGCGACATCGGACGCTCCGGCCTCGTATCCTCCCTCATCGTAGGCAGCAGCGGGGCCGATATAGCCCATGCCGTAATTCCCATATCCGGCCATGACGACCGTCAGATCCGGGCGCATCTTCTTTGCTGCGAGCTGGTATTCGATGAAGGGTTCACCCGGAAGGTGCAGAATACGTACGGGACCGAGTCGCAAGCAGGTGAGGTCGACAGTGCGACCGCCCTCGTTCCATTCTAGCCAAGAGAGTCTAGCCGCCACGCTGCGAAGCACATCTGCCTTCGTGTTCTGATCGTGCAGCCTCGCTTGCAGATCTTCGCGATTTAAATTTTTTGTAACTATTCAGCACCCTCGGCAAAGGGCTGGGGGCATCCGCACAGGGCGTTGCGGATGGCCTCGATAATGCTCAGGCCTTGTTTGCGTGCCGTGGACAGATAGCTGCGTATGACGCAGAACACCTTGGCCCCGTCTTCGCTGCGAAAGCAACCAGAGACTTTTTGCTGCACTTTCATCATCCGCAAATCACGCTCCGCTTGATTGTTGTCGAAGG
>CAUJIH010000037.1 GCA_963205275.1 Verrucomicrobiota bacterium | reverse complement strand
CTTGAGGCTTGCACCTTTGCTTCTGGCTTCGGTCACGTGGGTGAGGAGGTGTTTACGTTGCTGGAGAGTGCTTAGACTTCCTCTGCCTCCAACAACGCATTGAACTTTTTTTGGAGGACGAGCAGTGCGGCTGCTTCAGCTAGCGCTCTTTCTTTGCGGCGGAGTTCGGCTTGAAGCTGCTTGAGGTTGGACCGGTCTTTGCGGCGTTCCTTTTCGAGTTCGGAGGATTGTTTTTGGTGCCAGTCGTTGGCGTTCTGACAAGCATTTCTCCAGCGCTGGATCTGTTCGGGGTAGAGTCCCTTGGCTCGGCAAAACTCGGCGATTTCGACCTGACTCATGGAGGCGGTTTGGAGAACGGCGTTAAACTTGTCAACGGAGTTCCAGCCATCGGGGGTGTCGTCTCCGGAGGGCATAAGGACTCCTTCTTCACGGGCTTTGCGACGCCAGGCGTAAAGTGTAGGCAAGCTGATTTGCTCTTCTTTGGCGAGCTCGGAGAGTGAGCGGTGGCTGGCCATCTTGGCGATGACGGCGTCTTTTCGTTCTTTTGGGTAGTGTTTCATGATAAATAGGCACCGCCCGCTGCTCTGGTCGGCAAGCCTCCCGACGCAGCGAGCGGTGCCGATTTAATCCAGTAAGCGGCAGGTGGACAACTACGCTGACAGCTAATGGTAAGGGGATCGACCTCGCCTCAGAATCGATGGATGAGAAGATTAGAGAAAATATAGAGGGTGATAGAATTCATCACATGGCGTAATCCCCGTGAAGCACCGGTAAAGCATCGGAGAATTTTAATGACTCACTATTAATGATACAAGGTCTCAATAGCAAGAAGAAATTTTTGAAATCGTGCGATTGAATGAGCAGTGGCTAGAAGTCGCGGAAGAACTCAGAGTTTCGACATCTGAACAGACCTTTCCCGTATCAGATTTCCCGTATCAGTACATCGGTACGGAAGGATCGATCTCGCGAGACCAGGCATTGATTCCTCCCTGGACGTGACAGACGTTTTCGAAACCCGCTTTCAAGAGAATTTGCAGGGCTATTGCGCTGCGTCCGCCGACTTTACAGTGAATGATCGTCTCGGCCTGTGGATCCAGTTCCGTTAGTCGCTTCGGTAATTCGGCGAGGGGGATGTGCGTTGCACCGGGTAGATGCGCGAATTGATACTCGTCGTTCTTTCGGACATCGAGCAGCACGAATGGTTTGGAATCCTTGATCCGATCAGCGAGGGCGTGAACGTCAATCTCGCGTGGAGCAGAGGAGGGGACCTCACAGGAAAAACTGATGTCTTTCAATTCTCGAAGGGTCGGGGAGTCTCCACAGAGGACGCACTGGGGATCGCGGCGGAGCTTGATTTCGCGGAATCGCATTTCCAGAGCATTAAAATGAAGTAATCGACCAATGAGCGGGTTCCCGATCCCTAGGATCAGCTTAACGGCCTCATTTGCCTGCAGTGCTCCCACAATACCGGGCAGGATGCCGAGAACGCCGCCTTCGGCACAACTCGGAATGAGTCCCTGGTCCGGTGGATCAGGAAAGAGGCAACGATAGCAGGGGCCGCCGTGTTGCGGAGCGAAGACCGAAACCTGCCCCTCGAAGCGGTAAATCGAGCCATATACATTCGGTTTCCCCGTGAGAACCGCGAGATCGTTCGAGAGATAGCGCGTGGGAAAGTTATCCGTACCATCGATGATCAGGTCATAAGGTGCTGCGATGGCGCGGGCATTGACGGCGCTGAGTCGGACAGCGTGAGTGGTGACTCGGATCTGTGGATTGATATCAAGTAGGCGGTCTCGAGCGGAGTCTGTCTTTAATCGATTGATATCCGAAGTGCCGTGAATCGTTTGACGTTGAAGATTTGACAAATCGACACGGTCGTCATCGACCAGTCCGATTTCACCAATTCCAGCGGCGGCGAGATACATGGCGATGGGGGAACCCAGCCCACCTGCACCAATGCAGAGCACCTTCGCTGCACGAAGTCTCTTTTGTCCCTCCAAGCCTACTTCCGGCAGCGTTAAATGGCGTGCATAACGCTCTAGTTCCTCGCCTTGAAGTGAGATTTCGTTAAGTCTGGCATTGGAAATGAGGGACTCCATTGAGGAAAATTGTGATTTTTAGACAGAAAAATTACAGGGGGTCGCTTTAGATCGTGGAATATCAATCGACGATGTGTCGTGTCCGACACCGCTTGTCGAAGGAATCTGTAAAAGAAAATTAACCTCAACGAAAGCAATGATGAAATCTAGTTTAAAAATCTCCCTCGGTCTCCTCGGGTGCGGCGTACTGGCCTTCGGGATTAGCTCACTTCGATCCGATGAACACCGATTTTCGGATATCGAAAAGAGGATCGTCGTGGACAAAACGCCGCTTCCCACAGGTGGGACCCCGGTGATGAGCTACGCATCGGCACTCGAAAAAGTAATGCCATCAGTCGTGACGATCTTCGCCTCGAAAACCGTGAGTTCTGAACGCGATCCACAGCAGGAGGAGCTCTTCCGTCGTATGTTTCCTCAACTCCCCGATGATTTCTTTGATCAGCAAAAGGGTGGCAAAGGACATCCCAACAAGGAACAGGGTCTCGGATCTGGTGTGATTATCAGCGAAGATGGCTACATCCTGACCAATAACCACGTGGCAGGGGACGCAGATGAAATCAAGGTAACTCTCCCTTCTGACAAGAAGAAGCAATATGACGCGAAGCTCATCGGTGCGGATCCGCAGACGGATGTGGCTCTGATCAAGATTGACGCCAAGAATCTGCCACACATCACGATCGCTGATAGCAGTGTGCTGAAGATTGGGGACGTGGTTCTCGCGGTCGGTAGTCCCATGGGACTCGATCAGACTGCGACGATCGGGATCATTAGTGCGGTCGGACGTAGTAACCTGAACATTATTGATAACGGATATGAGAACTTTATCCAGACCGATGCAGCGATTAATCGTGGGAACTCCGGTGGTGCGCTGGTAGATGCAGAAGGTCGCTTGATCGGCATCCCGACGGCAATTCAATCCGGTATGTCTGGAGGTAATATCGGGATTGGTTTTGCAATCCCTTCCAATATGGCGCTGAATATCGTGGAGCGTCTTCTGGATGGCGGCGGTATCGTAAAGCGAGCAGGGCTGGGCGTGCTGCTGCGCGAGATCGACCCTGCGACGGCCAAGGCTCTGGGACGTAGTGACGATAACGGCGTTTTGATCGCAGAAGTTGGTGAGAATACTCCGGCGGCAAAAGCGGGAATGAAAGCGGGCGATCTGATTCTTTTCTATGATGGGAAGCCTGTGCAAAGCCTGACTCAACTGCGACTGGACATTAGCAACTCCAAGCCCGGTGCAGAGATGACATTCACGGTAGATCGGAAAGGAAAGTCCATCGAGATGAAGGTGAATCTCGCCGATCTCGATCAGATCAAGGTGGGTTCAACCAAGATCGGGCGTTCCTCTGGATCTGTGGACAGTCAAGAACTCATCGCAGGAGTTGTCGCGGCAGACCTCGATGAGGACACCCGCTCGAGCTTGCAGGCAGATGATTCACTCAAAGGAGTTCTTGTCAAAAGTGTCAAAGATGACACTCCTGCGGCGGAAGCGGGCCTCAAACCCGGAATGGTGATCACTCAGATCGATCAGAGCGATGTTGCCTCGGTGGCTGATGCAAAGAAGATCGTCAGCGGATTTAAAGGTGATGTCTTACTTGTGCAGGTGTTCGTAAGTGGACGCCGCGACATTCTCGCGATTCCAGTGAAAAAATGATCGTAGACAAAGCCAGTTATACTGAATAGAACCGAAAGGGCATCCGAGGAATCGGATGCCCTTTTTGTATGGATCAAATGGCTAGCCCCAGAAGCAGCCGAGTTTGTCTTCGTCCACGCTAGCGAGGAACTCTTCGAAGAACACCGCCTCCGGATGAGGCGGATACTCGTGCCATTTCATATCTGCCCGCATACAGTAGATTTTCCAGTGGCCCGCCTTGCGATTATAGGTGGTCTTGGCGATAGGCTCTTCGATCTTGCGACTCGGATCGCGAAAATACGGTCGAATTAAATAGATGATTACGCTCTGGTCCTCCAGTCGATAGCCGAGATCCAATCCGTCTCGAATTTCCTCTGGTGGGCGACGCTTAAGCATGAAGTTCGCCAACGAGGCCTCGATGGTGCTGATTTCTTGAGTTGTGAAGGCCATTGTTTAGTTGAAGGAAGCGGGGGTGAGGGTTCACGCGGATTTGCGATGCTGAAATCGGAAGAGTTTTATGGACCACGCAAAATGCATTGCCGTTTTTCATCAGCAAGTCAAATAAATCATGCTGTAATTCTTGTCTTAATTCGTAGAAATCAGTCCGAATCCATTAGCTGTCAGCGTAGTTGTCCACCTGCCGCTTACTGGATTAAATAGGCACCGCCCGCTGCGTCGGGAGGCTTGCCGACCAGAGCAGCGGGCGGTGCCTATTTATCATGAAACACTACCCAAAAGAACGAAAAGACGCC
>CAUJIH010000036.1 GCA_963205275.1 Verrucomicrobiota bacterium | reverse complement strand
AGCACTTGATTTTTGGAGCCAAGAGAAGGTGGCATGTTCGCTGGCAGGCTCGCACATACGCCCAATGATGTTGCCGAGAGCCGCCGCCTTTTGGGGGCCATTGAAGCCGAGTTCGGTAAGGAGTTCGGGGATTTGGAGTTCTTTGAGGGCTTCCAAAGAAACGTATTCGGCTCCCACCGAACGGGGATGAATCTGCTTGAGGGACTGGATATTGACCTCTTCGTAAACGGGGTCAGCCTGCTTCTTGTCGAGTTTTGCGAATTCTGCTCGCTTCGCAAGTATCTGCCTATACGTGGACTGAGCAATCTCCTCGATGGTCTGATCGGGTTCGAAAAGAGTATTCTCCCCTGCAAGCAACTGCTCAATACGGACGCAAAGGGTAGACCAGAGCTCCCGATCCAATGAGAAGCTGGATCCAAGATTTAAGATGGTCCGTTGGGAAACCTTTTTCCCGACTCTGACGGCCTCGACAAGGCGATGGGTGTGATAGCTTTCCCCGTCCTGGCCGGTTTTCATTTTTGTTTGGCGAATATACATTTGCGGTAATCCAAGCACTTTTTTGAGCGAACGCAACAACAAAAATTCTTTTCTGGCACTACATTTGCATTTTGAAAAAATCCTAGTGCTGATTATCAATATGTTACGATTTCGGCCTATCGAAAATAGTCGAAAAAACGCCCATTTTCGGTCTATTTTTAGGGTAGCCTGTTAAAGATGGGGTAAGCGCCCGATACTTCTTCGGTGCCTGATTCTTGGACGATTCAGTAAATAGTGATTAGTTTTGATCACTTGATCCGCCAGATTTGAATATCGTCCACGACTGCATTGTGAGGAACGGCTAAGCGAAGAAGCTTCTTCGCGGAATGGGCAATTCCGGGAGAATGAAAGGATCCAATTTCTTTCCCGTCGATGCTGATGGATAGTTCATCTCCGCTGATCTTTACGAGCAGATCGTGCCAGTTACCGATGTCAGTTTTTGTCCGAACGATCTTTTGCGTGCTCCGGATCACCTCCTTTTGCTCGTCCGAGAGAGGCTTTTTAGCATGACGTAATTCCTGAATATCGAGACGCATCGATCCTGTTTTTAGATCTTGGAAAATCACTTTATCCGTATCGATGCGAGCCGCTAGGATATGTCCGGCGTGAACGCTCTTTTCCGTCGGATCGGCAAAGTCGAGCCCGAGTCCATCACCCGGAGCTTCAAGTAGGAAGCGCAGCTTCACAACTCCGTCGGTAAATACGGAGTCATGGACGACGACGACGGCATGGTCAGCTTCCGGATGGATGAAAACTCGCATCGTTCCGTCTTTCAAATCCACTTGCTTGTGACCTTTAGCTCGAGATTGGCTGTTCGTCGTCCAACCATTTCCGGGTTCATCCGTAGTCTCCTGTGATTCATTCCGCTCAAAGTCATCGGAGAAAATAAGTTCTCCCTCCGGATCGGCTGCGATTGCGCACGACGGTGATCCCTGGCTCAGGAATATCGCAATGCAGAGAACGGGGAGGGTAGGAAGAAGCAGGGAAGTTGAAGTTTTCATATCCCTAAAATATCGACGCGAGATTTTATGAAAAAAGGAGTTTTTCTTCTGTCGATGGTCCGCGTATCCGTAAGTCACCGAGGAAGAATGACCTCGATAGGGTCGGCAGTGTTCATCAGGATGGGATCGGGACGATTCAGTAAATGACGGTTTCGGACATTTTTTAATCCATAAAGAGCCGAATAGCCGATGATTCGCGGAAGATTGCTAAGGCGCCACGGTAGCACGATGTTACGCATCACCGAGTATGTGGTGGTAGGCCAGCGGAATTTGTAGGACTCTTCGCCACAGAGCATATCTAGGTGCAGGATTTCCGTATTGATTCGTTGATGGTGATGGCGAAGGAGATCGATCAACAGCCATCGACCTGCTGAGAGATTGGCGTGCTGCCCCGCGTAAGCTGTGAGGTAATCGTAAAAGGTATCTGCGCCCCAAAAGCCGAGATGAAAGGATAGCAGTGGGCCGTCGGGGTGCTCTCTTAGAAGAGAAAGACTGAGAGGGAAATTGGAGGCTCCTAGAATCGATAAAAATGATCGATATCGCGAATCGGCAAAGACAGAGGATCCAGATTTTCGATATTGATTTTCCTGATGTAGGTTCGCAGCAGCGTCTAGGGCCTGAGGCGGGATCTGGCCGGGGCCAAAATGCTCGACTTGATGATCGGGAAAGGATTCCGCAATCCGTCGCGAAGCATTGCGATAGTCTTTGCGCTGTCGGATCGGGATCGCCGCGAGAAAATCATCTTTCGCTTGTAAATGAATCGTAGAGACAGGACACTGGCTCCAGAAGCGGTTTTCCAGACGGCTTTCCTCGTGCTGACGGAGAGTCGATAGAGCACGGGCCAGTCGACTGTCTGACCTGACTTTCGGGAAAACGAGCACTCCGCTACGATCTCTTTCTGTTGTGACGAGTGCTGAGAGAGCTTCTGCGGCGTCGGCGTCGCTTCGAGCCGCGATATCTTGGTAGTCAAGATGGGGTCCTGCAGCCATCTCCAGATGATTTTTGCGGCGAAACAGGGGGATGATCGCTCGGAGTTCACCGTCCTTATACCATTCATACACAGACGGCTCGGTATCATCAAAAGCACAGAGCCATGCGATCCATACGCGAGCCCCACAGAAGGGAGCTGCGAGCGGGCAAGCGTCTGAGAATGCGATCCACTCCGAAGATTTCTCCCGGATTTCGTCGGATTTATTGAAGATCTTGAGATCAAAAGACACGGAGAAAAGCTACATGTAATTATAGAAATTACAATTAATTAAATACTCTGGAATTTTAATCTTCTGACGAAATGGAGCCTGATTCAAGAAGGCTTATGCCTTGGGGGACTTCTCGCAGGCGCGTGATTAGAGCCCTCGATCAGTCGATGGATGTGGCGCTGAATACCCGGGAAAATCCGATCATGCCGGGCTTCATGATCAATTCGAGTCGAGACTTCGAGCGTGTATCAACCACTCCTCGCTTAAAAACCTGCGAGCTTCTCGAGGATGTAGTCCGCTCTGATGAGTCCTGAGCATGAAGTGGCAAGCGTGGAGTTTTTGCGAACGCCTCCTAGATTTTCCTATTCACGAATACATCGGCACCGCTCAGCAGGCGAGAGGTCATTTCCTCACCGTCTTTTTCCGACCAGTCGAGTGACTCTGTGCCCGGCAGAATAAGAGTCACACCTTCTTTCCCCCCTACGCTAGAAGTAAGGCAGCAGAGAGAAAAAAGTCGACAGAAGGATTTTCGAAAAGTTGCGCATGCTTCACGCTCGTATCACCGGATCGGATTCGAGCAAGGAGCAGACTTACGTCGTATTAGTCGGGATTCTCGAATTTCCCAATTTCAGTCAGAAAGGTGGCGAGATAGCGCTCGGCTTTCACTTTTCCAATTCCCGAAATCTGCATTGCCTCCTCCATCGAATGTGGTCGGAATCGAGCGAAGCTCTCGAGTACGCGATTGCTGAATACCGCGTAGGGCGGGAGACCTGCTTCTGTGGCTAGACGCGAGCGCAGAGATTTTAGCTTCGCGTAGAGTTCTGGATCAATCGGCAGGTCTTTGTTGGACTCTGAGCCTACCTCTGTCTCGGATGGGGCTTGACTCTCCTTGGATCGGCTGGGCCAAGTCAGACGAAATTTCCGATCTCCTTTCATCACCGCTGCACCCCGTCGTGTCAAAGCAAGAAGGGGGTAGGGCGTTTTTCGAACTACGATGAGCCCTGCTCGCTCGAACTCCTGAATCAGCTTCTGGAGATAGGCAGTCCCCTCCTCACGCAGGATTCCGTAGGTAGTGAGTCGGTTCAGTCGAGAACTCGTCATCTCTTCTGAGCGCGATCCTGTCAGCATGGAGATGATTTTCGTCTTTCCAAAACGCCCCTCCCATGAGCCGTCCATCCGTCGATCACAGGTGCGGGCGATTCCGCTAAGAGCCTTTTGAACGATCAAAAACTCTTCGTCCGTCGGGTCCCGCTGATTTCGATGCTGGTCAGTCTCGCAAAAATCGCATGAGCCGCAGGGCGACGAATCGCTCTCGCCGAAGTATTCCAATATCCACTGCTGACGACAGCAATTGCGGTCAAAGCAGAACTGCACCATGGCCTCCAGCTTGGAGCGGTCGCGACGATCTTTCTCTTCGAGCGCTCGGAGGTCAATTTTCAGCTTCTCTGCCGGAATTGCCGGATCGACCAGACGAGTTCCCCGAACTCGCTCACCGGGTACGTCATAGCGTTCGATGCTCCCATTGCGAACCATGTGAGAGATAGCGCTGCTCACCTGCATCGAGTTTTTCAGATTTAGGCCGTCGGATAGCTCCTGGATACTTAACAGGACACCCTCGTTAGCTGGTCCGTTGTAGCGGCGGAGTAGTGCATATAGATCGCGGATCAGTTCGGCGCTGGGGTTATTGCCCTCGATAAAAAATTCTTGCGTTCCTGTGTCGGCGAAGTTGAAGAGCAGTTCGCACACAGCGGGTTCTCCATCCCGGCCCGCACGCCCAGCCTCCTGATAGTAGGCCTCGATACTACCAGGTACGTCAAAATGGGCGACGAATCGGACATCAGGGCGGTCGATCCCCATCCCGAAAGCGTTCGTCGCTACCACCACATCGTAACTCCTGTCTAGGAAGACGTTCTGCGCCCATTCGCGATCCTGATCGCTCATGCCTCCGTGATAGGCTACCAGCTTGACTCCCATCGCCGATAGGGAGGCGCTGACTTCTTCCACCTTTTTCCGCGTGGAGCAATATACGATCCCGGTCCGATGTTTCTGAACGAGTCTCTGCAGCCTCTCGTATTTTTCTCGGTGGGTGTCGCACTGGATCACCCGTAGGCTAAGATTCGGGCGCTCGAATCCACTGATGGAGACTAGGGGGTCACGTAGTTGTAGCACTTTCAGGATGTCGTCACGCACCTCGCCAGTCGCGGTGGCGGTGAAGGCTGCTGTTTGCGGATGGCCCAGCGCGTCCAGGGCCTGAGTCAGTCGCAGATAATCCGGTCGGAAATCATGTCCCCACTGGCTGAGGCAATGGGCCTCATCGACGGCGACTAAGGCGACGGGCACGCGACTGAGCGCACGCAGAAAGGATGCGCTGCGAAAGCGTTCAGGCGCGACATATACGATCTTGTGCTGGCCGCTGCCGATTTCGCGCAAGCGATCACTTTGTTCATTCGGTGTAAGGGTGCTGTTGAGAACGGTCGCAGAGATTCCTTTGCGATGGAGGCTGTCCACTTGGTCCTTCATCAGGGCGATCAAGGGACTGACTACCAGAGAGACCCCTTCCTTCATCAGTGCCGGGAGTTGATAACAGAGAGACTTTCCGCCTCCTGTTGGCATCACGGCTAAAGCATCGCGCCCTGCGAGTAGCGCGGAGATGACTGGTTCTTGTCCGGACAGGAATTCGTCGAATCCGAAATGATGCGCGAGCGCCTCGCGGGCGCTGTCGAGCAGTTCCGAATCGATAGGAGGGGAGGGCATGAATGCTGTTACTATGAACAAAAATTGAATTTTTGCATCGGAATTTACTCACAAAAAACTTTCTTTGCTACGACGATGGGGCTATTGCCGAAGAATGTCCTCTGTATCTTCCAAAAATGAACTTCGAATCGCACTCATGGGCCATCGTTTTATGGGGCGCGCCCATTCCAATGCTTGGAATCAGGTGACGAAGTTTTTCGATCCGGCCCTGAAACCCGTTCTTCAGGTCGTCTGTGGTCGGGATGAGGAAAGTCTCCGGGCCTTCGCTGATCGATGGGGCTGGGAGGAGATCGCTACTGACTGGCGTTCGGTTCTTCAGCGTGATGATATCGATGCAGTGGACATTGCCACGCCCACACATCTGCACGCTGAGATGGCCATCGCCGCTGCCGAGGCTGGAAAACACGTCTTTTGCGAAAAACCGTTTGCCCGCTCCGTATCCGAAGGGCAGGCCATGCTGGCGGCTGCGGAAAAGGCAGGGATCGTCCACTATCTGAACCACAACTACCGTCGTTGCCCAGCGGTGCTGATGGCAAAGCGACTGATCGATGATGGTGAGATCGGGGAAATTTATCACTGGCGTGGAGCCTACCAGCAGAGCTGGCTGGTGAATCCACAGCATCCGCTCGACTGGAAACTACGCAAGGCGACTGCTCAGGCCGGCCCCCTCTGGGATCTGGGATCGCACGCTGTCGATCTGGCGCGGTTTCTCGTTGGCGAGTTCCGAGAAATCGATTGTCGGGGAAAACAGTTTCGATCTGAGCGTCCTCTGGCAGAGGATTCGTCGAAATCGGGGCAGGTAGAGGTCGAGTGTGCCGCCCTAATGACGGGTGAGTTCACCAATGGTGCGCTGGCCAGCATCGAAACCACCCGCTACGCAACTGGGCGACTGAATCATCACACCTTCGAAATATATGGGCGCAAGGGATCGATTACTTGGGATATGGAGGATATGAATCGCTTGCAGTTTTATTCAGGGAAGGATCTCCCGGATCGTTGCGGCTTCCGAGACATCATCGTCACAGATCGTCTGCACGATTATGTGGGAGCGTGGTGGCCACCAGGCCACATCATCGGCTACGAGCACGGCTTCGTCCATGCTGCTGTCGATTTCCTTGATGCCTGCGCGGCAGGAGGAGTCGTGTCGCCAGACTTTCACGATGGAATCGCTGGACTCAAAGTTCTGGAAGCTGCCGCCGAGTCGATGAAGAGCGGATGGCGAGTGTCCTTAGCTTCCTGAACCTACGCTGAGAAAGTTCCTCTAGAATGACTTTGATGGTTCGTTAGTATCGGTTTCCGTATTTTCCTACTCAAGCTCTTGCATCACGATCCGTTAATCGTTTAGTGGTGTTAAGTTTTCGTCGCCTCGTGTGATTTAAAATGAAATTTCGAGAGTTCTTATCGCGTTTGAAGGGGGACAAGCGAGTCTCCCCTGCGAGTTTTGTTACCTGTAATCGATCCGTAAACTTCGAATTGGAGAGCATTTTTGTGGCAATTCCTAAAAATGGAACAACTTCTGTCTCGTCACAACTCAGTCCGGCAGGTAGAGCGATGATTCCAACTTATCATTTGAACATTTGCCAAGTTCGAGACTGCATTTATCCCTATCTTCTAATCCGCAATATTGGAGTAAATAAGCAGTTTCCTACCACTCAAGTGCCATCAGACTCGGGACTGCGATTCGAGGCAAAGAGGCTGTTTGAGAGCTTTTTCAAATTTGCAGCCGTTCGAAATCCGTGGGCACGAGCTGTCTCTTTATATTACAGACGTGAAGGTGTCATGATGAATCACAAGATGTCGTTTCGAGAGTTCTGTGAAGGTCATCTCTATGCGAGTGATACCAGTAGGCATCCCACTCTACATAAAAATCAGATGGATTGGCTAACGGACGAAGAGGGAAACTCCCTCATGGATTACGTATACAAAGTAGAGGAATATGATCAAGCAATTGAGGAGATTGCTGAAAGGACGAATGGCAGGATCCGGCTCATCCCACGAGAGAAGAATGTGAATCCGAATTCCCAGAGTACGCGATATCGAGACTTGTATGACGATTACACTCGGAGGTTGATTGAAACTCGCTTTCAAAGAGATATTGATATGTTTCAATACGCCTTCTAGGTTTCTGTTTCCACGAAGACGTTCTTGACACGACGTCTATAATCGGGCGATTCTGTCCAGCGATGAATCAGGCTACCTCTTACCTATCTGTGAATCTTTTACGAGTAATGATTCGTGTGCTGTTTGGGCGTGGGGAGCTGGAAAGGCGATTCATGACAATCAGGCGATTAACCGCCGTCAGGGAGGGCGCGGAGACGCTGCACTTCATGGTCTTCATCCTATTATTACTTCTCGTAGGTGGCCTTGCGTCGGCACAGGATGCCGTCCGGGAGTGGACGGATGCGGAGGGGCGAAAAGTTCGCGCGGCCTTGATGGGATTCAAGGACGAAGCCACCGTGCAGTTGCGACTGGAAGATGGTCGTATTGTGGACTATCCGGTCGGAAAGCTCAGCACCGCCGATGCTGCCTACGCTCGCGAGCAGGGAGGGAAGGCCCTTGGCGGCTCTGCGGTGGATTGGCAGAATCCAAAAGTTTCTCCCGATTTTGTGGTCCGGGGGCTACGCCGCCAGAACGTCCCCGGCTTCATCTCGACCAAGAGCGGGTGGGAATGGCAACTCAAAAGTGTTGAAGCCAAGCTGGAATACAAGGGTTCTGCAGATCGCGCTCCTGCAAGCGTCACAGCCTATTTCTACGACCGGGCGGGCAAGCTGATCGAGCAATTCGACACCCCGCCCAAAAGACAGGACAAGGATCGGAAATTCGTCACGACTCCTGAGTTTTTTCCAAAGGGGAAGACTGTCGAAGTGTATTACCCGATCACCGACTTTCACGAGACCAGCGGTTTGGCGACTGTGCTCGTGGTCTTCGGCTCTGGCAATGAATTCACTGCGGCGACGATGCCGAAAACTAGCTTCGAGTTTTTGGACTTCGCGGAGAAGGCGAAGCTTTTTCCAGATTGGAATCCGCAAGAGGGAGGCTCACCAATCGTCTCCGATGGGGGCGGCGGAAGCAAGCCCGATGCTGCCTCTTCGAGCGTTGACAGTCTAGAGATTCGGCGTTTGCGCGAGGAAACACATCCGTATGCCATCGTCTTCGATGGACGCTATCGCAGTCGAATGCTCTGCCTGACCGCCGAGGTCCGAGCCAAGGGGACGATTTCTCCCGCTCCTGGCACAGTGAAGCTGTACGCCTTCGATGCTCAGGGGCATCAGACAGCTTTCCGCGCCAGACCTTCGACCGCTTCCCTCGGCGGAAATAGTTACGTCGGGGCACCAAAGATCGCCGACGAGAGCTGGTACCCGGTCTTTTTCGCGCTCGACGGAGATCTGCAAGTCAAATATCCGACTTACCTCCTAGTCTTTCAATTCGGCGGGAAGACAACGGCCATGGTGAAGAGTTCCACCGGAATGACGATCGAAGGTTTGGACTTTCCCGAAAAAGCAGAGTTGAAGAGTGCCCCGTGAGGAGAACTTGTTTGTCGGGGCATGTGACATTGCTTGACGGTACGAACTTGGACTAGAACCGAGTGAACGTTTTGTCAAGAAATGTTGCATGACTCTGCAACCCTGCCTCTTCTTCACCGCTATTTGGTGGTTCGTCTTAATACATAAATAGCCTGTCCTTATAAATCCTGTCCAGAGAAAGACTACCTACATCCGCCCTCGTCAGTTCGCTTGTTGATTGTGCTAAGTTACGCTATTATGTCCTCATGGAAGCACATCGTTCAGAGCTTACACTTTTTGAGGATGGCGTTCTCACGCTTCGTGATCTCCCTTTTCGCTGTGGGGAATCCGTAGAGGATTGTTCTGCCATGCGTCGCCCCCGCTCCAGCAGAATCTCGCTATCCACTTCGCGGGACTCCTGTCACATTTGACTCACCCACAGAACCTGTGGCGGAGTTTGAGTGGGAGGCCGCCAATTGATTATTATTGATACACATATTTGGATATGGTGGACTCACGCCGATTCAGCTCTTCCGTCTCCCTTCCGCTTCCTTCTTGAAGCTTCCGAACAGACCGGCATCGCAATAAGCGCCATATCGTGCTGAGAGATAGCGAAGCTGGTTGAGTTGGAACAACTTGCTTTGCCATGCTCGGTCTCGAAGTGGTTGCCGCAGGCGTTTTCATATCCGGGCGTTCATCTCATCGATCTTTCGCCACGAATTTGTGTCGAGTCCACACAATTCCCCGGGGCTTTTCACCGTGATCCCGCCGATCAGCTCATCGTTGCCACGGCACGCGTTTTGGATATTCCACTCGTGACGGTGGACTCCAAGATTCTCACCTATCCGCATGTCAAACTCGCCTCCAACCGAGCCGAATAGTAAAGGTTTTGACTGAGCCGGTTCGTGTCTTTCGTGTGGTTCGTGGTCAAAAAACCGGTCCCTTACCCCTTCTCCATACCTCATCCCACAGGAGAGAAGGTGCGCAAGGGATGCCGTCTATCCTTCAGCGGCAAGGCGATGGGGATTCCCCCTGAGAGATGTGAGGCGTACACTCCGTAGATCATTTCCAGAGCAGTTCTGGCGTCTATCAGGTTGGCCACCGGAGCGCGGTCTTCTTCTATGGCCTGGATTAGATCCCAAGCGGCGTAGCGCCCGGCTTCCGCGAAAATCTGTCCTCCGGGCAGGCCGGGGCCGTAGTGGACCACCGGGGCGGCACCCGGAACGGTTCGATGCTCCACCAGCTTGACTTCCTCAGAAAACGAGTTTTCGGCAGGGGCGCAGGGTGCCTGATGAAAGCGCAGCGGCTGACGTTCCTTCTGGGAGTCGCCGAAGCGGCACGAGAGCATGCCCTCCGAGCCGATCACCGAAACTCCGAAGCGATTGCGGGAGACATTATAGATTCCCTTGCGACTCTCGAAGATGCCCCGCACTCCGTTGGCGAAGCGGAATGTAGCGAAAATTTCGTCACCCGCCGCCGGCCCCACATCCTCTACCGTCTTAGCAAGGGTCGGTCCAGAGTAGCGACGCCCTTCCACTCGCACGTCGCCAGTGACTTCCTCAGGTGCTCCGAAAAGGTACACCATGTAGTCAAATACATGGCAGCCCAGAGTCATCATGTCCTCACCGCCCCCGCGATGATCGCTTTTCCCCCAGGCTTGCGCCGTCAGTGGCGTCCCGATCTTTCCCGCTGCTATCATCTGTTTCATCGTGACGAAACCGAGACCATGTCGACAGGGATGAGCAACCGCGATCTTGACATGATTTTCATCCGCTAGTTTCAGAATTTCGTCTGCTTCCTCCAGCTCAGCACACAGCGGCTTTTCGCAATACACATGACATCCTCGTGCCACTGCTGGGCGGATCTGTTCCAGGTGCAGCCTGGGCAATCGCGACGTCAGCACCACGATATCGGGCTTCTCCACCTCGAGCATCTCCTCGTAGTTGGTGTATCGCCGCGTCGCTCCTGTCCAGGCCATCGTCTGCTTCGCCTTCGCCTCGTTGGTCTCGAAGACGGAGACGACCTCCACCTGCGGGATACCTCGAAACGCAGCATGCAGCCCATGTCCTCCCAGAGTCGGTACCGCGGTATCCATGTGGATGGCGACTTTCCATATTTTCCCCTCAGAAGCGGCTCGTAGGCTGCTGCTGGAACGCGCCCCCAGCAAGAGGGGGCCGGACGCGAGGACTTGGCAACGAGCGAGAAAATTGCGCCGGGTGGGATGGTGGGGATCATTCATCGCTTCCATTATAACTGGGGTCAGTCCTAGAATTTAGAATTTCATCCCGAACTTCTATCGGAAGTTTTCTCTCTGGTCGCTGGGCTGACATTGCCATCGCAACGGCACGAAGGCACAGAAAATGAAAATCGTCAAACTCCTTCGTGTATTTCAACGCTTCGTGAGATCGCAAGCTTCGACAAGCGTTTCGGCGAGGAGATGACGGTAGGTGTTAGAATGAACAGATGGCCGAGCTGGTGTTCCTGCGGGGCATGACGTGGTAGACGGCGTCTTCGCATTCGATGCGCGGAGATCGGGGGATCGCTGGAGCAATAGCGGCGGGGGATTGGATTATCGAATGAAATTCTAAATTCTAGGACTGCCCCCCCTTTCACGTCGCTGTCGCTGTCGGGATTCGCTGGATGCGTATCCAAGGTGTATTCCTGCAGGTTGGTTAGGCCATCTCCATCGAGATCGAGGCTGGCGTCGTTGATTCGGGGATCGAGGCCGACTTCCCCAACAGGAAGTAGCCTGTCGCTGAGAATTCTAACTGTCAAGAAATGTTGCATGACCCCGTAATCTCTCCCTCTTCGTTTAGGGATCACGATAAATCACCCGACGCACACTCACTCCACACGAGTTGCCCATCATTTGATCGGCCAACACGCCGTGATTCAGATGAGCATCGCGCTCCCATGAGTTCTCTCCCAGAACATACAAGTCCATGTTCTCCTTTTCTCGACTCACGAAATACACTGCGTTTTGGTGTTTCCAGTAGTACCACTGCCGAAAATCAATTCCCGCCCGATCCCAGATATAGAGCACCTTGCGCCCTGTCGGTGCGTTCTGACGTAGAGTATTTATCGTCAGTCGTTTGAGGGCTCGCATTTCGTGTTCTTTTTTGCGGGTAATTTGATCGGCAACCGTGAGGTGACTCATGGCCTGAGAGCGCAGATCAATGGTGTAGAGATGGCCTGTAGCATATTTCGTGGTGAGCTGACGATCAGAAGGGGGATCAGTCTTTTTCGCCTTTCTAGGGTGTCTGGGATCATGAACGGCCGCCGCGATCGAGTGCCCATCACCGGCGTAAATATCGAAGCCATCCAGACAGGAGAATTGTTGGAATGGATCGGGTGATTGGGCGCGTATTTGCTTTCGAATTCGGTCGTTGAGTTCGCTCACCAGTGAGCTGCGGCGACTACTTTTTAAGCTTTCGAAGAACGTCGAAATGCCCACCTCGATGTCGTGCGCTTCGGCGAGATTTTGGAGA
>CAUJIH010000035.1 GCA_963205275.1 Verrucomicrobiota bacterium | reverse complement strand
ATGAAGAGTCATACAAGAATCAGGTGATTCCCAAGACCGACGATCCCCTTTTGCCGTCCATTCGATCCGTTTGACGCTACCCTACCCTATGACTCGCTTCTTTTTCCTCATTCTTCCATCGTTGCTCTTGGCTTGCCTCCTTTCCGGAGCGGATGCTCCAGCAGGCTGGACTACCTGGAGTCCCCGCCCGGAAGCAGCTCCGACATTTGATTTTGATCCCAAAGGCGGGCCAACAGGGAAAGGCGCTTTTCTCATCACCTCTGATTCACAGGAAGGACGCCAAGGACGCTGGACTCGATCCCTTCCAATCAAAGGCGGAGAGACTTATAAGTTCACGACGTTTCGTAAACTGACCGGGCCCAGAGCGGAGATCGTGCGCCGATCAGCCGTCGCCAGAATCAAGTGGGAGGACGACAAAGGTCGCAGCGTGCTCCGGGACGAAGCAACGCCCGCTTCCTATCAGAAAGGAACCATTCCCATGGCAACGCCCGAGTTGCCTCTGGATGGAGACACTGGTCCAGACGGCTGGACGATGGTCAGCGGAACGTATCGAGCACCATCGGCGGCCACTCAAGCAGTGCTCGAGTTGGAATTTCTCTGGGTGCCCGACGCTCGACTCGAATGGTCGATCCCGACACTCGAAATCACCTCTGCGATTCCGCAACGTCTGGTGAAACTCGGGGCCGTCCACTTCGTCCCTCGCGATGCGACGACTCCGGAAGAGCGGCGCAAGGCCTTTATCCCCATGATTGAGGAAGCGGCACAGCAAAAAGTCGATCTACTCGTTCTGCCGGAGGCTGTGACTTATGGTCGGGGCACGAGCTATCAAGAGGCAGCGGAACCCATTCCCGGTCCTTCCACCGAATTTTTCAGCGCACTCGCGAAAAAGCACGATCTCTACCTAGTTCCTGGATTGATCGAGCACGACGGAGCGAAAATCTATAATACCTCCGTCCTCTTCGGACCCGATGGATTGATCGTCGGGAAATACCGCAAAGTCAGTCTCCCACGCGGAGAGATCGAAGGTGGAATCATGCCGGGCCACGAGTATCCGGTGTTTCAGACTCGATTTGGAAAAGTCGGAATGATGATCTGCTACGACGGATTTTTCCCCGAAGTCGCCCGACACTTGGCCGATAACGGAGCAGAAGTGATCGCTTGGCCCGTCATGGGTTGCAATCCACTGCTCGGAGCCGCACGAGCCTGTGAAAACCACGTGTATTTGGTGAGTTCCACCCATACAGACGCCTCTCGCGATTGGATGATCACCGCCGTCTATGGACGGGATGGAGTGCCTCTGGCTCAAGCAAAAGAATGGGGCACACTCGCCGTCGCGGAAGTCGATCTAAACAAGCGTCTCGAATGGTCCGGTCTGGGGGATTTCAAGGCAGAACTCGAACGCCATCGTCCCGAATAGTCGTTTAGCTCCCAGATTCTCTCCGACGCGACAATTCAGAAATCTGAATTGTCGCGGAAACTTGCGCATCGCCTTGCTTCGCGCTAGAGTCAGCCAATTATCTCCTTTTTATGGCTCACCCAGAGGACCCTGTCATCATCGGCCCCTACCGTCTCGGTGGAGAGCGGCCTCTTTTCATCTTGGGTCCCTGCGTGATCGAATCTGCAGAGTTTCTCCGAGACATCGCTCCACGCATTCGCGCAATCGCCGAAGCCGCGAATGTGGACTTCGTATTCAAGGCCAGCTATGACAAGGCCAATCGGAGTTCCGTGCAGTCGTTTCGCGGACTTGACTGCGCGACCGGCTGTCGTCTCCTAGCCGAAGTCGGGGCTGACATCGGAGTTCCGGTGACGACTGACGTTCACACAGCCGAAGAAGCGAAGATCGCCGGAGAATGGATCGACGTGCTCCAGAT
Source organism: Verrucomicrobiota bacterium (assembly GCA_963205275.1). Classification (GTDB taxonomy): domain Bacteria; phylum Verrucomicrobiota; class Verrucomicrobiia; order Verrucomicrobiales; family DEV007; genus Arctic95D-9. The sequence goes on along the minus strand of CAUJIH010000035.1, from coordinate 13,451 downwards.
CCCCGCATTTCTCTGCCGTCAGACCGACTTGCTCGAAGCAACTGCTCGCACCGGACGAGTGGTGAATGTAAAAAAAGGCCAATTTCTCGCGCCTTGGGACGTTAAGAACATAGCCGATAAGCTCGACACCTTCGGCTGTAAGCAGTATTTCATGACGGAACGCGGCACGACCTTCGGATACCAGAATCTCGTAGCAGACATGAGGGCCATCCCCTGGATGCAGGAATTGGGGATGAAGGTCGTCTTCGATGCCACCCATTCCGTGCAGCGTCCCGGTGCCGGAGGATCCACCAGCGGAGGAGACGGATACTTGGCACCTGTTTTGGCTCGTGCGGCTGTCGCAGCGGGCTGCGACGGAGTATTCATGGAGACCCATCCTGAACCGTCTCAGGCTCTCAGCGACGGACCCAATCAAGTCCCCCTGTCGCGCTTGCAGGATGTTCTCATCCAGCTCCGGGAAATCTATGAGCTGATCCGTCGTCCTCTCTCATGATTCACTTTCGTCTCCAGTGCCTTACACTCAGTTTGTTGGCGATGGCTGTTCTCGCATTTTCTACGCACGCACAGGAAGCGCCATCTGCTCCGCAGTCACAGAGTGCAGCCAAACAGGAGGTAAAAAAAGTACCAAAATCTGAATCGAAAGCTAAGAAAGAACCCAATGCCACCAAGACCGCTCGTTCCGCTCCAGCGAAGGGACAGCGAGCGAATCCTGTCGCAGAAAAGGTCGTCAAATCCGCTCTGCCGCCGGAACTTACCGAGTATTTTCCCATCGGGCGAAAGTTCCTCGGAGTCTCCGTGCCTTCCTACACCGAAAATCAGATTAAATCCGTGCTGACCGCTGATTCGATCACCAGAATTGATCAAAAATTCCTCGATCTCGAGAATCTCAATGTCCGTATTTACAATTCTTCTGGCGATCCAGAGACCCTCATCTCCATGGACGAGGCAGAATACGACCTTCTCACGGGCGAACTCTCCAGCAAGACTCCCTCGACCATCGAACAGCCTCGTTTTATCATGACAGGTGACAAGATGACCTTCAACACAGAGACCGAAATCGCCCGGATGATCGGCAATGTGCGTCTCATCGTCCCCGACGCAGGGAAGGTCATGTCCAACTTTGGCTTTCCAGGAGAAATGCCCGCCGAGAATGACACCCCATGAGCCTTCGATTCGCTACGACTATGCACCGCGACTTCCTTTTATTAACGCTTGCTCTAGCATTCTCACTTTCCGCCACTCTCACGGCACAAGATGCTCCAGCCAGGCCCGCCGCACCTTCAACACCCGCCGCACCTGCTGTAGGTGAAGGGGCGAACATCATGTCGAACCCGCGCCTGAAGAATGTTCTTCGCACCATCCGGCAGGAGGCGGGCGCTCCAGACGATTCCTCACTCTCTCCAGACGAGATGGTGCGCCAGGCGACTCGAAGTTTTCAATCAAAAGTGGACGCGGTTGACGCTGACGCCTTGAAGACTGCCGTATCAGAAATTCGGAATAATAAGGCTCTGACCTCTGCACTTGATGACGCAAAGGCTGCGGTAAAGAAAGACCCACAGATTCAGAAAGCCGTCTCAGCAGTGGAGGAAGTAGCGAAAAAGGAAGATGTTGCAGGAAAAGTGGCGAACGCACTAGAGAAATCAGGAACGATTCCAGCGGCCGAGACGAAACCCTCCACGCAGACACAAGTCTCTCCTCCGCACGCAATTCCTGTCGCAGAAGTAATGGCTCCGTCCCAGGACTTGACTCCCGGTCCGAAACCCACTACGAAACCCGATGCGACTACGACTGAGAACTCGCCGCAGCCATCGATTCCCGTCCCGGCAACGCGCCCCGCTCCCGGAATTTCCGGTGGGACTCCGACTCCTGTGGCGATGCCCGTCGATGCTCCATCGGCTCCAGCTTCCGAGGAGCCGATTGTCCCAGAACGTGCCGCCGTACTCCCTCCGATAGCTGCGGAGAAGCCCGATGTCATCGTGGAAAAGGCACAAGCTCCCGTTCTACGAGGAAGCACCCCGACAGTGCCCGATCTACCCGAGCTAGGACCGGAAAAAGTCCCCGCCCCCACTCCTCTGACTCGGAAATACGGCCCACCCTCAAGCAGCGGGGCGTATCCCTCTGGAGATCGAAAGCATATGGAGATCCTGTCGAAAGAATCCACCATGGACAATGCCAGAGGCGTGCTCGTTTTTACTGGAAACGTCTATATTGATCACCCGGAATTTGAGATCAAATGTGACAAACTGGAGATTCAGCTCGCCGAGGGAGCTCGGAAGGAAGGAAAAAGCCCCACTCAGGCAGAGAATTCGAACTTTAGACGAGCCATCGCATCGGGTGGCATGGTCGAAATCAAACGCTTTGCGGTAGATGAGAAAGGAAAGCAAAAGACCCAAATCGCGATTGCTCGCACCGCCGACTATAACGCAGTTACCAAAGACATCGTTCTCAGCGGTGGACCGCCCTACATTCAGGACGGAGGTCGCTTCGTAAAAACAAATTCGGAAGACGCAAAAATTATCATGCACGGAAACGGACTCTACGAGGTTACGGGAACCACGAATCGAACTCAGATCGTGATTCCCATCGAGAATGACGATAAATCGTCCGGGGCAAAGGATCCCATGAAAGGACTGGACAAATCGCTGAACCGGATGCGTTGAGACATTCTCAATCTCTCCTCACTCATTTCTACCTCTTCTCCAATCCCATCTTATGAGCGATTCCGACAGACACCGCGATCCCGGCGCTCACTCCTCTCCCCCCCCCCTCTCTGACCAGCTTGGGAGAGCCGGATTCAATGTGCCAGAGCCTCCTGCGCGGACATCTCTCCTATCACAGCTCGAAAGTGATCACGCAGCGCCAATATCATCTCTGAACCTAGACCTTCCCCTGCCACCTTCCCTCCCAAGTCGGCCCCCTGAAAAGCGAAGTGCGGTAGATCGCAGCCAGATCTCCTTCGAGAGCAATATCGGAACAGAATCGAGCGCTGGCCGGGATTCTCTTCTAAAAACCCATGGTCTGGTGAAGATCTACAACGGGCGCACAGTCGTAAGCGGAGTCGATATCCACGTCCGTCCCGGAGAAATCGTCGGTCTCCTCGGGCCGAACGGAGCGGGGAAAACGACCAGCTTTTATATGATCGTCGGCCTCGTACCTCCCAATAGTGGACAAGTCCTCTTTCAAGGACATGATGTGACCGGTCTTCCGATGTATCAACGTGCCCGACTCGGCATGGGCTACTTGCCGCAGGAGGAGTCCATCTTTCGCAAACTCACCGTCGAAGAGAACCTGATGGCCGTGATCGAAACTCTCGATCTATCGCGCAAAGAGAGACAGGCTCGCTGTCAGGAACTACTAGAGCGGTTTTCCATTACCCATATCCGCAAGAACGTCGCACTGACCTGCTCAGGAGGAGAAAAACGTCGGCTGACCATTGCTCGTTCTCTCGTCACCATGCCCAGTCTGCTGATGCTGGACGAGCCTTTTTCCGGCGTCGATCCCATCGCAGTGAACGAGATTCAGAATATCGTGGAAGATCTGCGAAAATCTGGGCTTGCGATCCTGATCACAGACCACAATGCCCGTCAGACCTTGGAACTAGTAGATCGCGCCTACCTAATCTACGAAGGGCGCGTCCTGCGCGAAGGAACCCGTGACTTCCTGATTAACGATCCCGTGAGCCGCGAGCTATATCTCGGGGATAGATTCTCCATGTAAGAATCTGCTTTTAAGCAAATTCCGGCATTTTATTCGTCTGATTTTGTCGAACATTTTGCAAGAAAGCTTGTCAAAGACTATGCCGATCTGGCAAAATATTCAGTAATGCGGACCGCGAGTCCGCTCAACTAACCAAACCAAAAACCATCATGCAAGTCACGAATGTAAACCTGCCCATCACTGTCGTCGGACGCAATGTCTCTGTCACGGACGCCATGCGCGAATATGCCGGTAAGAAAGTAGCAGGTTTACACCTAGATTACCCGAAGATCATCGAAGCCCGTGTGCTTCTGAGCGTCGAATCCGACCGCCACATTTCGGAAATCATTCTTTTCTGTGCCAATGGGATCGTGATCGAAGCCGAGACGACCACCCCGGACATGTATGCCTCCATCGACGAGACCATGTCGAAGATCGCCCGGCGAATGCGCAAGCACAAAACCCGAATGCTCAAGTCTCACCGACCGGACAAAAAGCGTCGCAGCCTGCGTCTCGTCAGTGAGATGGTTTTTCCTGCCGAACTCCCGGTAGAAGCGGACGCCGCAGTTGAACCCCACATCATCCATAAGGAGAAGTATCGGATCAAAAACCTCTACTCCGACGAAGCGATTATGGATATGGAGATGAACGAGAAGCCTTTCATCGTATTCCACGATGCCAAGACCGATCAGCTCGCGATCCTCTACCGACGTGAAGACGGCGATTACGGAATGCTAACGCCCACAGCGGAATAAGGCACTCTAGATCACTGAAAATGAATCGATAAAACTCCAGTTCCTCGTCCGTCGAGGAGCTGGAGTTTTTGTTGGGAGAGATTACTCTGGATTACGCGAACAACGGGAGGGATGATATCTAGTCTCCGCCTTTCTTCGCTCGCAGACGCTCGCTGTGAATCAAACGACCTAATGGCCTTCTCATCCCGGTTCCAAAAATTCAAGACCTCGGCCATGCTGTCCATGAACTAAGTCGCGAAGCACCAACAAGAATTCCCGTGTTATGTGAAAAGATTCGGGATGGCGGACAGGGTGGGATTCGAACCCACGGTAGAGTTTCCCCTACACACGCTTTCCAAGCGTGCTCCTTAGACCGCTCAGACACCTGTCCGTTAATGACGCCGATTGAGCGAATGGCCAAGATGGAGTCTGTCGCCATTTTCGCAAGAGAAAATGGCAGGGACGAGAATCTTTCCTCTTCTCATCTCAAGTTTGGTGAGTCGTCTCAAAAATAACTGTAGGGAAGTGAATCGCGTTGACATTTTCTCCAAATCTTTTCTATCTTGGCTCAAGCGAATCCATGGCATCCAGTCGTCCTAGTATTCTGATCGTCGAAATCCCCGGTCTTGCGCCGAGGTTCTACGTGCTCAGCGCCTCGTCGGTCCAAATCGGACGGGTGGACGGAAACGCGGTCATGGTGGAGGAGGATTCAGTTTCCAGTCGCCACTGCGAACTACGACGCACTGGATCAGGCGGATTCGAAGTGCGTGATCTTGGCTCCACGAATGGCACTCGTCTCAACGGAGTCGTACTCAGCTCCGACGCCCGAGAGCTCTATGATGGAGATGAGCTTTTGCTCGGGGCTCGTGCGAAACTCCGCTTTGTCCGTGCTTTGGAAGTTGGCGTGGAGAAAGAGCCTTCCCGATCCTCCAAGGAAACAGCAACCATCAATATGGGACGACCGAATCGGCAGGAGCAGCCTACGATCAACCCGGTGGCCGCTGCGATGGCCAAGGCAGCGAAAGCAAAGATTTAGGGATAAAGATTACCAGGCTAGAGATCTCGGATCTGCGGCCTGAGAAATCGACGTTGACCCTGCGCCGGATGACAGCGACAGTCAGGACGGCTTTCAAGCTTCGAACCCCAAACCTCAATCACTATGGCAGACCTCGACGGAAATCAGCAGGAAAAAAAGGAAAAAGAGTATTTCACCCAAGTCTCTCAGGAAGCTCCCGGCTTCTTTTTGAAAGGCTCTCATCAGTATGATTGGGGACTCAAAAATCGGCTTTCTCGCGTCTTCAACCCCAAGAATGGGCGCACGATCATGCTGGCTTTCGATCACGGATATTTTCAGGGGCCGGCAACGGGACTGGAGCGCGTGGACCAGACGATCCTTCCACTGGAACCCTACTGCGACTGCCTGATGCTGACTCGCGGCATCCAGCGGGCTGTCATTCCCGCCAGCACGCAAAAAGCGATCGCCCTGCGTGCTTCGGGCGGCACATCGATGGCACGCCCCGATTTCCTGAGCGATGAGGTGCTCGCCTGCTCCATCGAAGATGCGATCCGATTGAATGCGAGCGTTCTGGCCGTCCAAGTCTTCATCGGATCAGAGCATGAACGCAATACGATTCACAACATGGTCCGCCTGATCGACCAGGCCAACCGCTACGGGATCGCCGTCATGGGCGTGGTGGCTGTGGGCACCAACATGGAACGCACACCGAAGTATTTCCGCATGGCGACGCGGATTATGGCTGAACTGGGCTGTCACATGGTCAAATGCTACCACACCGAGACCGAGTTCGAGACCATCACCAGTTGCTGTCCGGTTCCCATCGTCATCGCAGGTGGGAAAAAGCGTCCAGAACTTGACGCGTTAAGGATGGCCTACCAAGCCTGTGAGCAAGGTGCCTCGGGCGTAGATATGGGACGAAACATCTTCCAGTCAGACGCTCCTATCCCCATGATGAAGGCTGTGCGCGGGGTCGTCCACGAGGGCATGAAGCCCGAGGAAGCCTTCGATCTCTACAACACGCTGAAGGCGGAAGAGGGAAAATGATCGCTGCTGGTGAGGTTTGGTTCTCCGAATCTCTCTCGCTGCCTGTTCTCTAATTCTGAAGATTGAACCCTCTTTGGTCAGTGATCGAAGAGGGTTTCATGTCTCACGGAAAAGCGTAATCCTGCCTATTTTCCTCGGATGAGTAATTCTCAAGCCCCGATCTTCTTGGCAGGTCCAACTGGAAGTGGGAAGACGGCTGTGGCGCTGGAGCTGACCCGTCTTCTCACTTCAGCAGAGATCGTGAACGCAGACGCCTTTCAGGCCTATCGCGGCTTCGAGAAGCTCTCGGCAGCTCCTACGGCGATGGAACTCGCGATTTGCCCTCATCATCTGTTCGGGATTCTCGATCCAGAGGAAGAAAATGACGCAGCGAGCTTTTCGGAGCGAGTTAATGCAGTCATCTCAGAGATCTCGGCACGCGCTCTCCCCATCGTTGCTGGAGGCAGCGGACTCTACCTGAAGGCGATCACGCACGGGTTAGCCCCGTTGCCTAAGGCCGACCCAAACCTACGAGCTGAACTCGAAAAGCAGTCTCTCGATCAACTCGTCGAGCGCTATCGGCAACTCGATCCCGAGGGTGCGGCAGCGACAAATCTGAAAAACCCTCGCCACGTTCTACGCAATCTGGAGATCTGCTTGCTCTCCGGTCGTCCTGCTTCGGAGCTGAAGCATGATTGGGCCAGAACGCCGTCAAATCTGCGTGGGATCTATCTTCACAGAAATCGAGCCGACTTGGATACTCGCATCGCCCAACGCACGGAGGCCATGTTCGCTGCAGGGATCGTGGATGAGGTCGCACGCCTAGGAGCGCTTTCCATCACGGCATCAAAAGCCATCGGAATCGCGGAGGTCCGGAATCTGATCGCAGGAGAAATCAATGAAGATACTTGTCGCGAGTCGATTCGCATAGCGACTCGTCGATATGCCAAGAGGCAGGAAAGTTGGTTTCGACGAGAAAATGATTACTTCTGGCTTCCAGTGGAACCTGAGGAAGCTCCCGTGACGACTGCTGAGCGTATCGCCGAACACTTTGGTCTTGCGATCCGTTGATATCTCGTTTGCGCCTTTGCCGGTCGAGAATTACTCTCTTCACCTTTCTGTCGAACCGACCGTGAACACTTCTCCCCTCTCGCCATACGACACACTTCAGAGAACGCCTGCTGCGCGTCCTGTCTTCCCCAGAGCACGGATTGCCCTGATCGCCCCTGCCAGTCCTTTCGATCCAGACGCATTTCAGGACGGTGTGAATTGGCTATCGCAGCGTTATGAAATTCTGCATCGCACGGATATATTCTCTCGAAAGGGCTATCTAGCTGGTGACGACGAGCGGCGGCTCGCGGAATTGCTCCATGCTCTCGACGATCCCTCCATCGACGCCATCCTGTGTGCTCGCGGCGGTTTCGGCGTTACACGCCTGCTCCCTGGAATCGAACGAGTTCGAGTGAAGGCAGCCAATAAAATGATCATCGGCTTCAGTGATATTACGGCTCTGCACGCTCTTTGGGCGCAGGCGAGAGTGCGATCTGTCCACGCACCCATGGCGACGGCTCTCGGGCGAGCCTCTGATCTGATTCGCCAACAGTGGATTAGCACGATAGAGAATCCAGAGACTCCTCGTTCACGCACGCTACAAGCACTGGTCTCGGGAACCGCACGCGGCGAACTTACAGGCGGGAATCTAACTGTTCTGGCAGCCCTGCTTGGGACACCTTGGCAGCCGGATCTGCAGGGGAAGATTCTTTTCATCGAGGATGTCGGCGAGCGTCCGTATCGCACGGACCGAGTCCTCACCTCGATGAAACAGGCGGGACTTTTCCGCGATCTCGCCGGTCTCATCGTCGGAGCATTTACGGAGGGAGCGCCGGGCGCAGACGGGGTATCCGCAGAGGAGGTAATTGCCAGTCACTTCGCTGACGCACCGTTTCCCGTCCTATGCCAGTTTCCCGCCGGTCATATCGATGAGAACGAGGCGATCCCGTTCGGAGTGGAAGCCGAAATTAGCGGCTACGAACTGCATATTCCTGCATCTTCTCACCCGGAAGGCGAACTTATCCCAGAATCGCTCGTCTGAGACTTGAACTCAACGCGGATGAATTTTCTCTCGTAAAATCACGAGAATCTTGTCATGGATTCGGAGCAGCAGGTGCTGAAGGTGTCATCAGAGGCTGATTCTCAATGCGAACTAGCGCTCCACGCCCCACCTGATCGAAGAGGTCAATCACATCCGCCGAGCGCATTCTCACGCAGCCATAACTGGCCGGAGTGCCGATGAGCCGCTCCTCCGTAGTCCCGTGAATGTAGATGTATCGCTTATACGCATTCGCATTGCTAGCTTCCTGTCCCTTCAGCCACAGGATGCGTGACACGATGGGGTCACGCCCGGGCGCGTCTGGAGACAAAATTTCTCCCGTCGGTTTACGGGACTTATAGACCGTGCCCGCAGGTGCACCATCTCCGATCTTCTTCGCGACACGCAAAGCGCCGAGAGGGGTCTGATTGCTACTCAAGGAATCCCCCACCCCGAACTTCGAAGTCGAGACAGGATACTCACGAATTTTCACTCCATCACGATAGAGAGCCATCTTCTGATCCGGAACCGAGATTTCGATCAGGTGATGCTGATCCGTTACGCAGGAGGAAAGTAACAGGGCTAGGCAGGGAGCGAGAATTCCAACAAGCGAACGTGACATCAGTGAGTTTTAAGTAATATCCGTCACATCAGACTCTTCCGCAATCAAAGCTCAATGAATTTTCTCTGCATAACTCCGAAACTCGCTTTGTCCTATCAGCAGAATCGATCTTAATCCTTCGGATACTAAAGATCTTTCTAAGCCAAAACCAAAAAAATCCAAATCAAGATATGAAATCCCTCCTGTTTGCCGCTGCCACAGCCTTCGCCCGTACTGTCCTCGGATTTCGCGCTCATCCGAGAACCGTCTATGTGACTGAAATCACCTATCGCGATTACTACTCGAACGGAACTCGCCGTATCTGGACGAGAACGATCTAAAGCGACTGGAGACTCGCACGATCCTTCAGTTCTCCCCTTACAATCCCATAGAATCGGGACTTCTGGAAATAGGAGTCCCGATTTTTTGTACGACTCTGGATTTAGCAACTAGAGATTGAATGTAGCGGAATTCTAAGAATTCGAGTATTGTTAACTATTCTCGTATGTCGCGCCGCCGTTCTCCCTCTCGCTCTTCCCGCCGTCAATCCCCTGCCCGCTCGTCTAAAAAGGGAGCGAAGCGCGGAGGATTTCTGCGTTTCGTTCGTCGCACATTTTTTGGAGGAATCGCGGTGGGGACACTGATCGTCGGAGGTGGAGCTTACTGGATCTGGCAAAAGGCGGAAAGCTATGATCTATCGAAGATCAAGGAACTGCCGGAGCGCACACTGGTCTACGACAGGAATGGCATCCTGATGGGGCACGTCGCCGGACATGGCGAGAATCGCGTGTCGGTTTCGGCGAAGGATGTCTCTCCGCACTTCGTTAAGGCTCTCATTGCCCGCGAAGACAGCCGCTTTTATCAGCATATCGGAGTCGATTTCCTCGGCATCCTCCGGGCCATGATCACGAATCTGAAGTCAGGAGAGATCGATCAGGGTGCTTCGACGATCACAATGCAGCTCGCTCGCAATTCCTTCGGAATGAAGGAGCGATCCTACATACGTAAATTGCTAGAAGCCGCTCTCTCCTTGCGTATCGAGCATCAGTATTCGAAGGAAGAGATCTTGACCTGCTACATGAACCGAGTGTATTTCGGCTCAGGTCTCTACGGGATCGAACGCGCAGCTCAGGGTTATTTCATGAAACCTGCGTCCGAACTGACGCTGGCGGAAGGTGCGATGCTGGCGGGAGTCATTCGAGGTCCGAGTCTGCTCAATCCATTTCGTAGCGAAGAAAACGCGAAAGGAATCGAAAAGGAGGTTCTGGAACGCCTAGTCGCTTCCCATCAAGTCACTCGCGAGGACGCTGATCGGGCCACTCAGCAGGTAATCGAGCTGCGTCCGCCGCACTTGCGCTTCGCTACCAGCACTTATCCCCTGCAAATGGTGTTCGATCTGCTCGATGACTTCTTATCTCCTCACCTGATTGAGTATGGAGGACTTCGCATTTATACAACCATCGACTCAGAGCTTCAAAAGGTAGCTCAATTGTCCCTGGATCAGAACTTAACAAAAATTGAAAAACTCCCAGGTTATCAACATCCTGTACGTAGCAGTCACAAACGCGGCGGAGCCACTAATTACTTGCAAGGAGCGGTAGTGACGCTAGACAATCAGAATGGAGGAATCGTAACCCTAGTCGGAGGTCGCGACTTTAGCGAGAGTCCATTCAATCGGGCATTTTTGGCAAAGCGTCAGGTGGGCTCGACCTTCAAGCCTTTCGTTTACTCGGTGGCTTTTCACCGAGCCGGTCTGCTACCGGGTTCCTATATCAGCGATGATCCGATCCGCCTCGCCAATTGGTCCCCGAAAAATAGTGACGGAACTTTCACCGGAATCCAGCCAGCGGCGATAGGCTTGATTCGCTCGCGTAATACCATGTCTGTCCGCGTCGGACAGATCGCCGGAATCGAGCAGATTCACGATCTGGCTCAAGCATTGAAGTTTGGTGACATTCCGCGCTCTCCCGTGGTGGCACTGGGAGCTTTTGAGGCTTCTCCGGTCACTCTGGCCAGCGCCTATTCGACTCTGGCGGCTGGTGGAGTAAATCTGGCCCCACATCTGATCAGCCGCATCGAGCAGGCGGATGGTTCGGTGCTCTACCAGCACGCCGTCGAAGGTCGTCGCATTTTCCCTGCTGGAGTCGCTTGGATGACGAGCGATATTCTCGGGAAAGTGCTTGATCAGGGCACGGCGATGGATGCCCGGAAGGCAGGGTATCAGGCTCCGGCCTACGGAAAGACAGGGACTACGGATGATTATCGCGACGCTTGGTTCATGGGTTACACAGACAAGCTGACGACCGGGGTCTGGGTTGGGCTGGATCGACCTGCCCGAATCATGGATCACGGATACGGCAGCACGCTCGCTCTGCCCGTCTGGACGGATGTGATGAAATCTGCGGAAGGACGAGGATTTTCCGCCACTCCGATCACTCCTCCCAAGGGGACGACGATAGCGACTCTGTGCAGCGAATGTGGTCAACTGGCCAGTGGCCATACTCGCTACCGCTATGAAATGCCCCTGCCGCCGGATCTCGCTTCGCGAGGAAAGTGTCGTGGCCACGGTGGACTGCTGGCGGGATTCAAAGGCCCACAGGCGATGCCCATTCCCGGCGAGTCCCCTGCCCTAGCCGCGACTCCTGTTCCTAGTCCCGGGAAGGATGGAAATGGATTCGGCGGAGCGATTCGCGGACTCGGACGAAAACTATTCGGAGGAGGAAAACACTGATACTTTCGTCCTCTGCGCGTTTTCTTATTCTCCGCGACTGTCGCACAGTTCGAGACCTCCGATGGCCGCCATCATCTCATCAGCGATCCTCTGGTAGCGCACCTTCGACGATTCCGAGGAATCGCCTGAAATCGTCTCGTATTCGATCAGCTCTCCGACTACCAGAGTAGCGGGATGGCGACGCAACTTGCCACTTCCACGCGGCAGCGCCTTATCCGGACCGAAGAGACGCACGGGGAGAACGGGCACTTTCGTCTTGCTCAGAATCATGCCGACTCCAGGTTCGCCCTCAGTCTTCATCACTCCGTCCAGAGACCTCTCTCCTTCAGGAAAAATCAGCACTTTCTGCCCCTCCTGAAGTAGTCGAATGATGAGCTTGAGCGAGGAGATCTCAGGCTTGTCTTGATTCACCGGAATCGCGTTGACGCGTGGCAGGATGAACGCAGCAATCGGATGATCGAAGAGCGTATCGCGAGCAAAATAATAGAGGGGATCGTCGAACGCAGCCCCGATAAAAGGTGGATCGAGAAAGCTGACGTGATTCGACACGATCAGTAGTCCGCCCACAGGCAAGTGTCGCAGTCGCTCTTGATGCTGGACGCGATAGGAGCAGACGATCTTCGCGAAGAGTCGGGACAGCTTGTGCCCGATCCAGTACCACCAGTTCATGCAATCAAACGGCCACCCACAAGGCTGATATACTCTGCGTGGACGACGGAGTTACCTGGCCGGTTCGCACAGGAACACGCAACAGATTTGCCGCACGGGACATCTGATATTGCGCGATTCCGCAGCTCGTCAGCACGGCAGAAGCCGTCACTATGGTTAGGATGAGAAAAGCCAGTCGCATGATGTTCACTTCATCGCGGAGGAGAGGAGAATTGTCAATTTTTTCGCAGAATTTGTGAGATTTCTCGATACGCAGCGACGAGTCGTTGCGGACGACGTGTGGATTGCTGTGCCTGAATGATCGCCTCCGTTTGTTCCAGACATTCTTGCGATGCCTCTCCGACACGATTCTGTCGCCAAATTGTAAAACAGTAGCTGAGCAGTTCTGATTCGGGAATACTTCGTCGCAGGAGGTTCACTAGGCCTTCCTTTGTATCACGCCCCAAGACGGATTTTCCACGAGCAGCGGCTTCCGCTTCCACATCTTCTGCAGCGGGAATCAGGGGAGAAGCACTGCGCCAGGCCCAAAGAGCGACCCAGATCAGGAGTCCGATCAGAATGCCGTACAGACGATGCTTCCGAATGAGTTTCATCACGCCTACCGTCTGCGTGGTCCCGTGAATCGTTTCATCGAAGAGCACCTTCTTCTTGTCGCCGATGAGCCAGAGCAAGAAATCCGCTTCCTCGTGCAAATGGAGGCATTCATTGCTTAAAAAGTAGCTGTCAGAAGCGACCACGATACTGCCCTTCCCTAACCGACGCTCCAAGAGAACCGGCTCTCCTGCGACCATCAGACCGATCTTCCAAGCTGCATCCTTGGTTTCGAGGCGATATTGAGAGAACCAGCGCGGCGGAGACTCTCGCTCCGGCCCGGCCAAAGCAGGACCGAC
>CAUJIH010000034.1 GCA_963205275.1 Verrucomicrobiota bacterium | reverse complement strand
GCCTTCCGAATCGCGCCGAAGGCACTGACGATCACCGCGCATGATGCGACCAGACCTCATCTTCAGCCGAATCCATCCTTCGCCGTCTCCTACGCTGGATTCATTCCAGGCGAAGGGCTGGGGAATTTAGGCGGGAGCTTGGCCATCACGACTCCGGCGACTCTTTCTTCATTGCCGGGGCAATATCACATCACCCCGTCCGGATTGACCTCGGAGAACTATGCGATCACCTTCGTGGACGGTGCCTTGACGATCTTCAATCAAACAGGGGCTGAACTTCTTCAGACCAGCGACATGGCCGATCCGGAGAATTTCCTGATGGAGGCGGATAATATGACCGACACAGAGGGCCGCCATCTGAAAGATTGGCGTAAAATAAAAGCAGGGAGAGAATTCAGAGTTGAATATCATGGAATCCGGCACTATCCCAATGCTAAGACTTCCCTCAGTTCCGGTGAGCTACTCCAAGGTTCCGGAGGAGAAGAATAAGTGAAAAGGAATAGGTAATTCTTTGTCAGTCAGTTAAGATCGAAAACGGTATGATTTTTTCCCGCTTCCATAATGAAGGATCAGAAGGTGATCCGATGATGCGATTTGGCGTGCGGATTGTGCTGATGCTTCTCGCTGCTCTGCTGCTTTCTGTGGTGGAGACCTCGGCGCAGGATTTGAAGTTGATCGCTCCCCGAACTCCAGAGAGCGGACAGGATGGCGGGATTCAGGGGAATGGCGCTTCTGATCTCGACTCTAACGATGCTGAGGAGAGTGTAGAGTTGCTGCCGAGCCTTAAGGGACTAGTCTTCGTTCCCCGTCCATCTGATGTGCGGGCGGGAGGTCGCCCCGGTGTGAGCGGGGTACTGGTGGATGGCGTGGAAATGATGAATCAGAACGACTGGTCACAAAAACTGGCGAGTCGGATTGGTGCGCCGCTTACGATGGGAGGACTTCACAGCATCCTGCGAGAAGTGATCCAGGATTATGCGCATAAAGGCCGTCCCGTAGTGGATGTCGTCGTGCTGGAGCAGGATATCACCTGTGGGGTGGTGCAACTCGCCGTAGTCGAGGCTCAGGTAGGAGAGATTCGCGTGGAGGGAGCAAAATGGTTCAAGCCCGAGCGTCTGTCGCGGCAGGTGAGGCTGGAGCAGGGCGGCCCCATCGAATCGACACTGCTCCAATCTGATCTCAATTGGCTCAATAACAATCCGTTCCGAACTGTAAATGCCGTCTATTCTCCTGGTGAGAACGACGGAGAGACCGATATCGTGTTGCGGGTAGAAGATCGCTTTCCCTTGCGCGTATATGCGGGTGGAGAAAATAGCGGCAATGCTCTATCGGGGGAAAATCGCTGGTACACTGGATTCAACTACGGCAATCTGTGGGGAATCGATCATCAGCTCAATTACCAGTGGACCTTCAATGAAAGCACTGACCTGATCAGTGCCCATGCCGTGAGCTACATTGCGCCTCTGCCGTGGCGGCATACGGCATCGATCCACGCAGCCTATGTGGAAACTGAAGCCGAGTTGCCTCCACCCTTTAATCTCAATGGTGAAACGGCTCAGATCAGCGGACGTTACACGATTCCACTGCGTCCGATCGGTCGCTTTGAGCACGAATTGGAGTTTGGCTATGACTTCAAATACAGCACGAGCAATCTAGAGTTTGGAGTCTTGACGGCTCTGGCGACGGCGACGGATATTCATCAGTTCGTGGCCGGGTATCGCACGAGTCTTAGGGATGATCGCGGACTGACGAGTCTGTCAGCCTTTGCCTATTTGAGTCCTGGCGACTTCGGAGGCGGGAACAGTGATCTGGCTTTTGGGCTGTCGCGGGCTGGAGCTGATTCCTCTTATGCATACGGAGTTCTGGAAGCCCAACGCCTGCAGAAGCTGATCCGGGGTTTCACTCTGTCGTTGCGAGCGACGGGGCAGTTCTCGAATGAGAACCTGTTGCCGAGCGAGCAGTTGGGGCTGGGCGGATATGCGAGTGTGCGCGGCTATGAAGAGCACGAATGGAATGTTGATCGAGGCTATCTCCTGAGTGCTGAGCTGCGAGCACCATCAATTCCGTTGTCAAGGATTCCACTGTTCAAGGATGATCAGTCGGGAGACTTGCAACTGCTGATGTTCGTTGATCGTGGGGGAGGTCATAGCGCGTATCGCCTGCCGGGCGAGTTGCGGGAGATTTCGATGACCTCGATCGGACCAGGCCTCCGAATGGCTGTGGGCGAACATTTTACGCTTCGTTTTGATTACGGTTTCCAGCTAGAGGACAGCGCAGCCGGGATGAAGCAAGGCGACTCCAGAGCGCATCTGGGAGCGATGATCTCTTGGTGAGGCGAGATGCTGCTTCTGTGATCCATCTGTGAGTCAATCAGCTTCCCCGGAGATTTTGTTGCGTCCCGCTCCATGAATGAGGAGCGTGATTTCGCCTTTTGCCGGGCGCTGGGTGAATTCTTTTGCTAGTGCCTCCGCACTTCCGCGATGATAAGTTTCAAACTTCTTCGTGAGTTCTCGGGCGACACAGACTTCGTGTTCTGGTGCAAGATCGGCGATGACTCGAAGAGTAGTGAGGATGCGATAAGGAGATTCAAAGTAGATGGAGGTTTCGCGGCGAGCGATGGCCGCAGAGAGTTCTGTGGCACGCCGTCCAGACTTGACGGGGAGAAATCCTCCGAAATAAAAGGCGTCGCTCGGAAATCCCGATCCGACAAGCGCTGTGGTCACTGCGGAGGGGCCAGGGAGAACTTCTACCCGGATTCCTGCCTCGAGCGCAGCGTTGACGAGTCGATAACCGGGATCCGAGATTCCGGGCATCCCTGCATCGGTTAGACAGGCGACGGATTCGCCGACATTCGCCCGCTCGACTAGGAGATGAACGCGAGCTTTCTCGTTGTGCTCGTGGAGGGCGATGAGTTCTCGAAATTCGATTCCGAGATGATCGAGGAGCTTTCTAGAATGACGCGTATCCTCGCACGCGATGAGATCGGCATGACGAAGTGCCTCAACTGCCCGGAAGGTGATGTCACCCAGATTCCCGATGGGAGTAGCGATCAATTGAATCAGCCCGAAAGAATGCGAGAGCTGAGTTTCAGCGGAAGGGGAGTTACGTTGCTCGCTCACCAACCGTTCGCAAGTTGAGAGACAATTTTTTGAGCAGCGTTCTCAGCAGCAATGGAGAAGGCATTTCTCTCGCCTACTTGATAACTCTGATCGACGAACTGGATGGTCTGACCGACGACGTGTCCCGGCCTGGCACCGTACACCTCTGCATTCGATCCATCGCCGTCGGCAGGGTCGGCTCCGGCAGCAGTGTCAGGCAGAGAGTCTGAGTTCTCGGTTGCGTCGATGGATGAATCGGTCATTCCGATGCGGGCACCGGTAGTGGGGTGTTCGAGATGAAAATCGATATAGAGGTAAATGCTAAGTTCTCGGGAGCGCAGAGTATCTGTCCGAACAGCGCGAAGCTGGCTCTTCCTGATTCGACGAATTGTCCCAACTAGCACGGCATCCGCGTCGTCGCGATTCGCCACTTGATAACTCCCGTCGGATTGAAGTTCGATCAGCACTGCATTCGTTACGAGGCTGGAAAGGCGAGGTTCCAGAGTGAGGTTTCGAAAGGGTGGAACGTAGATTTTATGAATCGCTGACAGCGGGCTGGGCTTGACATCGCCCAAGTGGTAATTCGCACAGCCCGTTAGAAGCACTGCGAAGCTGGCGATCATAATGAAAATGTGGAAGCGATGCTTCATGCGTGTTGCGTGTGAGCAGTTTGCCCGAGAGCTCTATCGTATGCCAGCTTAATTTTTAATCGATGACGAAGGGATTGAAACATTTCAACTCGGATAGGAAGGCTATGCAGAAATTAGGAAAAAACAAGTCGGAAGCTCTGTCGCGTACGACTTAGCGCGGAGGCGTGGGTGCTGCGGGAGCATTCGCTTCGTTGGTGAGAGGAACCACGGTATCTTCTGAGGTTCTCATTTCTATATTCTTTTTGGGCAGGAGTCCGCTGATTGGACCGGGCTTTTTCTCTGGTGTTGCGGTTCCGTCGAGAATGTTGAGGCGTTCTTGTGCTTTCGCCGCCCAAGCGCTGTTCGGATTCTTTACGATCTCGCGATAATAAATGCGTGCGGATTCCGGTTTTCCGCTTTTTTCGTAAAACTGTCCCGTGTTGTACTGCTTCTCCATCTCCTTCTCCACGATTTGCTGCATGTCAGTTTTTACTTCGACAGTGCGTTGATCGCTCGGATTCTGGTTGATGAAGTCTAGTCCCGCTTCCGCTTGGGCCCGGTCTTTGAGCGGGCTGTTCGATTTTTCTGCTACGTCGCCGCGCAGCTTGAAAATGCGATACTGAGCCTCTTTCGAGTAATCCGTTCCTGGATACTTATCGCTGACTTTCTTAAAGGCGGTAATGGCAGCGTCCTTTTCCCCGAGATCGGTGCGAATATACCCCACATTCAGTAGGGATTTGGGTGCCCATTCTGTATAGGGAGCAGTCGAGCTGATCTTGTCGAACATCTCGATTAGTTTGGACGGCTGAATCGCGGCTCCGATCCCAAGAAATCCCTTTCGTTTCGATGTCCTCAGTGCTTCGGCGATTGCGTATTGGCGGCTGACGGCATCGTTAAAATTAGGACTGTTCCGGTAATTGATAACCAGTTCCTGATACTGATCGAAAGCCTTTCGTCCGTCTCCTCCTGCTTCGAGCATCCGAGCGTAACCGAATTTTGCCTCGGCACCGGCATCCGTGCGCGAGTAATCTTTAATGATCGCCTTGTAGGCATCTCGTGCCTGACGCGTTTTTCCGCTCTGCTCGTAGCCCTTTGCCTTTGCCAAGGCCGCGCTTGCTTTCCCTTCCTGTGAACTGAGTTCCTCAGCATTGAGTACTTTTTTGTCACTGGAGCGGGAGAACAGGCTGCTGCCCCAGAATGCGTGTGTCGGGATGGCTCCTGTCAGGGACAAGAGCAGTCCGACGACGAGAAGATCACGTGTGAGACGGTACATCGGAAATGGGAAAATCTTTCTAGGCACCTTAAGCGAAACGAGCTTTCGTTCAAATGTATTTGCTGAAGTTATCTGTGAGATCATGCGAAAGGACACATCCTGGTCGTGATTTCGGGGCACGTAGCGATTGCGATCATGCCAAGAAGATATATCTGAAACGGCTGAAACGAATTGCTATTAGCCGGAATTTCATGTTAGAGTTCTCCCTGTGGCCTACTGAACAGGTCAGCTTGGTTGTGGTCCGTCATCCGTCCATCCTTCTCGTATTGCTTTTTCTGGCAGGTGTTTGCATGCCTTTCGACCTTTATGCGCAGTTGTCGCCATTCCCGACATCGGCTCCGAAGGCGGGGGATAGTGCGAGCGTTCCAGACCTTCTCGCTCCTGATATGCCTGACGTGGGAATCAATCCGCGCAGGAGTAGTGCGGAGAGGATCGCGTATCTGTTCAGTCGGGATCTGCGGGATATCGAGGAGGCGCAGTCAGATATCGCTGCGGAATTGAGCCGTCTTCCCCGTGTGACGAGGGAGGCGCAGCGTGTGACGAGTTTCGGTTATCATTCAGGACGCTCCAAACAGCGACCGAAGTGGGTGCAGATCGATATGGGGGAATCGGTTTCGCCGGATGCGATCGCGCTCTTTCCCGTGACGGCGGAGGTGGATGATGAGACTGTGTTCGGATACGGCTTTCCTCGGGCTTTCCGGGTTGATGTTAGTGACGATCCAGACTTTCGTAATTACGATACCATAGTCGAGGCTCGCATGGAGGATATGGACGGGATGAAACGCTGGCCTTATATGCGTGAGACAGAGGGCAGTTCCGGACGTTATTATCGTGTCACTGCTACGGCCCTATGGCACTCTTCCACCAGTGGACAGGAGATCTTCGCTCTGAGCGAAGTGATGATTTTAAAAGGCGGATGTAACCTGGCCGTCGGAAAGCCGGTGATCGCATTGGACAGCACAGAGCGGGGGGATCAATGGTCTACCCAGTATCTCTGTGATGGGATTACAACTCTCGGAATTCCTCACGGAGAGCAGGAGAGTCCGACTTTCGGATTCCGTGCTCTTTCACCCGCACCTGCGACTACGAGCTGGGTGCAGGTGGACTTGGGAGAGTCAGTGAGAATCGATCAGATCGAACTCATTCTGGCGGATCCACCGACGCCCGTGCCGGATCCGACCGTGAGGTTCCCCTATCCGATGCAAATTGAAATCTCCGACAATCCCGAGATGGTCGAGCCGGTAGTCGTCGGGCATTTTAATCCATCGCAGATCGGGATGATCAGCAATAATCCGCTGATCATTCCCATGTCCGATACTAAGGCTCGCTATGTCCGCATCTCCGTCCAGGCGGGAAAAGTTGCGAAGGAAATCAGTTTTGAGCTGGCCGAGCTGATCGTGTATTCCGGAACGAAGAATGTGGCGGCTGGGCGTCCGGTTACGGCGCTCCATCCGTTCAAAGTAGATCGCTGGGCTCCGGGCTTTCTCGTAGATGGCTATAGCAGTCGGAGAAATCTTGTGTCTTATGACGAGTGGATCAGCGAACTGGTAAAGAGGAATCGTCTCGTCGGTAGTTGGGTGGCGAAGGAGAATCTGAGGCTGCAGCTGGTGGATCGGACTTTCACTGAAGGGATCGCCTCAGTAGGCAGCGGGGTATTCGGGGCGCTAGCTTTCGTCCTGTTTGCCCTGTCGCGAGGTCGGATCAAGAGACGTAAGGACTTGGAGGCACTGCGCCAGAGGATCGCGAGCGATCTCCACGACGATATTGGCAGTAATCTCTCCTCGATTGCTCTCTTGGCCGAGCTGGGAAAGACCGAGGTCGATGATCCTGAGTTGGTAATCGAGGAACTCAGCGATATAAAAGCGACCGCCGACAAGACGATCGAATCCATGCGAGATATCGTGTGGCTGATCCGACCAGGAGAGGAGACGTGGACGCAATTACTGGCACGGTTCCGTGAAACGGCTTCGAAGCTCCTGCGCGCTCATGAATACACTTTCACTGTCGAGGGTGAGGGGCACGATGATCGCTTGCCGCTCGATTTTAAACGCGATTTGTTCCTCTTTTATAAAGAAGTGCTCAACAACATCGTTCGCCACGCAGCAGCGAAGAATGTCTCGATCAGCATCGACTGTCGACGGCAACCCCTGCATATCCGAATTACCGATGACGGCAAGGGTTATGACAATCTCGACGAAGGATTTGGGGAAGGAAATGGGCTGCGTAATCTGCGGATGCGCGCCCAGTCGATCGGAGGGAATGTGCGTATGCAGAGTGCTCCAGGGGAGGGAACGACGGTGCAACTGAATGTCCCGATGCCGTAGTGAAGCGCTTTTACGTCGAAAAATTCGTTTTACACGAGGATTACCTGAATTTTTAGTAGCCAGCGATTGCAATTCAGGCAAGTTCTGGTTTAAATCGAAAAAAATATGAGCGAGGAACGGCAGACTGACGAGACCCAGAGCGGTGCCAATAAGGCTCCCACCCGCGTTTGGATGGTGGAGGACAATGAAACGCTCCGTAAGACGGTAGCCCGGGTACTGGATCGCCAGAAGGACATGCGCTGTGTTCATCAATACGAGCGCTGCGAGGATGCCATCGAAGCTCTGGTGGCCGGAGAACGACCAGACGTGATGCTTTTCGACATCGGCCTGCCGGGGATGAGTGGGATCGAGGGAATCCGTCGAATCAAAACGGCCCTGCCTCAGATCGAGATTCTGGTCTTCTCCGTGTTCGACGATAATGAGAAGGTGTTCAACGCGATTTGTGCAGGAGCGTCGGGGTATCTGCTCAAAACCGCGAGTATGAACGAGATCCCTGATGCGATTCGGGAGATTCTCGCAGGTGGAGCGCCGATCAATGCGCTGATCGCCCGCCGCGTGCTGGACATGTTCAGCGGGTTAGCTCCCCAGAGCCGAGACTACGGCCTGACGGAAAGGGAGAAGGAAGTGCTGGAGCAAATGGTGGAGGGTCTGACGAAAAAAGAAATCGCCGACCAGCTCGATCTCAGCTTTCACACTGTGGACAAGCACATTCGCGGCATCTACAGCAAGCTCCACGTCAATACGATGACAGGAGCCGTCGCCAAAGCGCTGAAGGAAGGTCTGTTGCCGAAGTCCTGAGCGTCTGGTGAGGGAATGAACTCTCCACGAGTCGACTGCTGAAGTCTGGCGCGTGGCGGGCGATATTCGCTTCACTTGTGATTTTTACTGTTTCGTGGGAAGATGCGCGATGCTCTATCTCGGAATTGACAGTGGCACTCAAAGCACGAAAACCGTCGTGCTGGATCTGGAGACGGGGACGATCCTCGCCCAGGCTTCGCGAACCTATGATGTGATTCAGGGCCTGCCGCCGGGTCACATGGAGCAGCATCCGCAGGACTGGTTCGCCGCACTCTGTGAGACCGTGGAGGACTGTCTGGCTCAGATCGGAGAACGCCGTCGTGAAGTGCGGGGGATCGGAGTGAGCGGTCAACAGCACGGGCTAGTCGTGCTGGATGAGCAGGATCAGATAATCCGCCCGGCTAAGCTCTGGTGTGATACCTCGACGACGGCTCAGTGTGCTCGCATAGAGAACGCGTTCGGTGGAGCCGCGAGCCTAATCGCGAAGGTGGGGAATGCGATCTTGCCCGGCTACACTTTGCCCAAGCTCCTCTGGCTGAAAGAGAATGAACCGAATCACTTTCGCCGCATTCGCACGGTTTTACTGCCGCACGATTATCTCAATTTTCGCCTCACCGGAATCCGGCGGATGGAGTATGGCGATGCTTCCGGGACAGGGCTGCTGAATATTCACACACGGGAGTGGGATCGTGACTTGGGTGACTTTGTTGATGCAGCCCTGCGATCATGGCTACCTCCGCTCGGGTCATCACTGGCCGTTCACGGGACTCTGTTGCCTGATCTGGCTCAACGATGGGGATTGGCTTCTGATCTGATCGTCAGCGCTGGCGGTGGGGATAATATGCTGGGAGCCATCGGGACGGGAAATGTCGGTGATGGTATCGTGACGGCGAGTTTTGGCACATCGGGTACGCTCTATGCCTGCGCGGAGTCGCCTATCATCGATCCTACGGGAGAGGTGGCGGCCTTTTGTGACAGTACGGATCGATGGCTACCCTTAGCGTGTACGATGAATGTCACCGTGGTGACGGAGCGCGTGAGGTCCTGGTTCGGCTGGACTTTGGAGGAGTTTGAAAAACAGGCGGCTTCGGTAGAGCCTGGATCCGATGGGATCACTTTTCTTCCGTATCTACACGGCGAGCGAATGCCGAATCTGCCTTCTGGTGTGGGTGTCATCCATGGGCTGGCTGCGACCGCGTCTAGTCCCGCCCATTTGGCGCGCGCAGCGATGGAGGGCGCGACTCTGGGGCTGGCCTATGGACTGCGTCGCTTCATGGAACTCGGGCTTGCTCCGACAGAGATCCGACTCACAGGCGGTGGAAGTAAAAGTCGATTGTGGCGACAGATCGCAGCCGATGTGTTCGGCGTGCCTGTGGTGACGCTGGCTACGGCGGAGGGAGCTGGACTCGGAGCAGCGATTCAGGCAGCTCACGCGGATGGACGTGGCAGTTACCAAAATTTGACTCGCCGTCTGGTGAAAGTGAACGACTCAACAGGGTGCAATCCGGACCCAGAGAGGGTAGAGCTCTATCGTGAACGGCTCGATCATCAGATCGCTCTTACTCGATTGCTCGGTCGTGAAGGATGGCTTTAAACAGAGAGATGTCAGACCTTCCGCAGAGTAAAGAAGTCATTCGCAATCTTTCGGGCAAAGCTCGTCTGATCGGTTGGGCGGGTGCATGGTTTATCCGTCTGCTTTCGCTAACCTATCGGTGGAGACTTCACGATCCGGAGGGAATCGCGTATTCTGAGCCAGGCCAGCCTCTCATCTGGATTTTCTGGCACAATCGCATCTTCGTGGTGCCTCCACTCTATCGGAAATATTTGCATAAGCACCGAGGCGCTGTTCTCTCCAGCGCTAGCAAGGACGGGGAGATTATCGCCTCCATCGTAGCTCGATTTGGTTGCGCTTCTGTGCGTGGATCGTCCTCGAGGCGGGGAGCTACGGCCATGCTCGGATTGATCGATTGGGTGAAAGAGGGATACGATGTCGCGATCGTCCCCGATGGGCCGCGTGGACCGCGCTATCGGCTCGGATCTGGAGTCGTAAAACTGGCATCCGTCACAGGAGCACTGATTCTCCCGATTCGCGTGGAATACGGCTCATGGTGGACGTTCCGTAGCTGGGATCGATTTCGTCTGCCGAAACCATTTACTACTGTGGACGTCTGGCTGGGGCCCTGCGCATCTGTGTCTCAGGAACTTGAAGAAGCGGACTTCGAGAGTGAACGTGTCCGAATCGAAACTTTATTAAATCCCGACCATGAAACTGATTGAAGGTGCCTCTATCGCTGAAATTGTTTATCGTGAATGTTTGGCCTCTTTGGCTGAGCTAAAAGAAACCGGCCATCAGCCAGGCTTGGCGGTGGTTCTGGTAGGAGATGATCCGGCATCGAAAGCCTATGTGGGCGCAAAGGATCGCAAGAGCCGAGAGCTAGGATTGCATTCAGTGAAAATCGAGAAGCCCGCCTCGATCAGTCAGGAAGAGCTGTTGGCGGTGATCGATCAGCTCAATGCCGATCCTGCGATTCACGGAATCCTCGTCCAGATGCCTTTACCGCGTCATCTTTCCTCTGACGAAGTCATTCGTCGCATCGATCCAGCAAAGGATGTGGACGGTCTTCATCCTGTGAACCTAGGGAAACTCGTCATGGGTGATCCGAGTGGTTTCGTTCCCTGCACGCCCGCCGGATGTCAGCGGATGCTGATCGAAAGCGGAATCGAGACGGCTGGGAAGCACGTAGTGATCGTAGGGCGCAGTCTTCTGGTGGGGAAGAGTCTGGCGCTTCTGATGGCGAACAAGGGAAACGGCGGAGACGCCACCGTGACGATCGCGCATTCCAGAACTGTCGATCTAGCAGCGATCACGCGGACGGCGGATATTTTGGTCGGGGCGGTGGGGATTCCCCACTATCTGGGAAGAGATCATGTCCGAGAAGGTGCTGTGGTGATCGACGTGGGGATCAACCGGATCGTCGATGCGTCGGCGAAAAAGGGAACGCGTCTCGTGGGCGATGTCGATTTCGATGCCGTGAGTGAGCGCTGTGCCGCGATTACTCCCGTGCCTGGTGGCGTCGGGAAGATGACCATCGCCATGCTCATGGCGAACACTGTGAGAGCGTGTCGTCAGCGAGCGAAAATCTGATTCAGATTGATCCATCTGCGATTCTGAGAGTAAGCGAGGGTGGGGATTTTTCCCTCGCAAGTTCCTCAATCAGCACGACCTTCCCCTGTCATTATTTTGTTTGTTTAGCTACGATATCAGCCTGTTTTTGATGAGCCACACGATTGCCACCCGGCCCAATGCCGATTTGATCGATCAGAAATACTCGGATTGGAAAAAAGACCCAGACTCCGTAGATGCGTCCTGGGCCATGTTTTTTGAGGGGTTTGAACTCGGATTAGTTCAGCCCGTGAAGCATGGAAAATCGGATGCAGCGACGACTACTCCGGTGGGCGATGCTTCCAGTCTGATCAGCAGTGATGCCCGAATCGTCACCTTGATCCGGGCATTCCGCTCCTTGGGGCATACCGCTGCCTGGTTGGACCCCTTGGACGATGCCCCGCCGATCCAGCCCGAGTTGAGCCTGGAGAATCTCGGCATCCATCCGTCTGAAATGGAACAGCAGGTCGCGACGCCTCTGTTCGGAAAGGGCGAGCCGATCAAGCTCGGAGATTTGGTGGATCGTTTGCGCCGGATTTATTGCGGAAAAATTGGTTATGAGTTCATGCATATTCAGGTTCCTGAAATGCGGAACTGGCTGATGCGTAAAATTGAGGCGTCTGTGGATCGGATTTATCCTTCGATTGAGGAAAAGAAACTAGCGTTTAAGTGGTTAGCTCAGGCTGATCTATTTGAAAAATTTCTTCATAAAAAATTTGTCGGACAGAAGCGCTTTTCACTCGAAGGAGGCGATGCTCTAATCGTGGCCTTGAGAGGACTGGTTCAGCTTTTCCCACTGCATGATATTGACGAAATGGTTATGGGGATGGCGCATCGTGGACGACTGAACGTTCTCGCGAATCATCTCAAAAAGCCCCTGTCGATGCTGTTCTACGAGTTTTCTGACAATTACGTGCCCAACCTCGTGGCCGGAGATGGAGATGTGAAATACCATCTGGGCTTTGCCTCGGAACAAGAAGTGGAAGGTCGCACGATCCAGATTCAGCTCGCGGCGAATCCGAGCCACTTGGAGGCAGTGAATTCAGTGGTGGAGGGTGCCGCACGGGCTTCTCAACGCAGTCGCGACTCGAAGAAGCGTGACTCTTTCATCGACCGATCTTCTGTTCTGCCGGTGCTGATCCATGGCGACGCAGCCTTCGCAGGGCAGGGGAGTGTGATGGAAACACTCAATCTATCACAGCTCAAAGGGTACCGAACGGGAGGGACTGTCCACATCGTTGTGAACAATCAGGTCGGCTTCACCACTACCACCAAAGACGCTCGTTCGACCGCTTACTGTACGGACATTGCCAAAATGGTGGATGCTCCGATTTTTCACGTCAATGGAGACTATCCGTTAGAGGTGCTTTATGTGACAGGGATGGCCTTGGAGTTTCGCCAACGCTATGGACGCGATGTTGTGGTGGATATCGTCTGCTACCGACGTCACGGTCACAATGAAGGGGATGAGCCCGCCTTCACACTGCCCGACACTTATCGGGAGATCCGACAGCATCCCACACCACGAGAGATTTTCCGGCGTCGGCTCATCGAGGCAGGAGACATCACTGATCAAGAGGCTGACGAGATCGAAGGCGAGTATCAGGCGAGGCTTCAAGCCGAGGTCGCAGAGCTGGAGCGTGCGATAGCCGATGGCACAGATCACCTGATCGGAAAGCCAACCGAAGACCCTCAGCCGGAGTATTCGCATGTTTCTGTCGAGACTGGCGTGGACAAGGAAGTTCTGAGAAAGATCGGTACTCGCATCTCAGAGATTCGTGGAGCAGTTCGAGTCGATCCTAAGCTGGAGACTAGATTTTTAAAATATCGACATGATGCCATCCTCGCGGGAGAGGGGATCAACTGGGCCTTTGGCGAAGCGCTGGCATTCGGGGTGCTTCTGCAGGAAGGAATCGCCGTTCGCCTCTCGGGGCAGGATTGCCGACGAGGAACCTTCAGTCAGCGTCATGCCGTTCTCTATGATCCGGAGACTCGACAGCGATACACGCCTCTCAACCATTTGTCCGCCCGACAAAAGGCGAAGCTCTGGGTGTTCAACAGCCATCTTTCCGAGTTCGCGGTACTCGGCTACGAATACGGTTACACGCAGTATGCCCGAGATATTCTTGTGCTATGGGAGGCTCAGTTTGGTGACTTCGCCAACGGAGCCCAAGTGATCATCGATCAATTTATCGCCTCCGCCGAATCGAAATGGGGGAAAACGAGCAGTCTGGTAATGCTGTTGCCGCATGGATACGAGGGCCAGGGGCCGGAGCACAGCAGTGCCCGCCTGGAGCGATATCTCCAGCTCTGCGCTGATGATAATATTCAGGTTTGTAACACATCCACCCCAGCGCAGTATTTTCATGTGCTGCGACGCCAGATGAAGCGTGACTTCGTCAAGCCGCTGATCCTCATGACTCCGAAGAGCCTGTTGACACATCCTGAGTGCGTGTCGAAGCTTGACGATTTTGATACAGGAACGCACTTTGAGGAAATTCTCGACGATTCCAGTTCAGATCGCGGAGCACCGGATCGAATCACGCGATTAATCTTCTGTTCCGGAAAGGTGTACTACGATCTGCTGGATTATCGGCGAAAGAACGAGATTACGAATGTGGCTCTCATTCGTCTGGAGCAGCTCTATCCCTTTCATGCAGAAAAGTTGGTCGAAATTGCTGCTCGCTATCCAAATGCGAAGAAATGGGTTTGGTGTCAGGAAGAGCCTCAGAATATGGGGGCCTGGACCTTTATCGGTCCTCGCCTACAGAGCCTGTCCGAGACCCATGTCCGTTACGCGGGGCGCGACTGCGCTGCCAGTCCGGCAAGTGGCTCAAAGGCGATTCACAAAACGGAACAGCATCGCCTGATTGAAGAGGCTTTCAGTAACTGACTTTCCACTCTAGTATTTTTCTTATGATGACGCACGAGATCAAAATTCCCTCAGTCGGTGAATCCATCGTATCCGCTACCATTGCCACTTGGCACAAGTTAGATGGTGAGTATGTGAAGTCGGGTGAAGTGATTCTGACGATCGATACCGACAAGATTTCGACGGAACTGGAAGCCGATCATTCTGGAATACTGCATCACTTGGCCGTTGCAGGTGATGAGGTGGCGATTGGCGCGGTGGTTGCCCGAATCGAAGAAAGCGAGGCTCCTGCGGCCAAAGCTCCGGCACCGAAGACATCGACACCGATCAAAGAAGAGCAGAAAGAGGCAATTCAATCTGATTCAGGAAGCGAGCCTAGATTATCTGGGGCACCGAAAGCAACTCCGGCAGCGAAGAAGGCTGCGAGCAGCGAAGGCATCGATCTAGCACGAGTTCTCGGCACCGGACCCGGAGGGAAAATCACCAAAGCCGACGTCTTTAGTGCGACTGCATCGACGAGTGAGGAGATCGACGAGGAAGAAGCGGTGGCGGAGGAAGATGCCGCCCCTAGTGTCGAATCCTCTGTTCAATCAGCTGCTCCGATGTCTTCTTCCGGCGAGAAGCGCACCACTCGGTGTAAAATGTCCGCGCTGCGACGGAAGATCGCGACTCATCTCGTCAACGCTCAGCAGGAAGCTGCGATCCTCACGACTTTTAACGAGTGTGATATGAGCGCAGTCATCGAACTGAGAAAGCGATTGCAAGACGACTTTGTCGCTCGCAATGGCGTGAAGCTCGGATTCATGTCCTTCTTCATCAAGGCCGTCGTCGATGCCTTGAAAGCCGTGCCTTCGGTCAATGCTCAGATCGAAGGGGACGAGATCATCGAGAATCATTTCTACGACATCGGCGTCGCTGTGGGTACGGAACGCGGTTTGTTTGTTCCCGTGGTGCGCGATTGTGATCAGAAGAGTTTTGCCCAGATCGAGAAGGACATCACCGAGTATGCAAAGAAGGCTCGCGATGGCAAGATTACGCTGAACGACCTTCAGGGAGGTGTGTTCACCGTGACGAATGGCGGTATCTATGGTTCTCTGCTCAGCACCCCGATTATCAATCCGCCTCAGTCGGGAATTCTGGGGATGCACAGCATACAGCAGCGCCCGGTGGCGATTGACGGAAAGGTTGAAATTCGTCCCATGATGTATCTGGCGCTGAGCTATGATCACCGTCTGGTCGATGGGAAAGAGGCGGTGACCTTCCTCGTGCGAGTGAAACAATGCATCGAAAGCCCCGAACGCATATTATTAGGAGCATAAAATTCCAATAAAATTCTCAAAATTGAGAGCTAAAGTTAAGAAATTTAAAATTTTTAACTTTCGTGCGTTCTGTGAGGTGATACATTTTGCTATGCTTATTGCCAGACAGTCGCTTGGGTTCTCTTTAGCTGCCTCTTACCTGCTCCTCACCGGTTGCTCGATCTTCCCCACCAAACCTGCGGAAGTCGCCGGCGATGCTCCGGCTCCACCGCCTGCTGCCTATCCGGATTCTTCACCGAATCTGATGGCTGATGCACCTGCGGGGAGTACCCCGTCATCCGCATACCCATCAGCGCCTTCCTCGACGCAGCCCTCCGCGATCCATAGTGCGACGGCGGGAAGTGTCGCTTCTACCCCGGCAGTAGCACCGTTCTCGCTCCGCGCTGGAGAGCAACTGGTGCCCTATCAGGTGCAACTCGGTGATAATCTCTCGAATATCGCCGCGAAATTCAATACCAGTGTTGCGCGCATCCAGGCTGCCAATGGGATGGTGAGTACGAAGATCATTGCTGGAAAGACGATACAGATTCCTACATCGGCGGCTCCATCCGGAATGACATCTCAGGCCCCGGCAGCCGCTTCGATGGCGAATAGTGGCTATCCTGCAAGGTCCGCACCAGCGCTCGCTCCGTCTCTGCCCACCCCACCATACTCCCCTGTTCCGGCAGTTTCGGGCAGTCCCGCCGCAGTTGCTCCCTATCCGTCCACGATGGGGGCCCCCACCTCGAGTCCTATGCCATCAGCACCAGCAGCGTCGCCTTATCCCTCTTCATCCGCCTCCGGGGCGATTACTGCCCCGCCCGTACCTCAGGGGAGTGGGATGACAGGAGCGCCTTCCTCGACCTCCTATCCTCGCACGGCACCCGTACCGAGTTTTGAGGCAAGCCGAGTTCAATTTTCTAACTAATTCAACTTCTGACCTCCTGTGGATCACTGCACTGCACCCGTGGACGAAGGCATACGAGTCGGAATCCTGACTGTATCCGACCGCTCGGCGACGGGCGTGCGAGAAGATCTCGGAGGCCCGGCTCTGAAAGCTGCTGTGCTGGGATACGGATGGCATCCCTTGGCCGAAGCGATTGTTCCCGATGAGATCGATGACATCCGCCGTGCGATTCGGGCCTTTATCGCTCAAGGCTGCGGATTGATCCTGACTACAGGTGGTACGGGCATCGCGCCTCGCGATGTCACGCCCGAGGCGATTCGCGGAATTCAGAAGCTGGAGATTCCTGGATTCGGGGAGGTGATGCGGATGAGATCGCTGGAGATCACTCCGTTCGCTATCGTGTCGCGCACACTCGCCTCCATCGTAGATCGCTCTTTGGTGATCGCTCTGCCGGGTAAGCCAAAGGGTGCGGTGGAATGCCTTAGCTTCGTGAAAGAGGTGATTCCCCACGCAGTCAAACTGGCTCAGGGAGTCCCGATTTCCTGTTGAGAGGGATTGGGGCGCTACGAGAGACGCTAGGTCAAAATCAGGCTGGATAGCTGCCGAGTACTTTGACGAAGGAGCAGTGCTTCTCGAGTTGATTGATCACCTTTTTCATGTCCTCAGTCTCGCAGTGTCCGGCGATATCGACGAAGAAGTAATATTCCCAAGCTCGCCGCTTCGACGGACGGCTCTCGATTTTTGACATATTGATGCTGTATTTTTCAAACGGTTCCAGCGCGTGATGAAGTGAACCGGGTTCGTCTCGCACGGAAAACATCATAGAGGTTCTGTCGTTGCCCGTCGGAGGACAGGTTTTATGACTGATGACGAGAAAGCGTGTCGTATTGGTCGCGAGATCTTGAATCGAACGTTCGAGGATATTGAGGCCGTACAATTCCGCCAGTAATTCTCCTCCCATCGCGGCAGCTCCCGGTTCGTTCGCTGCGATTTCTGCTGCGGCGGCGGAGCTGGATTTTTCGATGGGTTGAATCTCGTGGAAGTTACGACTTAGCCAGCCTCGGCACTGAGCGATGATCTGAGGATGGCTGTAGATCGTGGTAATTTCCTCGCGTGGACATTTGGCCATGAGGTGATTCTCGATGGACATCATGACTTGACCGTAAATCTTTAGCGGTGAATCGGCGAATAAGTCCAGCGTATGTGTCACGGCTCCTTCAGTCGAGTTTTCGATCGGCACGACTCCGTAATCGGCAGTCTTTCTCTCGACTTGATCGAATACATCGGGAAAACCGGGTTGGGGCAGGTATTCGACGCTATGGCCGAACTTGCTGATCGCCGCTTGATGTGTCCAAGTGCCGGGAGGACCGAGATAGGCGATTTTCAGATCTTCTTCCAGCGCCAGCGCCGCCGACATGATCTCACGATAGATCGCCCGAATCGATTTTTCCGGCAGAATCCCATCCCGGCCTTTTTCAACCAGACTGCGAAGTAGCAATTCCTCTCGCTCTGGGGCGTAGATTTCCAGCCCATCTCGCTTTTTGATCGAGCCAATCTCGTGGACAACCTCGCAGCGCTTGTTCAGCAACTGAATAATTTGGGTGTCGATGGAGTCGATCTGATTGCGCAGGTCTTTGAGATTCATGTATAGAGAGAAAATTGGACGAAGAATTTCATCCGGGGGACAATATCAGGGTTCAATGCCGGGGAGCAAGGAAGTTTCCTGAGATTCGGTCCTTGGGCTTGACGCGGAAGGGAGGGGGACTCGGCGTAACTCAGTAGCATTGGGCAGTTCGTCGAGCGATTTGATGTCAAAATGCTCCATAAAAGTTGAGGTAGTTTCATAGAGCATGGGACGTCCCGGCAGATCTGCCCGTCCACTGATGTGAACGAGATCGCGGTCGATGAGCTTTTGGAGCATAGCATCTACAGAGACACCGCGGACGGCCTCGATGTCGGCTTTTGTGATCGGCTGGCGGTAGGCGATCAGGGCCAGTGTTTCCAGTGCGGCTGGACTGAGCTTTTCCGGTCTCATCTCGGGGAGCAGGGCTCGAATCCAATCCCCGTATTCGACTCGGGTCATGAAGCGCCAGCCGGATGAGGTTTCGCGCAGCTCGATGGCGTGACCGCCTTCGCTTAGAGACTGAGCTAGATCATCGATGACGTGAGCGACCTCAGCTTCGGGCAGAGATTCCCAAGCACGAGCTTCCGGCAGATCGCTGTCGGCGGCCGCTCGACGAACCGCCTTCGCGATTTCGGACGTCGTGACCGGTTCCGGCGCTGCGTAAATAAGAGCTTCCACGATCTGAATGAGCTGCATGAGGCGGACTTCAGGACAGTGATTATACTGAACGGATTTGCGTGGTTTGAAAAGAGAATTTCCGACTTTGATCGGATGAACTGCCACAGAGTTTCAGGGGATTGCGTCAGGATGCTGGACGATAGATTACGATCTCTCCCAGCACTCTTTCCTGACGAGTCTGTAAAACATTCAGCTTCATTAGCTCAAGAACAGCGAGAAAGGTGACGATCATCTCGTGCTTCGTCGTAGCGTCATCGAAGAGCGCAGTGAATGGGTAGGTGCTGCCGGGAGCGAGAAGTTGCTGCAGGAGTTCGATTTTGTCTGCCACTGTGTAGCGATCATCGACAATCTCTCCCAGCCCTTCGCCTGTTTTTAGCCGGTCCAGAACTTTCTGAAAAGCACGGATGAGATCAAAGATGCCGACTCCTTCGTCCAGTGGACGCTCTCCCTCCTCGTCCGACTGAATCGGATCAGGACTGTGGGTGAACTGGTTCTGGCGGATGGCTTCCTTTTCTCCGAGTTCGCGGGCAGCCTCCTTGAACTTCTTATATTCAATCAACTGCCGGATCAGGTCCCAGCGAGGATCCTCTTCCTCGGCCTCTTCCTCGGGGGGCTGCACATGCTTGGGCAGCATCATTCGGCTCTTGAGGTAACAGAGATTGGCCGCCATCACGAGGAACTCGCCTGCTAGGCTGATATTGAGCGTCCGGATCGCGTCTAGGTAGGACATGTATTGGCTCGTGATTCGTTCGATGCGGATATCGTAGATGTCGATTTCGTCCTGCTTAATCAGATAGAGGAGCAGGTCAAGTGGTCCTTCGAAGACGTCCAGCGAGACTTTGTAATGAGAATCATGAGTTTCGGCACTGGGCGCTAACGTGCCTCCGGCATATGCTGGTTCGGGCGGTAGGATGGATTCTGACTCGGGAGTAGTCACGGAGGCGGATCGTGTGATCTAAGCCCCGACAAGACCGCTTTGCAAGGACCGTCTGTATCGTCGAGATCATGCGAGAGGACTTCGGTGAGGGGATTTCACTTTGCCGAAAACCTCATCTTTACGAAAGTGAAAACATCCTGTCTAATTCTCTGCATGAGTCGATGTTCTGGGGCGCTGCTACTTCCGATCATGATCTTCTTTCTTTGTCTGAAAGGGATGGTCTGGGGGCAGGCGGACTACAAGCGCTACTTCGATGAGGACAATCTGCCGAAGGTGCGTGAATTCTATGCGCAGGGTCGCTATGACATCGTGGTCCAGATCTGCGACTACGCACGACAGCGAGCGCAACCCGCCAGCGAATGGCGAATCCTGATGGTCGATTCATTGGCCGCTCTCGGATACTACGATGACGCCTACAAAGAAGCACGAGCGACGGCTGAGCAGTATCCGAAGGACTTGTTCGTGCTGATTCGTCTGCACCGATTTTTCAAAACTCACGGACATAAGGACGATGCGGCATTGATGCGGAAAGGCCTGAATGCGGCAGCGCGAGAAGTCCCGAAGCAGAATCGCAGCGCTCTCGATCTGGTTCGACTGGGGCAGGCGGCCTTGATCCTAGGGGCTGACCCGTCGAAGGTGATGGAGCAGTATTTCGGACCGGCCATCGCGGAGAAGAAAGCGGGCAAGGAGATGGACTTCGCCGTTCGCGAGGCCCATATCGCGGCTGCTGCGGTCGCTCTGGAGAAGGAGGATCTCAAGCGTGCAGCTCAAGAATATCAGGCCGTGCTCGGAGTGATCCCCGATGATATAGAGGCGCTCTTCGGTATGGCGCAGGCTCTTTTGCCGACGGATCGCGAGGCCGCAGGCGCTTTGCTCCAGCGCATCCTGAATGGTACAGAGTTCCATCCCGGCGCTCATCTCCTGCTCGCTGAGTCGGCGATCAATTTTGATCGCTACGACGAGGCCGCGAAGCATCTCGACGCCGTAGAGGCTGTGAATGGACGAGATCCTAAATCCCATGCCTATCGGGCGATCCTGTCGGAGTTGGTGAAAAATGATCCGGCCGATTTTCAGCGCGAACGCGAAGTCGCGCTGGTAGCGTGGAAGGACAATCCGGAGATTGACTACCTGATCGGTCGAGTCCTTTCCCGGAAATATCGATACAGCGAGGGGGCAGAGTCTCAGAGACGTGCTCTAGCGATGGATCCAGATTTTCCCCCGGCGAAGCTTCAGCTTGCTCAAGATTTGCTTCGACTCGGAAAACTCGAAGAAGCATGGCCGCTCGCCCGCGAGGTCGCTACTGCTGATCCGTATAACATTCTCGCCTACAATCTGGGCGTTCTGGAGAAAGAGATCGCAGGGTTTGATTCGCTCAAATCAAAGGATTTTCTGCTGCGCATGCCACCAGATGAGCTTCCCATCTATGGAGATCGAGTGATCGCGATACTGGAGGAGGCTCGGAGCACGCTGGAGAAAAAGTACGGAATCACCATTCCCGCCCGTACTCTCGTAGAGTTTTATCCTGATCAGCAGGATTTCGCGATCCGCTCCTTCGGTTCGCTTGGTGGAGCGGGGCTCTTAGGAGTCTGCTTCGGCACTGTGATTACGATGAACAGTCCCGGTCGCATCACTGCGGCCAAGAGTAACTGGGAGGCGACCCTGTGGCATGAGTATTGTCACGTCGTCACGCTCGGGGCGACGAAAAATCGAATGCCTCGCTGGTTGAGTGAGGGCATTTCGGTCTATGAAGAAATCCAGTGTAATCCGACCTGGGGACAGACGATGACTCCAGAATATCGTCGGATGATTCTGGAGGAGAAGGCCTTGACTCCGATTCGCGACATGAGCCAAGCCTTCTTTCGAGCGAAGGATTCAAAGCAGGTCATGTTCGCTTATTATCAGTCGATGCTGGTGGTTTCTCATATCATCACCAGTTACGGTCAGGAAGCCCTGAAGGCGATCCTCTCTGATCTGGGGCGCGGCGTTCTGATCAACGATTCTTTGAGTCGTCGAACAGTTTCTCTGGACAAGCTCGAGGCTGAGTTTGAACTCTCCGTGAAACAACTCGCGCAATCCTACGGCCCTGATGTGGACTGGACTCGCCCTGAACTGCGTGAGATGGAGCCGCTAAAAATTTCATCGGTGCAAAGCTATTTGAAAAAGCATCCGAATCACTTGGAAGCGAGAACTGCGCTAACTGCCTTGCTGATCGAGCAGAAGAACTGGGATGATGCACTGGAATCCGTCGAGCTACAGATCGCACTGCTGCCGGACTTCGTGGGAGAGCGCAATGGCTACATGTTGAAATCCATGATTTTGAGGGAAAAAGGGGACTCAGTCGGCGAGATTCAGGCATTGGAGGCGCTGGCATCGCGATCATCAGAAGCTCTCTTCGCCTTTCGGCGGCTAGTGGATCTGCATTATGCTCGCGAAGAGTGGGATGCTGTGATCACCAATGCAGATCGGGCTCTCGCGATCGATCCATTCGATGGCCGGATTCACTTTGATCGCGGCTGCGCGCTGGAGAGTCAGGGGCAAGCAGAGTCAGCGAGAGTCGCCTTCGAAACCGCGCTGAAGCTCGAGCCAAAGAATCCGTCCGAAATCCGCTTCCGCCTAGCGCGACTTCTGCGGGAGTCTAGCCCAGAACACGCGAAGCGTTATCTGCTGGATGCACTGGCCGATTCCCCTCGTTATCGCGATGCGTATGCTCTGCTGCTGAAGATTAACGAGGGAAGGGGCGAAGGTGCAGCGCTTGAGACTTCTCATGAAAATGCAAAGCCGCAGCCGAGTGAGAATTCTGTGCTGCCATGAGCGATTGGGTGATCCTCCTCGCATCCTGAAGGTGAGATCCTTACACGCCAAAGATCCAAGCGTGCATCTCGCTAGTCGTTTCGGCGATTCGTGAAATAAAAGTCTGTGTGTTCCACCAGAAGCTAACAAAAAAGTTTCGGAAGGTCGCGGTCGGTGAGGCGATGATGATCATAGCACTCATGATTAGGAGATTGGCAGCCGCGATCACAGGGAAGGAGAAGGTGCGTCCATTCTGTGTTACGTCCGATTGTTCGTGCTTGAGCATCCAGAAGGTAAAGGCCAGATGAAAGGTCCAAGTGAGGCCTAAGATTCCATAGAGCCATACGGGATCGAGTGGTTGCTGATCTGCGATGATCCAGCGTACCAGCATCCATGCGATGATCGCGACCACGCTGTAGAAGGGGAAAAAGTACGGAGAGAGGGAGATAAGAAAGTTCGTCCGATCCGCTACGATATACCCTCCAGAGGCAGAAATATGGGGGCTTTTCACCAGTCTCCCACGACAGAGATAAACGAAAATGACATGAGTCAGCTCATGTCCGGCCACGTAGATCCACAGGAGTGCGCGCCCTCGGCAAAGGAAGAACAAGGTGAGAGCGAGGAGCGCACCGAGACCGAAGAATGCGGACTCGCGCGATCTCCAATAATCTCCCACGAAAGTATCTGTCCGGAGTAGGACGACAAAGGTCTCGAACAGAATCCAGCACAGAGGCAGGAGAGCGATGCCGATCAGTCGCTTGCACGATTTCAGAAGGGGGGAATCGACGTCACTGAGTCCCGTCCAAAACTCGCTCGCCAAGGAGGCGAACAGGCTGCGCGACTGAACGCGGCGGCGACGATTGCTGGGAGAAACTCCACGTCGCCTAGACGGAGTTGAGTGATGTCGGGACGTAGATGCGCTCGACTGCGACGTCGCAGCAGATCGACGGCGACTTTGCGGAGAGCTGGTGGTTCGGCGGGGCAAAACGGGAGGATGGAGAAAGCTGTCGCTCCACAGAGAACCCGGTCAGGCGCGTCCGAGGTATTTCTTATCCTCAGAATTCACTCGGATTTTGTCGCCGGGATTGATAAACAGGGGGACTTGCAAGCGCAATCCTGTTTGAACAGTCGCTTCCTTCGTCGCGGCAGTGGCGGTATCACCTTTCACGCCGGGAGCGGATTCTGTAACCTCGAGTTCGATCGACGGGGGCAATTCGATGGTGACGGGCTTCCCATCGACGAATAGCACCTCCACCGAGAGTCCGTCGATCAGGAGGTCTTTGCTCTCCTCGATAAATTCGGACTGAAAGGTGACTGTATCATAGGTCGCCGGGTCCATGAAGTGATACCCGGTCTGATCTTGGTAACTGAACTCCAGCTTCTGCCGTTCTGATTGCACGATATCGACCTTGTCACTGGAGGCAAAGCGAATATCCTTCGTTTTTCCCGTTTTGAAAGAGCGGACGGTCGCCATGATCAGAGCGTTGCCCTTGCCAGGCGTGCGGTGTTCCAGACCGGTGACGATCCCGAGGTCGTTGTTGTAAGAAATGCACTGTCCACGTTTCAGTTGCGTCGCGACGATAGCCATAAGCAGAAGAGTTTGAGAGGTTCTGAATTTAAATTGTGTCGAAACTATAAAAATGCCATTGATTGACCCAATCACAAGGCCTGAAGTGAGGGATTGTTGGAAATTTGAGGAGAAATTCATGATGAACGAGGAAGAAAGTCTGTTGGCATCTCGCTCCGCTTGCGGATTGCGCTGGAGTCTGTTCCTGCCTGCCCTAGTGGTGCCCTTTATTTTTTCCCTGTTTTACTTCGTGCTGTATCCGGGGACAGGCTTTGGGAATGCTTTCTATACGGCGCACAAGGTTTTTCTGATCGTCTGGCCCGTCGTTGCGGGTAGGCTGATTCTGGGAGATCGACTGGCTCTAGAGAAAGGGACTCATCCTCGGAGGCTCGCTTCGTTGGTGCCTGGGATCCTTTTTGGTGCTGTCGTGGTGGGTGCGATGGTCCTGCTCCTCCGTCTGCCCGTCGGTGAGGCACTGCTGGATGCGAATCGAGAGAAGATCGTCCAGCGCATCCACGATCTGGGTGTGGCGGAGAATTTCCTGCTGTTCGCTGTTTTCCTCTCCGTGATTCATTCGGCCATGGAGGAGTTCTACTGGCGCTGGTTTGCCTTCGGCCAAGCGAGAAAGCTCATGCCGACAGGACTTGCGCATTTCGTGGCGGCGACGGGCTTTTCTCTGCATCACATCGTGATCCTAAGTCAGTTTTTTCCTCTACTCTGGGCTTTCGCTCTCGGCGCGGGAGTGGGCGTGGGAGGGGCATTCTGGAGTTGGCTGCTGGATCGCTATCGCACGTTGGTGGGTGCCTGGGTGAGTCACATGATCGTCGATTTCGGGCTGATGTGGCTGGGATGGAGAATGCTGATGGGGACTTAACACGAGGGGAAAATAGGCGATTAAACCCTGTTGACTCACGGATTGAACCCTGTTCAATTCCTCGCATGTCTCGTTCTCGCCTCCAGAATGCGAAGCTCTACGGTATCGTGGATCTCGGCTATGTCATCGCTCGTGATTTGATCCGAGTGACGGCGGAGATGTTAGAGGGAGGGATCGACGTGATTCAACTGCGAGCCAAAGGACACGCAGAACAGGAGGTCGAGACCTGGGCTGAAAGGCTACTACCTGTTTGCCGCGAGGCACAGGTGCCGATGATTATCAATGATTTCCCTGAAATCGCATCGCGGATCGGGGCGGATGGCGTGCATCTGGGGCAGGATGATGGGGAAATCCATGTGGTCCGCGAACAGGTGGGGGCGGGAATGCTGATCGGACGATCAACCCACAGTCGCGAGCAGGCCGATGCAGCGGCGGCGGATGCGGGGATCGATTACATCGGATTCGGGCCAATCTTTGCAACACCGACCAAGCCCGGACTCCCAGCCATCGGAATGACTGAAATCGCTGAGGTGAATGTGAAACACCCTGATCTGCCGATCTTCTGTATCGGTGGAATTAAGCTGGAAAATCTGGCGTCTCTAGTCGAACTCGGCGCAAAACGTGTCGTAATCGTGTCCGGGATCTTGCAGTCAGGCGATATTGCTGCTTATGTCCGCTCCGCTCGGGCACTGATGCCCTGAGGGAGCCGGAAAGTTGAGTTCCGGCCTTTTGATTCGGCATTTTAATCCATCCCATTCCATCCATGAGTGTTCTCGTTTCTGGCTCCATTGCCCTCGATCATATCAAGACCCAAAAGGCGTCGCAGGAGAACCTGCTCGGCGGATCGGCGTCATATGCTGCGATCGCAGCCAGCTTTTTCGCCCCGACGAGCCTCGTCGGTGTTGTCGGACGCGACTTTCCGGAAGAGCACATGAAGTTGTTTCAGTCGAAGGGGCTAAATCTCGATGGTCTGGAGCACTCTCCGGGCGAAACCTTCCGCTGGTCCGGTGAGTACATGGAGGACATGAACCAGCGCGAGACGCTGGATGTTGCGTTGAACGTATTGGAGTCTTGGCAGCCAGTGGTAGCCGAGTCGCAAAAGGCAGATACAAAGCTGACTTTGCTGGCGAATTCTCATCCACAGAATCAGCATTCCGTACTGGATCAGGTAGAAGGAAATTCTCACTTTTCCATCGCTGATACGATGGATTTATGGATTCAGATTTCTCGTCCTGAACTGGATCGCCTGTTGAAGCGTATCGATCTGCTGGTGCTGAACGATGGAGAGGCAAAGCTAATGATGGAGACTTCCAACGTGGTCGAGGCGGGTGAGAGG
Source organism: Verrucomicrobiota bacterium (assembly GCA_963205275.1). Classification (GTDB taxonomy): domain Bacteria; phylum Verrucomicrobiota; class Verrucomicrobiia; order Verrucomicrobiales; family DEV007; genus Arctic95D-9. The sequence continues at coordinate 5,003 of CAUJIH010000034.1, read as the reverse complement.
CTGCGAAAGTTGGGGCCGAAATACGTGATCGTGAAGAAAGGGGAGCACGGAGCCATGCTCTTCGGGAAAGATAAAGATGAGTTTTTCACCTGCCCAGCCTTTCCTTTGCGCGAGGTTTTCGATCCCACGGGGGCGGGTGACACTTTTATCGGAGGCTTCGCCGGCTATCTGGCGAGTCGAGGGAATGATGACTACCACTTCGAGGATCTCGCCAAGGCGGTGGTCCGGGGGAGTATTCTGGCCAGCTTTGCTTGTGAGAGCTTCGGCACACAGTCGCTCCGAGATTTGACTCCAGAACGATTTGAGGAGCGTCTTTCATTTTTCCGGGGTATCTGTCAGTTTTCATAAGCAAAGTCAGGCACCTTAAGTAATCTCGCAGGAATAAAAATTTTTAAAATTTTTATAAAATTCGATTGCAGGCTTGTTTTTGTCCTCTGAGAGTAGCGGCCTAATCTTAATGCCCGGAGTAGCGGGCCAATTTTGTCCGAGATAACTGTCAGATTTGTGATCACCAAGCCAGCGTCCTGTCGGAACTTTCCGCTGGCGGCGATTTTTTTGGTGCTTTTCACGAGTTGTTCCGTTCGCCCGTTTCACCTCTCAGAAGTCGGATCGCTCCCCGTGGCTTGGAGAAATGCCGCTGCTTTCCCGAGTGCTGACCCTCAGCGCGATCTCAGTCACTGGTGGGCCTCCTTCTCCGATCCTACGCTCTCGGCACTGATTCGCCGCAGTCTCGACAGCAGCCCCGATCTAGATGCTGCTGCAGCTCTCGTCCGAGAAGCGCGCGCGAATCGGGACGCCACCGCTGCCGCGCTCTACCCTCAGGTATCCGGAGCTCTGGGGATGAACTCTCGACTGACCAAAGCGCCGGGTATCAAGCGCGACACTAGCACCACTTGGTCGGCGGGACTCGATACATCCTGGGAGGTCGATATCTTCGGACGAAATCGTTCAAATCTTCTCGCTGCCAGCTATACGGCGGATTCTGCGGAGGAGAATTTTCATTCCGTTCAGGCTTCTTTGGCTGCGGAGGTGGCGACGACCTACACTAGTCTTCAGGCATCCAAAGCTCGCCTTGATGTCCTCAAGCGTAATATTACCGCACAGGAGGAAACCTTTCAGATCGCGAGTTGGCGGACGCAGGCGGGGGAAGCCGATTCTCTGGAGTACAGTCAGGCGGAGGCTTCGCTCCAGCAGGCGAAGGCCTCGGTCCCGAGGGTGCAGCAGAATCTTGAGCAAACGGCCAATCTTCTGGCTCGCCTTTGCGGAACAGCACCGGGTGGCTTGGATTCCATCCTCGCCTCAGCCGGACGTGGAATCCCTAATCCTGCCGCTCGCCTAGCGCTCGGCATTCCGGCGGACACCCTACGCCAGAGGCCGGATCTTCGCCAGGCCGGGTATCAGATTCTGGCTGCGGCAGCGAAAAACAAGGCGGCCCGGGCGGATCGATTCCCGACGCTTTCTCTTTCCGGTGCACTCAGTGTGACGGCTCTCAGCCCGGCGAAGATGTTCGATCCCGGCACTGTCGCGGCCAATGCCGCTGCCGGACTGATGCGTCCCATCTTTGATGCAGGGAGAATTCGGGCGAACATCGAAGCCACCGATGCCGCGATCGATCAGTCTCTAGCCAGATACGAATCCACGATCCTCGTCGCCCTGTCCGAGGTCGAGGATGCGCTCATCGCGTGTAAGCGGACGACTGAGCAGATCGGTTTTCTTGAGAGTGCAGTTGTCGCTGCTCGCGAGGCCGATACTCTGGCGCGTCAGCGCTACGAGGCCGGAGAGGTGGACTTTCTCCAGGTCATTGATTCTCAGCGCACCCTCTTGTCACTAGAGGATAGCCGAATTTCCGCCCGGACAGATCGCACGACATCCTTTATCCGACTGTATCAGGCGCTCGGCGGCGGGTGGACACATCGCTCACTTGACCGCAGCCCTTCGATGGCGAAGAATTCCCAGTAATTGATTCCCGGCTTCCTATGTCTGACTTCGATCTCTCAGCTAGTATCCGAAAAGGTTCTGGCAGCCGTTTTACCCGATGGATGATCCTGCTGATTCTCCTCGCGCTATTGGGCGTCGGGGCATGGTATGGATGGCAGTATTTTCGCGGAGCCGAGGAGGGACCCACGTTCGTGACAGAGACGGCGAAGGAGGATCGCATCTCTCTCTTCGTTAATACGACGGGCAGTCTGGAACCGACGAATCTGATTACCGTCGGATCAGAACTCTCCGGTATCGTTCGCGAGATCTACGTCGATACGAATGATGAGGTAAAAAAAGGGCAGAAGCTACTCCTGCTCGATACGACCAAGCTGGAAGAGGAGACCAATCAGGCTCGCGCAGCCAAACAAGTGGCGGAGGCTCGGGTCAATCAAGCAGAGGCGACTGTCCAGGAGACTGAGGCTTCACTCACCCGTCAAGAGGAGCTTTTGAAAATCAGTGGTGGCAGGACTCCTTCCAAGGCCACGATGGATACCACGCGGGCGAAGGTGGCACGAGCCAAGGCTGATTTGGAGAGCACGAAGGCCGATGTCGCGGCTGCTTCTGCGCGGGTTCGCGCCTTCGAAGTGGACCTCGGGAAGTCGTATATCACCTCACCGGTGGACGGCGTGATTCTCTTCCGCTCGATCGATATCGGTCAGACCGTGGCCGCTTCCTTTACCGCTCCCACGCTTTTTCTCATCGGAGAGGACCTGAAGGAGATGGATCTAGTGGCGAATATTTCCGAAGCCGATATTGCTCGAGTGAAAGTGGGACAGACTGCCAGCTTTACGGTCGATTCTTGGCCGGGGCGGAAGTATGTCGCGACAGTCAAGAAAGCGAACTTCGGCTCCGATAATATCGCGACATCGTCCAGCAGCTCCAACAACTCTGCTGCATCGACTGGCGTCGTGACGTATAGCGTCGAGTTTGCAGTGAAAAACGAGGATCTCTCCCTACGGCCTGGGATGACCGCCGTGATTGAGATCACCATCGAGCAAAAGGACAAGATTCTCACTGTCCCCAACGCGGCTCTGCGCTTCAATCCTGAATATGCCCTCTCTCTGGGTAAGCCTGTGGCGAGCGGTAACACCACCTTGGTGGATAGTCTTTCCCCCGGAGCGAGCTGGCGCCGCAAGGCGGTTCCTAAACCTGGTGCGAGCAATGAAGCACCGAGGGTCTGGACACTCCGCAACGGGGAACCTGTCGAGATTCCGGTGACAGTCGGGATCACCGATGGACGCATTACCGAGGTCACATCCGGCGACCTCACCGCTGGCACGGAGATTATCACTGGTCTGCAGCCGAAGCCCACTCCATGAGCGAGGAACCTCTGATCCGACTTCGGCAGATTCGTAAGATCTACGGCACGGGACCTGCGGCGTTCGAGGCCTTGAGAGGGATCGATCTCGAGATCCCGCAGGGCGAATTTTTGGCCATCATGGGTCCTAGCGGGGCGGGGAAGTCCACTCTGATGAACCTGCTCGGCTGCCTTGATACCCCAACTTCGGGATCCTACATGTTTCGCGATGTAGCCGTTCACGAGTTGGATAAGAATGAACGTTCATTGCTGCGTCGCTATGCACTGGGCTTCATATTTCAGGGATTCAATCTTCTCGCACGGACATCTGCTTTAGAGAACGTCGAACTCCCACTTCTGTATCGTGGGTACCCGAGAAAGAAGCGTCATGAGATGGCGATGAAAGCCCTCGCTCAGGTCGGCCTTCCTGATAAATTGCGCAATACTCCGGCTGAACTCTCCGGCGGTCAGCAGCAGCGCGTCGCGATCGCCCGGGCCATCGTCACAGAACCGGATACACTCTTCGCCGACGAGCCGACAGGGAATCTTGATTCCAAGACTACCAAAGAAATTATCGATCTGCTGACACGATTGAATACAGAGAAAGGGATCACCATCATCATGGTCACCCATGAAGATGAAGTCGCCCAGCATGCAAAGCGTGTCATCCACGTCCGTGACGGTCTCATCGCTCAGGATTCGATGAATCCGTAGTGGGGGAGAGGGGGTGGTGGATAGAAGATCCGACAAGAGGTCTTCTGGGAGTCGTTTTGACACCGTAGCCCAATCGGAATGTCGGCGCTTGGGCCGTGAGGGAATGAAGAGGCTCGATATACATGCTTCAGTTCTCAGGAGAACGATGATTCCGCACAACGCTACCAGCGGCAGCGCACGTCGACAACGGGGATTCGGTTGTAGTCAGGTGAAAGCATTGAAACTGATCGGCTAGTCGCGATAGTTATGGGGCGGCTTGTTCTGCTTGGATTATTCGTCGATCTCGTCGAGCAGCGTCTTCAAAGATTTGATCAACTGTGCCTTCGCGTCGGACTTGTCTTCGACATACTCCGTGAGTGACACGCTCTTGATCCCGAGCTTACCCTTGACGATATCTGAGGTCGGATCATGGGAGAGGACGATGTCTGCTACCATCTGTGGATCAATTGCCTCGACTACCAAGATGGACTTGTTATGCATCTTGACGGTCAGCGTCTCTCCTTCAATGCGCCCGGAAGCTACTTCCCACGAATTCCACAGATGCTTCACCTCTGGCTCCTTATCTGTGATGATTACGAGTCTTCTCATGATGTATTTTGTAGAACAGTTATTCTGTGATTAGTCGCAAGGCAAGGCGAGCAGTCGCTTTTGATTGAGGAATTTTGTGACTCATGATCGGATTGTACACAATTCCACGATTCCAATAAAGGAATTTTGTAACTATTCAGCACCCTCGGCAAAGGGCTGGGGGGATCCGCCCAGGGCGTTGCGGATGGCCTCGATAATGCTCAGGCCTTGTTTGCGTGCCGTGGACAGATAGCTGCGTATGACGCAGAACACCTTGGCCCCGTCTTCGCTGCGAAAGCAACCTGAGACTTTTTGCTGCACTTTCATCATCCGCAAATCACGCTCCGCTTGATTGTTGTCGAAGGGAAGGCTCGGATCGTGCAGAAAGGCAATGATCTCAGCCTTCTTCTCCTTCATGCGCTTGAGCAGGTTGTGCTCACGGCTC
>CAUJIH010000033.1 GCA_963205275.1 Verrucomicrobiota bacterium | reverse complement strand
CCTGATCGCTGGATCGCCAAAAAAGTCCGGAACTGCGCCCCAACGATCTCCGTCAATCTCTACCCAATCGACAACAGAAATCTAGAAAAACGTCAAAAACAAGCCGCCTAAAAACAGTCAACTCGCTTGACAGCTACCGCCCCGATCCCGTTGAATATACGGATCGGCACCGAGAGTTGTGCGAGCGCTTGGATTTACGCGGACGCATCATCATCGGAGCAGAAGGCTTGAATGGGACCGTCTCTGGAACTGTGGACGCTACCGAGGCCTATATGGTGGCACTGCGCGAAGATCCCTTGCTGACGGGAATCGAGTTTAAGATCGATCCATCTGAGGGACATGTTTTCCCCAAACTCTCCGTAAAGCATCGAACAGAAATCGTTCGTCTGGGGCTGCCCGAAATGGACGATATCGATCCGAATGCACTGAGTGGCGTGCGACTCTCCCCGCGTGAATTTCTCGAAGCGATGGAGCGCGAAGATGTCGTGATCATCGACGGTCGGAATGGCTATGAGGCCGACCTCGGTCATTTCAAAGGCGCGATCTGTCCGCCGATTGACAATTTCCGTGAATTTCCCGAATGGCTGGAGGCGAACGGTGAGCACTTTCGAGATCGCCCCATCCTGACTTATTGCACGGGAGGAATCCGCTGCGAAAAGCTTTCCGGATACATGGTCAAACAGGGCTTCGGTCCGGTCTACCAACTCGATGGAGGGATTGTCAAATACGGAAAAGATACGGAAGTGCGAGGACGAAACTTCGACGGCCTTTGTTATGTTTTCGACGAGCGGGTGGGCGTGGAGGTGAATCATACAGAGACGCACCAGATCATCTCCCACTGTCGCCACTGTGGTAATCCGGAGCCTCGTTACGGGAATTGTCGCCTTCCCGAGTGCAATCGTCAGATTTTCGTTTGTCCGTCCTGTCGAGAGAGCTTCGGTCTGTATTGCGGCGAGACTTGTCGGGAAGCTGTGACCGCCGCAGAATCGGCATGAAAAATGCGCATCGGTCTGTTTTTACGTTTCTACTGGTAGTCCCGCTGCTCTCCATCACAGCCCAATCAACGGAGCCTCCAGATGCCACCTCACGCGCTTCTGCCGATGCAGTAATTGTGGGTACGGTCGATGACTCTCGCTCAATTCAGCAGCGGAAAGTCAATTCTGACTTTTACTACGTCCGACTGAAAGTCAAAGTCGAGTCTGTCGAGAAAGGACACGATGCAATTCGAGGGGCGAGCTTACTCGACCTTCGATGCTGGCGTGAAATTTCCGCATCGGGAGCTGAAGGGGACCAAGTAATTCCCGCCGATGGCACACGATTCCGAGCTTGGCTAGTCCGACAGAAACAAGGGGAATTCGAACCCGTTCGTCCTGATGGAATTGAAATTCTAGATGACGGCGCTCAGCGCATCTATCCATTATTCGCACGACGTTCGGTGAATTTCTGGCAGATCGCAGGGGGAGCCTTCGGCTTACTCGTTCTCTTTTTTGTCGCATTCCTCCGCATCCGTGCGAAGGAAGAAGCGCCTAGAAGCTGGGGAGCGAACGATGAAGACTCTGAAAAGAGTCCCGTTGACGAGAATCGTGGGGAGTGAATTGTTCTACGCTCTCCACTTTTAAATATTTCGCTCTTCCACTCGCTCTTCCACTCGCCCTTTGACCTGAATTCCGATGCACCAGCCTCGTCGCCTCCCCCGTCTCGCCATCGTTGGTCGTCCCAATGTCGGCAAGTCGGCGATCTTTAACCGACTCGTCGGTCGTCGGATCTCCATCGTCCACGACGAGCCTGGCGTCACTCGCGACCGAATCACCTCTCTCGTAAAGCGAGCTGAGATTCCTTATGAACTGGTCGATACCGGTGGAATCGGAGCCAATCTGGACGATGACTTTTCCGAGCGCATCCGAATCGAGGCCGAAATCGCCATCGAGATTTCTGATCTCATTCTCTTCGCCGTCGATGCACGCGAGGGAGTGCAGCCAGCGGATCTCGAGATCGCGAGACTACTGCGCGGCATGGCCAAACCCGTCCTCCTGCTGGCGAACAAGGTCGATACGGAGAAGACTGATCCATTCACTACAGAGTTCTCCGAACTTGGATTCGAGAGCCAGACCGATATATCAGCTGCGCACGGGCGGAACTTCGGCGAGCTGTCAGACATGATCGCCGATCAGCTCGCCTCTCTCGGCTTTGCTGACTCCACCACGGACGAAGAGGAAGACGAGGAACTACCGCTGAAGCTCTCCATCGTGGGGCGTCCCAACGTCGGAAAATCCTCCCTAGTCAATGCTATTCTCAAAGACCAGCGAGCCATTGTCTCAGACGTGGCCGGAACCACGCGCGATGCTCTAGACCTCGCCTATGAGCGGGATGGAAAGCCTTACTTGCTGATCGATACCGCTGGAATTCGAAAGCGAACGCGACGCGACACATCGGTCGAGATTTTCTCCGTCATGCGCTCGGAAAAGGCGATCCGGCGCTCGGATGTCTGTCTGCTAGTCATCGACGCCTCCTCCGGCGTGACTTCGCAGGATCAGCGCATCGCCAGCGTAGTGATCGAATCCAGAAAGCCCTGCATCGTGGTCCTCAACAAGTTCGACCTCTATCATCCCGACGCCCAATACCGAGATCGCATCGAACACTTTCGCGAGGAACTCGGCAGCGATCTGTTCTTCCTGCCTTATGCACCTAAAGTCGCCGTATCGGCGAAACATCGGGATCATCTCGGAAAAATCTTCGAGGCGATCGACAAAATTGTCATGGCATCGCGAGAACCTGTGCCTACCTCTAGTCTGAATCGTCTCCTGCAGAACGCCATCGCACGAAATCCGCCTCCGGCTCGGTTCGGAAAGAGGCTCAAACTGCTCTATGCCACCCAACGCCGCGAAGATGATCCAGGTTTAATTCCAGTGCCCGAATATTTTCTCTTCGTCAACGACGCTCGCCTGATGACCCAGACTTACGAACGCTTTCTGGAAGGGCAAATTCGAGCCTCCTATCCGATGGAGGGACTCCCCTTTCTCTTCACAGCGAAATCTCGAGTCTCCGAACCACGCCCCAAGGCGAAAGCGAAGCCGAAGGAAGCGGAAGATTCGGCACCAAGAAAGCGTGCAAGCAAAGTATCTACCGCTCCGAAGAAGCGAATCGCCAAAGGAAAGATCAATCCTCGGAAGCTCCAAGGACGCGGAGGCAGACGAGGCGCATAGCTGACACTCGATCTTCTCTGCAAGAACATTACCGCAGGATATTACCGCGAACGAATATCCTCGATTTCCTCCGGCGAAGCGGGTAGCACGTTCATCTTCGCATGATCCGGGACTTCTACCTGAGGATTTTCCTCGTAGAGATACGATTCCATGATCATGTAGATTTTTCCTCGTGCGTTGGGTCGATACGTGCGGGCACCGAAAGCGCGTGTAATCTTGATCGGTTGGTCCCCTGTCTCGATCTCCAGCACGAACTGCTGCTGCCCGGAAAGGCCGAACGAAGGATCCACCTTTCGCATCTCATTCTGAATCTCCATTAAAGGGCGGAACAGCTCCTGATAAGCGACTTTACCCTCCTTAATCGCCGGGGGAGAAACGCGAGGAATCTCCAGATCGACGAAGATATTCAGTGACCCTCGCGGTTGATTAGCCACCAGATCGGGATTCTCCGCCGCCAGCACCGCTGTGTGAGGGACTTCGATAAAGCCGTCATTGTCCACCGGGATCACGATAGGCTTATCCTTCACGTCGAGATAGAGCTGGATATCCTTCGACTTCACGTCAGGGTTGTGGCTCTGGATGCGCAGCTTGTAGCTTTTCGCATCTGGCTTCGCATGGGCATCGCTCTGCGCGATTTTCAGGAGCTGTGCGTAGGGGAGGCGAGCCAGCTCCCCATAGGCGACGGGGCGACCCGACAGCGTCTCAGCCGTCGGTCCATCCGCCTTTTCCGATGGCTTCACCGTCGATGGCTCGGCAGAACTCGCACCACCCTTCGTCGCGGGAGCGGTCGAATCCTGTGCAATCACGGTCGCCCACGGAGCACAGAGGGAGACGGCGAGCGTCAGGAGCACCCGGATTCGGAAAGGGAAAGACTTCATAACATAGATCGGAGCGTTCAGGGAATGTATCGAAACTCAGAAGGAAGCGCAACTTATGTCTCCTTCCCTCCAGAGTCCGCAAATCGGGACTCCCAATACATGCGAATGCCCTCCGCGCACATTTCCGTGCCGTTGATCGCTTGATAGTCCATCCACCGAGCAGGAGACACCTGCTGCCGGAAGGCACGCTCGAGCTGATACGCCTCGTAAGCCACGGCCAAAGCATCTCCCTCTAACCCCTCATTCATGCGCTGGTGAATGAATTCTGCGCTCAGGCGAACCACTTCCTCATAAGCTGCCAGATGCTCTGGAGGGTCTAACACCGTATCAAAGTGCGTCAGGAACAGTCTCTCAGGATGCAAGTCCGCAATCTTTCCGATACTCGCCAACGTGTACTCCAGATGAAATTGTGGCGGCGCGGATGTCAATGAAACGTAATCGCTGCCGCCCAGCCACGCACCGGCAGCGTCTCCGGCGAAGACATCTGACCCGATTTGGTAGACATGATGGTGGAACGCATGGCCAGGAGTGTCATGCGCTATCAGCTCGATTCCCGCGATCTTCACCCGATCCCCATCTTCCAAGACATGAATTCTCTCCGCAGGGGCATGAGTCACGCCTCCCCAGAGAGCATCAAAGCGATCCGCATATACGGACCGGGCACTCGCCAGAAGTCGCCCAGGATCGATTAGATGCCGCGCTCCGCGACGATGAACATAGACGGGAACGCCCTTCGCAGCGAACCATCCCGCCGCCCCGGCGTGATCCAGATGGATATGGGTAACGAAGATCGCCCGGAGATCTTCCGGAGCTAACCCTCGTATCTCTAGCTCTGCCAGCAGCACCGGCAGAGTTGATTCTGGCCCTGTCTCGATCAGTAGACAACCCTCCTCCGTCCGGATGAGGAAAGCTGCGATCCCTCCGGTCACTCCCTGAAATTTCAAATCAATCGTCTCCACGTTCATTTGTCGCAAAGTTGCGCAAAACAGCCTCTTCATCCAACTCAAACTTGCCTGATCTGTCTCAGCGTGTCTATGTTGCGCTCTATGAGCGATATTTCTTCTACTATTCTCCCTATTGAACACGACGATCCGGTCAATGCCCGCATCCTCGCTGTGTCCGAAGATCTCGTGAAGGGCTTTCAGCGCTACCCTTTCCGATTTATCGCCGAAAAGAGCGGAGTGGATGTTACGACCGTCACGGCCCGCATCCGTACCATGCTGAAGGGCGGCGTCATTCGGCGAGTCCGCCAGACACTACTCGCCACCAAGCTCGCCCACGGCGCTCTCGTCGCTTGGCGGACAGCTCCTGACAAAGTCGATGCTACCTTCGATTTCATGTTTCGCGAAGACCCCTTTTCCGGTCATGTCGTGACTCGCTCCACAGATCGGACGATCTCCGGCAGCGAATACCGCCTGTGGACCACCCTCAAAGTCCCACAGGGAGAGTCTCTGGAAGAGCATGCTGAAGTCCTTCGTCGCATCACCGGAGCAAAAGAATTCATTCTGATGCCAGCGAACGGGATCTTCGCCCTAGGCGTCGGTCATGTCCGTCGCAAATCGATGGAGCCGGGGGAACTCGCTGACGAGCCGGCAGAGATGACCACCACGACCCAGGTCGAGCTAACTCCCGATGAATGGGATGTTCTGCTCGCACTCAAGGATGAATTGACTCCGGAGGAGATCGCCGAAGAACCTTGGACTGAGAGAGCGAAGGCGATTAACATGGATCTCGAGAAATTCTTCCAGATCGCTGAAAGGCTGAACGAGAAAAAGGTCATCGGTCGTTTTTCCACCTTCCTGGAACACGTCAAGCCAAGTCAATCCGGCCAGCGAGTCACCCGCTTCAATGCACTCTTCCACTGGAAAGTCCCAGAGGGAATGCAGCAGCGGGCCGGTAGTGAAGTAGGACGCCATGTAATCATGACGCACTGCTACTGGCGCGAAGGAGGCCCGCAATTTGGCGGAGTGAATATCATGGGCGTCATCCACGGCACAGATCGGGAGCGAGTTCTCGAACATAAGGCAGCGATCGATGCCCATCTTGAAAAGGTTGGAATTCCCGTACTCTATACCAACGTTTTCTGGGGCGGACGCAGCGAGATCAAACCATCAGAGATTTCTCCCAAAGTGTATCGAACCTTCCATGAAAAATGGAAAGACTCTGGCTGTGTGCTTTAATCCTCCCCTTACACATGGATATTCGTCACATCGCAAGACTGGCCAGAATCGAGCTAAATTCGGAAGAAATTTTGCGCTATCAGACCCAAATCGATCAGTTGATTCAATACGTAGAAAAGCTGACCGAACTCGATCTGGATGACATACATCCGACCTCGCACGCTGTGGAAATTTTCGATGTGATGAGACCTGATGAAGCCCGTGACGGCGCTCTTTCTCTCGAAGAGGTATTGATGAATTCACCCTCGGTCACCCAAGAGCAGTTTCGTCTCCCCAAAGTCGTCGAATAAGCACGGCGCACGTTCCTTTCTCTCTCACTTCTAGCCCTGCACTCAAGTGAATATCTCCGAACTCACGATCTCTCAACTGCGCTCCGCCTATACCGCCGGAGACATCACTCCCGTCGAGGCCCTCCGTGCCTTGGCTGGAGAAATCGATGCTCGCGATCCGGGAATCGGAGCCTACCTCTCCTATGATCTTGATCGCGCCTTGGTGGATGCGCAGTCAGCCGACCTCTCCCAACCGCTCGGCGGAATTCCAATTCTACTGAAAGACCTCATCAGCGCCAAAGGTCATCCCCTTTCCTGCGCCTCGAAATTCTTAGAGAACACATACACAGCCCCCTACGATGCCACCGTCGTACGCAAGCTCCGCGAGGCCGGAGCCATTCCCTTCGGACGGGCGAATATGGACGAATTCGCGATGGGGTCCACTAACGAGAACTCTGCGATCAAGCTCTGTCGAAATCCGCACGATCTCGAGCGCGTACCGGGAGGATCGTCGGGAGGCTCCGCTGCCGCCGTCGCAGCGAATCTGGCCATCGCCTCCCTGGGTAGCGATACTGGCGGATCGATTCGGCAACCCGCCTCTCACTGTGGAGTCGTGGGGCTCAAGCCCTCCTACGGTCGCGTGTCGCGCTACGGACTCGCCGCCTTCGCCTCCTCACTCGATCAGTGTGGCCCGATCACCAAAACCGTCGCAGACACCGCCCGCCTACTCGAAGTGATCGCTGGGGGCTGCGACTACGATTCTACCTGTATCTCGACTCCCGTGCCGCGCTATTCTGAAGAGATAGGAAAAGACATCACCGGACTGCGTATTGGCTTGCCCACAGAATACTTCGCTGAAGGACTCGATCCTGCCATTCGCGAGCGAATCGAGTCTGCGATGAAGACGATGGAGTCCCTCGGAGCTACGATCATTCCGGTCTCCCTTCCCCATACCGAGTACGTCGTCGCCATCTATTACATCATCGCCACAGCAGAAGCCTCATCCAATCTCGCTCGAATCGACGGAGTTCGCTATGGACGCCGAGCAGAGGCTAGTGACCTGACGGAACTCTATGAAAAATCACGCGGAGAAGGCTTCGGCTCCGAGGTCAAACGCCGCATTCTGTTCGGCACCCACGTTCTTAGCTCTGGCTACTATGACGCCTATTATCTCCGTGCCCAAAAAGCTCGCACCCTCATTCGACAGGACTTTGAATCAGCCTTTTCTCGCGTCGATCTGATCGCTGCGCCCGTCTCCCCCACTCCACCCGTCAAGATTGGAGAAGCCGAAGCTGATCCGCTCAGGATGTATCTGGCTGACATATACACGATCTCCGCCAATCTTACGGGTATCTGCGCTCTCTCCGTCCCCTGCGGGACCGTCTCCGTCGAAGGGAAACCCCTACCCGTCGGCCTACAGCTACTGGGCAAGCCCTTCGGCGAAGTCGAACTCCTCCGCGCTGCCCACGCTTACGAGCAGGCACGAGGCTGAGCCACCACTTCTAATATCCAATATCCAATCACTTTTCTCAGTCAAAGATCGGATAAAAAGTGTTAAATGCTCGCTCACAGAACTCGGCGGGATCATTGAACCGTCGGCCTCGATCCAACGCATCGATCCTTGCCATCTCCTCATCACTTAACTCAAAGTCGAACAGCGTCAAATTCTCACGCAAATGCTCTCGCATCTGCGTTTTCGGGATCGGGACCGTCCCGCGCTGAACGGCCCAGCGAAGCAAAATCTGCCCTGCCGTCTTTCCGCGCGTCAGTGCTAGCTCTGTGACGACCGGATGGATTAACACCGACTCACTCGCATCCGCCATGTGCAGTGGCACATAGGAACTTGCTCCAAAAGGAGAAAAAGCAGTCACCACGATCCCCTGCTCATGACAATAGCGCAGCAAACGCTGTTGCGTGAGGAAAGGGTGCATCTCCACCTGCAAGACCTGAGGCGGGATCGACGCATAAGAAAGCAGATCACGAAGTAAACTCGTGGAAAAATTGCAAACCCCGATCCGCTTCACCAGTCCGGCGGAAATCAATCCCTCCATCGCTCCCCAGGTATCCGCCAGAGGGATGGGAACATGCTTCATTACCGGATTCTCTGCTTCGGGATTGAAAAACCAGCCCGGGGGATAGCGCTCCTCGAAAGGTACATAGTTTAGCGTCACGGGAAAATGAATCAGATACAAGTCCAGCACATCTAGTGCCAGATCCTTCAGCGTCCTCTCGCAAGCGGCGCGGACATGATCCGGATGATGATACGTATTCCACAGTTTGGATGTGATCCAAAGATCCTCACGCGCACAGAGTCCATGTGACACGACACGACGCAGACCTTCTCCGACGGCTTCCTCATTCCCGTAATCGCAAGCGCAGTCAAAGTGACGGTAACCCAGCGAAACCGCATCGCCGATCAGATCGGGCAGTACTTCCGAGGGAATCTTCCAAGTGCCCAGTCCCACACTGGGAAAGCGTCCACCGTCAGCAGTTTCAAAGAAAGGAATCGAATCCATCATATTACCTAAAATCGTAGCGAGGAAGCGGACTAGATCAAGCTCTGCGAAAAGACTTTCGCAAGTCAGAACGGCAAATCTGCCCGCTATGGAGGGCGTAACTCCAGTAGACTCTCAAGACTTCGCCTAGACACCAAGTTTCACCGCCCATACTACCAGACAGAATACCACAATTCATACGAGTTTCCAAAACCTGTAGGATGTGTATTTCGGAATTTGCGCGTGATTGTGAGATGCACGATGGAGAGTTATCGCTTTCGCTGTCTATTTCGCAGTTCAATAAGATCTTTCATCACATGAGACAGGTTTCCTTGCCAATCAGCTCGTCCAAAGGCGTCGTGAAGCGTCAGATATAGGCGATAGAGTCTTTGATAAATCGCCGCGTTCTCGGGAATCGGATGGTATTCGACTTCGCGAACTCGACAGCAATTCTTCTGTCCTTCGGATAGGGAAATACCTCCTCCGCTGGCCGCGCCAAAGAGTGCGGCTCCGAGAGCGCACGTTTGTTCGCTGGCAGCGACTAATAGCGGTCGCTCGATGATATCTGCGTAGATCTGCATCAGCGTAGTATTCTTCGTGGCAAGTCCTCCAGTGCTAATAATACGATCAATGACGACTCCAGAGTCTTCCATGCGACGAATGATGGTCAGGGCCCCGAACGCACTCGCCTCGATCAGAGCGCGGTAGATTTCATGAGTCTCGGTATGGAGCGTCTGTCCCAGAATGAGTCCAGTCAGGCGCACATCAACAAGAATAGAGCGATTCCCGTTGTTCCAATCGAGGGCCAAGAGTCCAGATTCGCCAGGCTTCATCAGCGCCAATCGCCTCTCCATTTCCGAAAATTTATCCTCATCTGACGATCCGTAAGACTCGGGAACCAGATGATGCACGAGCCATAGAAAAAGATCTCCCACAGCCGATTGTCCGGCCTCGATTCCATAATATCCAGGGAGCACTGAACCATCCACTACCCCACAGACCCCCGGCACATCGGGAAGAGGCTGATCGCCGGGAAGAACTGAAATATCGCAAGTGCTGGTGCCGAGAATCTTCACTAGCGTCCCCGGTCCGACTCCTCCACCGACGGCTCCCATGTGAGCATCGAAGGCACCGACGGCAACGGAAATCCCTGGGCGTAGTCCCAAGCGCGACGCCCACGCCTCGGTCAGTCCTCCAGCCTTCTGATCCGACGGGACAGCTTCCCCATACAATCTGCTTCGCAATTCAGCCAATGCAGGGTCAAGCGCTTTAAGAAACTCTTCATCTGGCAAACCTCCCCATTCCTTTGCATACATGGCCTTATGTCCTGCCGCACAGACGCTGCGTCGAACTTGGTCAGGACGAGTCGTTCCCGTCAGCACAGCGGGAATCCAATCGCAGTGTTCCACCCAGGAACTAGCTGCCTGAAAAACTTCAGGATCGACCTTCAGGCAATGCCAGATCTTGCTCCACCACCATTCGCTGGAATACGTCCCTCCGCAGCGCTCGAGATACTGCGGGCGCATCCGCATGGCGGCCTCAGTGATCGCCCTCGCTTCCTCGTGAGCAGTGTGATCTCGCCATAGCCACACCATGGCATTGGGATTTCCAGCAAATTCGGATTTTAGAGCCAGCGGTATGCCGTCGCTACCGACAGGAAGTGGTGTGCTGCCCGTGGTATCAACACCGATTCCGATGACCTCTGCCGGATCGAACTCAGGATGCCTTTCTCGTGCCCGTGTAATGACGCCGGTGATTATTCTCTCCAAGCCATCCAGATAATCCTGCGGATTCTGGCGTGCCAGATTCGGATCTGACGGATCGAGAATCATCCCATTCTCTCCCGACGGATAAGGAAAGACTACGCTCCCCAGCTCCTCTCCCGTGTCGAGATTAACCAGCAGGGAACGACAGGAATTGGTACCATAGTCGAGACCGATTGAATAACGATTCATCGACGAGTGTATATCGAAAACTCAACCGATCTGCAACCCCCGATCTTCGAAGCGAATTCCGGAATGAATCGAGGAAGTCGGTTGCAGTGAGCCGTGCTTTCAGGTTCATTCTCTGCAAATGCACATTTTCTTCTCCGAAATCCCCGACGAAGGACTCTATCGCGAGGGTGAATTCCCGCCGTCTATTTTCGATCTAGCTCCTGATGATCCAATCCGAGCGACCGAGCGCGTCCACTATAAGGCAACAATCTATCTAACTGAGGAGGCGATCCTCCTCCACGGACAACTACACGGTCGCTTTCAACTCCAGTGTGGCACCTGCCTAGAATACTTTGATTATGAGGCAGACTTTCCCGACTGGTCCACCGATCTCGACCGCTTACCCGAGGAAGACAGCTTTGATCTGCGAGAACTGATTCGTGAAGAGTTTCTCCTACTCCTCCCGGCCCATGTGTATTGTGAGGATTTCCTTCCTGACCGCATCTGCCCCGGTGCCGCGCTGATGGAGCAGCTCGCTGATGAGAGTGACTTGCCGGAGCCACCGCAAGAAAATGGAGGAACGTGGGGTGCTCTTGAGAATCTGAATTAGCAGAACGTTGCACCTTCTTAATTTCAGGATAGCTTCGCCGCAACTTTCCCCCTACCTATGCCCATGAGCGACGTACCTGCGCCCAAAGATTTCATCCGGACCATTATCGATGAGGACCTAGCCTCCGAAAAACATTTCGGAACAGTGACTCGATTTCCTCCTGAGCCGAATGGTTATCTGCATCTCGGTCACGCCAAGTCGATCTGTCTGAACTTTGGAATCGCTGAAGAATACGGCGGCATCTGCCATCTGCGCTTTGACGATACCAACCCAGCGAAGGAGGAAACCGAGTACGTCGAGTCGATTAAAACCGACGTTCGCTGGCTCGGCTTCGACTGGGGTGAGCATCTTTACTATGCCTCTGATTACTTCGACCAGCTTTATGAATGGGCGCTGTATCTAATCGACACTGGGAAAGCCTACGTCGATGATCAAACATCGGAAGAGATCCGTGCCAGTCGTGGCGACTTGCAGAAGCCCGGCACTGAAAGCCCTTGGCGAAATCGCTCTATCATGGAAAATCGCGAACTCTTCGAGCAAATGCGCGAAGGAGCCTTCGGCGACGGCGAGAAGGTTCTAAGAGCCAAAATCGACATGGCTCATCCCAATCTGAACCTTCGCGATCCCGTTCTCTACCGCATCCTACGGGCGACGCATCACCGCACGGGTGATCGCTGGTGCATCTATCCAATGTACGACTTCACTCATGGACAAAGTGATGCGCTGGAGCACATCACCCATTCTCTCTGTACACTGGAATTCGAAAACCATCGCCCACTCTACGACTGGTTCCTCGACAATCTCCCCGTCCCTGCTCGTCCTCGGCAGATCGAGTTTTCCAGACTGAATCTCACCTACACGGTCATGAGCAAGCGTAAGCTGCTTCAGCTTGTAAGCGAGCGCCTCGTATCTGGCTGGGATGATCCACGCATGCCGACTCTTTCAGGAGTCCGACGTCGTGGCTATCCGCCGGAAGCCCTGCGGCAGTTCTGTAAGACAATCGGAATCACAAAGTATGAGAGTACCAACGATTTCGCTCTGTTAGAGGCCTCTGTCCGCGATGTGCTGAATCAGACGGCGCATCGCCACATGGCTGTGATCGATCCGATCAAGATCGTTCTAACAAACTACCCTGAAGATCAGGTCGAGCAAATGTCTGCTCCGAACAATCCCGCCGATCCTGAAGCGGGCCATCGTGCAGTTCCCTTCTGTCGAGAACTGTATATCGAGCGAGATGACTTCATGGAAGATGCACCGTCAAAATACTACCGTCTGCGTCCGGGCGGAGAGGTACGACTTCGCTCAGCTTACATCATTCGCTATGAAGATGTGGTAAAAAATGCCGAAGGTGAAATCGTCGAAATTCTCTGCACCTACGATCCCGAGACTCGGAGCGGTAGTGAGCAGGCGGCCACGACTGGCCGAAGAGTGAAAGCCACCATCCACTGGGTGAGCGCTCGTCATGCCGTCGATGCAGAGGTGCGGCTCTATGATAGGCTTTTTACAACGGAATTTCCGGATCGAGAAGAAGGTTCTTTTCTCGACTATCTCAACCCCGACTCTCTGCAAATAATCACTACGGCGAAACTTGAACCCGCCCTTGCGGAGCTTCCACCCGGAAGAACCGTTCAGTTTGAGAGGCTCGGATATTTCTGTGCCGATCCTGACGGCCATGCAAATCGCCCCGTCTTTAATCGCACCGTCGGTTTACGCGACACCTGGGCGAAGGCTCAGCAGGTGAATTGAACCGGTGAATTGAATCACGCGTTGAGAATTTTCTCAAACTCCTGATCGGTATAGGCGCGGATACTTTGTGTCCGCACAAATCCACTGGCGGACAGTTCTGCAAGAACGCGCAGGATTTTCTCCTCACTCTCCGAATGGAGAATCACCGCTCCATCGATGCTACCGATCGTCCAGAATTGACCTTCGACAGTCACTCCATGTTTTGATGCGATCTGATTAAACTCATGAGCTCGCGAGGTCGAACTTTGAATCTGGCTGGCACCTTTGTCTGTGAATTTGATGAGAACGAGATAACGAATCATAGTGGTATAATATTTACGCTGGAATGAGTCACTGTTTATCCTCTGCACGAGGAAGAATGCAGAGTGCCAGAGAATCGACCGGGACGAGGTGCCGATAGGCGAAGGCCTGCATCATGTCCTCTGATGGAATTCCATCGGCAACGATGGATCGCCCATCGGAAGTGCCGCTTCCCTGAATTTTGAATGTCACGATTCCCTCGGGAGCCTCAGGATCTACGCTCACGGAAATATCAGCCTCGTCCTTATCAGCAGGCACGACGGCATTATTCAACTGAAGATACTCCGGGGCATCAATCAGCTTTAAATGCACTTCGCCTTCATAACCTTCCTTGCGAAGAACGTGAACAGTGAGACGCGTTCCTCCCCCAATTCGCGCATTGAGACTCGACGGAGTCAAGCGCAGATCGAAGTCAGGTTTGCCAGGGGTCACTCTTAGTCGATAGATATAATTCGGACCGCCATGATTTTGGGCGTCCGTGACTCGCACGAAACACAGACCGGAACGAGGGATTTTCACCATTACTCGAGAATCGGCATGGTGAGTCGTGAGGCCAGAACCTGGATCCTCGTGATCGTCATTCATCGCGATCTCTTTGCCATCGTCATCATACACAGTCAGAATCGAATCTAATGGCGAGGACAAACGTCGAGCGAATACCTCAAACACCATAGGACTGTTGCCCCCTCCTCGGATCCGATAAAAATCTGCGTCGCCTGGAGCGGAGATTGTCCCATTCATCACGATGGGATAGCGGACTTCCGTTCCGACTCCCATTCGATCGTTCGGTTCGCGCTCCGCCATCTCTGACAAATCATCCACTTGAAACGGGATCGGATTCGATAGGAGTTCTCCGTTAGCGGAGCGAAGCTGGATGATTCCAGGAATCTCCGGTACCTGATAGCGCTTCCACTCTCGTTCGAGCAGATTTCCGCCCGAGAGAACCAGATCGGCCTGAGATCCTGCTGTCGCTCCCAAAGGAAAAACCCCAGTGAGAAATGGTAACTCGCCTACTGTGATCCGATAGACGAAGTCTTCTCGCCCTCGGTAGATCGAATCCCGAATACTGATCCGATACTGTCCATCTTCCGGAATCTTATAGAAAAGTACCGGATCCGGATTGAAAAGATAGCCTCCTGCGTAGGCCACATCCTCTCCTTTGGAATTCGTCACTGCCGCTACAGCCTGAAACCAGCCCGGGACGGCATCGGGCAGATAGGGTATGACGTTCCGCGCTGCCACCGATATGACCACTTGGTCACCTTTCTTCGCTATAAACGGAATCGTGTCCACTTCACCCGGCATAATGCGTCCGTTCACGACGGCAGGCAGAGTGATCTGTGAAACGGAGTCAGCCCCTTCGATTCCCTTCGTTTCGATAATTTTTTTCCGCGAAGGATAATCCTCATCCCGATATCCGCGATAATTCTCGAAATCATAGACGACCGGCGGCAGAGGCTCAGCCACCTCGGGAATCTGCCCTACGATAAAGCGGATCGGATTACTGAGGCCCCGCTCTGTTCTTAGTCGCCACCAGTACACTCCCGGTGCAGCATCCGACGCTATTGTGACCTTGGCCCGAACAGATTCAGCGAGCTGAGGATTCAACTGCTGCTTAGGGTTTGTTCGCTTAAAGTCATTTTCGACGAGAAAACGCAGATCCTTTTCCGTAAACTCCGTCTCGGCGAGCAACTTCCTCAATACCGCAGGTCCCTCGCCTTCGGCAATTTTCCCCTCGGATCGCATGTCCTTCATCTTGCCCTGAATCTCGCGTAAGGCGACCCTTACATCTCCCAAGATGACCTGGGGAGGGAGCTTGTTATGCTCCACGATCTCTACGGATATTCCTGCACCGCCAAGATAGGCATCGAGTGGGTTATCCAGCCCCTGGCCGCCCACGATCACCTCGAATGAGGTTCCTTGCTGACCACCAGCAGGATAAACGTATGCGATCTTCTGCCCATACGCGCAGGTCGCTCCCAAAAAGAACGATACAAGAAGAAGGATGCGAAGGTGTGAGTTCATTGCATCGCCGAGGCGAAGTCAGAGAGTTCAGATCAGTTCAGTCAGTTTCCCTTCCATGGGAACTTTTTCGTCCTTCCCTGGGACAACACAGGTCGGCGTACCGAGCGGATGTGGCAACGGGGCGTCCTCGGGAATACCGAGCTGTCCGTAGATGCTGGAAATGAGATCAGCAGGATAGACCGGACGCGACTTGACGTCTTCGCCCTTCGCATCGGATTCTCCGACAACCTGACCACCCTTGAATCCACCACCCGCAACGAGCGCGGAGAAAACGTTGCCCCAGTGGTGGCGTCCACCATTCCACGGGGACTCCATCGCCACCTTAGGCGTGCGCCCGAACTCGCCTAGGCACCATACGACAGTGCTGTCCAGTAGACCGCTTGCGGAAAGATCGCTAATCAATGCCGCCAAACCCTGATCAAGCTCAGGTAGCTTCCGATTCATGATTTGGAAGTGCTGCTTATGGGTATCCCAGCCCTGATAGTTAATGGTGATGTATGGCACTCCTTTTTCGACAAGACGTCGTGCCATGAGACAGGACTGACCGAAGGTATTTCTCCCATATTTGTTCCGCACTTCATCCGTCTCCAGAGAGAGATTGAAGAGCTTCCCAGCATCGCCGAGGATCATCTCATAGGCTTGCTCATTATTTTGCAAAACAGTTTTCAGCGTCGCATCTCCGGGGATAGCACCACCGAGAGTGTTTAGCTTGCCCAGAAAATCTCTGCGATTCTTTTGCCGTTCCTCTGTCACATCCGGAGATACGACTCCCTCAACCGCGAAGACTTGAGCATTAGGATCGCTACCTGTCGCAAATGGCTTGTACTTCGGCCCGAGAAATCCAGCCTCCGAAAAGCGGCCCTGAGGCTGAGTCAGAACGATGTATGGGGGGACGAGACCGGTATAGCCAGAATCGTAGCCCTTAAAGTAGGAAGTGACCGCCCCGATACAAGGGAACACGTCGCGCTCTGACGAACGGCCAGTCTGGACGAGATAGGCAGCCGTCTCGTGGCCGTTATTCCGGTGCGTCATGCTGCGAATCAGCGAATATTTGTCCGCGATCTTTGCCAGTTCAGGCAAGAGCTGTCCGATGCGAATTCCGCTGACGTTCGTCTCAATCGGCTCATTGAGTTGCCCGACGTAAGCGGCACCAGCCTCGGGCTTGGGATCGAAGGTATCAACGTGACAAGCCCCTCCCCACAGCCAGATCTGAATCACTGACTTCGCCTTCCCGGTCGGAGTGGGCTGATCGGCGCGGATGGACAATGGCTCCATGAGCAGGAGGCCAGCCGAGCCATAAACACTGCGACGCAAGGCTTCTCGTCGAGTCATCGGCACTCCGGCACTGGAGACAAGTCGATTAAACTGTTGGGCATTGAGGGTTTCGAACGGATTCATGATGAATGGGGGGCTGATGTTGGAGAATTACATTTGGGGATCTTAGGGGTGATAAAGATGGCTTAAAACTTAATGTATATAGTTGAATTCGGGCTGATTGAGAAGCATCCAGACGAGGTCTTCAGCTAGATCTTTTCCCCCGTCGCTTCCTCCATATTGAGTAATGGCTTGAATTTCCTCGGGCATTGGATTTCGCGACAAGATGGTCAAATAGGCTGTACGAGCGAGTTTCTCGGTATCCCACTTTTCCTCCACAGCCTTAGTGACCAAGGGGCAAGTTTTAATCTTCTTGAGAACATGACTAGAGTTCAGCAAGTGAAGCCGCTGCTGAGAACTCGATCTGGTATTTCGTTCCGCCATATACCCGGTATCTCTGGGAGGACGCCCAAAAAGTTCCAAAAACGAACTTGTAATACTCCCGTCGGCGATCCCAATCGCACGAATATCCTCCGGAACAAATGTGAACGGTTCCGGAATCGGGCTGCTATAGACTTCATCCGTAACCGTAATCAGATTCAGCGCATCGATCATCACCTCCGCTTCCATCCGACGTAGTGGATAATGGGCAAAATTAGCCGTCGCTTCTGGCGCGTCCAGATTGGGAATCGATGAAAGCTGGAATGTCTTGGTATTCAGTATGACTCGATAGACGTGCTTCAGATCATAATTATTTGCGATAAAGTCCTTTTGCAACAGTTCCAACAGAGCTGGATTAGACGGTGGATTGTCTGGTCGAATATCGTCCGGTTCCTCCACGATTCCTCGCCCCATGAGCCACGCCCAAATGCGGTTCACAATCGCACGGCTGAATGCTGGATTCTCGGGACGAATGAGCCAGTCTGCGAACACCTCCCGTGGATCTTGTTTAAACTTCCGGAGATTGCCGGGAGTTCCATCAGGAAAGATCGCTGTCTCCGCCCGATTTTCCTTATCGGCGATGGGATCATAATAGACGATCTCTTCTTTCCATTCGGCAGTGGATTTGTAACTGAGTTCACAAAAAAATCCTCCCAATGCCTCGAGTTTCTTCTTCGGCCACTTATCCGCTCGCTCACCCATGAGAGTCAGTGCCACCGTTGCTGCGATCCCATCAGGACTACGATCTTGCATCGCCCGAAAGAAATTGACTTCCCCATTTCGGAAATTACTGCCATTGGCGAGCAGTAATTCGCGAACAAACTGGTCGTACGGCTTGTTCGCCCGAAGACTGGTAAAAATCCATCGATAATATGCCTGAACCGCATTGGGCCACAGTTTGATCGGGAACTCGGCTTTCACACGCAGCACGTCACACCACTTCATCGCCCAGTATTCGGGAAACTCATCACGAGCCAGTAATTCGTCAATCAACTGAGTGCGACGATTCGGGTCGGCACTTCCGAGAAAGCGAGTCACTTCTTCTGCCGAAGGCAGAGTACCGATTACTACCAGATACGCACGTCGCAGAAAAGCTGAATCTGAAGTTAAATTCGCCGGATCGAGATCCAACTCATGCAGACGCTTAAAGATCAGATCATCAATCTGCTCACTCACTGAGGGATTTTGACCGAGATGGAATTCCACAGGCCCCGATTCATACACCGGGTGGATACCATAGGCAGTGCCACAGAGAGCAGCGATCAGACTGATGAGAGTGATGCGGATTCGCATAGTGATTTCTCCTTTTCTTTCGTGAGTAGAGCCTTTTGCAAAGTGGAGAAAGCGACGCCTTCAATCTCCACGAGAAGATCTGCTCGGCAGACATCGGCTTGAGCGTAGATGACGGGAGTGCTTCCGAGTCGCCTTTCACACACCTCACGGCACTTCTCATAGTCCTCGGGGCGCTTCACATAAACGCGCACCTTGGCCAGCTCCCTCAATGTCGCACCAGCTCCCTTCCACCCTTGACTCTCAAAATTCTCCCGTGCGATCAGTTGCTCGATATTGGTTAGCGTCTGGTCGGTCTGCTTCTCAATGTCGTCCGGAAACACCGTCTCTGCATTGACGATACTGGCAGTGCCGGAAACCCAAGTCGTAACCGCATCGCCGATGCGCAAAGCCATCGCTCGTGAAAATTTCGGCGTTTTAGGAGAATAGGATTCCGGATAGTCAAACGAGGGAGTCTGAAGCGGATTCTCCAGCGGCAGTAACTGCATATCTTCCCGATCTGTCTGCAAGGCCATGCACCCCGCGACTAGGCTTTTCCCCAGCGTCCCGATCCCTGTGCTGGCGGGATAGACACTGTGGGCGATATTAGGTGCCATCAACCTCCGCGAGTGAAAGGGAATATGCGCAAAGAAATCTGTTCGCGCACGATTCAACTCCTGATACCGCTCTTGATCCCCGTCCATCTCGGTGATGCCCCCCTGATAAAACCAAGTGCGCACCACGTCGTGAAACGATGCTCCAGCTTTTTCTAGCGTGCTATTGAGATCAGCCAGAACCTCAGCTGACTGATCATACGCCGATCCATCCCCATCCTCTACCGCGCCTGCACCAGCATAAATCCAGCGAATTCCCTCATATTCCACCGTAACCAGCGATTTGTCGACAAACTCGACTTTCGCTCCCAGCGTACTGATCGCCCAAGCCTCGACAGCGAGACCACGTCCATCACAGGGCGGCTGTTTCACAAAGCGCGTCAGCGGCATTTGGTCACCAAAATACGCATCAAAGAGCGCCTGCACGATAGGAACATTCGCGGAATCGTTGATAAAAACCGTCGCAGTGGTGATCACCATCGGCTCCGGCTGCTGCCGAAGGATGGCTCGCATCGTGCTCATCACCTCCCAGACCTGATCCCGGAATTCGCTACCCACCTCCTCCGATGTCACCATCAGCGCCAGACGACGAATCCCGTCATGAGCCAGCACAGTATGATGCTGGAGACCGAGAAGGCAGGGAGGAACATCGTACATCGCCCGTCCCGCCATCCTCCGTCCAGTTGCGAGAACCGGAAGCTCACTTCCATTCGCTTCACCCTTTTCATCAAGGAGTTGCCGATCTGGAATAAGACGGTAACAGATTGGGAGACTGCGCTTCGAGGAATTCATAAGATCGAAAAAACGTACTGTGGCTGGTTGGTCTGTATCTGAATAAAACAATCTGAGTCGTAAATAAATACGATCCTCGAATTCGCTCGGTTGCTCAGGATTGAAAATTGATTGCGTATTTTAATTTTTCTTGTGCTGGCATGATCGTTGCTTGCGGATAATAACCTGCACCCGATATCGATTCTCGATTGATTATCTCAAATCCCTCGCAGCATCATTTCCTCGGCTCTGAACCCGGAAGAATTCTCTGGACAAGAGTCAAATTATTCCATAGAACTCTATACAGTCCGAGTTATCATGACAAAAAATCAATCCCAAATCGCCTATCGTCATCTTCGCAAAAAATTCCTGAATGGGACGGTAGAGCCGGGTTCTCGACTCTCCTACGGATCCATCGGACGAGAGATTGGAATCAGCGCCACTCCCGTGCGAGAGGCAGTGGGACAACTCGCGAATGAAGGCTTCGTAAAACTGATTCCCCAGCTCGGAGCGGTGGTGCGCAAGCTCTCTCAGGAAGAAGCCGTGGAGTTGTATGAATTGCGCGAAGCTCTCGAGACATTCGCCGTCCGACGTGCTGCAGAGCGGATATCGGAGCGTCAGTTGCTCAATCTGGAAGAGAACCTGAGCCGTGCGGCAGAACTGGTCGAGTCCGCCTTATCTACAGGCGAAGAGACTACTGATCATTCCATTTCTCGGCCTTTTCATACACTCGATCTCACGTTCCATGGGATCTTGCTGGAGGCGGCAGGAAATCGCCGTATGCTGAAAATCGTCGCTGATTCCCACATCCTCATGCGCATCTTCGAAGCGGATCGTCACTCCTTCCGGCCAGAAACTCTCGAAGTCACTCTGAAAGAGCATCGCCAGATCGCAGATGCCGTCTCAGCGCACGATGCCAAAGCTGCTGAGGACGCCATGCGCCAGCACATTCTGAACAGCCTCTCACTGACTCTCAGTGAAGCTGACAAATCCGATGATGATACGCTCGACTGGCTGGACTGACCAGATCTGATCTGATCTGTCCTAGCGCGGACCGTGTCCTGAATTACTCCGCTTTTCTCCCCTTCCTTCCATTTTACGTAATGAAAATACTTTGCCCCAGAATGTTGAAACCCTCCCTGATACTCAGTCTCCTCGCATCCATCACAGTCCTCCTCCGAGCGGACGATATGAGCTGGAAACTGCAACAACTCCCCTACAACAATCCCGGCCTAGTCGTCGATCTCGGCGTCGGACTGTGGGCTTGGCCGCTCCCCATCGACTACGACGGCGACAGTGACATGGATCTGCTGGTCTCCTGTCCTGACAAACCTTCGAACGGAATCTATTTCTTCGAGAATGCCACCCAAGATTCCAAGGTGAAAATGCCTGTCTTTAAACCTGGTGTACGCCTGGGACCGACGGGCCACAATATTCAGATCAGCTACGTGGAAGGCCAGCCGCGCATCCTTCGCGAGAACATGGAATACGTCGATTTTCAGACGAAGGGCTTCGAAAAGCCGCTTTCTGTCTATAAAAACGCCCGATTTCATCCCGGCAACACTCGTGCCCGCATGTGGCGCTATGTTGATTACGACGGCGATGGCGATCAGGATCTGGTGGTCGGCATCGGCGATTGGACGGACTACGTTTGGGATCAGGCGCACGACTTCTCCGGACATTGGCGAAACGGCCCTCTCCACGGCTATGTCTATCTAATCGAAAATCAGAATGGGAAATATTCTGAAAAGCCAGTCAAAATCAAAGCGGGCGGCTCTCCCATCGACGTTTTCGGCTGGCCATCGCCCAATTTTGCCGACTTCGATGGAGACGGTGATCTCGATCTGATCTGTGGTGAATTTCTCGATGGCTTTACCTACTTTGAAAATATTGGGAGCCGAAAAAAGCCGAAGTACGGCGTCGGGCGACGACTGAACGCATCCGATGGTCAACCGCT
Organism: Verrucomicrobiota bacterium; assembly: GCA_963205275.1. Lineage (GTDB taxonomy): Bacteria > Verrucomicrobiota > Verrucomicrobiia > Verrucomicrobiales > DEV007 > Arctic95D-9. Next base: position 21,363 of record CAUJIH010000033.1, on the reverse strand, counting down.
AGCGATGCACCTGCAAATGATCACACCCACCGCCTTCGACTGGGATGGTGATGGCGATCTTGACCTAATCGTCGGAGATGAAGACGGACGCGTTGCTTTGATCGAAAATACAGGGCGCGTAGAGGGAGGAATCCCTGTCTATCACCAGCCCGTATACTTCCAACAAGAGGCAGACACGCTGAAATTTGGCGCACTTTCCACCCCTTTCGTCATCGATTGGGACGGCGATGGTGAGCAGGACATCCTCTGCGGCAATACAGCCGGGAATATCGCTTTTTTCAAAAATCTCGGAATGGCTGAGAATGGCACTCCGAAATGGGCGGCCCCGGCGCTGATCGAGACCGCACCCGGCGTCCCCTTCCGCGTGATGGCTGGCCCCACGGGCTCTATCCAGGGTCCCTGCGAGGCGAAATGGGGTTACACCAGCCTCTCCTCTGCCGACTGGGATGGTGACGGAAAGCTCGATATCATCTACAATTCTATCCTCGGCCGGATCGGCTTGCTGCGTGGGACGGGAGATCCTCTGCGCGTGATTCCCTCGCTATTCGACTCCGGTCGGAAAGAACTCCCACCGCGCTGGCAATGGTGGCAGACGCCCGCCTGCGACACACTGACTCAGTGGCGCACGACCCCGCTAATCGTCGATTACGATGGCGACGGCAAGCTCGATCTCGTCGCTCTCGATCAGAAAGGATATCTGGCTCTGAGACGGAGTGGCGGTAAAGCGGAACATCATTTTGTGGACGAGGCTCTCCAGCCGCTCCAAATCAACCCACGCTCCGCTGGAGCCAGCGGACGCGCACAGATCAGCCTTGTCGATTGGGATGGCGACGGACGCATCGACCTGCTAGTCAATTCTCAAAACGCCGTCTGGTATCGGAATGTCGGGGATCACGAGGGACAAACAATTCTAAAAGAAATCGGCAACGTAACTGAGCGCGACGTGTCCGGCCACAACACCTGTCCCACTGTTGCCGACTTTGATAAAGACGGCGTACCCGAACTCGTGCTGGGAGCCGAGGACGGACGCATCTATTACCTCCGAAAAGCCGATGGGATCGCCTACACTGCCGAGCAAATCGCCGCTCGCCCCCCCACTCCCCCTGCAGCGCCTCGCTTTCCCGGATTAGTGAAGGAAGAATTCATTTACGAAACTGCTCCTTTTCCGCAATGCCATGCCTCGACGCTCGCGGAGACGGATCGCGGCCTCGTCGCGGCCTGGTTCGGCGGCACAGCGGAAAAGAACCCTGACGTCGGAATCTGGACCAGCTACTTCGACGGCGGACTCTGGTCCAAACCGATGGAAGCTGCCAACGGCATTCAGCACCAAGGGAAGCGCTATCCCTGCTGGAATCCCGTGCTCTGGCATGCAGCAGGCGACGGTGCGACCTATCTCTTCTTCAAAGTCGGTCCTTCTCCCTCCACTTGGTGGGGAGAAGTCGCGATGAGCTACGACGACGGGCGCTCCTTTCGCACTCGTCATCGACTACCCGAGGGGATCGACGGTCCCGTGCGGGGAAAACCGATCCAACTCCGCGACGACACTCTACTTTGCCCCTCCTCGACCGAGCACAATGACGACTGGCGTTTTCACTACGAAATCCTCAATCAGTTTGATCGACCGGAACTCGGGACATCTTGGAGACGCTTCGAGCCAGAGACTCAACCCTATCAAGTCATCCAGCCAACCCTGTTAACTCTCGCCGACGGCAGTCTCCGCGCTCTATATCGCTCCAAAAACCAACGTATTATCTCCAATCGATCCACCGATGGAGGAAAAACCTGGAGCGAACTGGAGGAAACGAATCTGCCCAATAACAACTCCGGGATCGAAGCCCTGACACTCGCAGACGGACGCCACCTTCTGCTTTATAACCATCTCGGCGGCGAGCGCAAGGACGGATGGGGTAAGCGCAACGTGCTGAATCTCGCGATCAGCAAGGATGGGATCACTTGGGAAGCCGTCGCCTTCATTGAGAAAGAGGACAAAGGCGAATTTTCCTACCCGGCCATGATTCGCACCCGTGATGGACTCGTCCACATGACCTACACCTGGAACCGGAAGCAGATCAAACACGTCGTGGTCGATCCCGCACAATTCAAAATCCGCCCGATCTCCGACTTTGATCCGAAGTCTGAGAAGGCTGAGAAGTCTGAGACTACGCCAAAAGAGGCTCCGCTGAAAACAGAGAAAAAAGATGCAGTGAAGGAGGCAGCGAAATGACTCCACGCTATCAAGGAATCGTCCCGCCCATGGTGACGCCACTGCTCGCGAGTGATACGCTCGATCTGCGTGGTCTCGAACGATTAGTCGAGCGCCTCATCTCCGGAGGAGTTTCCGGGATTTTCGCTCTCGGGACTACGGGAGAAGCCCCGAGTCTGAGCTACCGCCTCCGCCGTGAGTTGGTTACTCACACTTGCCGTCTAGCCGCAGGGCGGGTACCTGTGCTCGTCGGCATCACCGACACATCGCTGGTGGAATCTCAGTCTCTCGCTCGTCATGCGGCAGATAGCGGAGCCGATGCGGTCGTGGTAGCCGCTCCCTACTACTTCCCAGCCGGACAGCCTGAGTTGCACGAATTTCTGGAAGAACTTCTTCGCGATCTACCACTGCCGCTCATGCTCTACAATATGCCCTCGCTGACGAAGACCAGCTTTTCTGGCGATCTGATCACTTGGGCATTGAGTCAGCAGAAAATCATCGGTCTCAAGGACAGCTCCGGTGACTTGGTATATTTTCGCAGGATGCGACGACTCGCCGCCGCAGAGCGTCCCGACTGGTCCTTTCTGGTCGGGCCGGAAGAACTGCTCGCTGAATCCGTTTTACTCGGTGGGCACGGAGGCGTGAATGGCGGGGCCAATCTCAACCCCGAACTCTACGTCTCCCTCTATCAGGCGGCAAGAGACGGCGATCTGCCTCGAACACGAGAACTGAGCGCTCGAGTCATGGACTTAAGCGAATCTATTTACCACGTCGGGCGTCACGGTTCAGCCATTATCAAAGGTTTGAAATGCTCCCTGTCTCTGCTGGGAGTCTGCGAAGACTTTATGGCAGCCCCCTTTCATCGCTTCCACGAGGCGGAGCGAGAGATCATACGTGCGAGACTAGTCCAGCTCGGGCTGATCAAGTGACGAACTGGGCCACCAGCCCCGTGCAATGACATCAAGAATCGCCCCTGGCCCTAGGAGGGGCGAATTCTCATCACACTGGAATGATCGTCAATCGAATGATCGTCAATCGCGTCAGGACCACGCCTTCCGCAGCACGCGCAGGAAGTTGCGATGGAAAATATCGGTGATGTCGTCAGCAGAGTAGCCGCGTCCTCTCAGAATGTCTTCCAGCGTCTGTAGATCCGCGATGGTGTCGAGATCCGTCGGGCTTTGCTCCTTGCCGAATCCGCCGTCGAGATCGCTCCCGATACCAACATGCTTCGCATTCCCCGCGATCTGACAGATGTGATCGATGTGCTCGCCGATATGGGCGATCTTCACACCAGTATCTTCCGGCATCGTCTTGCCACGCACCCAACCGGGAATCATCATCCAGGTATCAAACACGGATCCGAGCACTGCGTCGCGCTCGATCAGTAGTCGGATCTGCTCGTCACTGTATTGACGGGGATCATTGACCACGGCTCGGCAGTTCGAGTGACTGGCCCAGACTGCGCCCTGATAGATCTCGAGTGCTTCAAAGAAGCTGCCATCACTCAGGTGCGTCGTGTCGAGGATAATCCCCAGTTCGTCCATCTTCCGAATAAAATCAGCACCTCCCGCAGGCAATCCGCCCACCTGATCATGACCGAGAGCGTAGCGTCCGACTCCATAGTGTGCCGGCCCGATGGCGCGGAGGCCGTATTCCCAAGCCCTTTCCAGATAGTCAATGGTGACGATAGAGTCCGCTCCTTCCAGCGAGAGAACATAGCCGACAGGCGCCTTGGCTGCCGCTGCAGCGACCGGATCAGACCAGACAGCGAGATGAGCATCGAGTTCGGCCAAATTGCGAATTTGAGTCATCTCTCCTAACTCGCAGAGAGTTTCATAATAGATACGCTGTCCTTGCGTCATCCCCCATGCCTGGGCAGGAGATTCCCAAGAAGCGACTGGCCCTCGCGGCCTCATACAACCGCCAATCTGCGTGGCGACACAGAGTCCGATTCCTCCCTTTCGCATCTCATCGAGAGAAACGGTATTCAGGCCTCGCCCCTTCATATCGCTCATTCCCGCCTCAGACTCGCGAATTTGATCGACCGTTAGCGTGATATCTCGATTCCATTCGAGAGCGTTGAGGCTAAGATCAAGGTGAACATCGAAGATGAGATTCATAGGAGAGTCGGGATTAGTCGGGAAAAGATTGAAAAATCAGATGAAAGAGAGGATGATGCAATCAAAAGTCACAAAATGAACAAATTCATCTGGATAGTGCTTGCTGTAGCACTTTTTTTATCCATTGGCAACAGCGAGGATGAGACGATCTCGCAGACGCCCCCTCCGGAGGGTTGGGGAGTGCAGGGAAACGCTCGCTGGACACGAGCCGCAGAAAATACTGAGCTCGAAAAGGCAGCGAATCTCGCCCGACAGAAAAAAGCCGTGATGGAATCAATGGCTGGAGCGAGCATTCAGCCGCCGACGATCGCGACAGCGGAGCAATACCTGCAAGTCCATCGCCCTCCGTCGGCACCGAGCGGAGATCGCCCTATTCCCACCGTGAGACGCGATGCCTACGTCCCTGAGTTCGAGCCAGTCCGGCCCAAGACAGGTCGAGGCAATACTCCGACGGTAGAAAATGTATCGCCGGTACCGAATCCGACACCAACGAAGCCGAAATTCTCTTTTTCTCTCTTGGGAAAAAAGAGATCGACTGCTGAGGATGCGACGAATCAGGCAGTGAACCAGCCAGAGAAGAAGGTTTCGTTCTGGCGAAAAATTCTCGGCGGAGAAAAGGCGACTGAACCTTCTTTCACTCCAGAGGCGTCTCCGCCGTATACCTCCGTTTCCCCGATCATAGCGACGCCCACGGAAACGCCCAGCCCGAATGCTCCCTCGATCCCGATCAATGAACCGCAGACACCTCCATCGGGCGGTGCGGCTCAATGATTCACGAGGAACGCTCTCAGACGTGAATCCGTCGGTCGCGGGCACCGATGGGCCAAGCCTCGTCAGTGACGGCACCGCTCCGCACGATTCGTGCCTCCTGATGCAGGGCGACGGTCGGGCAGACGTGCTTCGGAATCCCCAGCAAGGTAGTACCTACAGGCCAAGCGTCGAGATCGTCCACGCCCAGCACGAGATGTTCCTCGCTTTGTCCGATGAACTCAGCGTTCGGGATGGCTGGAAAGAAAACCCGGCTAGCGATAGGATTTTCAGCCGCTACCGCCTTATGCCCCAGATCGACGCAGATGCGGGGACCTCCTCCTGGTTCTGCGGGGGGATGACTGATCACCCGCACGAGAAGAAAGGCTGCCGGTTCAAAGGGAAGATCGGGATACCAGTTTCCGTAACCGGTATCCCAGAGAACAGTCGTACCGGGGGAACACTGATGAGGACGAGACGACTGCGCAGCACGCTCGGCGTGAAGGGCGAAGGTCGGTGATCCTCCTGAGACGATCAAGGGGATTTCTATCCCCGCTGACTCCATCGCTGCCAGAGTCGCATCCAGAGCCTCCATCGCTGATTGAAACTGAGCCTTGCGAGCGTCGAGCGATGCATCGTGAATGTGTCCATCATAGGCGTGCAATCCCGCCAGTCGTAACCCCGGAGTCGCGAGTAGGACCTGAGCGAGAGCAACCGCTGGTTGGCCAGGCCCGACACCAGTGCGATGCATCCCGACGTCTAGATCGATGAACAGATCCACCGTTTTCCCATCAGAGCGGACCAGATCCGCGAGGGCCGACTCTGTATCGACCAGAGCGGAAAATTTTGTGTTCGGGTAGCGATCCGTCAGAGCATGAAGGCGAGTGGCCGCCGGACCGACCAGCGGATAAGAGATCAGCACGTCAGGCACTCCAGCGATCGCGGACAGTTCCGCTTCGGCGATGGTCGCGGCCTTCACGTGCCGAATTCCGACTTCGATCTGACGGCGCAGGATCTCCGCACATTTGTGAGTTTTGATATGGGGACGCAGACGCTCTGCATCTCCTCCGGCGATCTTCACCATCAGAGCGATGTTTTTCTCGATAGCATCGGCATCGAAGAGGAGCGCAGGAGACGGCACTCGGTCGAGATTAGCGATTTCTTTCATACGGTTAGCGACAGGGGAAGATGATGCTCAATCCTTGAGTTCGATAATAATCTCGATTTCTACCGGAATTCCCCCAGGCAGAACGTTCGTGGCCATCGCGCTGCGAGCACCGACTCCGGCCTCAGCGCCAAAGATGTCGCGAAAGAGTTCCGAGAATCCATTCACGACCTGTGGCTGCTGGGTAAAATCGTTCGTGCTATTCACCAAAGCGAGCGTTTTCACCAGCCGAGCAACACGGTCGAGTGATCCGAGCTCTCGCTTCATCGTCGCCAGCAGAGAAAGTCCCACCTGCCGTGCAGCCGCTTGACCTTCCTCCAAGGTGAGATTTTCCCCTACCCGCCCTTTCAGATAGGTTTTCCCATCCATGCAGGGCCCATGTCCAGACAGGAAGGCTAGATTGCCGACGCGGACGAGCGGCTGATAGACACCACCCGCTTCCGGAGGAGGGGGCAGTTCGATTCCAAGTTCTTTGATACGAGCTTCTGCAGACATGAGCGAATGTGGGGTTGAGTTGAAAAATAAGTTGATTCGAGGTACACGATTCCAAGACATCGGTCAAGACGCTGATCCGAATTCGCATTTGTGGATACATCTTTTTTCGACATTGACAAGGAGAGGGAGACGGCGGAATGAAAAGCTGATCGTCAGCGCGACGGTTCACCGCCGTCTTTATTCTTGATGAAGAAATCCTTTTGCCACACCTTCCTGATTGTCACGAGTCTCCTCTTCTTCACTCCTCTGTCTCATGGAGCAGAAGTCTATTTTCTCCGAGGTGGTTTTGACGTATTTTCCTTGGGATTAAACGATATGGCAGCGCAGCTTCAATCCCGAAAAATCAATGCCAAGGCCACCAGCTACCTCGCCTGGAAATCGATCGCGAACGACATCACTCGACGTGCCTCTCAGAAAAAAGTATCCTACCCTATCATCCTCGTCGGGCACTCATTCGGCGCGGACGCAGTGACGGACCTCGCGAACTATCTGGGAAATCATGGAATTCCGACAGAACTGGTGATCGGTCTCGATCCGACTCATACGCGAGTTTTCACCCGAGGGGCGAAGCGTGTAGTAAACTACCGCTGCTCAAATGCCGATAGTTACGTAAAAGGCACTGGATTTAAAGGCAGCATCGCCCAAATCAACGTTGGAAAAAACGGGATCAACCACTTTAATCTGGATAAAGCACAGGAGACTCAGGCCATGGTTATGCGCGAAATTCTGGCAAAGACTGGAAAGCGGCGTCGTTAATCACTCCGGTATCGCGTTATGGGGACACCGTCACACTCGGATTCCGCACAGGGAAAGCTGAGTGCATTTCAGCAGACGATGCTCCAGTGGTCCGGGGTCCATCCCTACAATGCCGTGCATGTCATCCGAGTGGAAAGAAAGATCACTCTGGATCGGCTTAGGTCGGCAGTGGAGCATGTGCTAAAACTGACAGGCCTGAATCGATGCCGGATCGATGAAAAGCGCGGACGATACGCATACGAAGAAGGAACCGCTCAGATTCAGATAGCCGTGTCGGATGGCGGCGACGATTCCTTTGCTACACTCTCCCGCGTGATCGAAGATGAGCTGAATCAGCCTTTCGACTGGAAAACAAGCTTTGAACCGTTTCGCTTTTTTTTGCTTACCGCAGGTGAGAGCAGTTTCTTGGGATTAGTCTACTTTCACGCGGTCGCAGATGCAGACTCGATTTCTCGGCTGCTAGGTGAAGTGATTGAAGCCTATTGCGATTCTTCCCCCCAGCCACTGCGTAATCAGCAACTTTCCCAGCGCAAGGAATGGCGAATTCCTCGCGGTAGTCCGCTGGCCCAACTTAAGAGGATGGCCTTCAGCTTTCAGAAATTTCAGCGGATGCGACGCTGCTTTCGATCTCCTGATTGCCCGACAGATGATGCTCAATGCAACTGGTTCGGTCGCTCTCTAGATACAATGCAAACAGCAAAGGTTCTGGCGCTGGCGCATCGTCACGGTGCGACGGTGAACGATCTCTGCCTCGCAGCCCTCTTGCGTGCTGTCGTGCCCTTTACTTGGGAGCGCCACGGAACTCGTCGATCTCAGATCGCAGCGGGCTGTGTCGTCAATTTGCGAGGCGAACTGCCGGAATGTCGGCGTCGAGACTTCGGTCTGTATCTGGGTTCGTTTTCCGTGACTCATCCCGTACCAGAAGAGGCCAGTCTGATCGAAGTTCTCAAAGGCGTGAGCGCGCAAACACAAGAGGTGAAACGACGAAAGTCATATCTAACTTCTCGCTTAGAATTCAGCCTAGGCCGTATTTTCTACGCTCGTCAGAAGCCCGAGAGTCGTCGGAATTTCTATCGCAAAGTCTACCCCACTTGGGGCAGTATCACGAACTTCCGCATCAAAGAGCTAGGGGAATGTGCCGCCAGTGAAGTCAGTGATTATATTCGCGCCGTCTCGACGGGACCTGCGCTTCCTTTCGTGATCGGGGTCACCGGTTTCGCAGGTCGCTTAAATCTGGGCTTTACCTATCGACCAAGGGTGGTTCCTTCGGAGATGATGAAAGAAATCGCAGAACGATTCATCGATCTGATTACCGAGAGGAGGGTCTCCTGATGGACTTAGACGGAGAATTGTGTAGGCGTATCCTGGTGTCCAGCTCCGGGATCATCTACTGGGGCGGAGTCCTAATTCAGGCGAGACGAGTGCGAAAGAAAATCGGACGTACGCCCAATCTGAAACCGCAGAACGCTCGCGAGAGATTGCTCTGGCTGGGGTGGACGATCGTGGTGCTCGGCTGGATCGCGCAACCTGTCTGGGCGAAGTCAGCAGATCTCGTCTTGATGGGTCCTATCGCTTGGGGAACGGGACTGGCTCTGATCGTAGGTGGTTATCTGGCGACTCTCTGGTGTTACGCCGCGATGGGAGCCGCCTGGCGAATCGGAATCGATCAGGGAGGAACGACCGAGCTCGTGAAGTCTGGTCCTTATCGCTCGATTCGCCATCCGATTTACGCTTTTCAGATGATGATGTTGATCGGAGCAACTCTGCTCCTCCCGACATTTTTCTCGCTTTTCATCCTGCTGCTGCATTTCATCTGTGCCTCGATCAAAGCAGGTGAAGAGGAGCAACACCTGCTGCGCGTCTTCGGCGAAAGCTATCGTCAGCACATGGAGCGAACGTGGCGATTCCTGCCGAAGCCCTGATCACCCAATGGTAGAATCCTCCTTGCCGAGTGCCCATTTTCAGAGGATCGCTTGAGGTGTGATTTCTCTAACAGACATGGGTGACTCGCAGTCGCCGAGGAAAAGAGAAGACCTCTCATCGCTCCTTCGCTTTACTTCCGATTTTTTCGGAAAAAGCGGGGCGCTATCGACTTTGGGTGACTTTGAGTTCCGCCCGGAGCAGTACGAGATGGCGATGGCGGTCGCACGTGCTCTGGACGAGGAGCGTCCACTCGTCGTGGAGGCGGGAACGGGCGTGGGAAAATCGCTTGCCTACCTAGCTCCTGCCGTTCGTATGGCGCTAGAGGAGGGACGGAAAGCCATCATATCCACTCATACGATCAATCTGCAGGAGCAATTGATCTTGAAAGACATTCCGCTTCTGAAGTCAGTTTTTAAGAAGCCTTTTCGCGCTGTACTCCTGAAGGGACGCAGCAACTACCTGTGCCCACGACGCCTGAGCATTGCCATGTCTAGCGGTCCGGAGCTGTTCACTCACTCCGAGATGGAAGAGCTGGAACAGATCTGGAAATGGGCCGAAACCACAAAGGACGGGACTTTGAGCGATCTCAATTTCACTCCCTCTCCCAGGGTCTGGTCTCAGGTATGCAGCGAGAGTCATGCCTGCACCCCAAAAACCTGCGCTAGCTCGGGAGTATGCTTTTATCAGGAGGTAAAAAAGAAGGTCTCTGATGCCCATGTCTTAGTGGTGAATCACACGCTCTTTTTCACTCTACTCAATGCGCAGAGCGAATTTCAGGAGTCGGGCGACGGATTCCTCTTTGCCCGGGACTTTCTCATTTTTGACGAGGCTCACACGCTCGAGCAAGTGGCCGCGCGGCAGCTTGGCTTTTCCCTTTCGCAGACAGGGTTGAAGTTCGATCTTCACCGTCTCTACAATCCACGCAATAAAAAGGGACTCTTTCAATTGCTGGGGGACGCCGACGGGCGACGACTCACCATGGGCCTGCTGGATGCGGTGGATGAGTTTTTTGATCGCGTCGAAGGGCGGTGCCGATGGGGTGAACAAGGACGTGAATTCCGAGTCCGAGATGTGGAACTGGTCGAAGACACGCTCGGTGGTGGGCTGATCGAGGTGAGTCGCCGCGCCCGAGCGATCGCCGATCTCGCGAAAGAGACGATGAAAGCTGAGCTGACCGAATTGGCTCGTCGCCTCAACGACTGTCGAGCGGGATTGGCCACCTTCCTCGACCAATCGGATGAGGGGCTGGTCTACTGGGTAGAAAAAAGCGAGCGAGAGTCTCTTTCTCTCAACGCAGCCCCCATCGACGTCGCTGAATTACTGAGACCGGTATTCTTCCAGCGACAACGAGCCTGCATCTTTACCAGCGCAACCTTAGGCGTCGGAGATCGCGATCTTGGATATTTTCGTCGTCGCGTCGGTGCAGAGGAGGTCGAAGCCGTGCGCATCGGCAGTCCTTTCGACTATGCCCGCCAGATGGAGATTCATGTGGTCAAGGGGATACCAGATCCAAAGGAGCGGGGCTATGAGGCAGCACTGGCGAAGTGGATCCGCCATTTCGCCTCAAAATCGGGTGGCCGCGCCTTCGTGTTGTTTACCAGTTATAAGTTGCTCCAAAAGCTGGCCGCAGAACTAGAGGAATTTTTTCAAGAGAAAAAAATCCGCTTGCTGGTTCAGGGAACCGGAACACCGCGCCGACAGCTCGTCGAGGAATTCAAAGAAGATGAGACGAGCGTCCTCTTCGGTACCGACAGCTTCTGGACGGGCGTCGATGTGCCAGGAAAGGCGCTGAGCAATGTCATCATCACCCGTCTCCCCTTCGCCGTGCCCGATCATCCCCTGATTCAGGCACGACTGGAATGGATCGAGGAACACGGAGGGAATTCCTTCATGGATTACAGTCTGCCCGAGGCGGTGCTGAAACTGCGTCAGGGCGTCGGGCGCCTCATCCGCAGCAGTCAGGATTCGGGCATGGTCGTGATCCTCGACAATCGCATCGTGACCAAGCGCTACGGAAAGACCTTCCTGGACGCTCTGCCTGAGGCTCCGGTGGAGATCGTGGAGTGAAGAGTGAAACTCGCTCACCGAACCACTTCGAGTGATTATTTGTCGAGCAAACAGTTGCTTCCGAAGCCGTTTCGTTCTTTCGTGGAGGCGATCATTTCTGAACCATGTCCTACTTTGACCTCCAGATCAATGGCTACGCCGGCGTCGACTTTTGCTCGCTCGATCTTACAGACTCCGATTTTCATCGTGCCTGCGAAGCGCTGGCAGCAGACGGAATCGACGGTATCCTCGCCACGCTCATTACTGACTCGGTCGATTCTCTCTGTGAAAAGCTAAAAGCTCTCGTGCGTTTTCGAGAGGAAGATGAACTGGTCCGAAAGATGGTACGAGGCTTCCACGTCGAAGGCCCCTTCCTGAACCCGAATCCCGGTTATATCGGAGCCCATCCGTCGGAGCATGCGATCCTCGCCAGCCCGGAGAACGCCGCACGTCTTCTCGACGCCGGGCAGGGACTCGTGCGACTGATCACGCTCGCTCCTGAACGAGACCCCGACGCAGCGACCACGCGATATCTGGTTGAGCAGGGCATCACGGTATCGGCGGGTCATTGCGATCCCGATTTGCCGACGCTGGAGCGTGCGGTGGATGCAGGGCTATCCATGATCACACATCTCGGCAACGGCTGTCCTGTCACCCTCCCCCGCCACGACAATTTCATCCAGCGAGTCCTATCGCTGGCAGAGCGCCTCTGGATCTGTTACATCCCCGATGGAGCGCACGTGCCCTTCTTCGCCTTGAGAAATTACTTTCAGATATCGGGAGTCGAACGAACGATTTTCACGTCTGACGCAATTATGGCCGCCGGTCTGGGACCAGGGCTCTACAATCTTTCCGGAGCACCTGTGGAGGTTGATGAACAAGGCGTAGCCAGACGGCCCGGATCGCCGAATCTAGCGGGATCCACCATTCGAGGACATCAGGTCGCTAAAAACCTGAGACAGCATCTGGGACTCGACGAGACAGCAGTTGATCGAGTCTATCGTACGAACCCGCTGAAAGCACTAAACCTAGAGTAAGGTTCAGGTGATTTCTGCATAGACTCGCTTCAGGTGGATGAGGGCATCCATGCTCCTTCATGCCCCTGAGGATGGCATCTACACTGACCTCACCAGAGCCACAGATACAACAGAGCACCTAGGACTCCACCGACCACTGGGCCGACGACAGGAATCCATGAATAGCTCCAATCTGACCCGCCCTTCCCAGGGATCGGCAGAAGAGCGTGAACAATACGTGGTCCCATGTCGCGAGCGGGGTTAATTGCGTATCCCGTCGGCCCTCCCAGTGACATGCCGATAGCGAATACCAGCAATCCGATCAGCAGCGGCCCAAATCCAGTGCTGAAACCGGTGGCCTCAGGGAGATTCTCCGGACGTGGCAGTGCCAGCGCCCCCAGCATTAGTACAGCGGTGCCGATCACCTCGCAGAGAAAATTTGCCGGAGTGTGTCGGATCGCAGGCGCATTACAGAACACCGCCAGCTTGGACCTCGGATCTTCAGTCACTCGCCAGTGGGGATAATATGACAGAAAAACTAGCACCGCTCCCAGCATCGCGCCCAGAAACTGGGCAATGATGTATTGCACCGCAGTCCCCGTCGCGATCTCACCTGCTGCCAGCAAGCCCAGCGTCACAGCGGGATTCAGGTGTCCACCCGAGATCGTCCCGACAGCATAGACAGCCACAGCCACGGCCATCCCCCACCCTGCCGTGATCACGATCCAGCCCGAGGAATTCCCCTTGGTCTTCGAGAGAACGACGTTTGCGACAACCCCATCTCCGAGGAGAAGCATCAGGGCAGTTCCAAAAAATTCAGCTTGAACTGGCGACATGGCCCGAAGTCTGTCCGACTTTTTCTCAATTGGGAAGAAGAAAAATCTCTACCCTGAAAATATCTGACTCCCGTAGACACCTACCTTTCGCTGACTCGCCGAATACGCTACAGTGCCCCGATGCGCATTCTATCAACCCTCGCTCTGACCCTCGCCCTGACTCTGGCTTTTCTCCCTCTGACGCTCCGCGCTGAGGATGCACCAGCTCCCGACTACACCTACTGGGCCGAATTGGCCAATATCGTCGATGGAGACCGTGTGTCTCTCGATATCGATCTAGGCTTCGGCGTCTGGGTACGAAAGCAGACTCTAACGCTTCTTGATGCCGGAGGTGCTGATAAAACTCCCGAGGAGCGAAAACTCGATAATGCGCGCATCGCTAAGCTCCGGGAGCTGCTCTCGGAAGCCACTGACATCGTGATCCGCACGACTCGTGACAAAACGACTACACCGCCACGCTATCTCGTCACCATCTGGGCGGATGGAGTCAATGTGAACGAGGCCCTAGCGAAAGCCTTTCCGTAAATTTTCATCGTCGCCCGTCAGGTTCCTCAGTCCTCCCGTTTGCCTCAGCTCTTCCGTTCATGCGCCTGTCTCTGAACGTCTCCACCATTCAGCCCGTCCCGCTCCTAGAAAAAATTCGCATTGCCAGCGAGGCAGGTTATCACGGGATCGAGTTGTGGGCGGCTGAGCTGTATCAATACGTCGGTCGAGGGGGCGAAATCTCCGACGTAGAGCATGCTCTAGCCGATCACGGACTCTCCGTCCCCAGCATGATCGCCGTGCGGAACTGGGGCGAAACGACGGGCCGTGAGCACCAACTGGCGCTGGACGAGGCTCGCCGACGCTTCGAGCTCTCCGCCCGCATCGGGGCTCCTTTGGTCGTCTGCACTCCTCCCTTCAGCAGAGTCGATCTCACTGCCATCGTTACAGGCTATCAGGAATTGCTCCAAATCGGACGAGAAACTGGCGTTCATGCCGTACTTGAATACATTAGCTTTTTCGGGGGACTCTCCAGCTTGCCCGATGCCGTATCCGTGCTGGACATCTGTGCTGATCCTGATGGCTGCCTAGTGATCGACGCTTTCCACAACTGGAACAGCACTACCCATCTCGACGACTTGCGTGCTCTCGCTCCGAATCGTATCGCTCACTATCACATCGATGACGCAGCCTCTCACCTCCCACGCGGTTCCCAAGTGGATGCAGATCGCGTAATGCCGGGAGACGGGATCATTGATCTGAAAGAAGAACTTTCTCTCCTGAAAGAAAAAGGCTACGACCGCTGGCTCAGCCTCGAATTATTCAATGCGGAATGGTGGGCTAAGGATCCTCTGGAGACGGCGAAAATAGGGATCGAGCGCATTCGCATTCTCTGCTCGGAAGCGGGAATCGAAATCTGAATCCCCAGCGAGCTTCCTCACTCATCTGTATATTTAGGGAATCTTCGAGACATTTCCTCGATCTGAGGCGACATTGTACACTTTCGTCTCTCCCCTCTTTCTTCATTTCCTCCTTCTTCGTTTTTATGCAGTTTTCTCGCAGAAAATGGATCAAACGTTCCCTGCTAGTTGGCGGCGGCGCTGTGGTCCTAGATGCCGGAGTCATCGAGAAGCACTGGCTCTCGATCACACGCTTGAAGATTCCGCTCGCCCCTCCCCACTCCGCCTTGGAAGGGATCAAACTCGCCATGATGAGCGATTTTCATCACGACGATTTCGGGGATTCGAGTTTAATTCGACGCGCCGTGCAAGTGATCAACGAAGAGTCTGTCGACCTTGTCTGTCTGCTCGGAGACTACATCACGAAAGACATTTCCGGCATGGCCCCCCTCTGTAAGGAACTGTCAGCACTCCGACCTCGACTCGCCACCATCGCGATCTACGGCAATCATGATCGCGGGCACTGGGAACCTGCGATGGATCAGGCACTTCTCAGCACAGGCGCACAAATTCTCTCGAACGATTCCCTCGATTTCTCCGGCTTTTCCGTGGCTGGAATCGATAGTTGCTTGCGGGGAAAACCAGATTTCGCTCGAACCTTGAAAAAGGTTCCGAAAAATCAGCCTGTGATTCTGGCACGGCATGAACCAGATTACTTTGATCAGCATAAAGATCCACGGATCGCCATGCAAGTCTCCGGCCATAGCCACGGAGGGCAGATTTGCCTGCCGTTTTATGGCCCGGTTTTCCTTCCTCGAATGGGACGTAAATATCCTTACGGACTCTATCGAGACGGTTCCGACCAGCTCTACGTAACGCGAGGAATCGGAACACTCACCGCACCGATTCGCTTTCTCTGTCGACCGGAAGTCGCCATCCTGCACTTCGTGCGTGGGTAAAGCTTTCAGTCTTGTCAGGATTTCTCCCTCCAGCCATACTGGTGCGAGCTTATGAACGATTCGACTTTTCTCTACCGTCTCTTCAGTCTTTCCGCACGGCTACGCATTTTGCTCGTCGGGGGCACCCTGCTCGCGATCAGCATTCAGAGTCCAGCACAGGACTCTCCATCGAAAAAGCCAGAGTCTCAACATGGTCCGAATATTCTCTGGCTGATCGGAGAAAATATCGGGCTCGACCTAGGCTGTTATGGAGAAAAAAATGTCCATACCCCCAATCTAGATCGCCTCGCAGCGGAGGGAGTGCGCTTTTCGAACGCTTTCTGTACAGCTCCCGTCTGTGCCTCCAGCCGCTCTGCTTTCTTTGTCGGGATGTATCAGACGAGCACAGACACGCAGAATATGCGCTCGCATCGCGACGATGCCTTTCGTCTACCGGAGGGAGTTCGCCCCATCACCCATCGGCTACAGGAGATCGGCTATCATACAGCCAATATCCGCACCATCGACGATAAGCCCGTCGGCACAGGCAAACTCGATCTCAACTTCGTCAACGAAGGCGCAATCTACCAGAGTGAGAACTGGACTGCGCTCAAGTCAAAACAGCCATTCTTCGCCGTAGTGAATTCCCACGAGGTCGAATACGATATCTATGATCGTAAAAGCCACGAAAAAGAACGTGTCGAATGGGTGGGCGAGCGCGAGCATGTCGCATACGCCACCCCCGAGAATGTCACGCCGCCACCTTATTATCCTGATCATCCCCTCGTGCGTGAGGAGTGGGCACGATTCCTCAATTCCATCAGCGGAATGGACCTGCGGATCGGATGGGTGCTCGATAAACTCCGTGCCGACGGACTGGAGGATGACACGATCATCGTCTTCTTCGCGGACAATGGCCGCCTCGATGCCAATGGCATCCATTGGTGTACCGACAGCGGTCTGCGCGTTCCCCTGATCGTGCGATGGCCGAAGAATTTTCCTGCTCCCAAGGACTGTGCACCAGGGAGTCTGGACGAACGCCTCGTGAGCCTGATCGATGTCACAGCCACTACCCTCGATTTCGCCCGCGTGCCGAAACCGATGCTGATGCAGGGACGCGTGCTCTTCGGTGAGCTCACAGAACCGCCGCGCTCCTACGTCTTCGCCGCTCGTGATCGCATCGACGAGACCTATCAGCGAATTCGATCTGTCCATGACAGCCGCTATCACTACATCCGCACCATCTCGACCGGACCTACCTTCGCCTCTCTGAATCGCTATAAAGAAAAGTGCTTTCCCGTCATGCCTCTGATGCGTCGCTTATACGCCGAAGGAAAACTGGATGCTGCGGCACGTAGCCTCATGGAACGCGTCGGCCCCTGCGAAGAACTCTACGATCTACAGAGCGATTCGCACGAGATCACGAATCTCGCCGACTCGAATCGTCCCGAACATCACGACGCCCTTCTCCGTCTTCGAGCAGCTCTCGATACATGGATGATCGAAACCGGAGATAGAGGCTGGATACGCGAGCCAGAATCGATCATCGCACCCTTTACTCCGGAAATGGATGCCTGGTTCGGCACTCCTGACTGGGCGAAGTGAGTGACTCGGATCGGAAGGAAGTGACCCTTCTGCGGACCAAAAAATACGGGATCTCTCGGACGCACGAGAGTTTTTTTAAAAAATCATCCAATTCTTTAAAATTAATGGTGAAATTTATTAATTTTACTTAATATTTCATCTATTCTAACTCATGAGTGCTATCGTCTCTTCAAGCTCCTCTTCTCTGACCAGACTGATTGCGCTTGTGGGCGTGCATCATGGAATCCCCGCGCCAGAAGGTGAGGAGAAGAAGCCCGAGATCCCGATTCGTGAGAGCCAACTCTCCCGAGCATGGAAGAAGTGCGCACGCGAGCACCACCTCATCGCCACGCGACGACGAGTCAATCTCGACGAGATTCCGGAGAATGCCTATCCTGTAGCACTCGAACTAGAAAACGGGAACCGCTTCGTCCTCTTGGTGGAGAAAACAAAGAATCTTCTCACCTCCGGCGATGCCTACATCGTGCAGTTTCCCGATTCACGGGCAGCTCTCGTTCGCGATAAAAGAATCCGGGAAATGTATGATGGAACCTGTATCTTCTTCCAGCCGCACGACAAAGGATCATGGGGCGGATGGAGACGATGGAGACAGCGCTTCGAGAAAAAATGGATTCGTCCTTTCTGGAGTTCTGCGCAGGAAGGCGCTCGTGGAGGATTGGATTGATTCGGGATTGGATTGATCTCCATCCATCCCGCTCACTGCGAAGCTACGACGTTGCCTTCCTCCACGACACGTTCAGACGCGGCATCGTGATTCAGCCACTTGGTGCCTTCCTGCAAGCCGGACACCATCCATCCACGAACTGAAATACCCTCAGAATCCTGTGCGGAGATTCCACCGAGTGATTCAGTCAGAACATTGTTACGGCGATTGATACGAGCGGAATCCTTGATCACGACAGCACCCAAAACTCGTCCACGGGTTCTGATTCACATACAAGTTCGGGCCATCCACAAAGCCTGCCGGATCACGGCTCAGCCATACGCCTGTCTCCAAGTCACGATAGCGGAAGTGCTCCCAGAGCAGCCCGGTTGGATCCTCTTCCTTCGTATTCGCTCGTTGCCGATCCGCATTGCTCCCGTATTCCACGGGTCGGGTGCCGAAGGCCTCGTAGCTCGCTGTCCAAGTCAAGGCACCCGCCTGATTGCTCTGGGCTACGATGTCGCCTCGCCCATTGCTGAGATTGTATTTCACAACTCCGTCTCGTAGGGTGTGGAGCAGTCCGCCTATCCCTCCACCCATGTCGGGGCCACGACGGTATTCGACTTCGGGTGATTGTGGGTCGGAAACAGTGGATTGCAGACTGCTCACTGAATACTCGGCCAAGGATAATCCCCCCGACCAACTCACGGCGGTGGCGGTTCCGTCCTCATCCCGTCCTATACGCCTCGTGCGGTAGTCGTAGGCGTAGCTATGTTGGCTCGCATCGGGCAGGGTCACACCGATCAGGCGGTTCTGGAAGTCCCATTGGTAGGCGGTCGTGGTTTGAGTGGTGTCAGCCAATGTGATGGTCTGTCCGCTGCGGTTGCCCCGGAGGTCGTAGGTGAAGCTCGCTGTGCGAAGGACGTTTTCCGCGTCATCCCTCTCGGTCCAGCTCGTGAGTTGATTGGCAAGGTTGTAGCTGTAGAAGGTGCGGGTTTCCACGCTCCCGCCGAGCTTTATGACTTTCGAAGCTCGATTGGCGGCTCGGTCGTAATGGTACTGGGTCAAGCGGATGGCTTCACCCGGTGCGCTGATCTGCTCGCTGCTGAGGTGTCCGGCGGCATCGTAGCCCATATTGGTGAGGCGCGTTCCCGCCGGTCGGGCGCTGTCTCCGGGCCAGCTTTCGACTTGGCTGGTGACATTGCCTGCTACGTCGTGTGTCCAGTGGAATTCGGCGATCAGGAGGCGGTAGCCGTTTCCTCCGCTGACGGCTCCCCGCAGACTGCGTTGCGTGAGTCGTCCTGCGAGGTCGTAGGTGTTTTCCTGTTTCTGGCCGTTGGGCAGGATCAATGCCCGAGCACGCCCTGCCGCGTCGTAGTGCCAGGTGGTGGTGCGGCTCTGGTCGTCGCTCAGGCTGGTTGTAGAAAAGTGACTAAATGGAAGCTGGCGAGCGGAGACGACGCTGGGAGCTCCTGCGATAAAGAGCAGGATGAAGAGGAGAAGATGAAGCGGAGATAGACGTCTCACTAGGGCAGGATAGTGAAAATCGAAGGGAAAGGGAAGACAGGAAATTCGATTTGCGTGGCGTTTCCCGGATTCGGTGTGCGGAGATCAGGGCATTGGCGAAGTATGACGCGACGGCGATTGGATTATCGAATGAGATTCTAAATTCTAGGACTGCCCCCCCTTCTGTGAAGGCGGATGGCTCATGGGAAATCGTTAGCAGCCTGCCTATCGACGCATTTAGTCAGGCCAAGATTGCCGCCACATCCGCCGAACTGAAGCAGGAACACAACACCGTTGCGGGTCTCATCCCCGCATGAGGCGGAAAAATGTGCCGCATGTCCCTCACTCCAGTGCCATGAGCACCCGGCAGCGGATATCGGTATACGAAGTATAGCGTCCCTGAAACCAGAGGACGCACAACTTGTGGCCGTGCTTCTCGGGAACATAAGGCCGCAGATTGTCGGCCGGAGAGTTCTCGGTAATCGCGGTCCACTGCCATTTCCCGGAGTCATCCAAGTGGCCCCGGTAAATCTCACGGTGGGGCGTGTCCCATCCACTGCGAGGATCGACGGCCGTGCTGATGAACACCTGACGGTTGTCGTTGCTGTCCAAGGCAATGCCGCCGACGTAGTCCCATTCTGACTCGTAGAGTCGCACGCCCGCCCGAGCGATTTCACGCGAATCCCAGCGTTTCGCCTCCGCGTCCCAAGTCGCGTAATAATAGCGCAGATCATCCGGGTCCTTCGCATGGCGCACGCTGTGGACAATCACCGGCCGCTCCTCGACATCATAATTGATATCCCATATCCACGCGGGTCCGGTGCCGGGGGTGCGCCCGTAGCGATAGACCACTGAGCCCTGCTGCGGTACGAAGGGAGGCTCTCCTGCGAGAACGGTCCCATCGCTGCCGCGCCACTTCCCATCTTCTAGGTAAATGTGGTAAATTGAGTTTGTGACCCGGTGGGGGTGTCCTTCGGTGTAGGCGATGTCGATGCGCCCGTTTCCTCGCGCGGCATACTTTGCATAGGGCCGGTTTGGATGTCGGATTAGATGCACCGGCGGGGACCAGCTCTCGCCTTGATCATCGCTCACCAGATAAGTCGGGTTCCAGCCGATGCCACGACCAAAAAGGAAAATCTTCCCGTCGGGGCCCGGCAGCGGATTGCAATAAGTCCACCCAGATGAAAACCTTTTACCGTCGGGAGGCGCCACGCTCTGCTCCTCTCCCCAGTCGTTCAAGCTCTGTGGATCCGTAGTTTTCGATATGCGAAAATTCCACATCTGGCTCGTCCCGTGAGTGGCGTAGGCGATCAACAATCGACCGTCTGGACGAACAAAAATGCCGGGATTGTTGTGATCGTCCTGCTCCTTCCATGTGCTAAGCACTGTTTCTGCCGCATGCCGCTTATCCGAGTCGTATCGCGTGACGCAGATATGCCCGTCTGAGCGGACATAACCGGCATAAAGCTTGCCTTGGCTCCATACAGCCCGCTCATCATTGAACCAAGTCCACGATCCATCCGGGGCCACTTCATGGATTTTCGGCGCACCAACTGAAACGCCGACGCAGGAAAATAGGGCGCATAAGCAGAAAATGTGGAAGGTTCTCATGTCAAATATCATCGCTGCCACGATCGTATCCTCGCGTTCGTCCTTGTTCCAGTAAAGCCACGTACATAAATAGGCTGAATCAAACAAAGACACAGAAATGGATAGAGAAGCACAAACTTTGGGTCAAGAGTGAAGTTGAGCGCGATTTTAAGGGACAGGCTATTTTTCATTAGGTCCGTCCGAAATTTGAACAATAGGGCACCTCCGCAAACCCTCGCGAGCGCGCCGCCTAGAGAAACGCCCCGCGGATTCAAGCAGCTAACGCAATCGGAGTTGGAGCAAAAAATATGTCATTGGGAGTCTGATAATCAAGGCATTTTCGAGGTCTAGAATTCCGTTTGTCTTGGACGGCTTGAACTTCCTCTGGGGTG
>CAUJIH010000032.1 GCA_963205275.1 Verrucomicrobiota bacterium | reverse complement strand
CCCCTGCGCGGCAAATTCCGCTCGCATCCTGTCCGCCTGCTTCTTGAACTCCTGCTTATCACGGATGATTTTCTCGTGCAGTTCCCTGTCCATGTAGCGCAAGAAAACGTGAGCCGACACACGCCGTCCCCACGTCTCGCGCTGAACAATCCCGAAATCCGCCTTACCGAAAGCCGCCTTCATTCGCGCTGTTTCGACACCGGAGTCGTCGAGATTTACAGGGACAAGATTCACAGGGGCAGCTTATTTCGAGTTCGCATCACGAAACTAAAGGCGAAAACAACCATCATAACAATCCGTGCACAGTCGTTCGACGGGCGAATCGCTTCCGTGAACGTCCGCGTCACGAAGCCTATCGTAAAACCGAAAGGAAAGTCTAAGCCCAAGGGGAAACCAAAGGCGAAGAAGAAGATGACAGGAAAGGTGAAGCCGAAAGCGACAGCGAAGCCGTCAGCTTCGGGAAATCCTACTCCGAAAAAGTAACTCTGCTCTCAGGATCGTATCAGGATCGTAAAGTTGAGTGTCGCGGAAAAAACCGTGTCATACCAGAACTCGCGGGCTGACCGAAGGTCTTTGATTAGAAGCTCACGCGCAGACTCACACACTCCTCCTTGATCAGCGAACAGATCCGACCAGATTCTATTCCCCCGATACTCCGCGCCCATAAACGCAAGAAGCCGACAAGCACAAGCTTCCTGCGAAGACTCGAACTGTCGGCTCCAAACGGTAGTTGCTTAAAACAAGCTTAAGAAGATATATCGATCGCGGATGAATCAGACAAAGAGCGCCTCGACTGGGACCCCCTTATTCGCAACGGTAAACGGTCTCTTTGAGGGGCTATAGAGGATCTGATCTAGCGGGAGCCCCAGAGCATGGGCCACCGTCGCATTGAACTGCGGAACACCAACAGGATTTTCGATGATCTTATCACCAGCCTCATCCGTCTTTCCATAAGTAACGCCCCCTTTAATTCCACCTCCGACAAGTACGGAGCAGAAGGCCTGCGGAAAGTGGTCACGACCTGCATTTTGATTGATCTTAGGTGTACGTCCGAACTCCGTCGTCAGCACGATCAGAGTATCCGCGAGCTTGCCGCTCTTTGTCAGATCATCGATCAGCGCGGACATCGCCGAATCCAGAATTCCGCAGCGATCCGGTGAGGAGACGAACACGTTCGAGTGCATATCCCATCCGCCGAACTCGACTTCCACGGAACGCACATCGTGATCAACCAAGCGTCGAGCCAATAGACAACCCTGACCAAAGGGATTGTTCCCATATCGCTCTCTGACCTCCTTGTCCTCCTTCGTCAAATCGAAGGCCTTGAGATCCTCACTCTTCATGATGCGCACTGCGTCATCATACATCTGAGTGTAGGCACGCAGCTTCTTCACATCGTAGCGCTGATGAAACTCCGAGTCGAAGTCACGGCTAAGCTTCAGACGTCGATCAAAAGTCTCCATGTTCATCCCTCGGATCGCGGAATTTCGAAGACCTGCATTGGGATCATTGATCGCCAGAGGCTCATATTCGGGTTCGAAAAATCCCCCTCCTCCGTTGATTCGACTCCCACCACCGACGTAAACCGAGCCGGGAAGATTGACATTCAGACGATTCTTAAACTTGAGCGCCCAAGCTCCAATCCCGGGGTGACGAATCGTTGCACGCTGCTCATAGCTCGTGTGCATGAGGTAATTCGCGGACTCGTGTGCTCCAGTGGTAGAGATCATCGAGCGAATGATCGCCATCTTATCTCCGTGCTTAGCCATCTTTGGCATAAGATGGGCCAACTGAATTCCGTCTACATTGGTATTAATCGCCTTTGTAGTCCCGGAATTCTCGTGTCCAGGCTTGGGGTAGAAGGTCTCGAACTGAGACATACCACCATTCATGTAGAGGTAGATCACTCGTTGAGCTTTGCCTCCTCCTTTAACCGGACCTGCACCTCCCCCTTCTGCACCGCCGCGACTGGTGATCCCTAGTGCGCCGACGCCGAGAAATGCTGTCGCAGTTCTCTCCATAAAGCGCCTACGAGTCCACTCATCTGACCGATATACTGAATTCATGATTTTGATTAGCTAGGATTGATTGATAGGACGATGAAAATTCACTGAACAAAGATGAACTGTTGCGTATTCATGATCGACCAGACCATGCCAGGAAAGGCAGCATCTCCGCTGACTTTCACCTCTGCCTGCGCCAACTCACGCTCGCGCTGGGTGGGCTTCCGACTCAGCATAGCTTCAAACACCATGTCGATCTTTTGATCCACGTTCTCAGCTTCGAAAACCCGTCGACCGAACACGGAAAATGGATTTGTCAGAGCGTCCACCATTGAACCGTTCAACAGGTTAAGGGCTTGAGGAACTGATGCCTCAGAAGAGGAGTTATCGATCACTTCCCGATCAGACTGACCAAATTCACGCAGAAAGTGACCACGCGGGGCAGGCGACGGTAGCTCGGATGCACGAGCAAGCGGCGCGATCAGACTGTTATAGGTGCGCAACTCCGCCTGACGGCGCTCATTCCATGCTTTTTTATCCTTTTCCTCCTTGATCGAGTCAGGCATTTTGGGCATTCTGGGGGTAGGTAGCTTCAACAGCACGCCGGAGGGCGCGTTGCCGCCGGGGGCTGCAGACATCTCCATGGCACCTCCGCTCATCGCAGACATGGACGACATGGCTCCTGAACTATCCATCTGCATCTCCATCATCCCCATCGAGGCGAGAAGGGAGCTATCCTTGATTCGATCTAGAGCACCATTGAACGCGATCATTTCCATACTTTTTCGATTCTCAGTAGTCGCAGCGCTTAATTCGCGTTGAAGCTCAGCAACGAGTTGCTTGTCTCCCTTCTCCTGAGCTGCCGTGATCTTCTTTCGAGTAGCATCTTCCTTCACTCGGACGGTATCATAGCCCTTCGCCACTTGTTTCATCATGGAGGTGTATTCCGCCTGGTCACGCCCATCCAGCGCTTTGCCCATTTGGCGCGCTCTTTCGATTGTAGTAAGCTGTCTCGCCAGATTGGGGCGATAGCTATCGGCTTCGGGCAGAGCGAGCGCGACAATGGAATCCCAAATTTGCTCCGCACTCATCCGACGAAGGAGTGGGCCGACGAAGTAGTAAGGCTCTCCCAACGGGACATCTTTCGTGTATGCTGCGCGTTGGAAGCTCTTCGTGTTATAAAGCACCTCGAGATACTTCTGTACATCGTAGTCGAGATTCTTCATCATCGTCTCTAGATAGCTCAGAAGCTTAGGATTCGAGACCTGAGTCGCATCAGTAAGATCATCCAAAGGTTCGAAGACCCCTTGTCCGAAGACGCGCTTCCAAAGGCGATTGGCGATCACCCGAGTAAATGTCGGATTGTCTTTCGACACCATCCAGTTCGCATACGATTCGATGGCGCTATCATCGAGATTCTTAGGATCGATCACCGCACCGAACATCGTCCCAGCCGTTACTTTGTCGTAGGGCTTCGCATCGTCGTACTTATAATCGTGAGGAAGCTTGAGCGTACTCTTTACCTCAGAAGTCGTGATGTAGCGAAGAGGCTGGTAGATGTCACGCATAGCATCGGAAACACCTTTGTTCTCATCGTTATACTTCGTGTAAGCAGCGAGCGACTTAGCAGCGAGGTCACGAAACTTGGATCCATCGATCTTAAACTGCTTCACATAAGCCTCGACGCGCTTTGCATCCGCAAGAGTCTTATCCAGACTATCCTGACTTCCGAACTGAGGAAACCCTTTAAGTCCAGTCGCATTTTCGACAGCAGCCTGACGCTCTGCGGCCTGTTCCTTGTAAAAGGCGTTCCGATGCTCTTCATCATACCCTCTTGAACCCATTCCATAGGAGAAGGCCGCCATTTTGAAATAGTCCATCTGCGTCCACTTATCGAACGGGTGATCGTGACATTGCGCGCACTCCAGACGTGTCCCAAGGAAAATCCGAATCGTGGTAGACATGTTATCAAGTGGCATACCGCGATCACGAATATAATAAGCAACCGCCCCATTGTCCCAGACGTTCCCACGTGCGGACACGAGTTCGCGAACCATCTGATCATAGTGCTTATTGCTGCGAACTGCCTCCTTGATCCAGATCTGATACGCAGCGTCCGCCTCCGTAGCGCCGATCCCTAGACCGGTATTAACGCGGAGCATATCAGCCCAGAAATTATACATGTGACTTACATGTCCATCGCTGGATAGGAGCGCTGAAATGAGCTTACTGCGCTTGGCCCCATCTTTGGACGCCAAGAAAACTTCGCTCTCTTCAATCGTCGGAATCCGACCGATCACATCAAGGTAAATTCTGCGAACAAAGGTCGCGTCGTCCACGTCAGCATTCGGCTTTAGCTTTTGCTCAGTCAGCATCGCTTCCACGATGCGATCAATCTCGGCGGCAGAGGAAGCAACTGAGAACGGCTGAGCTTTTTGCTCAGTTTTCGGAGCCTCTTTCACCACCTGTTGAGGCGCTGGCGCAGGAGCCGCCGGTTTCGGTGCCTGTGCTACGGGAGCAGGCGCTGGCGCGGGAGTCGCCGGTTTTGGAGCCTGAGCCACGGGAGCAGGTGCTGGCGCGGGAGTCGCTGGCTTCGGAGCCTGAGCCACGGGAGCTGGCGCGGGAGTCGCCGGTTTTGGAGCCTGAGCCACGGGAGCAGGTGCTGGCGCGGGAGCCGCTGGCTTCGGAGCCTGAGCCACTGGTGCAGGTGCAGGTGCAGGCGCGGGTGTCGCAAAAATCCCGAGAGGAGTCGTAACAATAAGCAATGCTGATAGAAAGACAGACTTTTTCATGATTGGTCGAACAGACTTTCCTAGGAATATCTGCATAATTCTCAAATGTTACACTTTATAAATAATGCGCAATAGCGCCTCTCTCCATAGTCTGAATGGGCTAGTCCGAGCCTTTTCGATGTTGCCATCGATCTTTTATGATCGCCCACGAAGCACCGATTCGCCGCTTCAGATCAGGCGAAATCAAAATTTTGGAAATTTCACTCCAATAAATTGATTGTCAGATTGCTATCACTTTATCGACGCTGATACTTTCTTTCGAAACCTGCGTATTCAGAGTCGTAACTTGGCGTATCTAAAGATCTGAAAACTCCCCCTTCCCTGCGATCTCAAGCGATCAAATTCTTTAAATCAATTGAGAGCACTTCTTTTAAAGCTGCGATGCAAATTTCGTTCTGAGGCATTGTTCCGACTGAGACGCGAATCCATTCAGGCAGCTTATAGCTCCGCATCGCTCTGAGGATAATTCCACGATGAAGCATCGCCTGAAAGACGGCGTCGCCGTCTCCGACTCGAACCAAAATGAAATTTGCCTCACTAGAAATAAACTCCAAACCCATGTCAGCAAATGCCTGCTGCAGGTACGCACGCCCCTCCGAGTTCATCTCCCGTGTACGCAGCATGTGATCATCATCCTGAAGCCCTGCGAGCGCTCCCGCCTGAGCGATCGCATTGGCATTAAACGGCTGGCGACATTTTTGCAGTAATTCAGCCAGATCGGCGGGCATCAGTCCGAATCCGATGCGGAGTCCAGCCAAGCCCTGAATCTTGGAGAACGTGCGCATGACCACGACATTTTTCCCGTCTCGTATATAGCGAAGCGTATCAGGGGCATCGCTTACAAATTCATGGTAGGCTTCATCAAAGATCACGACGACGTGATCCGGAATCTTCTCGATAAACCGGTCAATCGCGTCCTGCCCCACCATGGTCCCTGTCGGATTATTGGGATTCCCAATGAAAATCATGCGTGTTCGAGCCGTAACCGCTGCTGCCATGGCGTCGAGATCGTGAATAAAATGTGGATCTGGAACCTCGATTGACTTCGCTCCGAACAGAGTCGCCATGAGCTTATAAACCACAAAGGCGTGCTCGGCAGCGATCACTTCATCTCTAGGATTTAAAAAGGCGTGCCCGATTAGTTCGATGATTTCATTCGATCCGTTCCCTAGGACAACATTTTCTCTCGAAAATCCAAATTTCTCTGCGATCGCTGTGCGAAGCGCATAGCCGCCCCCATCCGGATAGATGTGGGCATGCTCCGCTGCCTCCTTCATCGCAGCGACCGCCTTCGGAGATGGGCCGAGAGGATTCTCGTTCGATGCCATTTTGATAATTTTCGCCGGATCGAGACCGAGTTCGCGTGCGGTTTCTTCGATCGGCTTTCCTGGATTATAAGCGACGAGATCGTCAAGCCACGGGTGCGCATTTTGAATGACTGTAGACATGATGAGATAAGAAGCAGAGAAAAGGGCAAGGTATCGCGAGGAGATGATCGCTCAACCGAATCCTGTTAAAATTATGACCTCGAAGTAGCGCGATCTCCCTTGGGAACTGCGACAGTTTCGGCGTTCGTAGAGATGAGATCGCCCCCATTTGTTCAAAAAATTTCACCACCACTTATCAAAATTTGTTAGAATTTTAACTTTATGAATAAAAATTGTTGAATTTATTATAACGATTTGATAAAATTAGGAACAAAATTTTTCTTTCGAATCATGTCCGCTCTGCCTGATCTCAAGCCCCTTCTTTTCGACGACGAAGACGACGACGGAAACCTCCAGTTGCAGTTTGATACGACTCAACTCCATTCCGTCACACCCTACACGGAGCACCTAAGCGATGAGTATCAAGCCGCACAAGAGAAACTTAGAGCACTTCGTCAGGAGCAGGAGGCCACCAAGCGTCTGGCCGATGAGCTAGAGGAACTGAGCAGGAAGGAGCAAAGAATCAAAGCTGGACGTGTTGATCTGACCGAAGAATTGAATCGATGCTTGGGGCGTCTGGAACAGGAAGCAGCCGAAGCCAGACGACGTGCGGCAGACTGTTCTGACGCGATCTTACGACTCGAGAATCACTTGAACAGCGTTGGTGGGCTGCGTCCAGATCAGTGGAGCCGTTCTGAGCGTAAGGGAGAGATCGAACGCGCACTGACGGTAATTGAAGCGGCTGAAACGGAATTGGACTCAGTCATGCCGCTGCTTGATTCGATCACGAAGAAGCCTGGAGCCTTTTTAAAGTCGATACCGTTCCTCCTTTCTTCTAGAGGATCAGAGGAAAGCATGTGGACCTGGATGAAAAAGGGTTTCGCGTTCTTCCTCCCACTCATTGCTCTGGGGCTGATTATTGCCATCGTGCGTTTCTTCATCTAATCGATCCAGGGAAGTGACGGATTAGTGAAAGAGAGATCGAGTTTCAGAACGACTTACAGCATCCGTCGAGTAACTGCGTACTCTGCTCGCTGAATCTACACATGAGTCTTTTTACCCGTTCCACCAGAAATAGGCGTCGTCATAAGTTTCGGAAAAGCTCGGAGGAGAAATGGTTTAACGAGCCGCCTGCCTCCGTCCCTCTGGAAAAGGCGCACAAGCGAAAACGTAGCGATAAAAATCCCGCTGAACGCGTTCACGTTCTCAATGCGCAGATCGGAGCGATCGAACAGTTCCTCGCGACTCGTAATGAGGCGAACGCAAAGCTAGAACGAATGAGGCGAGAGGGCTTTTTAGTCCCACCGAACACCTCCGCTCGAAACGGCCGGAATTCCACCGGGCCTCGCCATTCGCATATCTCGCGTCGCCGTAGAATTGAGGAGAGAAATCGTAGCGGACTCCGCTTTTTCACCCTCTTCTGCATCGCCTGCGCCATCGCTTGGTGGCTCATTCTGTCGGACATTTGAGTGGTGTGAATAAAGCTCAGAACCAGCACGGTTCGCTTCCCTCACATGAGTGGGACGAAAAGCCTCGGCTCGTGAAAGCCCCTTACGACGGGGCATTTTCTCTCCACGACACGCTGCGTTCCGGTCAGATTTTCCACTGGGATGAGGTCACCGTAGATGGCTTCAACGGATATGCTGGTTGTATGGGGGAAAGAGGACCGTTTTTCCTTGCGCAGACAGACGATGGGATGCTTCACACTCTGATGGATGACGCACCCGATGTTCAGCGTTATTTCGGACTAGATGTCTCACTGAGAGAAATTCATGCATCTTTTCCGCAGAATGATACAGTCCTGAGCGAAGCGATTCTCTTCTGTCCCGGGATTCGCATTACACGCCAGCCTATGTGGGAATGCTTAGCCACTTTTATTACCTCGTCAATGAAGCAGGTCGCTCACATTCGGTCGATGTCTTTGACGATACGAGAGCGCTTCGGAACGCGATACGAGTTCGCTGGGCGATCTTTCTACAGCTATCCCCCAGCCCAAGTTCTGGCTGACGCAGGGGAAGAGGCACTGCGTGCGTGCTCTCTCGGATACCGGGCGAAATCCCTCCATCGAGCTGCCTGTGAGGTAGCTTCTGGAAAGATAGATCTCTCCGTGATCGAAAATGAACTCTCCACTGACGAAGCGCGTGCAGAACTCACGAAACTCTACGGAGTCGGCGACAAGATCGCAAACTGTGCCCTGCTGTTCGGAGCCGGACGCTGGGATGCGTTCCCGATCGATGTCTGGATGGAACGCATTCTCCGAGATCGATATCGCAAAAGACTCAAAGGCCCGAAGCTTCAGGCGTGGGCGATCCGTCATTTCGGTCCCTGCTGCGGCTACGCACAACAATACCTCTTCCATTTCGCCCGAAAAACGCTTTAGTATCCGCCTTGTTGAGCCAGAACAGAGCCAGCTTTTTCATGTCAGAGCCACAGAAGGTGATCGCGAGTTTCATCGGGGCGCTCCTTGTGCACCTCGCGGCATTTGCTATTCTGGCGCTTCTACATTTCATGATTTCTTCTAGCGACGAAAACTGGAAGCGTCGGCAATCGCCCCCATCAGACACTCGTACACGTGAGGTGACAATCACGGGAGACTGGCTGGCTGCGATCGAACAGGTAAAAACCGAACCACTCCCCGCTGCTCTCACCTTTATCGATACGGGGCGGAATACCGCCAGCACCGCAGCTCCGGAGAACGCACGCTACGAATCAGATCGGAACACTCTGGCCCAGTCGCAACTCATCTCGCTGTCTCCGGAGGCTCGGCGCGACCAGCCCGCGATGCCGGAGGGGAGTCCCTTGGTCCAGGCTTCTCTCGTAGATCAGCGCTTTTCTCAAGGAGAAAACGACGGAGATAAGAATCCGCCGCCTCCACAAGTTCTCGCCAACACGTCAGCAGCGGCAGCGCCATTATCCGCGACGACAGGTAATATGGATGGGGAACTCGTGAAGAACCCG
Source organism: Verrucomicrobiota bacterium (assembly GCA_963205275.1). Taxonomy (GTDB): domain Bacteria; phylum Verrucomicrobiota; class Verrucomicrobiia; order Verrucomicrobiales; family DEV007; genus Arctic95D-9. The sequence continues at coordinate 20,935 of CAUJIH010000032.1, read as the reverse complement.
GAAAACATAGGTGAGATCTCCGCCTCCGAATCACTCCCCCAAAGCGGCGAATCCAGAGCCAAGATTGAAGCGCCAGACAAGAGACAACGCGATCAGAAAGAATCTTTTTCTGAGTCAGCCAGTGAAGTGACGGAAGGAAACATGTCTGCACCCCGATTCCAGGCAGAGTCCCTTCAGAGTCCGCTCGACGGAGCTGCAGATCGTGTCGGAGAAGCAGCCGTTGATGCCGTCGCGACACCCGTCGGCCTATACAAAAAAAAGGTGCAGGACGCGATCTCTGCGAAGTGGCACCGCTACCGACAAGAGAATGCAGAAGCAGTGACCTGGGGTATTCTCAAAGTAGAATTCGTGGTAGATCCATCGGGACACATCTCGAATCTGGAAATCACGAAAAACGAGGCGAATCAGATGCTGGAAGAATTCTCACTGCGGGCGATCCGCGAGGCTCAGCTGCCGCCTATGCCTGCGGAGGTCCTAGCGAGCGTAGGCAGCAGGGGGTTACTGGTCCAGTACGACATCATTATTTACTAAAAGAAAGGCAGTGTGGGTGTGATACGGTGTGAATGGCAGGCATGAATCTTAACGAGCAGATATGGGAGTTCCTTCTTTCGGGAGGGTTTTTTATGGTTCCGATCGGACTCTGTTCCTTTATTGGGATCGCGGTCTGCATCCATCGCGGCATCACGCTGCGCTGGAATGCAGTCATCCCGAGGGAGTTCCGTGCGGACTTAGGTCATGTGGGGACTCTCTTTCGGGAAGGGCGTGCCTCTCAGTTGCTGCTGAAGCTAAAACGCAGCGACAGCCCACTCGGGAAAATCGGTCGGGTTGCTCTCTCAGGCGAATTCTTGGATCGTGACGATGCCCGCAGTGCCGTGGAGGCGACAGCCCGTGAGCAATTGGTCAAGCTAGAAAATGGGATGGGCACTCTGGAGGTCGTCATCGCTATCGCTCCCCTGCTGGGGCTACTCGGGACTGTGAGCGGACTGGTAGGAGTCTTTGGGGCATTGGGAGGAGGCGGTGCAGAAGCAGAACCGGGTTTGATCGCAGCCGGCATCGCCGAGGCGCTCAATACGACGATTGCTGGTTTGGGAGTGGCGGTAATAATCGTCATTTTCCACTCCTACTTCAATCGTCGACTGCAACGCATCGCGGCTCGACTCGAGGTCATCGCCGCGCATCTGCTGAACGAGTTTTACCGAAATGGCGGACCAGACTTGTATCAGCCTGTCAGCAGTGATGCAAGCGGAGGATCGACTCCCCTCCCGCCAGAGTCCCCTTTCCTGTCGTCCTCGCCCTTCCCACCCTCACCACCCTTCCCGTCATCATACTGATTCAATCGGGATTCAACGAACTGATCCGGTGAATTTTCAACGAAAAGAGAGGCGAACTCCGCCAATCGTGATCGTGTCGCTAATCGACATCCTCGCGATCCTGCTGATTTTTTTCATCGTCACGACCACCTTCCGGACGAACGATTCGCTACTCCAAATCAATCTGCCGAAGGCATCGAATCTCGGAGACTCTGACAATCACGAGCCGAGAGTCTCACTGGTACTGGGGAAGGATGGACAGATCTCCTTCGACCGACAAATCGTGCCTATCGAAGCGCTCTCCGCGACTCTCAAGCACTTTCGAACTACGCATGCGGACAAAAAGATTGAACTGAGAGCAGACGAAGCCACCCCTCTCGGGATAATGGTGAAAGTCTGGGAAGCAGCGACTAAAGCCGGAGTCACAATAAACGAGCTGCCTCTGAGAATCTCGATTCAGGACTGAGCGATGCTTTAACCGCTTTAGATTCGCGCTTCCTCCGATCACTCCACCAGCGCACTCAGCCCCTCCCATCTGATCATCACCTCGCCCGCTGCATCACTCGCGGCAAGATCCACGGTGAATTTCGCGGACCAGTCGTTCCACTCTTCGGGATCAACGAGCACTTGTTCGACGCGCCAGAGTCGCTGCTGCGGTACTTCGGCTCGATGAAAATGGCGAGCGTTTCTTGCTTCCGGATCGAGTCGTAACCGTCCATGTGCTGCGATGAAAGCGGCGAAGGCATCCACGGGAGCTTCTGTGACGCCGTCCGCCGGAGGCGCAATCGCCATCGCGCCGTCGCGATCCCCTTGTGCGAGTCTCTGGAGAAAATCGAAAACTCGCCCGCGCACCAGTCGCAGGAAGGCTGACTGATTCCGCGTGATCGACACGGATGAGACCCTCTTCCCTTCTTCATCTAACCCTGTTGCATCGACATCTCCATCTGTGAGCCCCCCATCCCGCAGACGTTCCCATTCGTCCACCAGAGTCGAGTCCACACCGCATACGATACTGCGGAAGAAGGATTCAGCCTCATCAACTCCCTCGGTCTTCAGGCCCGGAGGGATCGTCTTGACCAGCACTTTGTAAACATCGGACAGGTGACGGAGCAGAATCGCCTCGCTGCGTTCCAACTTGTACCGCTTGATGTAATCCTCGAAAGAAGTCCATTCTTCGAACATCTCCCTCGCCACGGACTTGGGGTGGACTCCGCTTTCCTTTGCCCAAGGATTGCGGAGAACGAAGTCGTTGTAGGTCGAGTAAATAAAATCGCGACCCGGTTGAGGATAGCTGACTTCCTGCAGTCGCTCCATGCGCTCATCGTAGTCGAGTCCGTCGGCTTTCATCTGATTCACTAGCTCAGTTTTCGCCTTGTCTTCTTGGCGGCGAAGAATCACTTCGGGATCCTCCAGGATGGCTTCGATCAGTGAGAGCATGTTCGCAGCGTAATCGGGCGCGTCGAAATCAAGGCGCGTCACGGCTTCGATCAAATATAGCCCTAATGCCTGATTGAGCGAAAAATCTTCCTGATACTCTCCCCTCAGCTTTACCTTCGTCGGTCCAGAGCGTTCAATCAGCGGAAGAATATCGAGCACCTTTCCCGCGACGAGTCCTCGAAATAGAGCGAAGGCGCGGCGACGAAGCTTTTTCTTCGCAGCGTCGGATTCATAACTGTCTCGAATGAGCCTTCGCAGGGCTAAGTAGCCGTCTTCGTCCCGGCGAGATAGGATATTCAGAATCAAGCCAGGCGATACGGAGAAGCGCGATTCCAGACGCTCGGGTTCTGCCTGAATGAGCTTTTGAAAAGTTTTTTCGTCCCAAGAGACAAAACCATCCGGCGGCTTTTGCTTCACCGCACGATTCCTTTTCCCCGATTCCTTGGATTTTTCTTCGGCACGGAGATTGGCGATCACATGGGGTGGAGCCTGAGCGACCACGTAGCCCAGAGTGTCAAAACCGCGACGACCTGCGCGTCCTGCGATCTGATGAAAATCTCTGATCGCGAGAGTTTTCTCGCGATTCCCGTCATATTTGGAAAGCTGCGTAAACAAAACCGTGCGAATCGGCACATTCACCCCGACCCCCAGCGTATCGGTGCCGCAGATTACCTGTAGGAGTCCCTGCTGGGCGAGCTTTTCCACCAGTACGCGATATTTCGGCAGCAGACCGGCGTGATGAATTCCGATGCCGTGGCGAAGGAACTTCTGGATCTCCTTCCCATAGGGGCTGCGGAAATTCGCTCCGATCAGAGCATCGGCGATCTTTTGCTTCTGCTCTTTGGAGCAATAGTTACGACTCATCAGATTCTGAGCGCTCTCTGCACAGGCTCGCTGGCTAAAATGGACGATGTAAATGGGTGCTCGCCCTGCATTCGTCAGTTCCTCCACCTCTTCCTCGAGAGGGAGCTTTTGATTGTATTCGTATTCCAGAGGTACGGGTCGCTGGACTGATTTCACCAGTGAGGTCTCTGTACCGGTTAGTTTCTTCAAACCCTGCTGAAATAGCGTGGTGTCGCCCAGAGTAGCCGACATGAGCAAGAATTTCGCCCGAGACAGGATCAGCAGTGGAATCTGCCAAGCTACGCCGCGTCCGCGATCTGAGAAATAATGGAACTCATCCATGATTACATCATCGACTCCGGTCGCCGCACCTTCACACAGAGCGCGATTTGCCAGGATCTCCGCTGTGCAGCAGACGACGGGCGCCTCTGCGTTGACAGTCGCATCGCCCGTGATCATGCCTACCTGCTCGGCTCCGAACAGTTCGCAGAGGGCTAGGAATTTCTCATTCGCCAACGCCTTCACTGGCACAGTATACCAGCTCCGGCGTCCCTGGCAGATCGCTCGGAACTGGACGGCGGTAGCGACGAGCGTTTTTCCCGATCCTGTAGGGGTATTCAGGATGACATTACGTCCGGAATACCAGTCGAGTATGGCTGTCTCCTGATGTGGATACAGCTCCATCCCGATCCTGCCCAAGTAGTCGAGAAAGGCCTCTAGGACGATATCGTCGGTAGGAGGGCCGTGGAGGCAGGAGGGATCGAGGACAGGCATGAGACTGGCCAGTCTGGTGCCTCTCGCCTATTTTTTCAACCTCAGCACGTGGTCTCCCGGCACATCCTCACCCGACCAGATCCGCTTTTGTGTCCAAGGCTCCGCTGGATCTACCCAGAAGGCATCGTCCGCAGGCAGTCCGAGGTGTTTCATCCCAAACAGGCAGAGGTACAGGCTGCCCGTATTGATGTATGGATCGCGCATGGAAGGCTGATGCCCCACTGCTCCGGGCAACAGCCAGCCTTGGGCATCTAAGGTATTGGGAGCGTCTAAGGTGCGTCGGATCACGGCCGTGAGAGCGCATCGAACCCCGGCGGGTCTCAGATCGGCAGGTAATTCCCGTCGAAAGGCCATCAGCGCCAGATGCTGAAAGGCTCCGAAGCGATAGGTCGCAGAGCGTCCGATCACGGGATAACTGCCTTCAGGCGAGATCATCCGCTCCTGCACAGCCGCATAGCGCCGAGCGCGTTCGATCACGGTAGGACGCATTTTGGCCAGAGGATGCCCCTTTTCCACACACACATCCAGTACGGCCAGCATCGCGGGCTGGATCACGAAGCTATTGTAGTAATCCCAGTGCAGCTCCGCTCCATCTCCATAGGTCCCGTCGCCCAGGTACCACTCCTCATGCTTCGTAAGAGCAGTCTCGATGGGTGCTAGATTTTCCTCACCCGTGAACTTCCAAATCGCCGATTCGACCAGCGCGGAAAAGAGCAGCCAGTTGTTCTGTCCAGGCTGAATCACACGGGTCTCTTTCAGCGCTTCTATGACGCCTGCCTTTCCAGCATCGCTCAGCGGGTCCCAGAGCTGTGACGGAGCCTCCAGCAGCGCCTGAGCCAGAAAGGCTGTGTCCACGAGAGCTTGCCCACCCTCTGAAAATGCCAGTCGTCCTGGACTATCTTTCTGTGTCGTACTCACGAGCCCCCGTCGAGCGAGATCGAGAAATTCTGTTCGCACTTGGCCTTCAGATGTCTCGTCTGGTCCCAGCGACAGCCAAGGTGCGATTCCGCACAGCGTGCGCCCAAAGGCCTCCAGAGGGGCGAACTTTGACCGCTTCTGATCCTTCGAATAATCCGGCAGCACTTCTTTCAAACTCCCATCTGCCGCCGCTCGTAGCACCGGTCCAGCGATTTTCTCCAATTGCGATACGGTGTATTCGCGATCCGTCTGCCCGTTCTGCGATTCCGGGGCGGCGATTCCACACAGGGGAGAAATGATCAGTCCGAAAGTGAGCAGAAGTCGAGATAGGGGCTTCATGATGCGGAGAGATTCGCAAATCCCTACACGAAAATCGAGAACGATCCTGTGCGCCTTGACGCCATCAGCCAATGAAGTGACACGCAGAAAAAACGACTTGCTACGGAATTGAAATTTAATTACTGTTCAAACAGTCAATTAAATGAATTCTATCGCCCAACAGGAAGCCATCATCGCCTTGCGTCAGCAACTCGGCAGTCGCCTCCAATCTGCCACGGAATGGATGAAAAAGACAGGGCAGAATACCAAATGCACCTCAAAGAAAGTTTCGAATGCGAGATTCAGCGCCTGTGATCTGTTCGATCAACTGCCCTGCGGTCAGATCACGGAAATCCGCTGTCCACGGATCTCCTGCGGCGGAGGTCTGGCGATGGCAGCCCTGATCACTGCAGCGCGAGCGCGAGGTCGCTACGTCGTTCTCATCGACGTGGGGCGAGGATTCCTAGCTGAGGATTTCTCCGATCATGTGCTTGAATGCTTGCTCTGGGCAGGATGCGACTCTCTCTCCGATGCGCTCAGCGCCTTTGAAATCGCAGCGAACGACGAGAACTTTGATCTCTTCCTGCTCGACGCTCGCAACTGCCCAGCGACGGACTGGAAAGGGCTTCCCACCGCTCGCTGGCAGCGTATTTTGCACGCTCTTCGCCGTAGATCTGCCGCTGCTGTGGTCTTTTGCCATCCCGCCTCCGGTCCCGCCGTGACTACCCGAATCGCGAAGTCGCGGCTCGAGCCCTCGATTCGCCTTCATCTGAGCGATCTCCTGCGTGAGCGCTCGGCTCTTGACGTATCGCTTTCTGCATAACCAATCACGATGCTCTGTATTCAAAATCACGGGCCTTATGCCGCGATCCTCTGTCCCGATTTTCGACTCCAGGCGGTGATACGACATGGCGGCGGAGAAAACCCCACCGCTCTGGTGGACGGCGAGCGGAAGCGCTCCGTGATTCTCTGCTGCAACGCCGCTGCTGCTGCTCGTGGCATCGAATTGAGACTACCCACTGTGCGTGCGCTCGCCCGCTGCCCTGAACTCACCGTGGATCACGCTTCGTCAGCGGCGGAAGCCATCGCGACACATCGGCTGTTGAGCACGGCACTCGACTGGGTGCCAGGAGTAGAGGAAACCGCTCCCGGCATGATCACTCTAGATCTGTCCACTCAGTCGTCGCATCACCACATAAACAGCGCTCGAGAGACCCTAGCTGAGCTTTATGATTCGGGCCTAGATGTCAAGATCGGCATCGGCAGCACTCCGGAGCTGGCACAGATCGCCGCTCGTGCGGCTCGATGCGGAGAAAACTGCTTTTCTGATGGCCTTTTTGAACCATTTTTTCTCGATCCCTCTCGTCGACAGGAGATTCTATCGCACCTGCCGATCGCATTGGCAGACCTCAGTCGAGAATTGAGCGAGCAGCTCATGCTCTGTGGATTTGATACACTCGGGAGCTTCGCCCGACTCCCTCGCGAGGCTGTCGCCGCTCGTTTCGGGAGAGAAGGCACCGAGTTATGGTTACATCTCAATGCCCGACTGCGACGCCCTCTCCGCTTCGTTCAGCCGGAAGAGCGATTCGTCGTCCAGCACGACTTCGAATGCGCCATAGAGGATCATGCGCAGCTTCATTATTTCCTGCAGAATTCCCTGGTCACCCTCATGCAGCGAGTCCGCCATGCGGGACAATCCGTCTCCGCCATCGAACTTTCACTCTTCTTCGACGACGGTAGTCGCTGGAAAAAGCGATCAACCCTACCCGAATCCACCCTGGACGAGGAACTCATGCAGCGCTTCGTCTTCTCGATTCTCGCAGGGGCTGACGTACGGGCTGCCTGCGCAGGGGCAAGACTGCAGATTTTCCCTGCTCCGTCTCATACGGGACAGCGCTCTCTCTTCGGGCAAGGGCTGCGACACCAGCAGCGATGCGAGGAGACCGTGTTGCGACTGCGGAAGCTGCTCGGCAGCGAGCGCGTGGGTTCGCCTCGCCATGCAACTGACCACCGAAGCAATGGTCTGCTGCTCAGCCCTCTGCAAGCGGTTCTCGGCGAAATAGATTCTCTCACGACATCCAGTCCACCAGAGATCGGTCCCCTGTTTCGCCGCTATTCCGTGCCCTCACCCGCCACGGTTTACTGGAGAGATGGCCGTCCACAGCGCGTCGAATCATCCCGCGTGTCCGGTGTCATCACCGACTATCGCGGCCCTTGGATCCTCGACGGTGGCTGGTGGCACGGAGATCGTTCTTGGCAGCGAGTGGAGTGGGACATAGAACTGCTCTCAGATGGACTGTTTCGCCTAATTCAGGACGGTCGGCGCTGGTGTCTCGAGGGCTACTACGACTGATCTTTTCTCTCCATGCAGGCCCATCCCACCGACTACCGAGAGCTCCATCTCCGCAGTGCTTTCAGCTTTCTGCGCGGCGCAGCTTCGCCAGAAGCTCTCGCAGATCGGGCGGGACAGCTCGGACTACCCGCCGTCGCACTCTGTGACCGCGACGGATTTTACGGAAGTGTACGCTTTCACCAGAAGGCGCTGGAAACCGGTTTCCACGCCATCGTCGGGGTCGAACTGAGCATGGATGATGGCAGTGCCCTACCCGTGCTAGTAAAATCGAGATCTGGCTATCAGGCGCTCTCGCGACTCCTCACCCAGGCGCAACTACGATCCCCTAAGGGCGAATGCGCTCTGGCCTGGAACGAGCTTTCCAGCCTGGCCGGAGAAGTCGCCATTCTCAGCGGTGACGAAGATGGTCCGCTCGAACGCGGCTGGCGTCAGGATGGACATCGCGGCATGGAGAAGGCTCTGACTCACCTGCTCGCTCACGTCCCTAGAGAAGACCTTTTCATCGAAATCCAACGTCATTCTCTCCGCAGCGACGAAGCCCTCCTGCAGGCCAAAGCTGATCTCGCCGATGCTCATCGTCTCCCTCTGCTCGCAACAGGAGGCGCTCTCTACTCAGTAGCGGAAGATCGTCCTGTCCTCGATCTTTTTACCTGTCTCCGTCATCACACCGTAATCGACTCCGCTGGGCGCCTACTCGCCGCGAATGGCGAGCGATCTCTCCGCTCCGGCGATCAGATGACCCGCCTCTTTCACGATCACCCCGAGGCAATCCTCAACACGCGACGACTCGCCGAAACGATCGATTTTTCCCTAGAAAACCTCGGTTATGAATTTCCCAGCTACGATGTCCCGCCCGGGCACTCCATGGACAGCTACCTAGCGGAAGTCGTGTGGCAAGGCGCGAAGGAGCGCTATCGCCGAATTACGCCAGCAGTCCGATCACAAATCACTCATGAATTGGCGCTAATCTGCAAGCTCGGATTCAGCGGCTATTTCCTCGTCGTATGGGATCTCGTACGCTTCTGTCGCGAGCAGGACATTCTCGCCCAGGGACGTGGTAGCGCAGCGAACAGCGCCGTTTGTTACTGCCTGAAAATCACACCTGTCGATCCCGTGGGAGCCAGACTCCTCTTCGAGCGATTTCTCAGTGAAGGTCGCACTTCTTGGCCAGACATCGATCTCGATCTCCCCAGCGGAGAGCGACGCGAACGTGTCATCCAGGAGGTATATCGCCGCTACGGACGACGTGGAGCCGCAATGACGGCTAATGTCATCACCTATCGTAGTCGCGGTGCTGTTCGCGAGATCGGAAAAGTGCTCGAATTCCCGGAGGAAATCATCGCTCGCTTCTGCGATCTCTACCGAGGCGGCTCACAGCATGCGCTCGATTTCAGCGAGCAGGCTCGACTGGCGGGACTCCCCGCAGATCACCCCCGCACCGCCGCCTTTGTCACGCTGCTGAGCAGGATCCGTGGTCTGCCGCGCCATCTCGGGCAGCACTCGGGCGGAATGGTCATCTGCCAAGGAGCGCTCGATTCTGTGGTGCCACTGGAAAATGCCAGCATGGACGGACGCACCGTCGTGCAGTGGGACAAGAACGACTGCGAAGACATGGGAATCGTTAAAGTTGACCTACTCGGACTCCGCATGATGGCGGTCCTACAGGACACTCTGACTCTCTCCGCAGCACGAGGCCACCCCGTCGATCTCGCCCATCTGCCGAAAGATGACACGCCCACCTTTGATCTGATGTGCTCTGCCGAGACGATCGGAGTCTTCCAGATCGAGAGTCGCGCCCAGATCAATACCCTGCGGCGAATGCAACCACGCTGTTTTTACGATGTCGTAGTGGAGGTCGCCATCGTCCGCCCTGGCCCTATCGCCGGAGGACTCGCCCATCCCTATCTAGAACGACGATCTGGACGCGCCCCTATCGACTACATCGACGATCAGCTTCGACCGACTCTCGAACGCACACTCGGCATCCCTATGTTTCAGGAACAAGTTCTGAAAATGGCCATGGTCATGGCCGGATTTAGCGGTAGTGAAGCCGAGGAACTCCGTCGAGCTCTCTCCTTTCACCGTTCTCATGAACGAATGCAGAAAGTCGAGATCAAACTGCGCCGTGCGCTCGAGCAGCGCCAGGTCTCTATCGAAAAAATCGAGAAAGTCGTACGCGCCATCGGCTCCTTCGCCCTCTACGGATTTCCAGAATCGCACGCCATCAGCTTCGCACTGATCGCCTATGCCAGTTGTTATCTCAAAGTCCACCGCGCCGCCGAATTCTACACCAGCCTGCTCAATCACCAGCCCATGGGGTTTTACTCCGCCGCCACTCTCGTGCAAGAGGGAAAACGTAGAGGTCTGCGCTTCCTTCCTCCCTGCGTGACAGCATCCGACTGGCGATGTGAAGTGGTCGATGACATCACGATCCGACTCGGACTGATTAGCGTCCACGGACTACGAAAGAGCGATGTCACCGCGATGCTCCTCATGCGACAAAAAGCCCCCTTTCAGTCTCTGGACGACTTCCGCCGACGCAGCACCTTCGACTCCGCTGCACTGCGCGCCCTCGCCTCTGCCGGAGCACTGCGCTCGCTGCCCGGAGCGAGAACTCGTCGTCGCGCCCTATGGTCCACCGCCGCACCAGTTCTCGATCAGGATGACCTTTTTGCTTCGTCGCAGACCAGCGATCCCAACCTCGCTCTCGTCGCCGAGTCTGAACAGACCTATCTGCCCGAGATGAGCTATCCCGAGCGCCTTCAGGCCGATTATGATACGATGGGCCTGACCACTGGCTACCATCCCATGACGCTCGTGCGCCCCTGCCTACCGCCTGGCACACCCAACTTCGCCGAACTCTCCGCACTGCCCCAAGGAACTTCCGTCGTCGTCGCTGGTGCCGTCATCTGTCGCCAACAGCCCAGCACGGCGAAAGGCGTCGTCTTTCTCACCCTAGAGGATGAAACCGGACTAGCCAATCTCATCATCTACGGGAAAATTTTCGAAAAGTATCGACTTCCCATTGTCACCGAACCCTTCCTGCTGGTCACCGGAACCCTCCAGCGCGCCCCCGACGGAGGGATTCACATTCTGGCATGTCACTTTGTCCCACTTCCCATCGAGCAATCGCTCCCCGCCTCTGAATCGCACGACTTCTGCTGAAGAAGACGGCGAACTACCGCATCCCCACACACCCAATTCTCCCCGAACAGCGCCCCTTTACCCTCCTGCCTTGCAGAAAAGTCACTCCCGTGTATCATGCCCCGGTTATCGCGTGACAGCGTTTGATTGCTTTCCCCACGCATTCCTGTTCTCAAATTCATCTCTTACCCCCTATCCTGATCATGTCTTTCCGATTCACTGGATTCGCCGACGAAGCTGAAAAATCTCTGGATGGCCAGATTTCCACCCTCAAAGAAGCGGGTTGGAGCGCCATCGAACTGCGCCTAGTCAATGGAAAAAGCATTTGCGACCAAACCGAGGACGAATGGAATGCCACACGCGCTGAGCTGGAGAAGAACGGCATCGAGATCGTCGGCTTCGGCGGTCAGATCGGAAACTGGGCACGCCCCGTGACTTCAGATTTTCAAAAGGACATCGACGAACTGCGTCGCGTTGCTCCCCGGATGCGTTCGGTGGGCGCGAAGCTGCTGCGCATCATGTCTTGGCCGAATGACAAAGAAGCACCACTGGAGCGTGCCGCTTGGAAAGCCGAAGTCGTCCGCCGCCTCCGAGAATTGGCTCCCATCGCCGACGCAGAAGGTGTAATCTTGGCTCATGAAAACTGCAACGGATACGGCGAAAGCCCTGAAGGTGCTCTAGAACTCATCGAAGCCGTCGGGAACCCCGCCTTCCAGCTCATCATGGATACCGGGAATAACAGCCTACACCACAACAGTAATGAGGCGACTTGGGACTATTACTCGAAATGTCGCGATCATGTTGTCCACGTTCACATCAAAAGCGCGAAACCCAACCCTGCCGGTGGCGACTGGATCACCTGTCACGTCGATGAAGATCCTGTTCAGCGACGGATTCTGGAAGATCTGAATCGAACCGGCTACAAAGGCTGGCTCTCCATTGAACCCCACATCAAAGCGGCCATCCATGCAGGACAGGACGTCGACGACTCCGGAGAAGCCCGCGCCGTATGGGTAGAATACACCCGCCGCTTGGAATCGCTGGTTCGCGAAGTAACTGGTGCTGCAAGCTGAGTGTGATAGCCGTCGATGCGACGTGACACGGAAGACTGCCTTTCCGAGTCAAAACTCCATTGCGATCTGTATTCCGCCGAAGAAATCGTTCCGATTTTCAAGGCGTGCAGAAGTGATGTTTTCTGCGACATAAGGACTCACGGTTAGACGAGAGGAAACCGCCCAATCGACCTTCAGCAAGAAGGCCATGTGGTTCCATCCGCCGCCATTATCGTAGTATTTGTGATCCCATCCACTGGTTACCATGGGAGTAAGCATCAGTGAATCACTGAGTTCGCGCTCGTATTCCACAGAGAGTTCGTAGTAAAAGCCGTCTCGATTGTAATTCCAGGCAGACAGAACGCCGACGGTCAGAGGACCGAGTGAACGACTCGCGCCCACTGAGAACTCGTGCTCCGATCCCTCCCCTACTCCCGCTCCGACATCACCTCGTGGATACCAGAATCCAGCATAGCCGAGCGTGAACTCGGTCTCTCCGAGTGTCGCCGTGAGATCGACTAAGAAATTCCACTCGTCGTAGTCGGCGATGGCACTTTGGAGAAACCAAGGAGTCACGCCAAGTGAAAGGGTGTCGTTAATCTCCCATTCATAGGATAGTTCCGTCCAAAATGTGCTGTATTGCAGGAACTCTCCGCGAAAAATATAATGAGAATCATAGCCGACACTCCACTCGAATTCATTACCCGACGATGTATCCACCCCCGATTCCACTATCTCACTGCCCAACTCCCCTCCGTAGGAGTCTCGCCCCCCACTGAGCACTAGCATCCCCCACAAGCCAAAAAGGGCGAGGAGGCGAAAGCCGAGAGCAAGGGGAGGTAATAACATTCTAATTATTTAATTTTTCATGATATTTTAGTATAATTGATAATTTTCACAATGGTTTTGCACTATTCACGAGCAAAAGCACTCGTGAATTCAGAAAGAATCGATGAAAGCACAGACGGAAATATCTGCGCTACGCCTCCTGCGGCCTCGTGACACGCACGCGCCAAGCCACAGGACCGAATTCAATATAATCCCACTGGAAAGGAATACTTTCTTCCACCTTGATCTGATAATGAAGAGGCTTGGGATCGTGATCGTTCGTGAACTCGAATGCCTCACCGGGAGCTAAATTCTTCAGTGCCTGATGAAAAATCTCATGGCGCTCGCCGGGAGGATGAGGGCGCAAATCGAGTCGGGTCACCACTTTGATTCCAGAATCGACGGATTCATCTGCCTGCAGCTTCGTCAGATGGATGATCACCTCGCTCGTCGTCTCCTTTTTCACCTCCCACGAGTGCTTACCGGGAAATCGATTGCGAAAAACACCCCGAATCAGCATGGGCATCCTATCTGAAATCAATTCCATCGTGTCTCCCGCCTCCATCATCCCATATCGATGAGACACCGCATGTAGCGCGTCACCATCAGGAATCTTTCGCAGATTCATCACGGTGGATACTCCTTCTGTCGGATGTACTGTCGAGTCCCCCGTCCGAGTCACGCGCACGGTCCACTCCTTTCCCTCTCGCGTCAGGTATTCCCATCCCACCACTTCTCCGAACAGAGATTGTAACTCGTAGAAGAGAGCCTTCGGATCGTGATCGTTGATGAAGACGAAACTCTCCCCCACCGCCAAATCCCGGAATCGGTCTCCGATCCGCTTGTGGCGCGCCAACGGAGCCAGTGGACGGACATCATCGGGAAGGGACTCGTTCATGATAGATAATTTGGATTAGGAACTCAGGAATACCTCAATAAGTGCCCACCTTTTGAAAACGCAAGAATCGGGCACATCGACAGAACAATCCCGGACAAAGACGGAACCATAAAGAGCCAGTGGACGTGACTCGCTAAAAGTGGAACTGAAAGACCGTTTGCGATCAAACGATTGGCGATTACTCTGCCGATTCCTAACATGATCGCGGAATCCGTAGCTGCTCAATTTGATGTTCCCGGACGTCTCGTCGCCCTGCGCACCATCGGTGCGGGCAACGTGAATGACACATATCGCGTAATTTTTCGAACCGTATTCTCCGAAGAGCAGTTTATCCTGCAGAGGATCAATAAATCCGTGTTCAAAGATCCTCCTGCCGTGATGCGGAATATGAAAATCGTAACCGATCACGCCCACCGCCGAATCGAGTCGGAGGCGGATCAGACAGATCGCATCTGGCAGCTTCCGCGGGTCATTCCTTCCCTCGATGGAAAGGACTATGTGGTCGATTCTAAAGGGGAATATTGGCGCGCACTTTCCCTCATTTCTAGCTCGACCAATTACGACAAAGTTACCGAGCCCGAACATGCGGCTGAGGCAGGGCGCGTACTAGGTTACTTTCAGCGGATTATCTCCGACCTGTCCGCTGACGAATTGGTTGACACATTACCTGGCTTCCATATCGCACCTAGCTACCTAGACGCCTATGACAAGGTCATTACGACGCAAGGAGCACAGAATCGTCTCTCAGGAGTCTCCGAAGCGAAGCGGCTTGCGAAATTCGTGGAGCAGCGACGAAACATGGTGCACATCCTAGAAGACGCCAAGACCTCCGGAGAATTACAGCTCCGCCCCATCCACGGCGATCCGAAGATCACTAACGTAATGATCGATAACTTCACTGGAAAAGGGACCGCGATTGTCGATCTCGATACGGTTAAGCCCGGTCTCATCCACTACGATTTCGGCGATGCGGTAAGGAGCGGGTGCAATCCAGCAGGGGAGGAAACGAGCGATCTGAGCGGAGTCTTTCTCGATCTACACCTCTTCGAAGCTCTCGTGAAGGGCTATCTGACGGAGGCGAAGGATTTCCTGACCGAGGCAGATCGACGCTATCTTTTCGATTCCGTCCGCCTGATTGCCTTTGAGCTGGGCCTACGCTTCTTTACCGACTATCTGGCGGGCGATGTCTATTTCAAGGTCGGGCACGAAGGCCAGAACCTCAACAGAGCACGAGTGCAGTTCGCCCTCTGTGAAAGCATTGAGGCCCGCGAAGGGAAAATGCGAGCGATTCTGGATCGCTACATCTAGGTCAGAATTCGGCAATCGCGTTCCTTCACGGATAGCACATATCGGGCGATCTGAATGGAGGTTTTTACTTGCAGCGGAATGCGAGGTAAGGCCACAATCACATTGTAACCCATGAGCACCTTCTCGCCCCCTCCGAAGTCTCTTCCCAGACAATCCGCTCCACTTCTGAGAACAGTCATCACTTCCTTGGCTACAATTCTACTCGCATTCACTATAAAGCCCACAAAAGCAGCCGACGATCTGCCCGATCTGGGCGCCGTATCAGCCGCCCTGCACAAGGCGACAGAATTCTACGCGACGCAACTTTCCTCCCGCGGCGGCTACGCTCGCGCTTGGACACTGAATCCTCGCATCGGTTATGTGGAAGCGAAGGAAGGTCCCTCTGTCATCTCGATCCAGCCCTTTGGCACGACTACTGTAGGCTTGTCAATGTTGAAAGCCTGGCAGGCGACAGGAGATCCCATCCATCGAGACGCAGCTCGCGCCGCTGCCCAAGCGCTGATCGACTGCCAGCTCGAATCGGGCGGATGGAGCGAGGACTTCGACTTCGATGCAGACGATCCTGCCCGATACCGTTTGAGAAAGCCTATCGTAAAAATCGACGAAACTAGACAAAAAAAGCTCAGGAATCTCACCACGCTCGACGACGACAAGACACAGTCCGCCATGCTGTTCCTTGTAGAACTCGCCCACGATCCCGCCTTTAAAGACGACAAAGAACTGCACGATTCTCTCACGTACGCCTTCGACCACCTGTTGGCAGCGCAGGCGAAGAATGGAGGCTGGCCCCAGCAATTCGATAGTCCAGCAGATCCAAATGGAAAAGTCAAAAAGGCGAGCTTCCCACAGGAATGGCCGCACGAATATCCCAAGCAAAGCTACTACAGCTACTACACCCTGAACGACGACAATCTGCTCAATACCGTTAACCTTCTTCTCAGAGCTTGGGAACTGACGGGGAATATCCGCTACCTAGATTCGGCAAAGCACTGCGGTGACTTCCTGCTGCTCGCCCAGTTCGAAGGGGATCAATCTGCCTGGGCGCAGCAGTACAATGAGGACATGCAGCCTGTCTGGGCACGAAAATTCGAGCCTCCAGCACTGACTTCCACCGAATCCATCGGTGCCTGTCGCACCCTCGTCGCGGTCTGGTTGGCCGCCGGAGAGGAGAAATACCGGGCAGCGATCGAACCTGCCCTCGACTGGCTCGAGCGCAGCCGCCTCGACGACGGAGGCTGGTCCCGGTTCTATGAACTGCGAACTAATCGACCGCTCTACATGACAGCCGAGACCTATCAGCTCACCTACGACGGCTCGAACACACCCACCCACTACTCATTTCATCCCAAAATTTCAATCAATACGATCCAACATTTGCGGAAGGAAATCTCTACTCCAAGAGAGGAACTGCTCGCAGCGAGAAAAGCTCCCAACTCTCCGGATGCCTGGATGAAACGTGCTCGGAGTCTCCGATCCAAAGTGGACAATGCCCTCGCTCAACGAAATGCAAATGGAGTCTGGGAGAAGAGTGGCAAAATCGACGCCACTCCTTTCACTCAAAATATGAATGTCATGTCGGACTATGTCGCTGCGATGCAATCTGCATCCAAACGCTGATCTCTCCGCTACCCGTTCGTGTCAGGCGACTCGCTCGCGTAATCGTGCCACTAATTTTTCTTTCTTTCACGATTCAGGGTAAGATACCATTAAGCTTCCTCATCATGAATCGGCGTCATCTTCTCACTCTCTCCGCTGCTGCCACAGCGGTTCCCACCCTCTCCACCCGAGCCTCTGAAAAGTCAGCTCTTGCTCTAAAAAAGGGAGCTGTAATCCTCTTCCAAGGAGATTCCATCACCGATGCCCATCGAGATCGCAAAGTTGAAGACAAGGCAAACGATCCCGCGATGTTTGGACGCGGCTATCCCTTCCATCTCGGTGGGCAGATTTTGGCCGATCATCCAAAACAGGAGTATGCCATCTACAATCGCGGTATCTCAGGGAATAAAGTTCCCGATCTGGCCGCACGCTGGCAGAAGGACTGCCTCGATCTAAAGCCCGATCTCATCAGCATTCTGATCGGAATCAATGATCTTTGGCACAAGTTGGGAGGCCGCTATGATGGCACTCCAGAACTCTATCGTGAAGGATTCACTCAGTTGCTCGATGAGACAAAAAAGGCTCTGCCTAGGGCCACTCTGGTGATCTGCGAGCCATTCGTTTTAAGATGTGGCGCGGTGGATGATTCGTGGTTTCCAGAATTTGAAACCCGCCGCAATATCGCTGCCGAAGTTGCTCAAACGGTGGGGGCTATCTGGGTTCCTTTTCACCAAACTTTCGAAGCTGCGGTGAAATCAGGGACCGAGCCAGCCTACTGGGCCGCCGACGGCGTCCATCCCACTCAGGCAGGTCACGCGCTGATGGCGAAACTCTGGCGCGAAAAAGTCGGCCTCTAATACCTGCGTGAGAGGGGTGCGAAGTCTTTCCTTTTGCCGCATGAATGCGCCCTCTTGCTGCCCATTCCGGCTCCCATCTGCAGCCTGCGTGTTGCGGATGATCGCTCCCGGAGTCCTCGCATTTTTCCTGATGAGCACCCCTCTATCCGCCGCTCCGTGGGAAACATTATCCGATGATGAAGCCTCCGCGTCAGGCTGGACACGAGCCAAACTGGCTGCAGCCAAAGAATATGCAGGCACGATCAAGACAGAGGCGGTGATGATCGTTGTGAATGGAAAAGTTCTCGATCAATGGGGGCCAATTGATCAAAAATTCAACGTCCACTCCGTTCGGAAGAGCCTCCTGAGCGCATTGTACGGGATCGCTGTGGCAGAAGGAAGAATTAAGCTGGAGGCAACAATGGCCGATCTCGGGATCGACGATAATCCTCCGTCACTGACTGAGGAGGAAAAGCAAGCAACGGTACACGATCTGCTGAAAGCTCGCTCCGGCGTTTATCATCCCGCCCTGTATGAAACAGCCACGATGAAGGAGAATCGGCCCGAGCGCCATCGCCACAAGCCAGGCACCTTCTGGTATTACAACAACTGGGATTTCAACGCACTCGGCACGATTTATGAAAATGCCAAAGGCAATATCTATCAAGACTTTGAGACCCTGATCGCCCAACCTCTCGGCATGGAGGATTACACCGCAGCCGACGGGCGTTATGTCACTGGAGCGGACTCTATCCATCGAGCCTATCCCTTCCGAATGACGGCTCGCGACATGGCACGCTTCGGACAGCTTTACTTGCAAAACGGGCAGTGGGGAGGAAACCAGATCCTCCCTGCTGAATGGGTGCGTGACAGCGTGACCGCCTATTCCAAAACCGGAGATGGCGGAGGGTATGGCTACCTGTGGTGGATCGCCGCACACGGAAAACATCTTCCCGGCGTCACTCTGCCCGACGGGAGCTATTCCGCTCGGGGTGCAGGAGGGCATTATATCCTAGTCGTGCCGAGCCTGAATCTCGTAATCGTCCATCGCGTCAATACCGACGTGCGAGGAGCACGGGTGGAAAAAGGAGAGTTTGGCAAGCTGGTAGATCTCGTCATGAACGCTCATCACACCCCCTAACGCGACTTTCAATACCCTGTCACATAACCCCATCCCCTCATGAAAATTCGAACTGTCCTATTCGCACTATTTCTTCTATCCGTCCAATCTCTTTCTGCCCAAGAGTCCTCATCGACCAAGCCTACACAGGCCCAACCCAGCGAAACGATCTTCCGTGCCGGGGCTGCCACCACGAATATCACTCCTTTTCTCGATATGGACATTGTCGGGAACTTCGCTCCGCAGCCCATCGGGAACAACGTTCATGATGAACTGCATGTCCGCTGTCTCGCCCTCGACGACGGAAAAACTAAACTCGCCTTTGCCGTCGTCGATAACATCTCCATGGTTCGTGAAGTCTGGGACGAAGCGAAAGCCCGCATCAAGGAAGCCACCGGATTACCACCGGAAAACCTAATGTTCTCCGCCATTCACACCCACTCTAGCGTGCGAGTGCCTGCCGGAGCCGGTTCCGGAAATCAGCTATCCGATGAATATCGCGCCCTCATGATCTCTCGTATCGTTGACGCCGTGTCCATGGCTCTGGGCAATCTCGAACCTGCCGAGATCGCTTGGGGTAGTGGCCAGCTCCCACAGCACGTCTTCAATCGACGCTGGCTCGTGAAGGAGGGCGACAGCGTACTCAGTCCCCTCGGTGAACCAGATTACGCCGTGATGAATCCTTCCTCCGCCCTGCGCCCGAAGCTGTCAGAGCCTGCCGGGCCGACCAATCCTCAAGTCTATTGCCTCTCTGTCCAGACTCCCGAGGGACGCCCGATCGCTCTGCTGGCCAACTACTGGCTACATTATGTCGGAGGCGTCGAGCGCGAGGATTTCTCCGCAGACTACTTTGGCGAATTCTGCCGCATCATGGAAGGAAAACTGGGCACCGACGACACAGCAGTACCTCCCTTCGTCGGGATACTCGCCAATGGTCCCTGTGGTGACGTGAACAATGTTGATCGCACGGGCAAATCTCCTGCCGTCACGTATAAGCCCTATGAAAAAATGCATCTCGTCGCCAATGATCTGGCAAATGAAGTCATGCGCATCCGCGAGAAAATGAAATACCAGAGCTGGGTTCCTCTCAGAGCAGCAGCAGAGGAACTCGAACTGGGTGTTCGTCACCCCTCAGCAGAGCAACTCGCCTACGCCAAAGCCGTGCTCGCTAAACCTGAGGGAGAAAAGCCAAAGCATCGACTGGAGCGTCACTATGCCCTGAATGCCATTAGCATGAGTAAAGCCGAGGATACCACTACCGTTTTTCTTCAGGCCTTTGGCATTGGAGATCTCGGCATCCCCTCCATTCCCTTCGAAGTCTTCACGGAAACTGGATTACAGATTCGCGATCAGAGTCCTTTCCCCGACACTTTTACCATCGAACTGGCCAACGGCAGTGGTGGCTATCTACCGACTCCCAAGCAAATCGATCTTGGAGGCTACGAAACCTGGATCGGCACCAACCGAGTCGAGCGCGATGCCTCTGAAAAGATTCGTGACAAGGTGCTCGATCTGCTGAAGAAGATTCGCTGAGGAGTCAAGCCACTGGCGCGTCTCTTGATGCGTATCACGCTCATTCTTGCCACGGTAGCAATTCTCGTGGCTTATCACGCTGCGGGGTATCTGTGGGGCTTCGATGCCAAGATGTATGTTCTCATCGGCATGGTCGGACTTTACGCCCTTCTGAGTCTCATCGATTTCATCACGAACGACTTAACGGTCATTCGGCCAAAGAGAGACCAATTTCAACAATTTCTAGGACCCTTCCTTTACGCTTCCGGTAGCCAAATGTGGCTCAGACAATCTTGTCTGAGTCTTTACGCACGAGATCACAGACAGGATTGTCTGTGCTACATTGCCCTTGTATTGGTGCAGCTGGGTTGGCTTAAATTTGAGGCACTGACTGGACCATCAGAAGCCTCTAAAAGTATAGGACCATCATTGTTCCTGATTCCGTATTTGAGTTTTAGCCCAATTGAGAACGGCGATTTCCAAAACGCTACGGAGAACACAACAACGATCAGAGCCAAAACTAAAACACGCTGCAAAGTCATCGTTTTGAGCGGCTCCCAATAAATCAGGCCAGTGACTAAACTACGATGGTCAGAAACGCGAGAAGAGTGTAACCTAAAACCCTAATACACACATCAATGAAGAAAAGACGCAGAAGACATGATCCCGAATTCAAGGCTCGCGTGGC
>CAUJIH010000031.1 GCA_963205275.1 Verrucomicrobiota bacterium | reverse complement strand
TTGAACACGCCCTGACCTGGGCGGCGACCGGGGCGTTTTGGGTGGGGCGTGCGGGTACCTTTGCTGAAGGGAGCTTTGGAGCGTTTGACCTCGCGGATTTCTCCCGTGAGTCTTTCGGCTTTCTTGGTCAGTAACTGGACTCGCGCCGTCAACTCCCTTATGCGTTTCTGCTGGGACAGAACGATCTCCACGAGTTGCTTCCGTGGCTGACGCATCAGGTCTTTCCGATTGAATCCCATCGGAGGCACGATTAGATCAGGATTATCAATTGTCAAGAGGCGCTAATCAATTACCGAAAAAGAACCAAGACTTATGTGCCTTGAGGTGGCCACGCTCGTGGATAAAGCCGCTAGCTCCGTAGGTTCCATCACTTACTCCTCCGGCAAAATCACTGCTGCCCAGTGATGAGACAGGGCCAGTCAGTGGTTCGGGCGACCAGCGCCCTAGGAATTAATGGCTAATAAACAACAAGGCCTGAAATGGCGCCCCAAGTGAAGCCTTTGAGCATGTGTCACTAACTCAGTTACATCAAAAGCTGCCGACGGGGACGTCGGCGGTCCCAGGAATGGCTTACACAGACAGGATTGTCTGCGCTACTCTTCCTCCACTAGCCCAGCTCTGGGTCCGCCAATGTCCTCGTTGGCCTGTGAGCTACTGCGGCGACAGCCGGTGATTGATGATGTAGCGTGTGGGCGGCGCGGCACGACGTTCGAGAGGGACTGGATCGAATCTTCGGACTCGATGCCGATGGACGCAACGTAACGCTGGATGGCTAACACCACCCGAGATCAGAACTCACTTCAACTCCTGCCCTTTCGTCTCCGGGACGAACCAGATGAGGATGATGCCCACGATGTAGATGCAGGACAGCATGGAGTATGCATTGGCCTCGACGCTGATCTGCTCCAGTCGCTTGGCTTCACCCGCGAGAGTCTCCAGCTTGTCCGATCCGAAGAGGCCGAGCAGGTTCATGAATTGCAACGAACCGATCGCAGCGATGATGCGTCCGAAATTAAAGCAAAACCCCTGCCCTGTCGCCCGGACACTGGTCGGAAAAAGCTCGGGGAAGTAGAGAGGAAAAAAGCCGTAGAACGAAGCCGTCAGCCCACCGAGCAGAAACGCCGTAGCCAGCAAACGGAAAGGCGCATGGTCACTCTCGTAGGAATGATTCATCTGGAAGAACACCAGCGCCGAGGCTAGACCGAGGACGCAGAGAACGACGTAGGTCACCCGTCGCCCCACGATGTCAGCCAAGAGTGGGGCAAGCAGAGTCACGAGAATCGCTCCTAGCGCGGTCGAGATCACCACGTATTCGATCACGTTCGATCCAGCTCCTTTCGGAGAGAGGAAGGAGGCCCATTTCGCCGCCTGTTGAGCAGAACCCCACGTCCCCATCAATGCCACAGCAGCGATGCCGGCTCCGACGAGAAGATTGCGCATGACAGCCGAGCGCTCGTGTTGCTCCAGACTGCCCGCACTGACGGCACGGGTCATGTAGCGTCGCACGGGCAAGAGGAAACCCCAGAGAATCGCTCCGATCCCGAGGACAGTCGCAGGTAGGGCGACGATATTTCCGACTTTCGCGAAGATGTCGGGCGTCCACAGAGTGATCACGACCAATCCGGCGAAAGTGCCGAAGAGGACGCCCAGCAGATCCTGATTCGCCCAGAGTGAAGTGCTGCCGGATCGATTCTCCTCTTTCCACTTCTCTGATTCAGGAACGAAGAGGCGGATTAGAAAGACGATGACCGCCGGTAATGCACCGCTCATCGCCAAGAAACGCCAACCACGGTGTTGCAGCAGGAATTCGGTCGTCCCCTCTCCCACGCCGATCCACTCCATCCACTCCCTCATGGTATCGAGACTGGCATTGAGATACAGACTGAGCAGCCCTGTGCCTAGGAAACCGATATTCGACGCGGCTCCGATCAATCCGGCGACCCATGCGCGGGATTTGGAACCCCATATCTCATTTACCAACGCTACTCCCAGCGCCCACTCGCCGCCCATCCCCAGAGACGCGAGAAAGCGGAGCACTGCGAACTGCCATGCCTCGCCGACGAAGCCGCAGAATCCGGTAAAGACGGCATAGGTGAGGATGGCAAAGGTCATCGCCTTCACCCGCCCCAGCTTGTCCCCCAGCCAGCCGAAAATCACTCCGCCACTCGCTGCCCCGACCAAGAAAACCGCGATAATGATGGAAAACCACTGACTCTGCGTATCGCTGCTAGCCGTCGGGAGCAAGTCCTGCAATGCCGGTCGACCAATCAGAGGGAAGAGTCCCATCTCGAAGCCATCAAAGAGCCAGCCTAGGAATGCGGCGATCAGCGCGGCGATGGCGTCGCGACGAGAGTGGGAATGGGGTTGAGAAAGAGAATGCGTCATGGTGAAAACGAAAGCGTGCCCGGAATGGGCACAAAGGTATCAATAAGAGCGTATTTCCTCGCATCTGGCGACCGAAAAGAGAACTTGATTGCGCGATTCCTGCGCGTGCGCTGAATTTCGCAAAGAATCGTCATCCTGTTCTATGTTCGCACTTGTATCTGGAGCGCTCTCAGTATAGTAGTGAAACTACACGATCTCTTCGCGAGCCAAGGTCCGCAAGACATCGCGATCCGCCGGGATGGTGAAATTGGTAGACACGCTTGACTTAGGATCAAGTGCCGTAAGGCTTGCAGGTTCGAGTCCTGTTCCCGGTATCTCTCCACCGCTCTCCGGCGGCGTTTTCATCCGATGGACGACAATCTCGAAGACCTGTATCAGGAGATCATCCTGAGCCATAACAAGCGCCCTCGCAATGAGGGCATCCTCGACCCGCATGATTCCGAAGCGGAAGGATACAATCCTCTCTGCGGCGACCGTCTTCAGGTCTATGTGAAGCTCGCAGGACCGACCATCCAGGCTGTCCAGTTCACCGGACAGGGCTGCGCCATCTCTCGCGCCTCTGCCTCGATCATGACGGAGGTCGTGAAAGGCATGGATGAGCACTCTCTAGATGCGAAAATCGCGGAGGTGATGGAGTTGCTGACAGCCAAGGAAGAGCCCATGATCGATCCCCTAGAACTGGGTGAACTCGCCGCCCTCTTAGGTGTGCGAAAATTCCCCGCTCGGGTGAAATGCGCCACGCTGGCCTGGCACACTCTCGCGGCAGCTCTGAAGCAGAGCGGCAGCATTACGACAGAGTGAAGCACCGAGTTTTTTTATCCTATCTTCTAAGGGATGCATATGCCCGCTTGTCGGGATTCAGTTTCGTCGCTACTTTGCGCGACGCTTATGCATTCCTTTCATTACAAAAACGGATCGCTCCACTGCGAGGATGTGGATCTCGACGCCCTAGCTACCGAGTATGGCACACCGCTCTACGTGTACAGCTCTGCGACCATCTTGGATCACTATCGACGTCTCGCTGCCGAGCTATCGGATCTCGATTGCCTAATCTGCTTCGCCACCAAGGCGAACTCGAACCTCTCTGTCCTCAATCTCCTTGCCAAAGAGGGCGCGGGCTTTGACATCGTATCCGGTGGCGAGCTGTTCCGAGTGGAAACAGCGGGCGGCGCCCCAGGGCGCTGCACCTTCGCCGGAGTCGGAAAGACGCGGGCTGAAATCCGTCAGGCTCTGGAAAAGGGCATCTACAGCTTCAATGTCGAGAGCGAAGCGGAAGCGGCCCAGATTAGTCAAATCGCGGGAGAAATGGGACGAGTCGCCCCTGTCGCCCTGCGCGTGAATCCGAATGTGGATGCGAAAACGCACAAATACATCTCGACCGGGAAAAGCGAAAATAAATTCGGGATCGACTTCGCCTCCATCCTCGATGCCTACGCACGCACCGCAGCGCTGCCTCATCTGAAAATTCGTGGTCTCCAGATGCACATCGGCTCGCAACTCACCAGCGTGGAACCCTTCGTCGAAGCGGTGACTAAGGTTCTGCCTCTGGTGGAGACACTGAAATCGCTCTATGGGATCGAGTTTTTCAGCATCGGAGGAGGCATCGGGATCGTGTATCACGACAGCCTCGCCAGCGGCGACCAAGCTTGGTGGTCTGGACACGAGGATACCACGCTGAGTTTCGCCGAATACGCCTCACGTCTCCTGCCACTTCTAAAGCCCCTCGATCTCCGTATCGTGCTAGAGCCGGGTCGCGTGATGGTAGGCAATGCTGGAGCACTGATCACCGAGGTGCTGTATGAAAAGCGCGGCACAGAAAAAACTTTCCAAATCGTCGATGCCGCGATGAATGACCTGATCCGTCCAGCTCTGTATGAAGGCTATCACGAAGTCGCTCCGCTACGAGAGCCGACCAGCGACCGCATCGAGATCGTGGACATCGTCGGCCCCGTCTGTGAAAGCGGCGACTTCTTTGCTCAAAACCGCAGCGTTTCGGAACTCTGCGCCGGAGACCGCATCGCGCTGCTCAGCACCGGAGCTTATGGCTTCACCATGGCCTCGAACTACAATTCTCGCCCGCTGCCAGCCGAGATTCTGGTCTCGGGCGATCAAGCGAAGGTGGTGAGAAAACGACAGACACACCGAGATCTGATCGCCGGAGAACTGATTCCAGACTGAATCTCCCTGATTCCCCATTGCGCCCTCGCCTCTCTCTAATCCGCCATGCCCGAGTTAGCCGCCTTCGACGCCGCCCTGTTGGCAGGAGGTCGATCGAGCCGCTTCGGTAGTGACAAGGCGTTTCTTGACTGGCAGGGAATGCCTCTCTATGTGAACCAATTGCGTAAGCTAGCCTCCCTTTCTCCCGGACAACTCTGGCTTTCCACCCGTGCCGATCAGCCCTTTCCCGATGTCCTCAGCGCCGTCACTCGCCTCGTCGATCAGCGTCCTGACCTCGGCCCCATCGGCGGGCTGCATTCCATCCTCCGCTCCAGCCGTGCCGAACGAGTGCTCGTCCTGGCCGTCGATCTGCCGCGCATGGAAGCCGAATTTCTCGCGCAACTCCTTTCAGGGAACGCAGGACGTGCGCCGATCAGTTCCCAGACGTGGGAGCCTCTAGCCGCCGTCTATCCACGAGAAAAAATGCTGACTCTGGTCGAAGCCGCGATCTCGAAGGGAGATTATCGACTGCAGAATCTCCTCAATCATGCCGCAGAGGCTGGATGGCTGGAAGCATGGCCCATCACAGAAAAAGAGGCCGCTTTCTTTACAAACCTCAATACCCCCGACGATCTCGCACTGATCCAACAGGGTCTGCACGACGAGTCAACCCTCTTGCATCGGTATCGATACGGACAGGGCTTCACCCAGACTCCAGACTTTCTCGCCAGTGAAGAGCCACTGGAGATTCGGGTCAATGGCAACAGTGTTGCCGTCACCATGCGCACACCGGGACACGACGAGGATCTGGCGACCGGCTTTCTCTTCACCGAGGGAATTCTCCGAGAGGCCACCGAGATCGTCGAATTCGTCCGCTGCCGTGACGTGGACGCGGCATTCTCGGGCGGCATTCTCGACCTGCGTCTCCGCTCGACGCCCGACCTCTCTCGGCTCACTCGCCACCTGTTTACCAGCTCCAGTTGCGGAGTCTGTGGGAAAGCGACCCTCGACGCTGTTTTTGGCCAGTTTCCACCCATCGCGTCGCCCGAGTCTCACATTCACCTCACCGCCGATCAGCTTTTGAGTCTACCGGAGCAGCTTCGTCGTGCGCAGAGCACCTTCGACCGAACGGGCGGACTCCACGCCTCGGCGCTGTTCGACACCTCCGGCCAGCTTCTTCTGGCTCGCGAGGACGTAGGGCGCCACAATGCACTCGATAAAGTGATCGGACACGCGCTGCGCAGTGGAATCGATCTCGCCGACACCGCCCTGCTGGTGAGCGGGCGCATCTCCTTCGAGCTGATGCAGAAGGCTCTCGCTGCCCGCATTTCTCTCGTGGCAGGCATCTCTGCACCCAGCAGCCTCGCCGTTTCCCTCGCTCGTCGCAGCGGTCAGACTCTCGTCGGCTTCCTCCGAGGCGAAGGGTTCAATCTCTACACCGGTTCATGCGAATCTCTGAATCACGGAAGGAACGAAAAACACGGAAGCGTGTGATGCAATTCCTGTCAGCTCGATCCCATGAATTCAACTGACAAAAAATGTTGCATGACCTCGAAATCTGCTTTTTCGCTCTCACTTCTTCGACAAGTGATCCAGTAGTTCTACCGCTGTATCCACCAGCGTCTGGATTCCCTCAAGCGAGACGAAGTTCACCCCGGCCAGAGTCTCGTAACCTTCGTGCTCGAAAGCTTGTGCTGTCGGCTCGTATCCAATCCAATCGTTAGTCAACTCGCTCAGTATTGTGTGAGGGAAAGGTGAGCGCTTCTTCACTGAAATCCCCCATTCGACGAACAATTCACCTGCATTCGTCGCAATAGCGAAGGGGCCGATGCGTGCGGCGCTTACAGGCACGCTCAGCGTGCGCGGCATCGCTACTGCCGTGCGCTTCGCGCCCTCGAAGGATTCCGGACGCCAGCCGAGACGAGCGATGGTCTGATCGCTCTGCGCTTCAGCATCGCACCGTGGCACCTCCACATCGCGCCTCATATAATCCACGACGACAGGTTCCTTCACGGGGATCGCCTTCCGAGCAGCATCTACTGCCGCCTGCGCAAAGACTGCTGATCTCTGCTTCCAGTCGGCAGTCCACGGCACCGGAGGTTGGATGTTACCAGAGGCTCCTTGGGTGAATACGCTCACCGCTTGCTCCCCATAGGCCTGAGCGATGTGCTCGGCGATGACGCCAGGAAAATCTGCGGACCAATTGTGCGTCTCGATGCGATCATGCAGGCAGGGATGACAGGTGAAGTTCACCAATGTGCCCAGCATTTTACCATCCAGCGAGTCAAATCGAATCACCCACAGCTCCGGGTCGATCGGCCCCTCCGTGCCCAACACCTGCGGAACCTCATTCAGATCGTCCACCTTTTTTAGCCAGACGTTCAGGGCGAGTCCATCCGCTTTGGCAATCACTCGACGATTGCAGTGGCCTTCATAGACTAGCGAGCGTCCGATCGACAGACGGGCAGCCTGTAGCGCCTGATCCGCCTGCACGATGCTGTCCGCGATCAGCTTCGGCAGTGTTGCAATGTAGTCTTGATTCTTCGGCCCACCCATCGGGATCAGCGGCGAGCTGTGATTGTGACTCGGGCAGATCAGCACTGCATCACGGGTGAGACTCGTCTGCTGCATCACCAGCGCAATCGTCTCATCGGCTAGATCGCGTCGAATTTTCACCAGATCGACGCCTACGATTGCCAACTTCCGATCCCCACTCTGCACGACCATCGCTCTCGCCCTGAGAGGATCGTCGATACCCGTGCTCACCGGTCCCGCCGGTCCGGTGATGATGGCCCCCACAGGAGGAGTGATCTCTATCTGACTAAAACCAGCTCTCAGTTCGCCTCGCACACATTCCGCACCAGCAACGAACAAAACCAGAACAGCGCTCAGGGCGAACCCGCTTTTCACCTTTCTCATGAGAACCATTGAACTCTACTACGGATTCTTCAACTGTTTCAGCATGTCTAGCGACTCCTTTTCAATGATGTCGCCCGCCCGGGTGCTGAGGTACGAGTGCCCACCGAACCAAGTTTCATATCCATCTCCTTCAAACGCCTTTGCGGTAGGAATATATCCGTGGCCGCCGTTGGTCTGTTCTGCGACCATCGTGAACTTGAAGGGAGATTGCTTTTTGATGCTGATCCCGATTTCACAAAACAACTCATCGGGATTGGTGATGATCGCGAAATCGTTGCCGATACGAATTCCGCTATACAGGAAGAGATAGCTCGACTTCTCCCTTTTCTTCATCTCGTTGAAGGCCTTCCTGTAGTGCTCCAATTGCTTCGGCCACTTCAGAGTGACATCTGCCTCCATGAACTCAGGATTCTCGCGTCCCGGCATTTGCGTTTCGTGACTTTCCATCAAAAGCGAAGGTTCGTCGATGGGTTCGAGTCGGTCGAGACAGCGAATAATTTCTCCGCCGAGCTTTTCGCCGAAGGCTTCTTGCTTAGCAGGGAAGATGGGACTCACATCACCACAGGCTCCGGGGAGAAACAGCGTCGGCACCTCATAGCCTAAGTGCTTCCGGATCGACTCTTGAACATCTCCAGGAAAATCCGCCGAGACGGCGAGGTCGCGGGTATTGCTGGCATGACAGGCGAAGTTATAGACAAGCGCTTTGTATTTCCCATCTTTGCCGATCAATGCCAGCACATCAAACCCTGGATCAGCGCGCCCCTCTAGGGGATACTTAGCCGCCTCGACAGGATCCAGCAGCCATCGATTCCAAGCGCTCCCGTCTTTGATCAGCCTGCGGCACTCGCTCACCCCTTCGAGTCTGCCCTCGGAGACTCCAGGCTTGCAAGGGATAAGCTCACGGGTCGCCATCGTCACCGCCTCGGTAATGGGAGTGACGAGCCTGTCCTTGTAATAGGACCACAGCGGACCGCGATGAGTATGCGAAGCAGAGATGATGACATTGCGGGCCGGAATGCCAGTGGCTTTCTCGATCTGCTGACGTGCTAGGATCACTAGCTCCACTGGGTATTTCAAGGTATCCAGAGTGATGATCGCGATCTTTTGGACTCCATCCGAAAGGACCAGTGCCTTTACAAACAAGGGCGAGTGCACTGATGATGACTTCAATTGAGTCGGTGATCCAGCCAGCACAACTGATTCTGTGGGCGTGATATCCACGATCCCAACACCTATATCAAGATCACCCTTGGGCGGAGCCGCTTCCAGTCGAGCGAGCAATGCGATCACGAGTAGAGCGAGTGCGTGCCTGATCATTGGAAATTGCCTAAATTTATCTCAAAGGACTGTGAAAAAAGGTAATTCGGCGCTTCAGTCAAGACTCGGCGGAGCGAAGCCTTCACGATAGCTTCTGGAGAGGAGTGTCTTGTTCGCTTCCTCGTGGTTGGTGAAGCGATAGTTCGCCCCATCCCAGTGCAGCTCCTGATTCGGGAAGCGTGTGGCTTTGACTGCCAAGAGTGTGGGTTCCGAAATGCGGCTCGCAACCTCGAATGGTCCCCAAAGAGGCTTTTTGTTACCCAGGCAGCAATCGGCCCAGTCCTTCCAGTGATTGCGGGGGCCGACCTCCGGCAGACGCTCGTCTTTTACCAACTTCCCTTTGCGATAAATCTCTAGTCGGTCCGTGAAATCGAGAAGTAGGGCTCCTTCCTCGCACACAACCAAGCTGGAATAATTCCCAATTTTCTCTGGAATCGGCATTCCTAGTGCGGCAAAAGGGGGATGAATGTCGCTATCGGCATAATGAACTACAAACTTCTCTCTCGCAAATCTGTCGCCACCTCCGGCATAGGTGAGGACCGAGTGATTGTAGCCGGAGTGTCCGACTCCGGAGGGCTTCGGGGTATCGGTCTGGACAGTCTCCGGAGATCCCAAATCGTAGGCGAAGTAGAGCAGATCGATCAGGTGACAACCCCAGTCACCGAGCATTCCTGTGCCAGTGTCCCAAAAAGTGCGCCAGCAGCGGGGATGTAGATCGGCGCTGTATGGCATCGGCTGAGTCAAAGGCCCCTGCCAGAGTTCCCAACTCATCGTGTCAGGAATAGGCTGGGCCTCCGGGAGAGAACTCCAAGGATCGACGAAAAACTCAAACTTGCTAATCTTGCGCCCCATTGGCCTCGCCCATATGTGTGCCTCGACTGCTTTTCCCAGCCGCCCCGTACGAAGGATCTCCACCGCCTGCATGTGAGCGGGGAGGCAGGAAAGTTGAATTCCCATCTGAGTGTATACCTTCGGACGAGCCTTAATCGCCTCACGGATGACGCGCAACTCGTCGAGCTGTTGAACGAGAGGCTTCTGCCCGTACACATGCTTATTGTACTTCAGTGCTGTGACCGCCATCGGACAGTGATTAAAATCGGGCGTATCGATGATCACCGCATCGAACTGATCGCACCGATCCGCAAAGGCCTCGCGATAATCGGCAATCCGCCAAGCTCCTTTGAAAGGATCTTGATCGACTTTGCCAAAAGCCGTCGCATCGACATCGCAAAATCCAACGAACTGGACCATCGGATGCTGCATCAGCTCCTCTCGGTCCTTGTTCCCAATTCCGTTAACTCCGATCTGTAGGATTTGCAGCTTGCTGTTCTTGTTTGTCGCGGCACGCACGTAAGCTCGATTGGAAACAAGTGCAGCAGCACTGAGGGCTGCACCGGATCGGAGAAAGCTCCGACGAGTTGAGACTCGAAAAGACTCACCCAAAATAGAATCGATGCTCATTGCTGGAACATTCTCAAATTATGCTCGTATAACAAGCTTCTTTCTCTCCGCAATCACGCTCCAGTTGATGAGATTCGCTAGAATACCAAAGCATGACACCCTCCCGAGTATGAAGAGCGTCCATCATTCCTATTTCGAGACTCCGCGCATTCCTCACACACGACCGCGAATTGTGTTGACAAAGAAATCCATATCTCATTCTATAGCGGCAGCTTCCATATGAAGTTCAGACTGACATGAAACTCGGACTATACAGTATCACCTATCGGGGAGTTTGGTATAAGGGGGACGCTCTCGATTTATTCACCGTAGCGCGATTGGCCAAAAGTCAGGGATGGGAGGGCTTGGAACTGGACACAGAGCGCCCTCACGCGGCTCCGATGGACCTGGACGCAAATGATCGCAAGCGTCTGCGCGACCTACTTGGCGAACTGGACCTGCCACTGTCTGCTGTCTCGCCCAACTGCGATCTATCTAGCCCTGTTCCATCTCAGATGGACGCGATGATCTGCTATGTCCGAGAGTGTATCAAACTCACTCACGATCTGGGAGCACCACTCTGCAAAATCTTCGCGGCTTGGCGGGGAATCACCATTCACGATGGGATCGCATCCTATGATCTGACCTATTCTCACGATCCCTACCCCTACTGGAAGGAGGATCGACGCCCTCTGGTCGTCAATGCGATCCGGGAACTGGCGCAATTCGCCGGTGATCACGGCGTCACTCTGGCTCTGCAGAACCACGGACCGGATATTGTGAATAATTACAAGGACACCATATCACTGATCGAGGAAGTTGGCTCACCTTGGTTTCAGGCCTGTCTGGACATCAATATCGAGGATGATCCGGAGTCGAACACACGCGCTTGGGAGATGGCTCGTGCTGGTGGCCCACTGCAGCGCCACTCCCATGTGAATGGAGAGTTTGTCCGTAACGAGCAGGGCCAAGTCGTTCTCGCGGCAGCCGGGTATTTTGACAATCACTTCTGGGGAAGAGAGGTCGCCTACCCGGCCTACTTCGATGCACTGGCTGCCTGTGGATACAAGGGATTCCTCGACTGGGAATTTTGCCATCCGGCCATAGAAAAGGGCGAATTCGCAGGGATCGACTACGTACATCGTCAGACCGAGTTAGCTCTGGAATACATGACTGTCCTACGCGATGAAGCCCTGAAGAAAGCGTCCGCAGGATCAAATCCATAATTCCGAACTCATAATTCTGGATCGATCTTGACAGAGAGATTCTCTCACGAGAGGATTCTTCTCCAATGAAGAAATGCTTCTGGCTTGGAGGTTGGCTGATTTTAACGGCTTTCGGGTGCGCCAGCGCCCAAGAAGTCCGCTTCGCAAAGGATAGCACTCTCGTATTTACACCCAGTGGAACGTGGAAATCGGCGACCATTGGCGGGAAGCACCTGCCCCTCGTAGCTAATGAACCCGTTCTCAGCGTGTGCGACGTAGAGCGTGGAGATACGTATACTCCTCTTTCCGGAATGGCTCATGCGGAAGGTGGAGTGATTCAGATGAATCTGTCCTCGGAAGCGCTCGCCTTGAAAGCCGATTTAACAGTCACCGGCGACAATGACGCGGCAGGATTCCGACTGCGGATCGAGGATACCAGTGGAAAAGACCGTGGTCTTCTGGTCCGCGTCAGCTTGCCCGTCGATGCGCTCGGATGGCAATGGTGGGATGACATCGAACGTCACCGCACCATCGAATCCGGCCGCCTCTACGAGAACGTGAATCCCCTGCGTGCCTTTGCGGCTCTCCCGGAGTGGAAAGACAAACCCGATCTACGCATGGGATTCAATTCACCCAACTTCTGCACGGTCATCTCCGGGCCAGTCGGTCTCTGCCTCGCGGTCCCGCTCGATCAGCCGCGCATCTTCCGCACCGCCTATGATGCGGAAAAGAGACAATTGAGCATCACCTACGATGTCGCCCTCTGTCGTGAGACGGCACCACCGTCGCAGGCAGCGTTCGAGTTCGAGCTATCTGCTTGCGATGCGGAATGGGGTGCACGCAGTGCTCTGGATCGCTATTACCAACGGCATCCTGACTTCTTTACCAAGCACTTTACAGACGAAGGCATGTGGATCGCCTTCTCCCGCCTCAACGAGATCGATCATGTCACCGAGTTCGGCGTTACGATCCAGGAGGGAGCTGAATCTTACACCTATGACGACAAGATCGGAGTCAAGAGCTTCAGCTACTATACGCACGGCGGCATCTACGCCGACATCCCCGATCACAAACGTGGCGTGGATCCGACCCCTTCACTCGAGCGCCGCATCGCAGCCGTGGAGGCAACACTGAAACGCAACACCGGTCGCGATGGAGCGTATGCCGAATGCGGGCTGTATGATACAGCGGGCCAGCTCTCCGCAGAGCCAGGGACGGTATACGGCGATGTGCTCGCACAGTTTAGCCTAGAACCGGAGATGTTCTATGGGAAATGGCTGCTCGACCGAATCGATGATTTCTTCGACAGCTATCGCAAACGTGGCGGCGAATTGGATGGCTTTTACTACGATGGTTTGACAACGGGGATCAACTATCGCCGGGAACATTTCCGCCATGCGAGCTATCCCCCATCTTGGGATCCTATCGCCCAGAAGCCCTATCTCTATAATTACTTCTCCTCGGTCGAATGGGCGCGACTGGTCGCGGAGAAACTCCATACCATGGGCAAAGCGACCATGATGAACGGGGCGATGAGAACGAATCCATTCTGCGCCCCGTATCTCGACATCATGGGAGCAGAAACCGGACTGAATATCTCGCTCGCTGATTTCAACTTCGTCAGGTCTATCTGTCATCACAAGACTTTCGTCACGCTGCTCAAGGGCAACTACGCCCAGCTTGGCAGTGCCGAGATCGAGCTATTCATGAAGCGCTGTCTCGCCTACGGCGTCTTTCCCGGCTACTTCGACTGGCCACCCAGCGGACTCGGACCCGGCGGGCGATATTGGGATCATCCGGAGTATTACGAGCGTGACCGCCTGATTTTTCGCAAATATCAGCCGCTTGTAAAACAAATCGCAGCCGCAGGCTGGGAACCACTGACCTATGCGCGAGCAAGCGATCCTATCCTGCACATCGAGCGCTTCGGTCGGGAATTTTTCACTGTGCTCAATGATTCCACTGAGCCGCGTCAAAGCACGCTCGTCATTGACGCCGATTCGCTCGCGCTGCCCACAGAAGAGTTCGTAGTCTTCGATGAAATTGCAGCGCGTCATCTTCCCTACCAGCGCAAGGATGGCTCGCTCCTCCTCTCTCTCGATCTACCTCCTCAGTCCGTAGCCATGCTCCAGATTACAAAAAAGGCAGATTTTGTGGCGCGACACCTCAAAGAGGCTGAGGGAATATTTCAGATCGCCGAGACTCAGAGCAAAGTCGATGCCGGTCGTCCGACTCGCCCGATCTACTGGAATGTGACCGAGGAGCAATGCCTACGCGACGGACAGGCATTGCTCCTAAAAAATGACAGCGAGCAAAAAAAGGCATCAGCATCTCAGTGGGCGATGCTTTTTCAGAACGAAGCGAAGCCTGTGAGCATCCGGGCACGCGTGAAAACGCAGGATGTCAGTGGTGCAAAAAGTGATAGTTTTGCCATCCAGGCCATCGTCTGCTATGTGGACAAGCAGTTCACAACTCGAGAGTCCAAGGTGTTACAACTCGAACCCGGCACGAGCGACTGGCACGAGGTAGATTTGCAAGTCAATCCTACCCATCCCGTCCGCAGTATCCAAATCGTCCTGCGAATGGATAACCGCAGCGGTAGTGCTTGGTTTGACAAAGTCTCCGTGCGCTCTGTGAATGCCCCGGACACGGAATGTATCATCGATGGTGAGTTTGATGCATGGTACGAACGTCTCAGCATCGAGCAAGCGGCACTCCTCGATCCGAAGCTCGATGCAGCACGTACCGCTCTCTCCGCACTCAAAGCCGAAAGATCAGGCAAGAACCTAGCCGCCGCTCTCACTGCCTTCCATTTCGCATCGACCACGATTGCCCAACACCACATCGAAAACCCGGCTCGTCGGCAGCAAAGAGACATCGACGCCGCAAGGGGGCATCTCAACGCCTGTCTCCTGCCCTTACTGCACATCGAGGAATTATCACTCACCGCCCCCGATAAAGCTGCTCCGGGTGAATCTGTAACAGTCGGAGCAAAGGCCCTCGCTCCGGATGGAGCCGTACGCAGGGCGGTCATCTCCCTATCCACCAAGGGTAGCAAAATTGATGGAAATCAGCTCGTGATTCCTTCCGATGCACAGCCCGAAACCACGCTCACTTTACATGCCGACGCAGTGGTGACACTGGAAACAGGCGACAGCCTTCCTCTGCATGCCGCACGTACGATCTCCATCGTGCCTCCCTTTGATGCCGAAGCTCGACTCAACGGAGCCAACCCCGCTAATGACACTCAGTCCATTTCGTTACATCTCGAGAACAACCTCTCTCGCCCTCAGCGATTTCGGATCATAGCTACGACACCCAAAGGCTGGACGGCGAAGAATCTGAGCGATGAGCTAAGCATCGCCCCCCAAAGCAGCGCTACGGTAAACTTCGAACTCGCCGCCTCTCCTACGCTCAAGCCCGGTCAATCCGATGTCTCGATTTCGGTTCAAGGCGAAGGACAGAGCGAGCCAAAGACCTTCCCTCTACGGCTCTATCACATTCCTGCATCAGCGAATCGGCTCCAAAATTCTGGATTCGAGCTGGGAGAAGCAACGAAATTAAGTCACTGGGGGCCAGGTATGACCGGATACACAGCCGACACAAAGGTGTATCACTCCGGTCGTCAAAGTCTGCGGCTCCAGACCAATGATGAGCGCATTCGAGCGAGCGCCTATCAAAGCATCGCTCTGCGCCAGACCGCTCCGAAGCCGCTGATCGTCCGGGGGTGGGCAAAGACAGAAAACGTCAAAGGAAACCGACCCGGCTGCTGCCTCTACGTCGATATCTACTACACCGACGACACGAAGCTGTATGGCCAAAAAGTATTCTTCGACAACGGCAATCACGATTGGGAATTCCGAGAAATACGGATCGAAACCACCAAACCCATCCGATCCGTCAATCTGCATCCCATGCTCGACGGAGTCACCGGGACGGCATGGTTCGACGATATCATGCTGGCGGAGGAACCGTAGCGCGGTTTTTATCCCACTACCTGAGTCGTTACGCCTCCAAGAGGTATCGTTGGTAAGCTTTCTCGCTCATGGTTCTTGGCATCCCGGGTTCCGCTTGCTCTGAGTCCAAAAGGTTATTACCCTTCAGCCAGGCGAGGCTACCTTGATCACGCCGTAGACACGTGATTAATCGGACGTTTCTTGAGACCAGCGCACGATGAAAGCCAGCCTCCGTCTCGTTCTCCCACTGATCACCCTGTGGGCACTTTGTTTCTCATGCGTGAAATCCCTTGCCGCCGACTCGCCGGACTCCGTCATCACACTAGAGACAGACACGGCTCGTGTGCGCTTCGATCCTGCAAAAAACGGAGCCATCGTCTCGCTGGTGGACAAGGCGAGCGGCCAGGAGTTCGTCGAAGCCAAAGGCGGTCCGCTCTTGTATGAACTCCAGCTTTTCGATCCGGCCAATCCCATGGCTGACCCGATTCGCCTGAGTGAGACCGACGCGCTGGATGCCACAGTTGCCAAGGAGGGCCAGACGGTCGTGGTAAAAGTGCCTCGTCATAAAAACTCCCCCATCGGCGTCGAGTGCCGCTTCCGAACTGAGCCGGGATCATCGCTAATATACGCCCGGATTTCGGTAGATAACCAGAGCGACTCTCCCCTCTCCGGCGTCCAGTTCCCCGCCCTGTCCTGCCCCCGCCAGTTGGGGAACAGTGCAGAGGATGATTTTCTCGTCTATCCCCGATGCGACGGCCAACTGGTGCAGTCTCCTGCTTCGGTCGAGTGGATTCCGGACATCCAGTATCCGGGCACCGCTTCCATGCAGTTCATCGCGCTGTATGGCAAAGACGCCGGGATCTATCTCGCGACTCAGGACAGCGAAGCCTATACGAAACGCTTCGGAGTGGAAAAACGTCGGGAAACCTTCCGCCCCACCCTGACCCACATTCCACCTCTTCAGGCTCGTGCCCAATGGAAAGCAGAGTATGACACAGTTCTGGGAACATTTCACGGCGACTGGCAGGCGGCGGCTGATTTGTATAAGTCCTGGGCCGTTCATCAGCCTTGGTGCCGACATACACTGAAGGAACGAATCGCACTGGGTGATATTCCTAGGTGGCTGACGGAGCCTTCGCTGTTCCTCACCTACAGCCTGCGCGGAGATCAAGGCAAGGAGAAGGGAGTCAATCGTCTCCCGCTGGTGGAATCACACGTCGAGGACTGGCGCAAACAAATCAATGCACCGGTCACCATGATGCTGATGTCTTGGGAAAAATGGGGGAGCTGGATCGGGCCTGACTATTTTCCGCCTCTCGGTGGTGAGGAAGCTTTCCGCCAGGTCACATCTGGACTACGTGAGAAGGGAAACCACTCGCTGGTGTTTCTTTCCAGCCTGCACTGGACTCTCCGCAAGAAGGCCAATCCCGACAGCGAGCCTCTCAAAGACGTGGATCTGACAGCAGACTATGAGAAACGGGGTGCAGCGGGAACGATTCTCGGCCTAGATGGCAAACCAAGCATTTCGACCCACTTGGCAAGTCAGCCACGCGCCAATATTTGCCCGACCACTCCGGCAGCCAGGGCGGCTCTGTTCGATCCCGCGATGGAGTGCCAGAAACTCGGGATCGATTGCGTGCAGGCGGACGGGCTGGTCGGCGGTGGTGTGCCGATCTGTTACAGCAAGGAGCACGGCCACACTCCCGGCGGCGGAACTTGGATGGCGAAAGCAGTCCATGATCTGCTCGACGACATCCGCAAAGCGGGCAAAGCGAAAAATTCCGACTTCGCTCTGTCCATGGAGGAGCCGAGCGAGTTCATGATCCCCGTTTTGGACATCTACCACGCACGCGACTACATCCAAGGACGCTGGCCTCGCGATGGGGACAAGGCAATTGGCGTGCCTTTGTTCACCCATGTCTATCACGAGTTTCTCCCAGCCTACGGCGGCGACAGTTGCCAAGTCTGGCCTTGGAAAAGCGCGTCCGCTCTCTACGAAGTCGGGATGAATCTGGTCACCGGGAAGGTGCCAGGAATCGCCGAATGGGTGCGAGAGTTTAACCCCGCCACCACCGAGCCAATCCAGTCCCGATTGCTGCGCGGTTACTTCGACCTGTGGCGCGGCCCTGCGCACGAATTTCTGATCTTCGGCCAGAGAGTAACCGAACCTTCCCTGAACGCGCCGACGATCACTCGCAAAGCTTTCGTCAAGTCTGGGCCGTCAAAAGAAATCCAGTCCCCCACCATCCTTCACGAGACTTGGCGACTGCCCGACGGACGGACGGGCAGCATCATCGCCTGCGTCCATGACGAAGCTATCAGCTTTGATTACCAAGGTAAAGTGCTGACGCTTCAGCCGGGTGAGATCAAATGGATCGCACGCTAAAATCAAGACCAACCCTCAATTAAATCATCTCATCAACCCTCAATTAAACCATCTCAATGAGTATCATAATCTATCTTGCTGGAATCCTGCTGGCCTTGTCCGCCGGATTGTTTTCTTCGGATGCGAAAGCCGAAGATTCCTTCGGCTGGGAAGTGGTCGGACCGGGCATGTGCAACCAAGCTTGGTTGATTACCGTCGGACCAGATGATCGAGTCTGGCTCACCACCGACAACGGAGGAATCGCCGTCTCTGCGGACGCCGGTCAAAGCTGGCAGTGGAAAAATGCGGGACTCGAAAATCACAATGTGTTCTCGCCGGTGGTCATTGACCCGAAAGAACCCAGACGGATGTATCTGGGAACCTCGGGCGGCTTTTACAAATCCGAAGACGGCGGGGAAAACTGGAAAGCCGTATGGAACGGCTTGGGCCAGCCATCCGCCTCCAGTCACGCGGGATGGATGGGTGCCGTTACACTGGCTCCGGACGATGGAAAAATCGTCTATCTAGGCCGGGGAACTCGCGGCGGCCAAGGCGGCGGTCAGGCACCCAAAGTCAGCGGTGAGATTTTCCGTTCCACCGATTATGGCGATAGTTTTCAGGTGATCGGTTCTATCGGCGCAGGGAACCAAGTGCGGACCATAGCGGTGAGTCCGCTTAATCCTCGCCTGCTTCTCGTCGCTTCGGATCACGGCCTGTTCCGCAGTGAGGACGGCGGCACGACTTGGGTGACCGTGGTCAGGGACAAGCCCTTTTTCAACGTCATTTTCGCCGGGAAAGAGTCCACGATCCTGTATGCGTCGGGTGGCGAGGACGGAGTCTGGAAGTCCACCGACTCCGGAGCCACCTGGACACTGAAGTCGAACGGACTCTCGAAGTGGAAAGGGAAGACCCGATTCCCGGACAGTTACACTTGGGTCTCTGCGTCGCCGCACGATCCGAATTACGTTTTCACTGGCAACCAAAAGTACGGCCCCGGAGCCGGAGCCTACAAGAGCACCGATGGCGGGGAAAACTGGACTCTCGCCACTCGCTTCGTGTCCTCTGAGAAAAATCGCAAAGTAACTCCCAGCCTCAGTAAATCGGAATGGGAACTACTCTGTGAAGCGCCTGACATCAATATGGACTATGGCTGGCAGCCGCCTTCCTCGAAGGTTAATGGCCTGACCGTCGATCCGAAAGTAACCGGCCGCATCTGGATCTGCACCTCGCGAGAGCTGTATCGCAGCGACGACGACGGCACGACCTGGCAGCAGTGCATGGCCAGCAAAGTGTCTGACAATCCCCAGACCTGGACCCATCGGGGCATCATCCATCTGGGAAATTCACGATGCAGTGCCTTCGATCCGAAAAACGGGATACTCTATCTCATTTCGACCGACAATGGCTGCATGGTCAGCCGGGATGACGGCAAGAGTTGGAGAAGGCTCGACGTGCCGGACTTGAAAACGGCGCGGAGAGACGAGACGATCCGGATCTATGTCGATCCCGTGAATCCATCCCGACTTTACCTGATCGCCGGGCACTCGGCATCCGGACTGGCATCCCGCCTCTTCCTCAGCGACGATTTCGGGAAAGCCTGGCGAGAACCGGCGAAGGGAATCCCCTCGACGAAAGGAATTGATCAGGCCCTCGCCCATTTGGCAATCAACCCGCATGATCCGTCTCAACTCGTTCTCGCCGGGAAGGCAGGCGTATTTTTCTCAGCGGATCGGGGCGAAACTTGGGAAAAAGGGAGCGGCTTCCCAGGCGATGAAACCGTGAATCAACTCCGCTTCGGACCCGAAAATTCCGCCCAAGTCTGGCTGTGCTCCGCAACGGGACTCTACTACAGCCGCGACCTCGGCAAAAGCTGGGAGCTTGCGAAGTCACCCGCCTCAAATATCCAGGACATTACCTTCCTTCCGGACGGCTCCATACTCCTCTCCGCAGGTCGCGAAGGGGGACGATTCAATAAAATGGGAATCTGGCGATCAACGCCAAACGCCAGCGGCCAATGGGAGCATGTGTTGAAAACGAAGTGCGAAATCGCCGAGTTCGCAGTGGTTTCTGTCGCCCCCTATCCCATTTACGCCGTGACGATGGACCACAACTACCACGATGAGAGTATCGGCGACGGCGTCTATCGTAGCATCGATTCAGGGAAGACTTGGCAGGACGTGAGCGCGGGACTGCCTACTCGCCGCTTCTGGACCGTCGCCGTAGCCCCGGATGAACCCCATCGCATCTATGTAGGTGCCTGTGCTCAAGGTTACTGGCGCGTTGTTGATCCCGTATGCCGGAAGTGATCTCAGTGCTCTGGAAAACTATCTTCGCGTGTGGCCTCAATCACCCTTTCTCATAAATCAAACCCTGTTTTTAAAAATTCGTTCCATGAACAATCACATACTCGCCCCTCTGTTCGCCGTCCTTCTCACCAGCTTCGCCGGATCTCTTCGATCTGCGGAGAGCGAAGCGCTGCCTTCGATTTCCGACAAGGGCGGCCCCTTCAGCTTCGTTGTGGTGGGAGACCTCCACTACTCCGCCTCGAATAGCGCTCCGGCGAAAGATGCGCTCGCGGGTATCGTCAGCGGCATGAAGGACGCTCAGCCGCCGGTTTCCTTCGTATGCATGACGGGCGACATCTCACACGGTGCGCAGCCCGTAACGCACAAGCAACTCAGTCCGACGGACATGAAGGCGGAACTGTCCGAGATCATTGGGACTCTGAAACAGCAATTCCAGCTCCCCGTCTTCGTCGCAGTGGGCAATCACGACAAGCACGCCCGAGAGACCCCCTATCGGGAAGTCGTCCTGCCTTTTCTCGCAAAGGAATTGGGAATCCCTTCCACGCCTGAGTATTATGCCTTCCGTTACGGCAGCGCCTGTTTCATCTTCCTCGACTACGGAGACTATCGTGAGACAAAAGTCGAGATGGACTATCCTGCGCAGGAGCGCTTTCTCACGGATGCCATCGTGAAAGCCCGTGCCACACCGGGCATTGAGCATGTGTTCCTCTTCGGACACTACCCTCTCTGGCCGGTGATGCGGGTGGGTTTCGGCAACCTCAACTTCACTAACTCCGTCGTCCGCGTGATCACACAGCACCCTGTCGATGCCTACTTTTGCGGACACACGCACAATACCGGTGCCTGGGTGCGCGACGTGGACGGCGTGCCGATCACGCAGATCAAAGGCGTAGCGATGGACAGGACGGCGGAACTGGAACCGCTGGAGACCAAGCGGGCACCGCTGATTCCGCTGAAGGAACTCCGCTATGGCTGGGGGAGCGTGTCCGGTCCGCCTTCTGGCTTCTACCTCGTCCGGGTCGAAGGCCCGAAGGTGAACGTGCAGCTCCGCTCCGGCAGCGATGTGCTGCGCGAGTTCGAGTGGACGGAGCCAGGCAAGATCACCGACCGGATCGTGAAGCAGCCGAAGCCAGCAGCACCGGCTAAGGTGTCAGCACAAGACTTGCGCTCTGCCGTATCCGGCAAACTCATCCTCACCGCGTGGACGGAAGATGACGTCACCTCTGACGTTTCATTGAATGGCACTGTGATCGGACAGTTGGGGCTGGAGCGAATCCCGGACTATGCCGCCTTCAAGGATGAAATCGCAATCGAGATCCCGGCAGCGGTGCTGGCTGGCTTGAAGCACGAGGATACGGTCGTATTCAGCAATCTAGGCCGAAATGTCTTCGGAGTCGGAAATCTCCGCCTGGAGCTTCACCTGAAGGATGGCAGAACGGTTTCCTCCGCTGTGTTCCCGGACTATCTTCTGTCGGCAGACCGCGAGGAGGTAATCACCGTCGGAAAAAATCCCTTCGTCTGGAACGTCCTGCCGAAAGGAATCGTCTCCACAGTCAGACTCGGTCAGCCGCTGAGCCCGGCCAAAATCACATTCGCAATCCCATAATCCAATCTCCATACCCATCATTTATGAAACACCTGTTCTTCCTTGTGAGCTTATTCATAGTCCCCGGATTCACGGCGAATACCATCGGGGGTGATGGCATTCCGCTGAATGTTCATGTGCGAACACAACTGCCCGACTCCGACTGGCAGCACATCGCCGCACGCTATGGAATGGTCGTGACCATGTTTGCCCCCCGCTCCGGGGGTAAAGATCTCAGCGCCGAGAACGAGCGTGTGAAATGGATCAAGTCGCTCAATCCGCATCCGATCATGCTGGTCTATGGCGGATCCATCAATGCGGCAAACACCCACCTCCCGGCCTGGAAGAAACCAACCCAGCACCCTGACTGGTTTCTCAAGAATGAAAATGGCGACTGGGTGGGCGACTTTGAATATGGCTCGCTCCATCTCGACCCCGGTAATAGCGGGTGGCGGGAGTTCAGAGCGAAAGCATATGCGGACCTGATCGACCGCTACGGCTACGACGGCGTGTTTGTGGACCTCTGCCAACCGGACACGCATTACGTCAACTATAAGAAGACCAGCAAGACGGTGAACCCCAAGACTGGCCAAGCCTACACGGATGCGGAATGGAAAG
This sequence comes from Verrucomicrobiota bacterium, assembly GCA_963205275.1. Lineage (GTDB taxonomy): Bacteria > Verrucomicrobiota > Verrucomicrobiia > Verrucomicrobiales > DEV007 > Arctic95D-9. Next base: position 5,514 of record CAUJIH010000031.1, on the reverse strand, counting down.
AGGCGATCCTCGGCCTGCTGCAAGCCGTGCGCCGCCAGGTTGGCGACAAGATGATCATCGCCAACACGGGCCGCGGCGGCACCTATTTCAAGACAGGTGCGGCCGACCTGCTGACCGTTGTGGACGGCATCCAAAACGAAGGCTTCACCGGCTGGACGCAAGATCCGACCAAGCCGGGCGGCATCACGGTGGACGAATGGAAGCAGGATGTGGACGCCCTAGTGGATTGCGCCAAACGCGACAAGATCATGGTGGCCGTGGCCAACGTCCGCAAACGCGAGGAGGGCGAGCCGGTGGCTGCGTTCGACGAACGCTATCGTTTCATCACCGCCAGTTTTCTCTTGGGAGCGAACGCGAAGAGCTTTTTGCGATACTACGCAATTGCCTTTGGAACCCCCGGTATTTACCTTCCGGGCAAGGAAGTGATGCCGGAGTGTGCGAACGTGTCGCTGGGCGAACCGCGCGACACCTATGCGAAGAAGGATGGCGTGTATCAACGTGAATTCGAGCGTGGGAAAGTCATCGTTAATCCGACCCCACGCGAAATGCGCGTGCCGCTCTCCGGTCAATGGAAGACGGATACCGGCTCGGCCGTCGCATCGCCGCTGGTCTTGCCGCCCCGCACGGGTGCCATCCTGCTAAAAGTGGAGTAATCGCCGTATCATTCACTCTACGGAATCAGGCTTCAGAGAAACATCATGACGAGGAAACCATTCATCTCGCTGCTGTGTCCTCTTGCCCTTTTGGCGCTTAGCCTTCCGGGCGTGACATCTCACGGCGCTCCTCCTGCGAAGGGTTCGTCTCCGTCCGTCATCATGCTGGAGACAGACTCGACCCGTGCGAGCTTCGATCCCGCGCAGAACGGAGCCATCGTCTCGCTGGTAGATAAGCGCAGCGGACGGGAGTTTATCGCGCCCAAGGCGGGCCCGTTGCTGTATGAATTGCGGCTTGCCAATCCCACCGATGCCGCAGCACCGCCCATCGTGCTGAGCGAAGCCGACGCGCTGGATGTCACGGTCACCAAAGAAGGCCAATCCGTGATCGTGAAGGTTCCCCGGCACAAGAATTCTCTGATCGCCGTCGAATGCCGCTTTCGCACGGAACCGGGGTCGCCATTGATCTTCGCTCGTATCACGGTGAAGAACCAAAGCGACGCCGCTCTCTCCAACGTCCGCTTTCCCGCGCTCTCGTGCCCTCAGCAACTCGGCGATTCGGCATCGGATGACTTTTTCCTACTCCCCTTCTGCGATGGCGGCGTGGTGCCATCCCCCGCGACGAACGAAACGGGCCCTGAAATGTCGTATCCCGGCGAAGCCTCGATGCAGTTGATGGCGTTTTACGACGGAACTTCCGGCATTTATCTGGCGGCCTACGACAGCCAGGGTTATGCCAAAAATCTGAGTGTGCGCCGGGATAGAACTCAAGTGATTCTTCGTCCAACCCTTTCGCACCTCCCGCCAGCCCTCTCACGGAGCGAGTGGGGCACGGAGTATGATACCGTATTGGGAACCTTCCGGGGCGACTGGCAGGCGGCGGCGGACCTTTACAAATCCTGGGCGCTCAAACAGCCCTGGTGTCAGCGCACTCTGCGGGAGCGAGTGGCAGCGGGCGACGTGCCCGCGTGGCTGACTGAGCCGTCCCTGTTCTACAACTATGGCGCACGCGGCTATCTCGCAGGGAAGCGCGTATCCAACCGCCTTGCGCAATTCAGCCAGCAGGGCGAGGCTTGGCGCAGCCTGCTGGGAGGGCCGATCACGCTGATTCCTACGAATTGGGAGAAACTTGGCACCTGGGTGACGCCTGACTATTTTCCTCCGTTCGGTGGCGAGGCTCCCTTCAGCCAAGCGATGGCGGATCTTCACGCAAAAGGGCATCGTGCGATGGTGCCGGTGTCCGGTTTGAAATGGACCCTGAGCAAAGCCGCCAATATTGACAGCGGAATACCCAAGGATCTGGACCTGAGATCCGACTTTGAACAAAGGGGGGCTGCTGCTGCCATTTGCGGCCCGGATGGCAAGCCGCAAATCTTTAACTTACCCGTTTTCGGAAAGAACGCATTTCCCACCCAAAACGCCAAAATCTGTCCCGCCACAGCGGTGGCGCGTAAGGTTCTGCTGGACCCGGCTCTGGAATGCCAAAGGCTGGGAGTTGACAGCATACACGCCGACGGGCTTGTCGGGGGCGGATCGCCGCCGTGCTACAGCACCACGCACGGACATCCTCCCGGAGGCGGCAACTGGTCCACCAAAGCCGTTCATGCATTGCTCGACGACATTCGCCGCGAGGGGAAGAAGCGCGATCCGAATTTTGCCCTGTCTATCGAAGAGCCGGGCGAGTTCTTCATTCCGGTACTCGACACCTATCTCTGCCGCGATCATCGCCAAAAAGCATGGCCACGCAGCAGCCCCCTTATCGGCGTACCGCTCTTCACCCATGTGTATCACGAGTTCATGCATGGCTGGGGAAACATCGGACTGGAAATCTGGAAAACTCCCAAACCTGACACCCTCTACTCACTGGGCATGGATCTGGTGTGTGGCAAGGCACCGACCGCCGCGGTATGGGGACGCGACCACGACCCAAAAGCGACGGACGAGACTCAACTGCGCATGCTTCGCAGTCACTTTGATCTATGGCATAGCTCGGCGCGTGAGTTCCTAGTGTTCGGCCAGCGAGTGACTCAAGTACCGCTGGAGGTTCCGTCGATTCAGATCAGCTTTTCTCCGCTCAATACGAGCAAGCCGTCGCAGGAACTCGACTGTCCCTCCGTTCTGCACAATACCTGGCGGCTGCCCGATGGACGCACGGGCACCGTCCTCGCCTGCATCGCGTTCAATCCGATCCCACTGAAAATCTACGGCAAAGAAATCACCCTCCAGCCCGGCGAAGCCCAGTTCGTCACGCCATAGGCAGAGTAACGATCCTCAGTTCCACTGAACGCGAAGCCAAAAAAACGGAGAAACCAATGAACGCTCAAATACTACAAAACGGATCCCAATTAACACCCTGCTTTCGGAAAATAGTTACCGGAGCTTCCCTCATGAAACTCAGATGCCTCGCCATGGCTCTGGCGTTATTCGCATCTGGTCTCGCTCACAGCATGGCAGATGACAGCATTATTCCGCTTGCCATCAGCGTACGTGAGCGGATTCCAGATGCCGACTGGCAGCACATCGCCGAGCATTACAGCTTCGTGTGGACCATGTTTCCACCCGCAACCAAAAAACGAGACATCAGCGCCGAGAACGAGCGCGTAAAGTGGATCAAGTCGCTGAATCCCAAACTGACCGTACTAGTGTACGGCGGCTCCATCAACGCAGCGAATACAAGTCTCCCAGCCTGGAACAAACCGGAACAGCATCCGGACTGGTTTCTCAAGGACGAAGCGGGTCAGTGGGTGGGCGACTACGAATACGGCGCGCTCCATCTCGATCCGGGCAATCCGGATTGGCAGGAGTATCGGGCCAAGGTTTATGCGGAGCAGATCGCACGTTATGGCTATGACGGTGCCTATATTGACCTCGTTGGCCCTACCACAAATTACATCAACCACAAGAAGGTCAGCAAGGCAGTGAATCCGAAAACCGGCAAAGCATACACGGACGCGGAGTGGAAGGAAGCCATGCTGGAACTGCTGCGCGTTGTGCGCCGTCATATCGGCAACAAACCGCTGTTCATCGTCGGTCCCAGGGGAAAGGACTATTTCAAGTACGGCTATGCGGAGTTCCTGTCCATCGCCGACGGAGTGGTGGCAGAGTTCTTCACTGGCTGGACGCGCGATCCCATGCAGCCCTTCAAGAGTGATCCCGAGGATTGGAAAGCGGACGTGGATGCCCTGGCCGATTGCGCCGCACGGGGCAAGCAGACACTGGTATTTGCCAGCATCAAAAAGCGCGGGGACACGGAACCGAAGGAAGTCTACGACGCGAGTTACCGCTTTGTGGCGGCGAGTTTCCTGCTGGGCACGGAGGGGCGGGATTACATGTGTTTTGCGGCCAAGGAAAAGCCAGTCCAACCTTCCTGCCTCTACCGCCCAGGGGATGACATCCTGCCCAGCTACCGCCAAGCTCCGCTGGGCAGGGCACGCGGTACCTATCAGAAGCTAGACGGAGCGTATCAACGTGAGTTCGAGCACGGGAGGGTGCTCGTCAATCCGACCTCGCACGAAATACGCGTGCCGCTCTCCGGCCAATGGAAGACGGATACCGGCTCGGCCGTCGCATCACCGATGGTCCTACCTCCTGGCACGGGTGCCATCCTGCTAAAAGCCGAGTAATCGCCGAATCATTCACTCTACGGACTCAGGCTTCAGAGAAACATCATGATGAGGAAACCCTTCATCTCCCTGCTGTGTCCTATTGCCCTCTTGGCCCTAATCCTCCCGGGCGTGACATCTCACGGCACTCCCTCCGCGAAGGGCGCGTCTCCCTCCGTCATCATGCTGGAGACGGATACTATCCGACTCGACTTCCAGCCAGCACGCAACGGCGGGATCACCTCCATCGTGAACAAGGTCAGCGGACAGAAATTTGACGGACCAAAGACGACGTCGCTGCTGTATGAGATCCAGCTTGAAGGTCCGGTAGGTTACGGGGTCATGCAACATTTCTTGACAAAATTTTCACTCGTTTCTCGTCTATATTCGTGTACGGTAAAAAAATGTCGCCCCCCAACTACATCTGTCAAGAAATGTTGCATGACCCCAACTACTACTGACCCCAACTACTATTCCACGGGAACCTGTTTCAGCTCTGCCGCGATTTGTTCCACTGCCCCTTCCATTCGCGAGGCACTGGTGGCCACGCTACGCACAATGCTCGCGTCGCTGGGCCTATGCCCAAAGAGGTCTTCGAACACTTGTGCGACTCGCTGGTGTGGCAGTAATTGCCAGACTTGCAAATAAGTCATCGCCGCTTGCATGCGTAGACCGTATTGGGTGGGAGCGTTCACGCCCGCAGGGAACTCGGCACAAGCTTGCTTTCCACAGCCAAGGCATTTTTTGCGTCGGGCACGATACTCGGTGACATGCAGATTGAGGGGCGGTAGGTCGAAAACTTGCCGCGCTTCGACGCTCTCCTCGGATTGCCCGGTCAAGTCACTCTGGCAGTGCGGGCATTGCTCGGGAGGCGGCAGCTCGATGACCACATCTGGGTTGGCGCTGGGCTCAAGATGCTGACCGGAATGCCCGGGTTGACCGCCGGGCTTGCGTCCACTCTCGTTTATACGCAACGAACTCATGCGCTTGAGTCCATCGCTGGACGGGGGCTTGCTGCTGTTACTGCTGTTTTTATTGAGTCGCTTCTCCAATTCAGCGATGCGTGCCTCGAGCTGGGCGATGCGTGCTTCAAATCGCGCCTCCATACTGGCGATAAGTTCGCAAACGGCATCAATTCCGCCAGCGTCAAACGCAGCTTGAACAACAGGGCGAAGGGCTGTGGCACGATCAGTCAAGGCTTGGCCAGTCTCGTTGATTTTCGAAAATATTCAACTAATCTTAGATACCTGAATAGTTAC